>JAMNYO010000050.1 GCA_023622765.1 Bacteroidota bacterium | reverse complement strand
CTCAAGGGTTGTCCATGAGTAGAGATTTGATTTTCAAACGAGGTGTTATCCGCGGTCAACGCCCCTTTCCCCATCACCGTATCACCAATGATCAGGGTAGGCTGTCCCTTTACCCCTTTCGCCTCGGTGAGTGCCTCCCGTATCTCGTCCACGTCGTTCCCGTCGATCGTGATCACGTACCACCCCCACGCTTCGTACTTCGATGCCACATCTTCGCTCGTGACCTCATCAGTGGTAGTGGAGAGTTGAATCGTGTTTGAATCGTAAAACATAATCAGGTTATCCAGTCCCAAATGGCCGGCAATCCGACCCACTCCTTGGGAAATCTCCTCCTGAATACCCCCGTCAGATATAAAGGCATAGATTGTTTGGTTCATCCCATCACCTAAGCGTGCTTGGAGGAACTTGGCGGCGATGGCTGCACCCGCGGCGAAAGCGTGGCCTTGACCCAGTGGGCCGGAAGTATTCTCCACACCCCGTTTCAGGTCGATCTCGGGATGACCCGCCGTGGGACTGCCCCACTGACGGAAGCTCTGTAACTCCTCTAGGGTGTAATTCCCACTCAAACAGAGTACGGAGTATAACATGGGCGACATATGCCCCGGGTCAAGGAAGAAACGGTCCCTGGACTCCCAAGTCGGGTTATCCGGATCGTACTCCAAAAACTCGCTGTAAAGGACGTTGATAAAATCTGCACCTCCCATGGCGCCACCGGGATGACCCGACTTAGCTTTCTCTACCATTGACGCCGATAGGATTCGAATCGTATCGGCCGCCTTGTTCATTAACGCGTTGTCGTTCATATACGTTGCAATAAAACGGTTATTATATTAAAATTTTTTAAAGTCTCATGAGAGAATTTCCAATCAGGAACTCTTTTCAGCTTTGCAAAGATAACATTTTTTTACTACTTTCCCGATTCTTGGCTGATATGTTTACCCTATTTTTTGATATATCAGCCCGAAACAGTAATTTTACGGGCGAAGTAACCTGGGTGTAACAATTCACAACAAGCAATACGATATGGGGTTAAGCCGCAACAAGATAAAATTGATCCGTTCGTTTAAAGGAAAGAAGTTCCGTGACGAACACCAACTCTTCGTGGCCGAGGGGGACAAGCTGGTATCGGAACTACTGAAAAACAGCCGCTGCTACTTTCTGGCAGCCCTTCCCGAATGGTTGGATACCCACCCGGATATATCGGCCGACGAGATCATCATAGCTTCCGAAGTTGAATTGAAGCGGGCCACATTCTTGAAAACCCCGCCCCCGGTAATCGCCCTCTTTCATCAGCCCAACCATGATGCCAAGCAGCTTGACATTAACCGTGGTATTAGCTTGGCCCTTGATGGCGTGCAAGACCCGGGGAACGTGGGCACGATCGTACGTATCGCCGATTGGTTCGGTATTGAACAGATCATCTGTTCCAGCGATACCGCCGATATATATAATCCCAAAACGGTACAGGCTACCATGGGGGCCATCGCACGGGTAAAGGTGATCTACACGGATATGGCACGTTTCCTACGAGAACAGGAGCAACTACCCATCTACGGGACCTTTTTAGACGGACACAACATATACGAGGAGGTACTTCCCGACACGGGAATCGTCGTGTTGGGCAGCGAAGGGAAGGGAATTAGTCGAGAGGTGGAAAAGAGGGTCACCAGGCGTCTCTACATTCCCAGTTTCCCACCGGGAAGAGCCACCTCAGAGTCGCTGAATGTGGCGACTGCCGCCGCGATCATCTGCTCTGAGTTTCGACGCGAGCAGGTATGACATAGATAAGGACTCAGTAAAAACATACGGGATCCTGTTCGATTCAGCACCAAAAAAAATCACGTATTTTTCAATACGTGATTACCTAAAACAAATCTTATGAAGATAAAAACCTCATTTACAGTAGTTGAAAGTTGAGGCTTGGGTGGAAAACGGGACTCGAACCCGCGACCTTCGGAACCACAATCCGACGCTCTAACCAACTGAGCTATATCCACCATGTCGATTTGCGAGCACAAAGGTACAACATTTTTTTCATATCACACTAAAATCGACCCACATTTTCGATTTTCACCCACTCTCTTGTGAAGGAAGTAGAGTTTTTTTAGTAGATTTGTAAACCGTTAAAGAGGGTCAAAAAACCTAACGCAGAATGAAGAGCAATCTAATAAAGCTATCGATACTGGGCATATCCTTCAGCCAAGTACAAGCCGGGGCATACGCGCTCATCTTTGCCGAGGAGAACGGCATCCGCCGCCTCCCCATCGTGATAGGGACACCGGAGGCACAATCCATCGCGATCGTCATGGAGGGCATCACGCCACCCCGTCCTCTGTCGCACGACCTTATCTGCTCCATCTTTAAAGAGCTAGGCATTCAACTGATAGAGGTGGTCATCCACAAGTTTGAGGATGGAGCTTTCTTCTCGGAGCTGTTGCTTGAACAAAATGGGAAGGAGTACCGGATCGATTCGCGCACGTCAGACGCCGTTGCGTTGGCCATCCGCACGCGTTCCCCAATTTACACCACGCGGGAAATCATGCGGAATATGGCAATCGTGTTTGACGAACGCCCCACGACCTCGTCAAGCGAATCTTTATCCTCGGAGGAGAGCGGGGAGGAAGAGTTGTCTGAACTTCGTTTAGACACGTTAAAAAATCGCCTCGAAGCCGCGGTCAACGAAGAGGATTACGAGCTGGCAACCCGTCTACGGGACGAGATCAACCGCCGGGAGAGCCGTTCATGATGAATTTATAAAAGTCATGCAACGGGAAAAGCCTCTCGGATAAGCCCAGAAAAGACATTCCAAATAAAAAACGGAAGCATAAAAAAACAGAACAGATGGACGGAATCCTTTTCTACTGCCCAAATATCCTTGAAAGCCCGGTACTACCCGAAGAGGAGTCGTACCACTGCGTGAAGGTGTTACGAACCCAAGAGGGGGAGATGGTGACCGTCACCGATGGAAAGGGTTCATTTTACTATTGCGAGCTTGTTCAAGCGCATCCCAAGCAGTGCATCGTGGCCATCCGTCATCAAGCTGAAGCAGCAACACACAGATCGTTCTCCCTCCAGATCGCGTTCGCACCGACCAAACAGATGGATCGGAACGAGTGGTTCCTGGAAAAGGGTACGGAGATAGGGATCGACCGGTTCACCCCCCTACTCTGCCGCTATTCCGAGCGAAAAGAGATTAAAGTCGAGCGGCTTCGGAAGATCGTGATTTCTGCCATGAAGCAATCGATACAGGCCTATCTACCTGAGGTGGAAGCGATGGTTCCATTTAAAGAGTTTGTCAAACGGCCCTTTCAAGGGAGGAAGTTCATCGCGCATTGCCACGACCTCCCCAAGGAGGAGTTGGTACAGACCTACCGCAAAGGTGAGAACGCGCTGATCCTAATCGGTCCCGAGGGCGATTTCAGTGAAGAGGAGGTTGAACAAGCCGTTGAGCAAGGGTTTGAGCCGGTGAACATTGGTGAAACCCGACTGCGCAGCGAAACCGCTGCCCTCGTTTCGATGCATACCCTCCACGTGATCAATAACATACAATAACTCATAAAGCATTGAAACCGACATCTCTTTTAAACATCAAAATTTCCATACACTATATAATTAAACATATTAATCTTATGAAAACAATAGACATCATTTTAGCCATCGCCCTGCTCCTTTTGGTTTCGGGCTGCAAGCAAGGAGCCGACAAGAACGACCTCCCAAGGATTGCCATCGCCGGGATCGCCATCGAATCCAGCACCTTCTCCCCGGCGGTAACGCACGAGGAGGCCTTCCGGGCGCGAGTGGGAGAAGATGTGTTCTCCTACTACCCTTTCTTTTCGCCCGACTCTGGCCTTATCGACCGGGCAGTGTGGCTCCCCACCCTCAGGGGGCATGCCATGCCGGGTGGAATCGTCACTCGTGAAGCGTACGAGTCACTCGTCACCAAAACGTTAGACATGCTAAAAGAGACGCTCCCCCTGGATGGCCTCTTTTTTGACATCCATGGTGCGATGAGCGTGCAAGGGTTAGACGACCCCGAGGGGGACATGATAATCCGTGTACGTGAGGTGGTGGGAACCAACGTGTTGATCTCCACCTCGATGGACCTTCATGGCTGCGTTTCACCAAGGCTTGCGCAGAATAGCGACCTGATCACCTGCTACCGATTGGCTCCCCACGAGGATGCCCTTGAATCGAAAAAAAGGGCAGTGACCAACCTGCTCCAACGGTTGGAAAGCGGTAAAGGGAAACCGAAATATAAAGCGTGGATACCGGTACCCATCTTACTGCCCGGCGAAAAGACCAGCACCCGCGTGGAACCCGGCAAGAGCCTGTACGCTCAGATCCCCTCGGTCTTAACACCGGAGGATGACAAGGTGATCGATGCCGCCATCTGGATGTCCTACCCGTGGGCCGATGAACCGCGCAACCATGGCGTGGTCATGGCGTACGGCGATGATCAGGAAGCGGTTGGCAAAGCGGCCGAGACATTGGCCAAACAGTTCTGGAACGTACGGAAGCAATTCGAGTTCGTGGCTCCCACTACTTACTTGGATGACGCGTTAAACCAAGCGTTGGCCAGCGACAAAAAGCCATTTATCATCAGCGATATGGGGGATAACCCGACGGCTGGGGGCGCGGGGGACGTTACGTGGACGCTACACGAGATCTTCAAGCGGCCCGAGTTCCAGCGCCGCAATAGCAAGTCGTTGATTTACGCCTCCATCCCGGGACCGGAAGTGGTGAAACAGGCCTTTGAAGTGGGTGTAGGAGGTCAAGTCGATGGAATGGTCGGTGCACTAGTGGACGATCGCTCCGCACCCCCTTTCCGCTTACGAGGTGAAGTAACGGCCATCAAAGAGAGGGAGGGCAACAACGAGGCAGTCATTAAACGAGGAAACGTACAGGTCATCGTGACGGAACAGAGGAACGCTTTCCATTACGAACGGCAATTCACCGACCTGGGATTGAATCCCCGCGAGACCGACATCCTGGTGATTAAAATAGGGTACTTGACAGTCGAGTTGTACGAGATGAGGAATGACTGGGTGATGGCTCTCACCCCGGGCGGTGTAGATCAAGACCTCACCCGCATCCCCTACCAACGGATCAACCGCCCCATGTTTCCGCTCGATCCCGATATGGAAGATCCCGATTTAAGCGCCCGTTTCATTCCACTATCGGATGAGATCAAACGATAAAGGAAAATAAAGGCAATCGATTTTTTTTGCATTCAAAAAGTTGTAAAGCGGTAAGGAAAGCAACACCGCGCCATAAAGCACTGCAGGACAAGACACTGTAGAATAAAGAGATATGACCAAGAAAGAGCGTTACGCGAAGGTGATCGAATGGTTCCAGGCCAATGCCGAATCGGCGGAGACGGAGCTAGATTACACGAACAACTTCCAATTGTTGGTGGCGGTAATCCTCTCCGCGCAGTGCACCGACAAGCGGGTGAACCTGATTACCCCTGCCCTGTTCGAGGCGTTCCCCGAACCGGAAGTGATGGCCGTCGCTACACCAGAAGCGGTTTACGAGTACATTAAGTCCTGCTCCTACCCCAACAACAAGGCGAAACACCTAGTTGGTATGGCCCAGAAGCTGGTTACCGAGTTCAATGGCGTGGTACCCGCCGATATCGACTCGCTGCTCACCATCCCGGGTGTGGGACGCAAGACGGCCAACGTGATCCTGTCGGTCGCGTTCGACCTTCCCGCCATGCCTGTAGACACGCACGTCTTTCGGGTAGCCAACCGCCTTGGGCTTACCAACAACTCCAAGACACCCCTCGAGACCGAGAAGGAGCTAGTGAAGCATATCCCGTCGGAGCTGCTCTCTAAGGCGCACCATTGGCTTATCCTGCATGGCAGATACATATGCGTGGCACGCAAGCCCAAGTGCGAGAGCTGCGGACTCGTCCCCTACTGCCAGTATCACGAGAAATATTTACCTATGATTGATAAAGCCGCTGTCCGATAACTTCGTGTAAAGAATTTCAGATTCGGGATGTCCCGCGAAAGCCCTACTGCCTGGTTTATTCATCAACCCCGGGTACTGGTAAATGAATATTTTCTCCACGTAGGGTGAGACCGCTTGCAATTGCCGCACTACCCGCTCAGCAGGTGCCGGCAGTAACGCGCTTTTGTATACTTGATCCTCGAAGCAAAATACCTCCACATCGGCCCACAGCCGTGATTTTGCCGCCTTTTGGTGCAACGTGTAAAGGCGTTCGAAAAACAACGCGCTCTCTTCCACGCTGCTCTTCTCTACGCCTACTTCATCTTGATACGCGATGAAATCCACCTCTAGCTGTTCCAGTTGAGACACGTATGTATCATCGGCCTTCACGTTTCTAGTACCATAGGGAGCGATTAATGTTTTCGCACCGGGAGTCACTTTTGCCATCTCGCGGCAAAATCTATTCACGTAATCGATAAAAAAGTCTGCATAGTATCCCGAAATACCTGTTTCATCCGGAAAGTACCAACCGTAGAAGCTATCGTGGTGAGCGTACTTTTCCGCGACCTCATTTATGACTTTCGACCGCAATTTATCGACCGAGGGATCCGTCATCACCTCGTAAATATTCCTCCAATTCCCCAAATAACCGTTGCTGACAAAAAACTTCACACCATACTTGTCCGCCGCATTCAACACCGCCTCCAGTGGGTCTTCACACCCCATCTCATGTGGTGGCTGCAACGAAGAGGGATAGAAAGCTTTATCGTTAATGGCTACACTCAGCAATACAAGATACTTAATCCCGGCATCGGCTATCTCCTTTACTTTCGCATCCCACTGTTCGGCCGAAAAAGCCTTCAAGGTTTCATCCCAATATTTGCCTTCGGCCGGGTTGTGATGCTGGAACTCGATCCATGAACCCTCTATCGGCTTTACCCCCGGACTGTTTCTTATCGCTGCCTGAATCTCCCGCACCATACTGTTCGCGAGAAAAACAGAGCCCAACGACCATATGAAGTTTCTTCTATTCATTCGACCTCCGTTATTTCATTGCCATGCCGCAAAACCCATTTCCCATGCACGTTGGCCAACGGTCAGGTTATTACATCAGTTCTGTACTGTGAACTTGTAAATACAGCGGCTGGTGTACTTCTCACCCGGTTTGAGGTAAGGAGAGGGCCAGGCGGCCTTGTTCGGCGAATCGGGATATTTTTGCGTCTCCAGGCAGATGGCTGTACGCTTGTTGTATACAGCACCTCTCTTTCCGGTAAGGGTTCCATCCAGGAAGTTCCCGGTGTAAACCTGCAGGCCAGGCTCAACCGTGTACACCTCGAGCTGTATGCCGGTAGCCGGCGAGTAGACCGTGGCAGCCAACTGCGAGACATCTCCACCGCTATTCAACACCCAGTTATGGTCATACCCGTCGCCGTTCTTCAACTGGTCATACTCGTACTGATCGATCCGTTCTCCCACGGCGGTGGCCGTTCTGAAATCCATGGGTGTGCCTTCAACCGGCAGGATCTCACCGGTGGTCATAAAGGTATCGTCCACCGGGGTGAATTGATCCGCGTTGATCATCAGCAGGTGATCGAGGATAGTGTTGTTGGCATCACCCGAAAGGTTGAAATAGGTGTGGTTGGTGAGGTTGACCACCGTCTCTTTATCCGTTTCCGCCTCGTACTGCAGGTCGATCGCATTGTCATCAGTGAGCGTCATGGTTACCTTCACGTTCAGGGTACCTGGGAAGCCCGCTTCGCCGTCGGGCGACACGTAGGTGAAAGCTACCGACTGATCGCTGAGCTGTTCTGCCTTGAACACCTGCCTGTCATACCCCTCCGGGCCACCGTGCAACGTATGGCCGAAGTTGTTTTGCGGCAGTTGGTATTCCACCCCTTCGACGGTTATTTTCCCGTTGGCAATCCGGTTGCCATAACGACCGATGGTGGCTCCGAAATTGTTATCGCTGTTCACGTAGTCGTCGATATTCTCGAAACCCAGCACCACGTCCTGCCAATTGCCCTCCCTGTCGGGCACCATCACGGAGACGAGACGTGCCCCGTAGTTCGTTAAGGTCACTTCCATCCCGTTCGCGTTCTTCAACACGTAGAGGTCGGTGGAATCGCCATTCACCACCGTTTGAAAATGGCTTCTATCTAATCCGGAGAGGGTGGTTGCCTCCTCAGAAGCCCCCTGCTTTCCCGTACACGTAGCCATGGCGACAATCACCAGCAGCCCAATTAACTGTTTAACTTTCATCATACTGTTTTCTTTATTTAATAATATTCAATGACTCAACGGTGGGTACAAATTTACACCTTATTTGTCAATTCGCGGTTATTTTTGTGAAAAACCTCGTTCGTCCTATTCAAAGAAAAAACGCCTGCCACAGGAGAAAAAAACATCCGGCTACTGACTAACCCGCGCAAATCAAATTAGTCAAACAGTGGCTTCCGAGCCTCCAGCGAAGGGGTTCCCCCCTCCACGTATGGCCAGTCGTCCTTCCATTTCACTTGATCCATCATCAGGAGCCGCCCTTTTGGATTGTCAACGGATACCGCGTGATAGAAGATCCAATCTTGCCCCGCCTGATCCTTCACGATCTCCGAATTATGTCCCGTGCCAACGAACTTGTGGTTCTTTTGAATCACCGTTTCGTGGTGGTTATCCATCATGGAGCGTCCCCTCTTATCGAGGTAGGGACCAAAGAGGCTTTTAGAGCGACCCACCACCGTGGTGTAGGTGCTGTTCAGCCCCTCGCAACAGGATCCGATAGAGGCAAACAGGTAGTAATAACCGTTTCGTTTATGGATGTAAGTTCCCTCGTAAGCTGTTCCGGCCACACGTCTCTTTTCAGCACCCGGCTTGATTGCCAGTGCATCGTCCGTCAACTCGATGGCATAGATGCCTCGAAAGCTGCCCCAGAAAAGGTACTTCACCCCATCCTCCTCGATATAAAACGGGTCGATTGAATTCTGCACGTCGATCTCGTTGCTACGAAACATCTTCCCATGGTCGGTAAAAGGGCCTTCCGGCTGATCGGCTGTGGCCACCCCTATCCCGCACGTCCATTCACCTCCCCAGACCGACATGGAGTAATGGAGAACGTACTTACCGTTAACCCGGCTGATATCGGGCGCCCATATACCTCCCTTGGGTTCAAAGGTGGGGCGTGTTGCATCGGTAAAAGCGGTTCCCACGTACTCCCAGTTTACCAAGTCGCTAGAGCGGTGAATGGGAACATTGCGGATATTCTCGGTCGCGTAAAGGTAAAATAAGCCATCTTCCGCTTTCACGATCGTGGGATCGGGAAGGCTTTTGTTCACCACCGGGTTTTGGTAGGTACCCAAGTCAGCAGGAAGTGGCTCCGTTGTCACCTCTTTGGTTCGGCAACCGATCAATAAGAGGATAAGCAGCAAATACCCGAACAGGCATTTAAACAAGTGATGCAGGCTCATCATATTTATCGTGATTTAATTTTCCCTTTGATCATCCAAATGCCAACCTTCTTTCCATCAAAGTTTGAAGAGGATATTGCGGCAACCCTGTTATCACCCAGATCGACCAACGAGTTCCATTTTGCCTCGCAGGCCAGAGGGACATCGAACGGTCTGGAAGGAGCGCCAAACTCCCTGGGCGTATCGCTTACCACCACCTCCATGGTGGAGCGTTTCCAATCGGGGCTTCTACCTTCTGTAGTCTGATACGAGAGAACGTAAACTCCTTCATAAGTCCTCAGGAGGTAGGGTGCACCGGCATACACCGTATCGGGTAATGGATTCCGCAAAGCAGAATAACGATGAGGTGAACCATCCATTACCGCTTCACTCCAAGGAGTGTTCACGGTGCCTTTGATAATATAGGGTTTAAACTGTCCCGACAGGTTGTCTTCGACAACCACGTAAATGAATGTCCCATCGTGAACGGCAACAGGCATACCATCGCGATGACCTCGCCTGAAGCTGACAGTCACGGGATTCACACTCCATGTATACACTATTGTTTCATCCAGCCAGGTGTTACCGTTGTCGCTACTCCGTTTCAGCGCGATTGAAAAAGGGTAAACACCCTCTGTAACAGGTCTAAGATTACAAGCCAACAAAACATCCCCATTGGATAGCTGTACTATTTCGGGGTTGGCACAATTCACCAACGTTGAGGTGGTACTGTTTGAATCAACATATTCAAACTTAGCGTAAGCCACGACGGGATCGCTCCAACTCACGCCTTCATCCTCGCTTCTTGTAACGAACACATCGCCTCTCCCATTCTCGTACACCAGCAATAACGGGCCGTCTTTCAAAAGGCATGAACGGGGATACACTCCATCCTCCACGACACGGAGGAGGGAAGTAGTATCCCATTCAATAAAATAATTCAATCTCTTTTCCTTACCCTCTCTCCCCTTAAATAGACACGAGGAAAGAGGAAGGCAAAAAGTCAAAAGTAAAATTAATCGTTCAAGATATGGCATATCTCCTGGTTCACTTTGTGGACACGTTGCTCGTCCACTTTCACCAGTGCTCTATCGTACGTGAGCAGCCCGTTCACCTCGATCTCCACATCGGTAGTCTGTGTATAAACCGCCGCCGAGAACCCCTGTATGATCAGTTGTTTCAGTTGCTCAGCATACTTCACGTACTCGTCCGTCACCTCTTGTGCGCTGTTGAATTGCACGTAGCCCCAGTTCCTGTCCGGCTCCCAGAGGTGTTCTTTATTGGCCCAGCCAATCCCACCGTACTCACCCAGTACCGTGGCACGTTGCCCGTCGTACAGGTAGAGTTGCGGTGCCGGATATTGATGTAGGTCAAGTATATCTCCTACCGGGTAGTGGTTCCCACCGCTAGCGGGATTAACCAAACGGGTGGGATCATACTGCTTGGTCCACGCCGTGATCTCCTCGGTTTTAAATTGTCCCCACGCCTCGTTAAAGGGTACCCAGACACCCACCGATGGGTAGGAGTAAAGGTAATCGATCAGTTCCTTCCACTCCCGACGATAGTTAGCTTCCGATTCGGGAGAGCGCAACCTTTCCACCCCGTTGAAGTATTGCCTCATCTGCCACTCTGGGCTTCTATCGCCACTAGGCATATCTTGCCACACGATAATCCCGTGGCGGTCGCAATGGGCGTACCAGCGAGCCGGTTCCACCTTCACATGTTTACGGATCATGTTAAAGCCAAGATCCTTGGTCTTAATCACATCGTACTCCAGCGCCTCATCGCAGGGAGCGGTATAGAGGCCATCGGGCCACCATCCCTGGTCGAGCGGGCCAAAATGGAACAGGTCCTTATTGTTCAGCTGCAGGCGAACGATTCCTTTACCATCGCGTTTAGTGGAGAACTTTCTCATCGCGGCGTAGCTTTCCACCTTGTCCAGTTGCTTGCTGCCGTCCCACAGGATGACCTCCAGGTCGTAGAGGTGCGGCGAGTCAGGTGACCAAAGCTTCACGTTCTCGGGCATGGGAACCTCCACCGGCAGGTTATTAATAGACTGCCCGGTTGCCACCACGCTCGATCCCTCCAGCACCTTTACCTCCACCCGGCTGGTGGGAGCGCACTGATTGGTTGAGGCTTCTACTAAGAGGACATTTTTATCGATATCTGGGGTAATCTTCAGGTTCTTGATATAGGTTTCGGGTACCGGCTCCAGCCAGACCGTCTGCCAAATACCGGTGACCGGCGTGTACCAAATACCCTGCGGTTTGTTCACCTGTTTGCCTCGCGGCTGATACCCCTCATCCGTGGGATCCCACACCTTTACCACCAGCGTGTTGCTCCCACTCGCGAGGGCAGGAGTGATGTCGAAAGAGAAGGGGGTGTATCCACCAACGTGTTGCCCCACCTTCATGCCATTCACCCAGACATCGGCTTTCCAATCCACTGCACCGAAATGGAGCAATACCTTGCTGTTTTTCCACTTGGAAGACACCGTGAATTCCCGCTGATACCAGAGTTCATTATCCTTACCCACTCGTTTCTGTACGCCCGAAAGGCTCGATTCAACGGCGAACGGGACCAGGATGTCCCCCTCGAAAGAGGCTGGTTTCTGTTTTCCCACCGGCTGAATAGCGTACTTCCAAAGCCCGTTCAGGTTCAACCAGTCCCCCCGCTCCATAATGGGTCTCGGGTACTCCGGCCAAACGTTATTCACATCAATCTGCGATGCCCACTTGGTTTTAAGCTTGTCTCCCGCGGGCTGCCATTGAGCCTGCAACGAGAGGCAGGCCATCAACAAAACAACTAGGATTACATTTCTCCTCATACGATTTTGTATTTAGTTTTAATAATTCATGTTCATAAAAATAGACTATTTCTCGCTACGGTATAGCCTACATGCATTCATCATGAACGATTACTGATCGAGGGGCAAATCATTCAGTTTTTGTTCCAGCATTTTCAAGTAATAGCCTCCCACCACCGAACGGGCTTTAAAGCCCACCCGTGCCCCGGAACGGGTGTCATGCCAGTCACAGAGAGGCACACGTGAGGGGGTCTCGTTGGCATATGTATAGACACGGTCCACCAACGCGTTAAAGTCCACCTCGTTACCCGTAAGGGTAGCCGTCCACATGATCCAGTCTGACTTGGTATAGGTAGCCCGATTATCGAGCGGCAAACCGTACTCGTTCTGCAGGGTTCTATAGTAGGCCATCTCCTTAACCGCGATGTTCGGATCAAAAATATTGAATCCCAACAGTTTATCCCATACCAGGTTGTACTTCTGACTCCAGGTGCCACGGCGGTCAAACGTGAGCCTATAGTGGTCACCGTCGTTCGCCTTTTTCTCCCACTTAACCGCCATCTCTTTAGCGATGGCAAGATATTTCTCGGCGACCTCATCATGCCCTAACATAGCTGCCAGTTTGCTATAGGAAGCGATGCCCATGATCGCTTTAATCGACAGGTTCGTGTTGTGCGCGAAGTGTCCCGCGAAGTCGTCCGTACATAGCTGATTATCGGGATCAAACCCGTTTTCAACCAAGTAATCGGTCCAGGTGGTTAGCACCTCCCAATGGTCAGCCGCGTAATCGGCCTTCCCCTCTATCGTCGCGATAGCTGCCGTCAGGATCAGCATGTTGCCCGACTCCTCCACCGGCATATCTGCCCCGTAGGTCTGCCCGTTCGCGATGGGATAGGTTCCCACGTCATGTGCGGCGAAGGGTTTGGTCCATCTCCCGCTCTCACTGTAATAGAAGATGTGGTTGAGCAACCCTTTCGCCAACTCAGGGTTATAGATAAAAAACAACGGCGATGATGGATAGGTTACATCCACCGTGCCGATAGACCCGTTACTGTTGTTCTCTTTCGAGAGGAACAACAGCATACCGTTTTCGTCCAGCAACAGCTTATGGGCCGAGACAGCCTGGCGATACGCCAGCGCGCAGAGCTCCGCGTATTTTTTCCCGCCCACGGCTTCAGCATCCGCCATCAGCGTGCGGTTAAAAGCATCGCACCGCACCATAATTGGATCATACTCTTCCACCGCGCACTTGAAGGCTTGAAAAATATCGACAGTGCCCTCTTTCGTCCAATAAGCCTTTAGATTTTTCTCGAAAAACTGTACCGAGTAGATATCATCGTATCCCAACATCAGGTACCCGACCCGTTTATCCGAGGTCACCTTACCCAGGTCGTGGCTGTATGCCAGTACCGTCATCTCCTCGATCATGTTGCCCGAAAGCTCTTTCTCGGGCGAAGTATCAATCTTGCCATCATCCAGGAACTCCTCCTTGGGATCCCAGTAATCCCCAAAGTTCAAGGCCACCCCCTTGCCTTCACTGCCCACCATGTAGAAGTAACCCCAGTCGATGCGTACATCATCGCCCCTCTTTTTAAGAATGGGCTGCTCCACGGTACCGGTTTTCAGGAAGACGAGACCATTTGTCTCTACCCGCTCAAAATCTACCGGCTGATCTTCGCTATGCACGGCCCAATGGGGCGTAGCCTCAAAGTAAACCTGCACATCGTGGGAATCCCCCGTTTTAGAATAGACTTGATAAGTAATGTAGCTCACGGGGCGGGATACCAAATCCAGGTCATCAAGCAACAATGGTGAGGTAAAAACTAACTCCAGTTCCACCGGACCGCAGTCAAAAGTATAGATGGTCTGAGTAGGCAACACGCTCACCGACGTTTGTACCGCCGTCTGATCGAACGAAGGTTTATCCTCTTCCCGTTTATAGAGGCCGAAGTCAACGTACCCACCTCCCGTCCGGTTGTGGCAATGCGCGGTGATGATATTTTCCCCCTCTTTCAGCGTGGCCTTCACCTCATCCGTCAACTCGGTGATCACCTCGTAATTCCACGAGTAATCGGTTTTCACTACCTGGACACCATTGATGTACAACTCGAATATATCGTCGTGCGAGTAATTCAAGAAGATGCCATCCTCTTTTTCCACATCATCTTCCAGGTTAAACGTGCGCCGCACCCATATATCTTTCGTTTCCCAAAGGGTAGAGAGTCTCGGTTCTCTAGGTGTACCAAAGGCTGCCTGCCCGGTACTCCAACCGCTGTCGTCAAAGGCAAGTTGCTTCCACTCATCACCCACCGGATCTTCCATCGTGTACTTCCCTTCCCACTTTTCCTCCTTGGTAGTCGGAAGAAACGGCTTAAGCGGCAACTTCTCCTTTCCCATGAAATGGTAAACCTCTCCATCAACCCTCAACGCGCCCAACAGGGGGAAGGCCTTTCCCGTCCAGTGCCGTGTTTGATCTTCGTAGAGGATATCCGTGCAGGACCACGCGTTAAAGTAGGGATCCACCGTCACCAGCGGGTAAGCCGGCGCACGAAGCTCATTGGTTAGGTCGGTGGGAATCACGTAACCTACCGACGAGGTTTGCTGGCACCCGTTGAAAACGAGGCCAGCGAAACCGACCAGAAAGGAGAGAAATAGATTTTTCAAACAGTTGTTATTCATAATTTTAGTTTATTATTACCACTCAATGAAATGAATCAATCTTGAAGCAACGGAACCTCATAATGGGGGTCAATATAGAGTTCATTCTCGCCATTCACGTTCCTAAAGCCCACGCTGCTGATAAACATATTCCGGGGATGGATATTCTCCTTGTCACGGTGCGCGTGGAACACGATTTTCCACTCTCCCTTCTTGTCTTTAAACATCGAGCTATGCCCAACCCCAACCAAGTCACCCGGCTTTTGCAACAACGGGTTGTGAGGGTACTTGGTCCACTCTCCCATCACATCGGTAGCCGTGGCACACCCGATACCGTAAAACGGGCTTTCGTAGCTGTTTGCCGAGTAGGTCATGTAGTAAACGTCCTGGTGCTTGATCACGAAACACCCCTCGTTTACCCTGGGCCACACCTCTTCCCACGCTTGTGACACGTGGATGCAGGAGTGCAAGGTCTCCTTTTTGAGGGTCATCAGGTCATCCTCCAACTCTGCCACCCAGATATTCAAACCGTCATTAAACCTGTCGAAGAAGAGGTATGGGGTTCCATCGTCATCAATAAACAGGGAGTTATCAATCGCTTTTTCTCCCTCCAGCATCGGTTTTTTCTCCTTCTGCTTGAACGGCCCCAGCGGTGACTGGGAAGTGGCCACGCAGATGTGCTCTTCGGCGGAATAATACATGTAGAACGTACCATTCACGTGATACACCTCGGGTGCCCAAAACCATTTTTCACCGTACGAATCATTCTTGTGTAACGCCAAGCCGTTATGACCGTTCTCCACCCGCCTCCACCTCTTCAGGTCGTGCGATGTCATCACCACGATCCCATTCGCCGCCCCGGTACCGTAGGCGTAATAGAGATTGTCATGAAACAAAATAAAGGGATCTGCTAACGGCACGAGCCGCTCCGGGGGGAGCAATCGTTCAGAGGATGCAGACAGTATGCGAGAGAGGTAGCCGTTCGACGAAACATTTCCCCTCACGTGAGCAGTGTAAACCCCTCCCGTTTCCTCTGTCGCGTTCAAGCAAAAGAGAAGCGAAAGCACGGCTAATATGCTCACATGGAACTTTTCGCGCATCAATTACCCTATCATTTTTTCGTTACCACCATCATGCCATTGGCGACGGTACGTTCCGAACCGTCAGACGGTTTATTGGCAGTAACCCCATTGACTACCATCGCCGAGGAACCTCCTCCATCAAGGTTAACACCCGTGTAGGCACCCAGCGATTTCAATATATCCCCCAGATGCCCAGTAGTGGCACCGACTGAATAATTGTTTTGACGCCCATCCACTACCATCAGGTACACCCTCTTCCCATCCTTGGAGTATCCCACCGCCGTGCGTGGATGCACTTCGTTCCAGGTATTGGTTACTACGCCCTTATTCAGCATGACACCCCGGAACCCGATCGCGTGGAGCCGCTTATCGCTCACGTTTTTATTGTTAAACTTCACCTCGGTGGTAACCCCTACCTTGTCCCCCACCTTCAGCTGGGAAAGAAACCACTTGGCACCGTTGTCCAAGCCTTCTGAGGTGGGGCTCCCAACAAGGATGGCCCCCTCGCCGTTAAAACTCTTCCCCTTATACGGCGAACTTGCCGGAATGGTAGTCTCCACGTCGTAATCGATGGCCGTTACGGTGAACTCCATGCGGTCGTTTACCCTCCATCCCCCTTCGGGGTACGAGAGCGACACCATGGTGCTACGGTAAGGCGACCAAGCAAACGCGGAGTCTGAAGCGTAGGAGTTGGCTTGGTTGTTGAATAAAACCAGTTGCCCGCGCTGAGCAAAACCGTTGACCTCCGAAAGGGTGAAGGAGTTGTTACCAACCTCCACTTTACCCGAAAAAGAGACCTGGGTCGTATACTCGGGAGAACCATCATCGCGAATAATCAACGCCGCGACATTATTGTTATCGTATGGAGTTTGCACCACCATACCGTTGCTCACCTCCATACCCAGGGGGCGGCGGTTGACGTAGGCGTAGCCTGTCTTGTTGTTGGCATCTAGAAGGAAAAAGTCACCATTGATAGCAGCTACCGGTTTTCGACCCGAGGCCCCGTAGGCCTTCTCCGTCCTTTTGTACGCGGCCGAGGGCGTTTCGCGGTTATCGCGGGCTCTCAATGCCGCGGGCCATACTTCGACTCGGTTGTCGGGATAGGTAAGGTCAACCTCTACCACGTTAACCACCAAACCCCTACCCAATGTATTGAAGCCGTTGACGAATTCGGGTATACGGAATTTAAACCACTGTATCCCCTCTCCCAGCGCCTCGTAATTTAACGTATCTACCCTATAGCTGGTGTTGTCAATCGTGATTTTGGAGCTTCGGGTAACGGTAACCTCCACCCTCTTCTCGATGTTGCTCGTGACAGTTGCCGCCGTGACTGTTATCGTGGTGCTTCCTTCCGCTTTCCCTGTCACGTATCCCTTGCTGTCTACCGAGGCTACGTTAGGGTCATCCGATAACCAATAGTAGGTTACATCCGTGGCATCCGCGGGGTCCGGGGTCACCTTCAACTGGGTAAATTGCCCCGCCTCCAGGGTAACCTGATCCGGTGTTACCGTAATACCCACGAGGGGAATATCCCGTCTGATCACGGTAACCGACACGTTCTTGGTGACGCTGGTAGAAAGACGCCCACTCACCGTTATCAGGGCTTTGCCGGGCGAAACCCCCTTAACCAAACCCGAAGCGGCCACTTCAGCCACTTTCGTGTTACTCGACTTCCACAGGAAGGGCATCTCTCCAGGATCCACATCCAACGGTTCCGGCTCTGCCGTTACGTACTGCGACTCTTGCACCTCCAGTTGAAAGCTTTCTGGTGTTACATGGATTGCCCTTAAGGGAACCTTAGCTTCTTTACATCCCCATACCAAGAGACACAACACGAAAAGCAGGGATAGATTCTTTTTCCTCATTTCCTCAATTTATTTCATCACGAAAACTCTTTGTCCAGGGCTTCCACCTTTCGGATAATAAGTTGAAGGTCTGCCTTTAGCTTCTCCATCTTCTTATTCATATCGTCCAGCAAATGGTTGCCCTTCTTCGAGGAAACGGAGAGGAAGCCGATGTTATTCTCGTAGGTTTGTAATTCACTTTTTAGGCGCTCATATTGCCGCATCAACTTCTCCCGCTCGCGGTAAAGCTGATGTTGCGCGTTTCCGCCTTTAGCCATATCGGAAATATTGGTTTTAAAGGCCTCCAGCATTCTATCCTCTTTGTCGATATTCAAGCGATCAAACTGCGCTTCGGCAGCGTCATGAAATTCTTGGTAGGCTTTGTCCTTCATCTTATAGGGAACGTGACCGATGGCATGCCACTGATCCATGAGTTCACGCAATTTCGCGAGGGCATCCTCAGAACTTAACGAGTGATCAAGCTGACTAATAGATTGCACGATTGCTTTCTTCGCCTCCATATTTCGTGCCTCTTCAGCGTACCGCGAAGAGGTTTGCAACTTTTTCTGCTCAAAGAAATAGTCGCATGCAGTGATAAAGCGTTTCCAGATACTATCCACATGCTTCCGGGGGACGATACCGATGGTCTTCCACTCTTTCTGGATTTCGATCATCACCTTCGTGGTGTTCTTCCAATCGGTACTATCTTTAAGTTCTTCCGCCCGTTCACAAAGCGCGATTTTCTTCTTCAGGTTCTCCTCCATTTCGCTGCGAAGCGATCGGTAGAACTCGTTTTTCAGCCGGAAAAAGAAATCGCATGCCGCACGGTAACGCCTGTATATCTTGGTATTATGTTTCCTTGGGACGTACCCTATCTGTCGCCACTGCGACTGTACTTCGAGTACCTCCTTCACCTTCTTGTTCCAATCTCTTATTGTCTTGAGCTGGGTATAATCAATCGCTTCCAGCTTTTCGCACAAGGCGGTCTTAAGCTCGAGGTTCTTCTCCTCCTGCTCTTTTAACGTCTCAAAGTGGGCCTGGTATTTCTTATTGATGAGGGTCGACGCCTCCTTGAATCGGTTCCAGATAACCTCCCTATCCTTACGTGAGACCGGCCCGGTCTCCCTCCACTCTTGATGCAAATTTTGGAGTTGATGGAATGCGGAGACGACGTCCGGTTCACTATCGAGCCGCTCAGCCGCCTCACAGAGCACGGTTTTCATCTCCAGGTTCTTCTTGAAATCGTACTCCCTGAACTCGTTGTTGATACGCACCAAATCGTAAAACTTCTCCACGTAGCGCTGATACGATTTCCAAAGCTCGTTCACCCGGGCCTGGGGAATAAGTTTAATCTCGTTCCACTCCTGTTGTAAGTTCCTGAACTCCTGGTAGGTTTTATTAAAATCCTCTTGTCCCTGCGATTCGGTTAACGCTTTCACCTGCTCGATAATGGCCAACTTGCGGGCCACGTTTTTCTCCTTTTCGGCCTCCTCTTTCGCGGCCAACTCCGCACGTTTCTCTTTGATTTTTTGAAGCAGTTCCTTACCCTCTATATACTCTTCTGGCTCATTAGCCACGAAATCGATCTCCTCACCCCCTTCCGATAGGAAGCGCTGTTTCTGCTTTTCGATCTCGTTTCTAAGGGAACGGTAAAATTGGCTTTTGCACTCCTCTACGTCCTTTCGTTTTAGTTTTTCAGAAGCGTGCAGATCGCGCAGCCGTTGGACGATCTCTTCAACCGGGGGCAGCGTAACAGCGGTATCCTCGTTGGCATCGGACTCTTCACCCTCTTCATCATCGTCCTCACCATCCGCATCCTCTTCCTCTTCTTCCACCGCATCTTCAAGGTCGTACTCTATAAAACCTTCTGTTTCTGTTTCTGTTTCTGTTCCCGCATCTTTATCAGCAGCCGGGGCTGCTTCCGAGTCGGGTTCTTCAGCACTTTCTTCAGCAGCAGAGGTAGGATCAATGTCTGCATCTGTAGACATTGGAGCCTCGGGTGTCACGATGGATTCAGGGGATTGAGAAACTTCAAGGGGCTTTGAAACTTCTAGGGTTGCCGAGGTTTCTGATACTTTAATTACTTCCGGGGTCTCAAGAACCTCTACGGACTCTTGGGTCTCCAGGGACTCTGGAACCTTTGAATCCTCAGAAACGGCTGGAACCTCAGGAACCTCCAACTCGTCCGGAGCCTCAGGTTCCTGAGGGACTTCGTGAGCCTCTTGAACCTCTGAAATTTCAGGAACCTTCAATGCTTCCGATATTTCGGAGGTTTCCAATATTTCTGTGATTTCTTTGGTTTCCGTGGTCTCCGGGACCTTAGTATCTTCTGGTATAGCTGACCCCTGACCGTCAGACCCCTCATCGGGAATCGACTGCGGTGTAATATCAGCAACCTCCTCGTTAACAGACAGCTTTTCTTTTTCTGGCTTGTGCATAGTATCCATCCGTTCTCCTCCTTTAGTTGGGCTTTGCACCCAAAACAACATGTTTCACATTACCTTTTTTTGAGAGACGATAGCAGTTTTTACCTTTCATTCCCTCATGTATCCTACAAATTAACGCATTTTTTTTGTTAATTCATACGAATAGATGGTTTTTTTTCGGTGATTCGTTGCACGTGGTGGTATGACGGGGTGGTTTCCCGTTACTTCTCCCTGAAAAACAGGTTAATGGGTGTTCCGGTCAGTTCCCAATGTTCCCGCATCCGGTTTTCCAAGAAACGGCGATAGGGCTCTTTCACCCATTTCGGTAAATTGCAGAAGAAGACAAAGGAGGGTATGTTGGTATTATGCAGCTGCGTGATATATTTTATTTTCACATATTTCCCCTTGAGAGCAGGGGGAGGCTTCCGCTCGATAATAGGTAGCATCACCTCGTTTAGCTCACTCGTTGGAATCTTCCGCTGTTTGTTTTGGTACACCTCCTTGGCCGTGTCCATCACTTTAAATATTCGCTGCTTCGTGAGTGCCGACCCAAAGATGATGGGGAAGTCAGTAAAGGGTGCGAATCGTTCACGGATGGCGTTCTCAAACGTTTTGATCACCGTTTGGTCCTTCTCTTCCACCATATCCCACTTGTTGACGAAGACCACCAATCCTTTTCGGTTCTTCTGTATCAACGAGAAGATATTCAGGTCCTGGCTCTCGATACCCCGCGTGGCATCGATAAGGAGAATGCAGACATCGGCGTTCTCGATCATACGGATCGACCGTATGACTGAAAAGTATTCCAGATCCTCCGTTACCTTGCCTCTCTTGCGGATTCCGGCCGTGTCAATCAGGTAAAAATCCATCCCGAACTTGTTATAACGGGTATGAATGGAATCACGGGTGGTACCCGCGATATCGGTCACGATGCTCCGCTCCTCCCCTATGAGCGCGTTGATGATGGACGATTTCCCGGCGTTGGGACGTCCCACGACGGCGAACTTGGGGATATCTTCCCATTCCGCTTCACCCCTCTCTTTCTTGAATAGGGTAAGCAGGTGATCCAGCAGGTCGCCCGTCCCGGAACCGTTAATGGAAGAAACGCTATAAGGATCGCCCAACCCAAGCGAGTAAAACTCGGCCGACTGGTATGCTATATCGAAGTTATCAGCCTTGTTGGCCACGATGATAACCGGTTTTCCCGATTCGCGTAGCATCTGTGCCACGCTCACGTCGAGTTCGGTCACCCCAAGCAGCACGTCCACCACGAACAGGATTACATCCGCCTCCTCGATCGCGATTTCCACTTGCTTATTAATCTCATCCTCCAGTACATCGTCTGAGTTAACCACCCAACCCCCGGTATCCACCAGGGAGAACTCCTGCCCGTTCCACAACACCTTGCCGTACTGCCGGTCACGCGTGGTGCCGGCAGTCTCCGTCACAATGGCTTGACGGCTTTTCGTCAAGCGGTTAAAGAGGGTCGATTTACCCACGTTGGGGCGCCCCA
Organism: Bacteroidota bacterium; assembly: GCA_023622765.1. GTDB lineage: Bacteria > Bacteroidota > Bacteroidia > Bacteroidales > Dysgonomonadaceae > Proteiniphilum. The sequence continues at coordinate 15,807 of JAMNYO010000050.1, read as the reverse complement.
CTATAGCTACCAAATTTTGCATACCTTAATAACACCTTTTGTTCGCCACACTTTTTCATCTTCGCCCTCCACACCACCACCTCGCCCATGGTAAAACCCTTGGTGAGCGAAAGTGAAAGTGTTAACGCCCCCTTACGCTGTTAATCGAGCTTGTAACCGAATGCCTTCAGCATGTTATCCCTGTTGCGCCAATCCTTCTCTACCTTCACGTGCAGTTGCAAGAACACCTTCTTTTCCAGGAAGCGTTCGAGCTCTTTCCGGGCCAGCGTGCCCAATTTTTTCAACGCGGCCCCCTTATGACCGATAACGATTCCCTTCTGCGACTCTCTTTCCACCAATATGGTGGCTTTTACGCGAACAATATCGCGTTCCTCCTTGTACTCCTCTACCACCGCCTCGATAGCGTAAGGCACCTCTTTTTGGTAAGTAAGCAGCGCTTTTTCACGAATGATTTCGGTCACGAAAAAGCGCATTGGCTTATCGGTTAGCGCATCCTTCTCAAAATAGGGAGGTGATTCAGGCAATAACTCCAGGATCCGTTCTTGCACCCTGTCGACGTTAAAGTTGTTCAATGCCGACATCGGGTAAATTTCCGCTTTGGGTAGCCTCTCCCTCCAGCTCATAACCAGCTCCTCCAGCCCCTCCTGGTTGGTTAGGTCGATCTTGTTTATCAGTAGTAGTACAGGTATTTCCAGTTGTTGAACCTTTTCCAGGAACCCGTCGTTTTTATCCACTTTCTCCACCACGTCGGTCACGTAGAGCAGCACGTCGGCATCGCCCAGGGCGGAGAGCGAAAACTTGAGCATAGACTCCTGCAGCTTGTAGTTGGGACGTAACACGCCGGGAGTATCAGAATAGACCACCTGGTATTCCGGCTTGTTCACGATACCGATAATCCGATGGCGGGTAGTCTGGGCTTTAGCGGTGATGATAGAGATGCGTTCACCGACCAGCCGGTTCATCAACGTCGATTTCCCCACGTTGGGGTTGCCGACGATGTTCACGAAACCGGAACGATGCCCCTTCACTTGCATTACTTCACCTGGTTTTCGCCGTCATACCCCCACTTGAGGTAAACGCTACCCCACGAAAAACCGGCACCGAAGGCGGTTAAGATAATGTTGTCGCCCTTCCGCAGCTTTGGCTCCCATTCCCACAGGCAAACGGGTATAGTGCCGGCGCTGGTGTTACCGTATTTCTCAATGTTAATCATCACCTTCTCTCGTGGCAGACCCGTCCGTTGAATCGTGGCATCAATAATCCGTATGTTGGCCTGATGAGGTACCAGCCAATCGACATCCTCGGGGGCCAAGTTGTTTCGGTCCATGATACTGAGCGACACCTCCGCCATACGTGATACGGCGTGCCTAAACACCACCTGCCCATCTTGTTGCACCGTGTGCTCCCTCCTTTCAACCGTTTCATAGCTAGCCGGGTATTTGCTTCCACCCGCCTTCATTTGCAATGGCTCGTAGCCAATCCCATCGGAATGCAACTCCACGTCCAAGATGCCCAACACCTCATCGGTCGGTTCAATCATCACCGCTCCCACGGCATCACCAAACAGGGGACAGGTGGTCCTATCCGTGTAATCTGTTATGGACGACATTTTATCGCCGGCCAGTAGGATTATTTTCTTGTACTTGCCGGTCTTTATAAAGCTGTTGCACACCTCCAGCCCAAAGACGAAACCCGAGCAAGCAACCTCCATATCAAAGCAGAAAGCGTTCTTTATCCCGCAATTTTCAGCGACCATGGAGGCCGCGGAAGGGAACGGGTGGTCCGGTGTGGTCGTGGCAAAAACCACCACGTCCACCTCTTCCGGCCGTGTGTTCGTTTTCACCAGCAGTTCATCCACTGCCTGGGTTCCCAGTACCGAAATGCCCTGCGCTTCGCCTTTCAAAATGCGCCTCTCTTTTATCCCTACACGGGTCATGATCCACTCGTCGGAGGTATCCACGATGGTCGAAAGCTCCTCGTTGGTAAGGATGTAGTCGGGCAAACCGGTCGTGATGCCCGTGATCACGCCATTCAACTGTTTCATCTATCCAATTCGTTAATCGTTAGAAAAAACCCTGAAAAAACAAACAGGTTATTTCAGGGTTTTTATTCAATGAGATCGTTGAACGGGGTTACGCCGTTACGTCTTTTTCAATTGCTAACTTACCCCGGTAATAACCACATTCACCGCATACCGTGTGGTAAATATGCCATGCGCCGCAGTTAGCGCAAACCGCCAAGGTAGGAAGTTTAGCACGATCGTGCGATCTCCTTTTTCTTTTCCTGGCAGCTGACTGCCTTCTTTTTGGATGTGCCATTTCTTTATCTATTTTATATTTATTTGATCAATCATCTTCTAACTGCAACCCCCGCAGGGCATCCCAGCGAGGATCGTGTGCCTGATGATCCTCCTCGGGGAACCCATCATCATCCCCGGTAACGTCTTCGTCATCGCCATCGTCGTCATCATCGTCATCATAGAGGTTGACCGCCCGATGCTTTCTAAACTTGGAGGCAACTAACCGGTTGCACTCCCCCGGGGGGTGAACGTGCTTAATGGGAATAGCCAACGCGATGAACTCGTACAGGAACCAAGCGATGTTAATCTCGCCCTCAGACTCGGGGATAATCACGATCTCATCACTCTCCTCGGAGTACGCGCTTCCAAACTTAACCACAAGCCTGCCATGCGTATCCACCGTTTGGTCCATATCATCCAAGCAGCGAGTACAAGGAATTTGCACCGTTCCGTTCAGGGCAAAATCCATCTCGAACGCGGTCGACGTCCGGTTCACCAGAAGCGTCACCGCCACGTTCCCTCTCTTAACCTCTTCACCATCAACCCTGGCGAAGAAAGCATCATCCAAGGTATACTCAAACGTATGAAACCCCTCGGACAGGCTTATCAAGGGAATATTGTACAAACTGAACTTTGCCACTTTTTCCTCAAAAATAAAGCGACGCGAAGATAGTAATTTTTTCTTTACTTTATCTGTTTTGGGGCAAAATATCACGTTAGCCAGTTACTCCGCCACTGGCCTCGTTGAAGTACAACACAGGAAAAAGGTAATTGCCTACCCTACCCGCGTTAACCGATTACTTCCCCGCGGCTTCCTTCACGATGCGCTGCATCTCTTGGAAATTCTCCTCCAAGCTGAGCAACAGTTTGAACTGCGCACGTGTCCGCACGAGGTTATGCTCGGGGTAAGCAATCTTGTAATAGGTATCGCCGTCGATGTAGTCGGTAAAGAAGCGGACGGTCTGCATGTAGGTGAGAAGCTTCGCCCCGAATGCCAGGTTCTCCACCTCCACCTCCGTCAAGAACGTGGTCGCTTTTTCCAAGTATCCTTTAGTGTACGCTTCGAAGATAGCGAGATCTACCCCCACGTTATCGAGGTTCTTATCGTCCTCCGCACCGGTATTGGCTCCCGTACGGATGAAGTCCCCAAAATCGGATAGCACGTAGCCCGGCATCACCGTATCCAGGTCCACCACGCAGAGCACCCTATCCTCATTATCGAACAGGATATTGTTCACCTTGGTATCGCAATGGTTGATGCGCTTAGGGAGCTTCCCCTCACGGTGCAACCTTTCCGCTTTACACATCTCTTCGGCCCGATCCTCTATCTCCTTCACCAGGTTGGCCACCTCTTTATCTTTCATTCGCCCCGCCTTATCCGCTTTTACCGATTCCCGGAACGTTTTCAGTCGCGCCTCCATGTTATGAAAGTCAGGGATGGTTTCGAACAAAGGTTCCCCAGGTATATCGGCAAGCATGCTTTGGAATTCGCCAAAGGCTATCCCTGCCCTGTAGGCCAGTTCCGGGTTTATCTCGTCGTAGCTCTTGCTGTCCGTGATGAAATGCATCATCCGCCAGTAGTTCCCCTCATCATCCTTGTGGTACAACTTCCCCTCGTGCGTGGGCAGTAACGTGAGTACCTTTCGGTCGATATCAGTTGCGCCTTGCTCCTCCAGCTTACCCCGAATATGGGAGGTTACCCGATAAATGTTATTCTGGAGCTGGGGTACATTTTTAAAAATATGGTGATTCACGCGTTGTAGCACGTACGGGTTACCGCCCGCGATTACCTTGTACGAGTCGTTGATATGCCCTTTCCCAAGGGGCTTCAACTCGACGTGATCGTCTCGATTGACGAATTGAAAAACGATCTCTTTCAGTCGGTTAGTCTCTTTCATCCTCATTATCTGTTTTAGGTATTGTTATTCCAACTCCAATAGACCGAAGAACTCGGGGAGATGGAAGTTCGGTTCCGGCGTGTCAATAGGGTTCCAACTCAAAAAGTGAGTTTCCGGTGTTTTGTCGCCGCACTTATAAAAGTTGGCACGTACGCGTTGTCCGGCAAGCGACTCAGGATCAGCAAACCCCATCGCTTGCTTCGGTATCTCAAGGTACATCGTCCAATCGGTCACCTGCTTATCGCCCTCGTACCGGTGCGCAACGGTTCCATGCCGGAAGATGGCCGGCATCTGATCGGTCTGCGACACCCCCTGCCCCCTTGCCTCTTGTTTCCGCGAAAGCATCACACCCAGCACGTTGCACTCGAAGTTGCGGTACATCTTCTCTCCCTCACGACGCATGAAAAACTCCACGCAGCTATCTTCCCACACCGAGCCGAAATCCTGGGTATTGGCGGCACGAAGTTGCTCGCCGGTCACCGTGAAATAGAGGTATAATCGGCTCCCATCATGTGCTATCCTGACCTTAACGGGCAGGAACTTGGGAAAACCCTCCTTCCAATTCACCTGATCAATATCAGCCACCGCTGCGGCATCTAACATCAATTTGATTCGATCGAACGTTGTCTCGCGAGACGAGATGTCCAGATGGGGTACCTGTAATGTCTTTTGTATGTTCATAACTTGACTAACAAACGTGTTTTACTTAATCCATACAAAGGTATTCATTTTTACGAAAACGGGCAAATTAAAATAGGCAGGTACTTTTAAAAAAGCCACCTCGCTTTGAGGTGGCCCTTTCCCTTTTGTTGCCTTTCGTGCGAGAAACTTCGCGTTATTAAGTACGGTTACCTTTCAAACCGTTTAGTTTTCACATTTACGTTACGCACGTTTTGCTTAGAATACCATATACCTTGTTCAAACCACACAATCAGTATAATCGCGGTGACAAAAACAAGGCATTTGTCTTATTATTTACTTTCGTGGCTCAAGTAAATACCATTGGAAAGCTGCGGGGTTCCCTTGTAGGTGCTCTTGTAAGCGATTACCGTGAGTTTATCGCCCACTTTCAAGCCCTTAGCTTCAACCAGTCCTTTCCGGAAATCGCCGGTGGCTCCCCAACCGGGGTAGCAACCGTAAAGGTAGATCTCGCTATCGCCATCCTTCAGGTCCATGTTGCCATATGTCGCGTTAACGATATTCTTGATATCCGCCGTTACCATGTAGAAAACAGCAGGATCGTCGGGCTTCGTCAGCACTTCTGCAATGGTGGCGGGAGTTACGGAAATCACCTCCTCCAGAACAGCCCCGCTCATTTGTGGACTTCCCTTGTACTCGGCACGTTTCCCGACGAGGGTGATGATATCGCCCACCTTCAAGCCCTTATTCTGGAAATCGGCAATACCGTACACGTAAACTTCTCCAGTGAAATCCCTTAGGTAAACGTTACCGTATTTCTGGTTGGCTATGCTGGTAAGCACACCGGTCAGTCGATACTGCGTTAACCCTACTTCCGCGGCAAGGAACTCCGCCACGGTAGCTTTCACAATGGCACCTTTTTGGGTAAGTAGCGTTTCCGTGGAGTACTTTTTCGATCCCTTAACGGTTTGGAACGTTAGGGTGGTCTCACGGTCACCACCCTCGTTGGCCGCCGCGATAAACTTCACCACCACGTTCTCCCCTTTCGATTGAATAGATGAGATGGCCAACCACGACTCAGCATCCTCCGGGATATCTACCGATATTCCTTCGCCCTTGCAAGTGAGGTAAGCGATAAACTCTCCACCCCCGGCGGGAAGCACCTCGTTTTTAACCGAATCCACTTTCACTTCTGATTTGTTAATCTTTACCACCGTTACGTCAACCATTTGCGGATCACCCTTGTAGGAAGATTTGGGCCCCTCGATGGTCACCTCATCCCCTACTTCCAGACCGAGACTCAGGAAATTTTTCGTGTTCCCTTTTTTATCAAGCGTACCGTATATGTACACCACGCCTGTCTCATCGGTCAGGTACCAGTTGCCATATTGCGTGTTTACGATCTTCGTGCAGACGCCCGTGACGCGGAAGAATTTCCCGTCGGGAGCGGCATTCACTTGCGCCGCCTTGGCTGTTTCCACCTCTATCACGCCTTGTATAACGTTTATTCGCTGCGTCTTGCCGCCGCTGCGAATTAGAACCTCCGCGGAGCGACCATTACCCTTCTGTGCGGAAAAGGTAATCTGGCTCTCGCCGGCACTCCCAGAGGTGGAAGAGAGGGTTAACCATTCAACCGGGTCTTTATCGGTAGTCACCTTCTCCGCCGTCCAGCTATCCCGTGCCGTTACAGTGATGGAAGTGGAACCGCCATCCTCCGAGATAGCCACGAAGGACGACGATACCTGTATCTCGTCAAGCAGCGTCACTACCGGTTCATCGACGCAACTCACCGCCAGGGCGAGCGTTGCGACGAAGAGTGGAAATAGATATTTTAGTTTCATACGATTATTTAATTTTTATATTAAGGTGTATGGAACTCGCTTTTAATCATATTCTTGTGTGAGAATGGTTGTTATGCTCGTTTCATACGATTATTTGATTTTTAGTTTTCAATGTATAGCACCCCTAATCATTTAGTTGAAAATATACTTGATACCAACAGAAGCGTACCAACATTGACCCAGCGAGTAGCTCGGGGTGAACGTTTGGATATCGCCATGGATAGAAGCGGGCGTAGAGAAAGTGGCCACACCATCGGCATCCACCCCTTCATAACGGATAATACGGGCTTCGGAGCCAATTTCAGGATTCAGGTACTTGGCTACCCCCCATTTGGAGTTGAACAGGTTCATCACGTTCTTCACGTCAAGGCTGAATTGCAGCGTGTGCTTGGTGTTAACCACGTTCAAGACGAAGTCGTGCTTGTAACTGAAGTCGATGCGATGCACCCATGGTGAATAAACGCTGTAGGGCTCGGCGTATTGACCTTGCCGGTTTTTCAAGTAATCGTTCGCGTGCACGTAATCCATGAAACGGGTTTTATCATCTTCCGACACGAAGCGGAACTGGTTCGTTGCCACCTCATCGTCGGTAGGCACGTAAACGGCATCGTAGTTATACCCGTCGCCATTCATATCGTTCATCGTCATGAAGGAGTAGTTACCCCCGCCGCGCCATGCCTCGTAAATAAGGCTGTAGTGATTGCCACCCTTATCGTGAGCCGTAAGCGAAGCGACCAACCTGTCGGGCGTGTTGTACTGCGAGTTGTGCAGCTTGATATGGTTGGGGCCCTCCACCGTGGGCACGTAGGTGAAAGCCGATTCGGCGTTAGAACCGGGCATACCTGTTACATCTTTGGCCACCGTACGGGTGTAGGCTGCCATCACGCTAAGTTGTTCCGTGGGTTGGGCGTTGAGCGTGATATTGGCTGACCAGCCATAACCGCGGCTGGTGTTGGAGAGGATAAACGCCTTCGTGCCTTCACGGTACCCGTCGGGATAAATGGGACGGTTGTCCACCCCGTTGAAGCGAGCGAAACCACCCACGAACGGGATGCTCCAGTCGGTCATGGTAACGCCGTTGATGGTCTTGTTAAAGATACCTTCCACCGTTACGGAGGAGGGGAAAGGGGTCGGGAAGGCGTAGTCAACAGCCAGCGACGTTTTCCACACTTGCGGCATCTTGAACTTCTCATCCACGCCAGCAATCGCCGAAGGTACCGTTCCATCTTCCGGTGAAACGGTTGTGGGATAACCCAACGATGCCAATTTATCGTATAATGCAGCCAGGGTGGCCTTACCGTTAGCATCCGTTACCAGGCCACCGGCAAACGTATCCATAGAAAATCCTTTCTTAGCCGCCTCTTTCGCATTGATTTGCGCCTGGTACTGCACCATACCCCCGTTGGTGGGCATATTGGTGAAAAAGACGAGCGGCAGGTTACCCGAGAAGAGACCGGTTCCCCCACGCACTTTCAGGCTGTTGTCTCCAAACGTATCCCATACAAACCCTACGCGGGGTGAGAGGATGATATTTGCCGAAGGCCACTTGCCGGTGTCAACCCTTCGACCCGAGTAGTCAATGTCGTAAATGGCCTGATTCGTTATCAAATCAGCATTGTTAAAGAAAAGGCCGTCCATGCGAAAACCGTATGAGAGCTTGAACTTCTCGTTCACGCTCCAGTCGTCTTGTGCATAAAAGCCTATCTTGTTCGTCCTCACGCGTGCCGCGGGATTGCTCTCCCCGTCATACCCGTAGGTCAAGTTCACGATCTCGGGTGTCGCACCGCTCAAGAAGTCCTCGAGGCTCAAATAGCGATAGTATCCCGTTCCGTTGCGCATGTACGCGTTATCTGCCATCTTGTACTCGTACGCGATACCTCCCACTACCTTGTGATTCCCCATGTAGTAGGTGAGTTCGTCTTTGATGTTCAGCACGTTGTTGTGCACGCCGTTGTTCCAGGTGAACAGCTCGTATCCCAGCGACATGTAAGCCTGATCATCTTTCAAGATATCGATAAAAGGAAATTCCGACGAGGTCGATCCACGGATATCGTCCAGCTTAGAGAAGGTGGCCAGGAATTGGTTCGACAGGTTATTTGCCAAGCGGCTATTCAAATCGAACGAGAAAGAGTGTACCAAGTTATCCTGAGAGTACATCGAATTGGCAAACGACATGGATGCTTGCGACATTCTGGCCTCCGATACACGGGTACCCCCGTCCATGGATGTGGCGTTGGGCGATCTCCACGACAAATTTTTGGTGTAGTTGTAGCGTAACGCCAGGCGATGCCTGTTCGAGATATTCCAGTCCAACCGAGCAAGCAACTTGTAATTGCTCTCATCCGCCGGGAAGTCGGTGTAAGAACCGGTTTCATAACCATACTTATCCCTAACAAAATCAGAAACACGCTTGAGGTCACTCTCCGTGGTGCGGGAAATGTAGCTGTCAGGAATGGCAACGCCATTGGTAGAGGCTCTCCAACGGTTAACGATCGTCGGGATTTTAGCCATCTCGGCATTCACGAAGAAAAATAACTTGTTCTTGATAATAGGACCGCCCGCGGTGAAGCCGTAAGTGGTGTTGCGATCCCTTTCACGCGCCCCCTCGATTACCTGATCTCTAACGAGGTCACCACGCATATTCTCGTTCCTATGGTAGGTATAAACGCTGGCCCTGAGAGTGTTGGTACCCGACTTGGTAATGGCATTCACGCCCCCACCGATAAAGTTGGTCTGACGGACGTCGTACGGGGCGATAACCACCTGCAACTCCTCGATCGCTTCAATAGAGATCGGGTTGCCCCCACCGGGGAGTGCCGAACTCAAACCGAAGTTGTTGTTAAAGTTGGCCCCATCCACCGTGAAGTTGGCCGTACGACCATCGGTTCCGACAAAGCTCATACCATTGCCCCCGTAGGGCGAGAGGCGGGTAACGTCCATGATACTTCGGCTCACAGTGGGTAAGTTATCTATCTGGGCATTCGTTATATTTGTCACTGCCCCTGTTTTCTCGGTGGTGAACTTGGTGCGAAGCGCTGTTACCACCACTTCGTCCAGCGTGGTGGCCTCTTCGGTGAGCAGCACATTCAACACGTAGTTCTCACCCAGGCTCAGGGTGATATTGCTCGTCGTGCTGGTACCGTACCCCACGTAAGAAACCTCTACCGTGTAGGGTCCCCCCACGCGCATACCGTTCAAGTTGAAACGGCCCTCCATGTTGGTCACCGTCCCATACGTAGTTCCCGAAGGTTCGTGTGTGGCGATCACGGTGGCACCAATCACTGCTCCCTCGGCATCGGTAACCCGACCGCTCATGCTGGAGGTAGTCACCTGCGCTTGCACTGCGGCAGCGAACATCACCAAAAGAGCCGCTGTTAAAAATCTCAATCTCTTTGTCATAAATATCTGATGTTTTTTCCTCTTTCCTCCTATCATTCGCCTTTAAAAAAAAGCGTGCGACATCGAAACCTTCGCTTCTCGTCGCACGCCATATGAACGATCTAATTTACCTAGTTAACGAAAATATCGCATCACTACATCATTCCGCCGCCCATTCCGCCGCCCATGGGCATCTGCGGAGCTGGATTCTCTTCCACCTTATCGGTAATCACGCATTCAGTGGTAAGGAACATCCCCGCGATGGATGCAGCGTTCTCGAGCGCCACGCGTGCCACTTTGGCCGGGTCGATAACGCCCGTCTCGTGTAAGCTCACGTACTGGTCGGTACGGACGTTGTAACCGTAGTCGGCCTTCCCCTCGCGTACTTTCTGCACCACGACGGCGCCCTCTTTCCCAGCGTTCTCCACGATCTGGCGAAGCGGCTCTTCCACGGCGCGCTTCACGATCTCGATACCGGTGGTCTCGTCCTCGTTCTCCCCCTTTAAACCTTCCAGTGCCTCGATAGCACGAATGTAGGCTACGCCTCCACCGGGTACGGTACCCTCTTCCACGGCAGCACGGGTGGCCGACAAGGCGTCCTCCACACGGTCTTTCTTCTCTTTCATCTCCACTTCGGATGCAGCGCCCACGTAGAGAACCGCTACGCCGCCAGCCAGCTTGGCCAAGCGCTCTTGCAGCTTCTCGCGATCGTAATCCGAGGTGGTCTTGTCAATCTGAACACGGATTTGGCCGATGCGGCTATCGATAGCATCCTTTGCCCCCCCACCGTTCACGATGGTGGTCGTATCTTTATCGATAGTCACCTTCTCTGCGCTACCCAGCATATCCAAGCTGGCGTGCTCTAGTGTAAGACCTTTCTCTTCTGATATCACCGTTCCACCGGTTAGGATAGCAATATCTTCCAGCATCTCTTTCCTGCGGTCTCCAAAGCCCGGGGCCTTAACGGCAGCGATCTTCAACGAACCGCGCAGGCGGTTTACCACCAAGGTAGTCAACGCTTCCGAATCGATGTCTTCCGCGATGATCAAAAGCGGCTTACCGGTTTGAATGCTTTTCTCAAGGATGGGGAGCAGATCTTTGATGGCGGAAATCTTCTTATCATGAATCAAGATGAGCGGATCCTCAAAATCAACCTCCATCGCTTCGGTATCGGTTACGAAGTAGGGAGAGATGTAGCCGCGGTCGAACTGCATTCCCTCTACCACGTCCACGTAAGTATCGGTTCCCTTCGACTCTTCAACCGTAATTACCCCCTCCTTGCTCACCTTCTGCATCGCCTCGGCAATCAGTTTACCAATGGTTTCGTCACCGTTAGCCGAAATGGCGGCCACATTCTCGATCTTATGCAGATCATTGCCCACCTCTTCCGCTTGCTCTTTCAAGCTCTCCACGATCTTGACCACCGCCTTATCGATCCCTCGCTTGAGATCCATCGGGTTGGCACCGGCGGTCACGTTCTTCAGCCCCACACTGATAATCGACTGCGCCAAAACGGTAGCGGTAGTGGTACCATCGCCAGCATCATCATTGGTCTTGGAGGCCACCTCCTTCACGAGTTGCGCACCCATGTTCTGGAAAGGATCGTCCAGTTCAATATCTTTCGCCACGGTTACCCCATCCTTGGTAATCTGGGGGGCACCGTACTTCTTATCGATAATCACGTTGCGCCCCTTAGGTCCTAACGTAACTTTTACGGCATCTGCCAACTTGTCCACGCCTTGTTTCAATAGGTCGCGGGCTTCCATGTTAAATTTAATCTCTTTAGCCATATCTTTTTTGATTATTATTGTTTGTTTACATTATCATCGGGACTTATGCCGTTCAACAATCTATCGCCTAACCACGATGTTGTAACAGACTCGTCCCCCTTTTCTGTTGTTTTTAGCCCAGGATTGCCAGGATGTCTGACTGACGCATGATGAGGTGTTGTTCGCCATCCAGTTCGATTTCCGTGCCCGCGTACTTTCCATAGAGCACCTTGTCGCCCGGTTTTACCACCATCTCCTCTTTTTTAGTCCCTTTCCCCACGGCGATTACCTCGCCCTTTAGCGGCTTCTCCTTTGCCGTATCCGGGATGATGATTCCACTCACTGTCTTCTCTTCTGCAGCCGCCGGTTTAACCAGCACCCTGTCTGCCAATGGTTTAATTTTCATACGATTATTTTATTTTGTTGTTAAGTGTATGGAACCTTTGATATTAATAATAATCATTACCAAAGGTAATTAATGATTATTTTAAACATGTCGGTTTCATACGATTATTATATTCTTTTAATTTCGGTGTATGGAACTCGCTTTTAATCATGTTCTTGGGTGAGAACAGTTGTCATGCTCGTTTCATACTTAATTAATATTTTAAATGTGACTGTTGATTGATTTCAGTTTGACACTATTCCTTTAGCGAATTCTGTGCCAAAACAGATTGTTTGACCTTTTTAATGCCAAAATTTGGCGCGGGGATTTAAACAATGACAGACAAACTGACAAAATTGCAGTCACGCCCCACAGGTCACCCATACTCAGCCCGACAAATTGTTCAATGAATAATTAGGTTTTCTACTCACCTTGATGTAATTTCGCAGCGGAAACAAGTTAGTTAAAAGGTCTTGCTTTGAGTTTCAACAATCCATTCAACGGTATGGTTAAGAAGCCAATCCTATTTTTATTTATTGCCGCTGTTGTCATTTTTGCCGCGAACACCACGCTACAAGGACAACCCTATACGCGGATCGTTTCGCTGGCTCCCTCTTTCACCAAGAGCATCGACCACCTCGGCGCATGGGATAACCTGGTAGGCCGAACAAGTTTCTGCCAGACCAACGATAATAATGAGGTAGAGGTGGTAGCCTCCGCGGTGAAGGCCAACATTGAAAAGATCATCAGCCTGAAACCCGATATAGTCCTCGCTTCAGGACTCACTCACCCCAAGGATATCGAGCTATTAAGAAAGGTGGGCATCAAAGTAGAGGTTATCTACTCCCCGAAATCGTTTCAGGAGGTATGTGATCAGTTTATCCGGATGGGAGAATGGACCGGTAAAAGCGAGAAGGCCCGGGCCATCGTGAACGAATGTCGGCAAACCGTGGAGGAGATCACGCGGGGAAACGGTTCTCGGCCTTCGAAAAAGGTGTTTTTCCAAGTGGGTGCGAACCCCATTTTCTCGGTTGTCCCAAACACGTTTATGGATGATCTCATCATCTTGCTGGGAGCGGAAAATATCGCTGCACAACTCACGGGGGGTACCGTTACGCGGGAGTTCGTAATCGCCAACAACCCCGACTACATATTCATCGCGACCATGGGCATCGAAGCGGAGAAGGAGGTTAAAACCTGGAAAAAGTACGGTAGCCTCACCGCAACCCGAAAAGGTCATATTCACATCATAGATGCCGATAAGGCGTGCCAACCCATCCCCTCCTACTTCGTGGAGACACTCCAAGAGATGAACCGGCTTATGTGGGGCGACGAAAAGTGATGTTCAACACAACAGATAAGCAATGAGGGGTAATCGAACGACAGCGGAACGGAAAAGATGGAGGTGGAGTATGTACTTACTCCTTCTTCTCGCAGGGGTGATAGCCGTTACGCTGATTTCGCTGGGCATGGGTGAGATCCGAATACGGATTATAGACATCCCCGCCATCTTGTCCAGCGGCGAGGGCGTGGAACATGGAGTGTTGGCCTACATCCGAATACCCAGAACGCTTTTGGGCCTTGCTATCGGCGGCAGCCTTAGCTTGGCCGGAGCCATACTGCAAGGGATATACCGTAACCCATTGGTGGAGCCCTACACCCTTGGTATCTCCGGGGGGGCCTCGCTAGGGGTAACTTTTGCCATCGTGGCAGGCCTTCACCTGGTTAACATATTGGTGCTACCTCTTGCCGGCTTTATCGGGGCAATCGCCACCATTTTCGTAGTCTACGCGCTCGGTTCTGAAAGGGGTGGATTAAGTATCAACCGAATGCTGCTTATCGGCGTGATGATCAGCTTTATATCATCATCATTAATGATGTTTCTCATGTCGATTGCCTCCTCCGACAACATTCACAATATCATCTTCTGGATCATGGGGTCACTGGAGGAGTCAAACAGCACGTTAATCGCCACGATGATCACGCTCTCACTCTGTGGTCTGGTCATCTCTTACCTCTTCGTGATGCCGCTGAACGCTTTGCGGCTGGGCGAGGAGAAGGCCAAGCACCTGGGTTTTAACGCGAACAGCGTGATACGCATCCTCTTTATCGTCACCTCCCTCCTCACCGGCGCATGCATCTCGGTGGCGGGCATTATCGGGTTCGTGGGATTGGTCATTCCCCACATCGTGCGCCTTTGGGTGGGTAGCGACTACCGGATACTGCTGATGTCCTCTTTCCTGAGCGGTGGCATCTTCCTCGTGTTGTGCGATATCGTGGCGCGTACCATCATCGCACCCAACGAGCTCCCTATCGGGGTGATCACCGGAATCATCGGAGGCATTCTCTTTATCGTTTTGCTGAGTAACTCGAAGCGGAAAGTTGAAAGTTGAAAGGCAGCGAAGCTTAAAGTAAATGAAACCGTTTCTCGAAATAGAAGACCTTGCCTGCGGTTACCCTGGTGGCTTTCAGGTAGAGGGCATCCACCTGGCGCTCCCCGAGGGGGCGTTCGCCGGCATCATTGGCCCGAACGGCTCCGGTAAGACGACCCTCTTTCGTGGCATCACGGGCACGCTGCCGCTGATGAAGGGAAGGGTACGACTGGATGGAGCCGATCTCTCGATGCTCACCTGGAAGGAGAAGGCACAAATACTGGCTATCGTCTCACAATTCTCGGAAACGGCCAGCATGACTGTCGAGGAGTACGTGCTAATGGGGAGACTCCCCTACCGGCGGCGGTTCCAGTTCTTCGACACGAAGGAGGACATCGAGACGGCACATCAGGTCATGCGGCTAACCAACACCTACCGGCTAAGAAGCCAACCGATGAACGAGCTGAGCGGTGGCGAACGGCAGATGGCGCACATCGCCTGTGCCCTGTCGCAACACCCCCGGTTGCTCCTGTTGGACGAGCCCACCTCTCACCTCGACATCACGCACCAAATGCAGTTCATGAACCTCATCCAGAGACTGAACGAAGAGATGAAGCTAACCGTGATCATGATCCTGCATGACCTCTCTCTGGCTGCCGAGTATTGCGATTACCTGCTTATGATGAAAGAGGGCTTCGAATTTTGCCAGGGTACACCGGAAGAGGTCATCACCTATCAGCATATCGAAAGCGTGTACCAAACGGCCGTCATCGTCAATACCAACCCGATATCGGGCAAGCCGGTCGTCTTCCCCGTTTCGGAGCGATGGTTAACGAACGGGGCAAAGTAAAAAATGATTCCTCACCCCGTTCACGACCGGGTCAAAACAGCCATCGTGAAATAATCCTAAGCGCCTGTCAGGCATCCACACCATTTACAATCGCACGGAGGCAACGATCGCGAAACAACCCAAAGTAAAAAACGTTCCCCTACCCCATTTTTCAAACATCTGAGATGACGTTCACAAAAAACCTCAAAAAACCATTTCAACGCGGATAATTCTAAAAAAAGATGTACTTTTACCGCGATACGGATATTTAATTCATCCATCATATGAAGCAAGACTTTATTACCGTTAAAACTTTCTCGTTTCCCGCCGATGTAACCATCGTGCAGACTTTCATGGAAATGCGGGGCATTGAGGTGTACATGAAAAACTTGACCTC
>JAMNYO010000136.1 GCA_023622765.1 Bacteroidota bacterium | reverse complement strand
CGTCTGCAAGGCAGACGGGATAAAGCTAATAAAAAGGAGCGTGAGCGGGATAATTCCTCCCCGTCAAATTTTCATTCTCAAGGGTGTTTTAATTAAACATGTCGGTTTCATACGGTTATTATATTTTTTTTGTTTAATGCATAAATCCCTTGAAGTGAAAAAACATGACGTGTACAGTAGCCGTTGCATTTGAATCAACGGCTACTGCTGTTAGATTTTATAACGGTGGCGGTACCGCTCCGAAAAACCGTGCAATCGCGGGTACACTATTCGCGGCAGCCCAAGCGGGCATACCTTGCGTCCAGACCAACGTGTCGGGGGTGAGCTGTCCTTGCTGAACCATCTGTTGGAGTTGTGCTTCAGGAAATGGTCCCTGCTGCACGCCACCGATGGCCACGTGGTACATGATTTGAGGCGGTATGGGTGGCGGCGTAGCTCCTCCTTGCGGCGGTGCGAAATGAGGCGGCTGTTGCTGCGGCGCGTTGGGATTGAACTGTCCACCCTGTGGATTCACCATCTGCTGTGCCATCTGTCCAGCCATAGCCAGGCCGATGCCAGCGCCCATGGCGTCGCCCGCGAGGTTTCCTCCACCGGCAGGGTTGTTGGCCGCGTCTTTCAACGAATCGGCGAACTGCATCTGGGTATAAGCGGTCATGTTGCCGATAACCCCCATGCTGGTACGCCTGTCAAGCGCCTCTTCCACCGCTTCAGGCAGCGATATATTTTCCACCAGAAAACGGGTGAGCTCGATACCGTACTCGGCGAAGTCATCTTTCAGGGCCAGCGTGAGCTCATCCGAAAACTCGTTGAGGTTGGCCGCCAGGTCGAGCGCCGCTATCTTCGATTCGCCCAGGTAGTCAGTGAACTTGGTGATCACGAAGTTGCGCAACTGCTCGCTGATACCTTCCGTGGTGAAATCACCGCTGGTTCCCGCCACGTTACGGATAAAGGGGATGGGATCTGGCTGCACGCGAAAGTTATAGGAGCCGAACGCACGCATTCGGATGGGACCGAACTCGGGGTCGCGCATCATGATGGGATTGGCTGTACCCCAGCGCTGGTTGAGGAATTGCTTGGTGTTCACGAAGTAAACATCCACCTTAAAGGGGGAGTTAAAGCCGTACTTCCACCCCCTGATGGTGGTCAGTATGGGCATGTTGGCCGTGGTGAGCTCGTATCGCCCCGGCTGATACACATCGGCGAATTGCCCCTCGTTCACCAGCACTGCCACCTGCGTTTCGCGTACGGTAAGCTGTGCGCCGTTCTTAATCTCCGACTGATAGCGCGGGAAGCGCCAAATCATGGTGTCGCTCGTTTCATCGGTCCACTCGATAATATCGATGAATTCCGCTCTCAATTTCTTAAATATTGCCATAATTTGAGAAGTTGATAGTACACAATTTATACAGTGAATAGTTGAACTATTTAAAAGTGGCACGCGACAGATTTCTCGTGCAAGCTAGGACAAAAGCAAGCTTGTTTAAATTTTGCCTTTGTCCCAGCTTTTATTTGACTCTGCCTAGTTCACCGGCTTTCCAAAACGGTTCTCGTCCGTTTCGCCATACTTAATCAGCAGAATTAAAAGCCAGATTGCACCGATAATCGGTATCAGGCTGATGAATATCCACCCGCCACCCTTACCTATGTCATGCAACCGGCGCACGGTCACTGCCAGCGAGGGTATCAACAGCGCCAAAGATACCGCCCCATATAGTATCGCGAATAGGATATAGAGCAGCTTAACTTTGGCGAAAACGGTGGTAAACAACCACAAGACCAGGCTAATTACGATCACGGCCAGTACGAAAAGCCAATACTCTCTCCGGTTGGCCCTACCAGTAAAATCGGCGTACTTGTCCATTACAACTTGCTTGAAATTGTCAATTACATTGTTCATTTTTTGAATTGTTAAATGGTTAATAAATAAGATGTTGCTTTTAAACTCAATTATTAATTGCTGATTCTGCTTTACAGCCTCTTCAAGTAGAATTACGCATGCAACGGCAGGAATTACCAATCAATACGTTCTTAGCAAAAATAACTTATCTCGTCTTGAAGTTGTAGGACTTTTCACGCGTCAGTTAGGACTTTTGACGCGTTAACATTCAAGGCGATTAGGACTTTTCACGCGCAAATAAAGACTAATAGATTGTCTTTTAATATATTGCATATCCTATCGAGAGAAGAGAAAAGAGAGAAGAGAGAAGAGGGTGGGGGCAAGCCAAAACGTTAGTTTCCGTTTTCAGGTCTTCGTTGGATTTGCGAGGGGGTAAAGCCGAACTCCTTCTTGAATACCCTGGAGAAGTAACTGGAGTCTTGAAAGCCGCAGGCCTCCGACACGTCGGCGATCTTTCGATCGGTTTCAGTAAGCATCTTGCGGGCCTTATGTAACTTCACCTTTAATACGTACGAGATGGTAGAGTAACCGGTAATGCCTTTCATCTTACGGTTCAATTGCGAGGTACTCATGGACATCTCATCGGCCAAAGAAAAAATAGACAAGTTGGGATCGGCAATAGATGAATGGATCAGGTCGGTAACGGTTTGCAGGAAGAGCGTATTTTCATCAGACTTCAGCTTTTCGTCTTTCGCCCGATTGATAATCACGTTTAAATACTTCTCCTTTAAACGTTTTCGACTATCAAGAATATTGGCGATCAGGAGCGTGAGCTCCTCGGGGTAAAAGGGTTTCTTCAAATAGGAGTGGATGCCGTAACTCAGTCCCTTCATCTTGTCCTCATCACCCACCTTCGCGGTAAGCATGATGATGGGCACGTGGTTAAGTAGGCGGCTGCCCTGAAGCTCTTGACAGAGCTGGTAACCGTCTTTCACCGGCATCATGACATCGGTGACAATGAGGTCAGGGACATTGGCTTCCGCCACCTCAAAGCCCTCCTGCCCGTTAGACGCGGTAAGCACACGATAACTCTCGTTGAGCAGCGACTTCACGTACATGGCTACATCTTTGTTGTCCTCCACCACGAGGATCAAGGGACGGTCGGCCGTAGAGCCGTCAACACCCTCTTCGCCCTCCCACTCTTCATCGATACCGGTGCTTTTCTCGGTTACGGGCTCTCTTTCATCTATCGGGCTATCCATCGCTCGCTTGGCAGTTACTCCCTCACTAGTAAAGTCAGCAGCGACCTTATCGGATTCCCTGTCCGCGGAAGATCGGGTTGCTACCGAGGTAACGTCCAACCTATCAGGTTTACTCCTTTGATTCGTTTGAACCACCTCACCCGGTCTAGCCGGTTCCAAAGGTACGATAAACGGGAGGCGGGCATTTTTAATAGGCAAGGTGACCGTGAACGAGGAGCCTTTTCCCAACTGGCTCTCGGCTACCACCGTGCCGTCCATCCTCTCCACCATGAGGCGCACGAAAGCGAGACCTATCCCGCTACCATCCACGTTCTCCGACTGCCTACTCTGGTAAAACATCTCGAAAATGCGTCCCAGATCTTCCGGGGGAATCCCCTCGCCCGTATCGGTAACGCGCAGGATAACCTCGTTGCCCCCTTTTCGCTGGGTGAAGATAAGGTGTATCTTATCACCAGGATTGGAGTGCTTGATAGCGTTGGTGAGCAGGTTGCTCACGATTCGATCCACGTAGAATGGCACGAAATCCATATAGAGGGATGTCAAGTCGGTGTAGAAGATTAACTCTAAATGGTTAACTTTAGCGTGCAGCCGGAACGTCTCGGCCACCATACGCAGGTAGGGAACGATATCGCCGTGCCGCCACCCCGGTTTATCATTACCGCTACTCACCTTGGCAACACTTAGTAGCTGGTTAACCATGTTCAACAAATTACTGCTCTGACGGTCAATGGCTTTTCGGTAGGCCTCCCTCTCCTTCTCGGTGATGGACTCATTCTCTTGCAACCGCTTATTAAAACCCTGGATTACGGTGAGGGGGGTGCGTATTTCGTGGGTGATATTGGTAAAAAAATCGGAGCGGGTACGTTCCATCTCCTTCAAGAGCTTATTGCTCCTACTTCGCTCCTTGTACGCGTAGTAGAGTACAGCCATGACACCACCCCCAATCAGTATGATGGCAATGAGCACGTACGAGATATAGGCACGGCGGCTCTCCCTGGCGGCAGCTTCGGCCTCAATACGAGCGACTAACCGCTCGTTGCGGTCGCGCTCGTAGTTCACCCGCATATCGAGGTAGACGTTGCTTCGCTGCACACCCTGGATGCTGTCGCGCATGGCAATGCTACGCTTGTAGTGTGACATGGCGTTGGCATGGTCACCTTGCAGCGAGTAATAGTCGTGCCAAAGCCCGTGTACCTTGGCCAGGTGCTCGAGCGATTGAATCTCTCGGGCTACCTGCTCAGTCTCCCGGATGTATTTCTTAAACTCCACCAGGTCGTTAGTCTGCAAGCTAACCTCGGCGATGGCCAAACCGGCCTCAAGCCAATGCCATGAATCGGCTATATGCTGCATCAGCGTCAGCGCTTTGGCGTACTCCTCTTTCGCTAGGTCATACCGCCCTTCGATGGCGTGTAAGTCTCCAAAGTGAATATGGCAAAGCCCAATACCCATATCAGATTTGGCCAACACGTTCTGCTTCATCGAGTGCTCATAATAAACCCTGGCCGAGTCGTATTGTTGACGAAGTTCATAGATGGCTCCGATGTTAGCGTAGTTGATAGCCTGCCCCAGAGTGCTCGAAAGGGTGACCTCGTCTTTCAGCGCACCCCGAAAATATTTCTCCGCCTCGTCGAGATAGCCAAGGGTAAGGCTGATGTTGCCCAGCCCGTTGAGCGACACCACCCGATTCTTCATTCCAGTACCAGGTTCGTTAACCTTGGAGTAGGCCTCGGAGTAAGAAAGGGCCTGGTAATGATAACTACTGGCTTCCGCCAACACGCCGATACGGCGGAAATCGGTTCCCAGGTTATTGAGCGCCTGCACGATCTCCAAAGTGTCTCGCACTTTCAACGCTAGGTTGAGACCCTCTTGATGCGTGGCAATAGCATCGGAGAAGCGGGCATTATCACGCTGATGCTTGCCCAGCTGTCGGTAGATAATGATCGCACCAACATCATCATCTCGCTCTAAGCACTCGTTCAGAAGGAGGTTTAATGAATCCTCGTCGTTTCGTATGGTGTACAGCTTAGACGAGAAGGACTCTTTGTAGGCCTCATCAGCCTCATCCCCTTCATTCCGCTGGCAAGCAATGATAAGCAGCAACACAGCACCTAACAGCAATGCCAAAACAAGCAGAATGTATTTTCCTCTCAGGTCTACCATATCAAACAAACACCATAACCATACAAGGAGCAAATGCACGCGTTTTTCACAACAAGTTAATGGCTAATATCTTCCGCGGAGAGAGCGGGATTCGAACCCGCGATACACTTTTGGCGTATACACGCTTTCCAGGCGTGCCTCTTCAACCACTCGAGCATCTCTCCAGATCATTTCTCTATTCGAACGACAAAAGTAATCAAATAATCGCAAAAAAACTACCGCTGAACTCATTTTCTCACCCTATTCGCGTAGAGACCAAGAGCAAAAAGTGAGTTTACTCGTATAACACAGCAGCAAGCAAAAATTCGTAGAGTACCCTATTTACGTTGAACCCGTGAACAGAAGAGGGGTGTTATACGCCAAAAAGAGCGACAGTATTGTGGGTTGTGATCTCCGCCACAGTAGACGCATTCACCCCCCACGTTGCCGCGATGGCACGAATCACGTACGGCAAGTAGGCGGGCTCGTTCCGCTTACCCCGGTAAGGTACGGGCGCCAGGTAGGGCGAATCGGTCTCCACCACTACCCTGTCGCGGGGACAATGCTGCAGCGTGGTGGCCAACCCGGAGTTTTTAAAGGTCACCACCCCGTTCACCCCCACTAGGAAATGCTTCAACGAGAGAATCAGCTCCAACTCCTCCCGGTCACCCCCAAAACTATGGAAGACCCCCCGGAGCGAACTTTCGCCTATCCGCCGGATGCTATCCACCACCTCCCGGGTCGCGTTCCTAAAGTGGATGGAGAGCGGCAGCTCCAGTTCCCGGCTCCACACCAGCTGTTGCTCGAACACCGCGATCTGCTCCTGCTTCAACGAGTTGTCCCAATAGAGATCGATACCCACCTCACCCACGCCTACATAGTTCACCTCTGCGGATGGGGGGTGGCTTGTCAACTCGTCGTACACCCTATCCAACTGCTTTCGCCACTCCTTTGTGACGCTAGTAGGGTGCAACCCCATCATGGGGTGTACGAAACCGCGGTGGCGGGTAACGAGTTCCTTAAGCCCGTCGATGGAGGTCTCGTCAATATTGGGGAGCAGTACTTTCCTTACACCAGCCTTCTTCGCTCTCGTCACCACAGCGTCGACCTCCCCGTGGAACGCCTCCACAAAAAGGTGGGCATGCGTGTCGATACAGTCGATGCTATTCATTCCACTATTTCTCCCGGTACATGAGGCCCTCCGCCAGGTCGACCAACACCTGTTTGCGGTCGTTCGCCACCTGCACCAACGCGAGGCACTCCAATGACGCATGATAGTAGCGTTGGATTAGTTTTTCGACTATAGCCTTGAGGTTAAGCTCATCATACACCTTTTTAACCGCCGCAATCTTCTCTTCCGGCTGATAGTCCACCGCGTTCAACCAACTGTTGAGCTCTACTCGCTGCGCAGGATTAGCTTTCTCCAACGCCTTGATGAGCAGGTAAGTCTTCTTGTTGCAGAGGATGTCGCCCCCGATCCGCTTCCCGAACGTTCGCGGGTCGCCGTACACGTCCAACAGGTCATCCCTCAACTGGAAAGCGAGTCCCATGTTCATGCCGAAATCGTACAACGCGTTGGCATTCTCCGAGGATGTTTCAGCCAGGATGGCACCCATCTTGAGGGAGCAGCCGATTAGCACGCCCGTCTTCAGACGTATCATATCGAGGTACTCCTCCTCGGTGACATCGTCCCGTCCTTCAAAGTCCATGTCATACTGCTGCCCCATACAAACCTCCATCGCGGTGGTAGAGAAGAGCTCCATCACGGCAGGTAGGAGCCTCGGCGGAACCCGTGCAAGCTGCTTGTAGGCTTCGAACACCATCGCGTCGCCAGAGAGAACGGCCACGTTGGCACTCCATTTCTCATGCACCGTGGGGTGTCCCCTTCGTATCGCGGCCCGATCCATCAGGTCGTCATGCACCAGCGAGAAGTTATGAAACACCTCGATGGCCACAGCCGGAGAGAGGGCCATCGTAGGATCCCCATCGAACAGGTCGACCGACAGCAGCACCAGCAACGGACGGAGCCTCTTACCTCCCAACCCCAGGATATAACGGGCAGGTTCGAACAGCGTGCCGGGTTGCTCACCCTCCAACACCTGTCTTACCGCCTCATCAATCTTGGCCTCGTAGCATGAAAGTTTGTCGCTCATCTCACCTCATTTCACCTTGTAGATATCCTTGATGTTTCTCCCGTAGCCATCGTAATCCAGCCCGTACCCCACGATAAAGTCGTTGGGAATCTCGAGCGCCACGTAGTCGGGGGAAAGCTTCTGCTTCAACGCGGCCGGCTTAAAGAGCAGGGTGGCAATCCTCACCTCGGCAGGTTCGTGCTTCATCAACTCGGCGGTCAGGGCGACCATCGTGTTCCCGCTATCCACGATGTCCTCCACGATTACCACTACGCGTCCCTTGATGCTTTTGTTCAGCCCCAGCACCTCCTGCACGTGGTGTGTGGTCTCCGTCCCTTGGTACGAAGCCAGTCGTACGAACGTGATCTCACTGGGAATGGCCACCTCTTTCATCAGCTCCCCCGCGAACATGAACGCCCCGTTCAACACAATAACGAAAAGGGGATCTTTTCCATCCAGGTCGGCACTGATTTGCTTGGCCACACGCTTGATTCCCTCCTCTATCACCTGCTGCTCGATAAACAGCTCGAACTGCTTGTCTTTAATGGTAATGGTATTTTTCACTTTTCCCGATTTTTAAAAAAGTTATAAAATCACACTATTAAACGCTCCCGCGGAAACGATTCATCCCTTTTACACGATATATTGCCCACCTTCACGTGACTTGTTCAATTTTCAGCGTTCCCGGTCACTTCACGATGTCGGTCAATTTAACCGCTTGGAAGGTCATATGCGCCACGCTGCTCTCATAGAGGATACCCACTGTCTCCCTATCGATCATCGTCAAGCAGGAATAGCCCCAGCCCGAATCTTCATCCAGCATCACTTGGTACTCGTTCGGGAAGGTGAGTCCCCCATCCAAGCTCGCCTTGATGGTGATCAAGTGGCGGTTCGTGGTGGAGTTCGGGTTGGAGAAGAGCAAGATGTCACTTCCCAGCACGTTATCCTCCGCTTTCACGGCGATAAGGCTAGCCATGCAAACCGGTTCTTGCAAGACGCTTCTCGATGACGGATGCTCCGTCCACGTTTTCCCGAGGTCGCTCGTCACGGCAACGGCCCGGCTACCCCCCCGGTTATCGCGCATGTTCAGCATCAACACTCCGGGCTCCACCTCGGCCACCTGCGCCTCGGTGGTATTGGAGCGGGCCGGCTCATGAATGGTCCAGCTCTCCCCACGGTCTTTGCTATACATCACGCCGGCATGTGGCATACGCTCCGCGTCGATAAACTGGATAGGAAAGACCAGCGTGCCATCGCCCATGGTAATCCCCATGCCCGGTCCCTGCAGCAAGAAGTTCCACGAGGGATCCTTCACCTGCTCGGTGATGTTAATGGGGGCCGACCAGGTCTTGCCATCGTCCGTGCTCTTCGCCAACACCAACTGCGCAGTGGTCTCCTTTCCGTTGCCGTCCATCGAGTTCACCCACGCCCGCCCATTCCCCATGCCGTGGGTCCAAGCAGCAATTACCCATATCGCCCCAGTCACGTCGTCCACCAGGATAGCCGGGTCGCCCACCCCGTTCTGTGCCTTGGGCATGCCTCCATGCTCCCCGAAACTAAGCGGTAAGCGCATTTTTTCCCACGTCTGCCCTTTATCGGTACTCCGGCTCAACCCCACGTCGACGTACTCCTGTAGGTCCACGCTGCTGTTGTACCGCACGTCATACACGCCCAAAAGGGTACCCTCCTTAGAGGTTGCCAGTCCCGGTATGCGGTAAGCGGCCGAGCCATCATCGCCGGCATGGCGCACGCCGATACCCATCCGGTGCGTTGCCCTTTCCGTGGCGAAAGCCAGCGGCGCCTCTTGTCCATCAAGCATCACCGAGGTCAACTCCACGTCGATAGTCGAGAGGAGTGACGCGTTCGGCTTCATCTGCAGGCTCACCCAGAAGTAGTTGATACCTGGGAACAGCTTATAACCCGGCGAGAAGATCACCTCGTTCACCGGTGAAGTCACCTCCGCCACCTTGAGCGAGTAGGAGGGGTTGGCACAACGCGTCTTTCCCTGAACATGGCTCGACACGTACTGGTGTACCGGTGCGTAATGCAGTTGCCCTGCGCGCTGCGGTGCCTCTGTCCCGCTGTAATAGAGCTTCACTGCCTCCACTTCATTGATGTTTACCGGGTCCGCAAAGCGCAGGGCAATCTCGTTCAGTGTCTTCGCCTCTTGCGCATCAACGCGCAGGTAAAAGAGCACGTTATCCACCCTATCAATCAGGATGGGGATCCGGGTCTGCTTCACATGCACCGTATCAGATCCCCAGGCGAACAGTGTGGCAACCACCATCATCAAGCTTAGCCATACAATTCTTCTCATCGTTTCAAATTTTTTAAACGGGTACAACTCCAACCAATGTGTTTCCCGAAAAATTATTTTTCCTACAAAAATAGCTGAAAAAACGTACATAAAAAACAATATTGCCCTGCTGTAAGTTCAAATAGCCCATGAAATGTAAGCTGAAAACAGAAAAGCGTACCCTTCACTCCCTTTGGCACGGATTTTGAACATCATTCTATACTTCAAACAAAAGCGACCGCCTTTACGTTTGAAAAACAAAGTACACTTATGTAAATGAATCCATTCAGAAAAAATATATTTAGCGACAACGAACCGACGGGAGAGATTATCTCGTTCATCGGCAGTGATTTCATCGAGGGCAATACCGATATCGATGAATCGCTCCTTCAGGAGACGCTCCCCATACTTCCCTTGCGAAACACCATCGTTTTCCCGGGTAGCACCATCCCCATCTCGGTGGGTAGGAAAAAGTCAATCGACCTGGTGAAATCATTGGGTAACAAGCAGCGCTACATCGGCCTCGTTTGCCAGAAAGATACCGACGTGGATGATCCCGGTAAGGAAGACCTGTACCACATTGGGGTTATCGCGGAGGTAATCCGCATTATCGAGCTGGGCGACAGCAACTACAGCATTATCGTTCAGGCCAAGCAGCGGTTCGAGTGGATCGAGATCACGCGGGTGGACCCCTTCTTTACCGCTACCTACAAGATCCGGGAGTCGATCCCGGCATCGAAGGACGACAAGGAGTTCAACGCCATCCTCGACTCGATTCGCGACGCCATGTTGCACATGTTTCACCTGCTGGGGGATCCCCCGAAAGAGTTGTTGAACACACTTCGTAGCGATGCCTTCTCCGGCATGCTGATCAGCTACTGCGGCACCAACCTCCCGATAGATAGCCGTGAGAAACAAGAGCTACTGAGCATCAACGATGAGAAAGAGCAGGCCTACCGGCTACTGATGATCCTGAACCGCGAGGCGCAAGTACTGGAACTCAAGCTGAATATCCAGATGAAAACCCGCGAAGACCTCAACCAGCAGCAGAAGGAGTACTTCTTGCAGCAACAGATCAGGACCATCCAGGAGGAGTTGGGGGGCAACGCCCAGCAGATCGAGATCGACGAGTTCCGGGAGAAGGCGAAGCAGAAAAAATGGAGCGCAGAGGTAAGCGAAACGTTCGAAAAGGAGATTAACAAGCTGGAGCGACTCAACCCGCAGTCGCCCGACTACTCGGTACAATACGGTTACCTACAAACCATCCTTGACCTTCCCTGGGGCGAGTACACCCAGGATAATTTCAACCTGACGAACGCCCAGAGGATATTAGACAGGGATCATTTCGGCATGGAGAAGGTGAAAGAGCGGGTCATCGAGCACCTGGCCGTCTTGAAATTGAAGGGTGACCTCAAATCACCTATCCTCTGCCTCTACGGTCCCCCGGGTGTGGGTAAGACCTCCCTGGGAAAGTCGATCGCCGAGGCGCTCAACCGCAAGTACGTCCGCATATCATTAGGGGGCCTGCATGACGAGGCCGAGATACGGGGTCACCGCCGCACTTACATCGGCGCCATCCCCGGGCGAATTATCCACAGCCTGCAAAAGGCCGGGTCATCCAACCCCGTGTTCGTGTTGGATGAGGTGGATAAGATCGGCAGTGACTTCCGAGGGGATCCCTCCTCCGCGCTGCTCGAGGTACTCGACCCGGAACAGAACTCGGCGTTTCATGATAACTACCTATCCATACCCTACGACCTGTCGAAGGTGCTCTTCATCGCCACGGCGAACAACCTGAGTACGGTTCCTCAGCCCCTGCTCGACCGGATGGAGTTGATTAACGTAGGTGGCTACATCACCGAAGAGAAGGTGGAGATCGCCCACCGCCACCTGGTGCCCAAAGAGTTGAACAACCACGGGATCAAAAAGAGCGCGTTCCAGATACCCAAGCCCACCCTCCAACGGATGGTCGAACACTACACCCGCGAGTCGGGCGTACGTGAACTCAATAAGAAGATCGCCAAGGTGATGCGCCGCGTGGCCCGTAAGATAGCGACCGGGGAACCCTACCCCAAGTCGTTAAAGGTAGGCGATCTTAGGGACTACCTGGGCGTTGAGGAGTTCACTAAAGACCGCTACCAAGGTAACGAGTACGCCGGGGTGGTGACGGGATTGGCCTGGACCGCCGTCGGCGGTGAGATCCTCTTCGTGGAGAGCTCCGTGAGCCGCGGCAAGGGGGCGAAACTAACCATAACCGGCAACCTGGGAGAGGTGATGAAGGAGTCGGCCATGCTCGCCATGGAGTACGTGCACGCGCACGCGGAGGAGCTGGGTATCAACCCCGAGATATTTGAACATTGGAACACGCACATCCACGTCCCCGAGGGAGCGATTCCCAAGGATGGACCATCGGCTGGGATCACCATGATCACCTCACTCGCTTCGATTTACACCCAGCGAAAGGTGCGCCCCAACCTGGCCATGACCGGCGAGATCACCCTTAGGGGGAAGGTTCTACCCGTGGGCGGCATACGCGAAAAGATCCTCGCGGCCAAGCGGGCCGGTATCAATGACATTATCCTTAGCAAAGAGAACAGGAAGGATGTGGATGAGGTCAAGCCAGAATACGTGAAAGGGCTTCGCTTTCACTACGTGGATGACGTGCGGGAGGTACTCGATCTGGCGCTGATGAAAGAGAAGGTGAAGAACCCCAAGCGGTTCATTATTCCGCGTAGTACCTGAAGTCTTTCAGCATCTCCTGCAGCCGTTTCCTGGCGAAGAAGATACGGCTCTTTACCGTTCCGAGAGGCAGCTCCAAGTGCCGGGCTATCTCCTCATACTTGTACCCTAAAACGTGCATGGAAAAAGGCACCTTATACTCGTCCGTGAAGCTATTTATGGCCTTATTGATCTCCTTGATGGTATACGCCCCATCGGGTGTATCGAACCCCGAATCTTGCGGCAAGTTTAGATGATACAGGTTTTCCGTTCTATCTACAATGGTTTGACTTCTGACCAACTTCCGATAGTTATTCACGAATATATTGTGCATAATGGTGAAGACCCATCCTTTGAAGTTCACGTTCTCGTAATACTTCTCCCTGTTGTCCAGTACCCGCAGCGTAGTCTCCTGCAGCAGGTCTTTCGCCTCTTCCCGGTCGGCCGTAAGCGATAAAGCGAAGTTAAACATGTTGTCCTGTAAACCCAGTAGTTGTTTCTCGAAAGCTATTTTTGTCTTCATAAGCGATGACATTAAGCGTGATGTGTTAAATGTCGATTGTTGTTATACAAATATATGCAGATATATTTGAATGAAACGTGCCTGTTCCCCGTAAAAACGATTAATTAGTGTTAATAAAAAAAAGACCTTTTTATACTCCCTGGTTATCAGCCCATTCCCTTTAAAAGAAGACTCTACCCGGTTATCGATACCCCATTGATTCTATTGATGCTACCCAATGGTACCCTAAAGTTATGGGTTAACACCATGCAATCGAGTGATGGTTAACCAAAAGTTCCATGGTGGTACCGCTAAATCTTCCGGATACGTACCCCTCTGACAAAATGGCACTCACCTTTCTCCAGGATCAGGTCGGCCCTGAACCGGGTCGGCAAGATATTCTGGGTGAGGTTGGGCAGGTTAATCTCGTCCCACACCTGGTTAGCGAGCACAAGGAGCTCCTCCATCGGATGAGAGGCGTAGGGGTGAAAGTAGGAGTCCGGGTCTTGGAAGGCTGTCTGCTGCAACTTCTCGAACCGCCGTAGGTACCACTCCCTCAGATCTTTCTCGCTCGCGTCGACATAGATGGAAAAATCGAAGAAATCTGACACGAACACCTGCCGCCTCGCCTTCTTGCTCATCGGTACTTGTAGCACGTTGATCCCCTCCACGATCAATATGTCGGGCCGGTCGATCACCTGCTTCTTCTCTTCCAGCACGTCGTAGGCGAGGTGCGAATAGACCGGTACTTCCAACACGTCGCGCCCCGACTTAACGCTGGCGAGGAAGCCGACCAAACGTCTTGCATCGTAGCTCTCGGGGAACCCCTTCTTATTGAAGATACCTCGTCGCTCCAGCTCCTTGTTGGAGTAGAGAAACCCATCGGTGGTAATCAGTTCTACCCGGGGCTGCCCTGGGGTCATCGACAAGAGCTTCTGCAGCACCCGTGCTGTGGTGCTCTTGCCAGCGGCCACGCTCCCCGCTATCCCGATAATGTAGGGAATCGGCTTGCTCGCGTTCTGGAAGAAGCGGTCCCGTTCGTCGTGCAGGTTGCGGTAGTGGGCAATGTGAATCTGTAGCAGCCGGACCAAGGGTATGTAGATATCCTCCACCTCCTCCATGGTCAGTGGCTCGTTCATGGCCTGCAACTTGGTAAGGTCGATACCGGTAATCGGGAACATGGGATGCTCCTCCAGCCCCTTCCACTCCTCCCGGGTGAACGACCTAAAGGGAGAGTAGGTTGCGTCATACGCTTTATTCATATCGTCTCGAAGTTACGTTTCACGAAGTCGCTCAGCGCTTCACCCTTTAACATACCGCTGGAGAGCAGCGCCAGGTCGATCATCTGTTTCAACCGGTCGTCGTTTTTCGCTTTTTCCACGACCTCCTCTTTTGCCACGTTCTCATTTTCGGCTATCCACGCCTTCAGCCTCGGGTCGTCCACGTTCAGCACCACCTGACACATGTGAGGCATCTCGCCGTAAAACGCCATCTGCTGCATGGCTGCCATCTCCTTCATTCGCCTGGAGAATTCGTTCCTGGTGATTTGCACGGGAATACCCTGCTCACCTAGCGCCTTGAATTCCACGCTAAACTCCGTCTTCTCGATGGATGGCAACACCGCTTTCACTGCTTCACCCAGGGTCTCTTGCTGCTCGTCGGTCAATTCCACCTTGGCCTTCTCCCCCTTCTCGATAAGATGCTCCACCGTGTCGCTATCCACCCTCACGAAGCGTGTCTTCTCCCTCTTCCTCTCCAGCAATCCCATCCAGTGCACGTCCAGCTGGCCGTCCATCAGCAGCACGTCGTACCCTTTCTCTTTGGCCGCGCTCACGGGAGCATGCTGTTCTTCCGGGTTGTCGGTGTAAAGGAAGACCAGCTCGCCTTCCTTGTTCTCTTGGCTGGTCCCCACCAGCGTCTTATACTCCTCCAGCGTAAAGTAGTCACCCTCGCTGTTCTTCAGCAGCGCGAACTTCATCGCCCGCTCCACGAACCGCTCCTCGGTAAGCATCCCGTACTCCACGAACAGCTTCAGGCTCTCCCACTTCTCCTCGTACAGCGTACGCTCCTTCTTAAAAAGCTCCTCCAGCTTATCTGCCACCTTTTTGGTGATGTGGTTGGATATCTTCTTCACGTTGTTATCACTCTGCAGGTACGAACGGGAGACGTTAAGCGGTATATCGGGCGAATCGATCACCCCGTGCAGCAGCGTCAGGAACTCGGGAACAATCCCTTCCACCGAATCGGTCACGAACACCTGGTTACAGTAGAGCTGTATCTTATCGCGTTGCAGGTCTAAGTTGCTTTTAATCTTAGGAAAGTAAAGGATACCGGTGAGGTGAAACGGGTAGTCTACGTTCAGGTGGATCCAGAACATCGGCTCCTCCATGAACGAATGGGGATACAGGTCGCGGTAAAACTGCAGGTAATCCTCGTCCTTTAGCGTGGCGGGTTGCTTCTTCCATAGTGGCTCTGTGTGGTTGATCACGTTATCCTCGCCCGTCTCCACCATCTTGCCCTCATTCCACTCCTTCTTCTTCCCAAAGACGATGGGTACCGGCAAGAACTTGCAATACTTGTTCAGGAGTGCTTCTATCTTGGCCTCCTCCAGGTACTCCTCGTGCTCCTCATCAATATGCAGCACGATGTCGGTACCCCGGTCCGTTTTCTCTACCTCCTCCATGGTGAACTCCGGCGAGCCATCGCAGGCCCACTTCACGGCCGGCGCCTCATCCCGGTAGGACTTCGTGATGATCTCCACCCTCTTCGACACCATGAACGACGAGTAAAAGCCCAGTCCGAAGTGGCCTATGATCGCGTTCGCGTTCTCCTTGTACTGGTCAAGGAAGTCGTTGGCCGACGAGAGTGCGATCTGATTGATGTACTTGTCCACCTCTTCGGCCGTCATCCCGATTCCTCTATCGGAAATGGTCAGCGTTTTCTTTTCCTTGTCGATGGCAATCCTAATGTTCAGGTCGCCTAGCTCACCTTGGTAGTCACCCACGTCAGCAAGCGTCTTCATTTTCTGGGTCGCGTCCACCGCGTTCGACACGATCTCTCGCACGAATATCTCGTGGTCGCTGTACAAAAACTTCTTGATTATGGGGAAAATGTTGCTCGTGGATACCCCGATCTCTCCTTTTCGTATCATCATATCGTAGAATCTAAATGGTCTCTACCTCTCTTTTGCAAATAGCATGCCATTGTAAGAGAGTGATAATACGTTACAGGCAAAACAACACGCGCATCAGGGTATAAAAAAGGATTGGATATCGCCCGCTATCTTCTTGAACTCCTCTTGGGTGAGTGACAACTTCGGCTTGGCGGGGTTCAAGTCCCCCTCGTTTTGCATCGGTATTAGATGAACATGGGCGTGCGGCACCTCCAGCCCCATCACCAGCACCCCCACCCGTTTGCAAGGCACAGCCTTCTTCACAGCCAGCGCCACCTTCTTGGAGAAGAGCGCCAAACCAGAGAGCCACTCGTCATCCAGGTCAAAAAGGTAATCGGTCTCCTGCTTCGGAACAACCAAGGTATGCCCTTTGGCCACAGGGTTAATGTCTAGAAACGCGAAGAAACGCTCGTCCTCCGCCACTTTATAAGAGGGAATCTCCCCGGCTATAATTTTACTGAATATCGTTGCCATAACATCCTCCTTTCCTTATATTGATATATCCATTACCTCGAACGTCAGGATGCCAGACGGCACCTTGATCTCCGCCACGTCGCCCACCTTCTTGCCCAGCAAACCTTGCGCGATAGGCGTGTTCACAGCGATCTTCCCACTCTTGAGATCGGCTTCGCTCTCCGAGACCAGCGTGTAGGTCATCTGCTTATTCGTCTTCACGTTTTTGATGGTGACCTTATTCATGATTTTGACCTCATCGGTCCCGATCCTGCTTTCGTCGATCAACCTCGCCGTTGTGATCAACTCCTTCAACCGCGCTATCTTCGCCTCCAGCAAGCCCTGCGCCTCCTTGGCGGCGTCGTACTCCGCGTTCTCCGTCAGATCGCCTTTGTCTCTCGCCTCGGCTATCTGTCGCGATATCGCAGGTCGCTGAACCGATTCCAAATCGATCAGCTCTTCTTGCAAGTTCCGAAGTCCCTCTTCGGTCATATAGGTAACAGCCATATCACTCCTCCTTGATTAATCGCACTATTTTCCAGCTATTTACTTATCACACCCGATATTATCCCGCTCGAGCTAGCGTAATACGAAATCTTCGCTTTAAAACTTAAATGGCAACAAAAGAAAAAGAATTCCGATCTCTTTGAATCAGATCGGAACTCCTCCTTTTCCATGATGTACTAATCACAAAGATAATACTTTATTCCAATACTGCAAATAATTTTCACCCGTTTTTCGCACCTGATTCTATCACGGTTATCCCTTTTCGCGTTTCCCCATTCGCGGTTGCTACCGGTCGCAAGTTACAGCACCTTTTCGAGCTCGGCCGCCAGTTGCTCGTAATCCTCCACCCGTTTCACAATCTCTCCCTCTCGGTTAATCACGAAGGCAGTAGGAATCACGCTCACGTTGTAGGTAGAGAGCAGCGCGGCATTCATCGCCCCTGGGTCTCTCACCGTGATCCACGGCAGGTTAGCCGCCGAAGTTTTCCAAAAATGCTCATCCGGGTCAAACGACACCTGATAAATCTCCAAACCCTTACTCTTGTATCGCTCGTAAAGCGTGTTCAACCTTATGTTGTGCCCAGGTGAGAACTCCGCGTTGTAGACCACGAAATCAAGCACCACCACCTTCCCCTTGAGCGATAAGAGGGAAAGCCGTTCACCCTTCACCCCCTTTAGCTCGATATCAAGCAATCCCGGGGTTTCAATTACAGGGATATTCTCTAGCAGTGCGTTCTGTTTTTCCCGTTGCTTTCGGGTGCGCAACGCGTTCATCGCGAAATCATACAGGTGTTTCGTTCGCTCCGTTTCCGGGTAATAATAGTTCCACGAGGTGGCCACCGCGCCAAACATCGCGTAATCCCGCTTATCGTAAGGGTCAAAGACCAGGTAATCGCCTATCTTTTGGAACACCGCGTAGTAGGCCGCCGCGCTCGCGGGATTTCCTATGACAACCTTCGAAGCCTCCTCCTTGTACTCCTTAATCAGGTTCTCGAACTGCTTGACGAACGCATCATCACCTATCTCCTTAGCCTCGTACTGGGCTCTCAACTCCTCAATCGCATTGGTCGCCCGCACGGTGCGCTCGTCCACCCATCTAAGCCGTTCGTTCGCCGGCGAATCGGCCACCTTGAACGAGTAGTAGAGGTTATCCCCATTCGCGGTCACCCGCAACGTCTCCGTTGAGTCCACCACAAACAGGGCTACCTGTTTACCAATCCTCAACTGGTAAAACTCCGGGTTGGGGGGAGCCGGCTGTTCCATAACAAAATGCCCGTTCGCTTTCAACACCACGGAGTCGAGCTTAACGATTCCCGCCAGCCCCCTCTGTTCCAAGTAGAGGGTATCACCCTCGGCCGCCTCCAACTGCCCCTCGACCCTAAAAACATCCCCACGCTTGCAGGAGGCGTACATCGAAGCGAGGAGCAACAAGAACAGCAGTATCTTTTTAAACCCTTGAGTCATAATTCTTGAACATACAGTTAAACAGGCAGTTGGCATGATCATGTTATAGATGTAACAACTTAATACGAGAGTAGGAAGAAAACCAATTCGTTTTCCTCCTACTCCATTCGCTTACCAAACGTTTATAATAAAAGCTACTTGGTCACATCAACGCGACGAGCCTTAATGGTAAGCCTGTCTTTTCCTTCTGTTTTCGTGTCTTTACCCTCGCCACTGGTTTTCAAGCGCGATGCACTGATACCTTGCTCCACGAGGTACTTCTTAACTGCTTCAGCCCTTCTCAAGGAGAGACCGTCATTGTAAGCATCGGGACCATGGTGGTCGGTGTACCCAATAATATCCACGTTCTCGTTCGGGAACTCCTTCAGCACCGAAACGATGGTGGCCAGTTCATTGGCGTACTCTTTCGTATCCACCACATCGCTATCAAATGCGAAGTGTATACTTGGCAGTACCGGCATCTCCAAAACAACCATCGGCTTGGGTTCAGGTTTGGGCGCGGGTTTGGGCGCGGGTTTGGGCGCGGGTGCAGGTTCGGGTTTCGGTTCGTAATAGACGGGCGGGATCCTCTCCACGCTCTTGCCCAAGTTAATCTTGATACCAGCCAACGCGTTAAACTGCCAGTCGGGATGGTCCGCATTTTTCGAGTTGAAGTCATCCGGCAGCATGTTCACGTTACCTTCCAACATAAGGCTCACGGCATCTCCAAGGCGAAAATCGAATCCCAGTCCACCCCGTGCAGCCCAGAAAATCTTGCTGTCTTCCCAGAGCAACTCTAATTTGTGACCACCCGTGTTGAGCGCTTTCGCCTCATCGTTGTTAAACCCGTAAGCGCCACCACCTCCTAAAAAGATGTAGGGCGATACCACGCGACTGGGGTTGAATCCCCCGAATGCCGATGCCAGATCAACCAAAAGATCCAAGTTCCCCTCCACGTAGTTAAACTCGTACAGTTGCGCTGGAACTACCCAACCACCTTTACCCGTCCAACCTGTAGCGCCTAAGCGCAATCCCAAAACGGGCGAAAAGCGATACCCTATTTGCAGCGATGCTGCCGGGGAAATTAGGTCTTTAAACTCGGCCTCACCTAGAGTGTAAGCAGCCCCACCTTGCAGTTGCAAGAAAGCGTGCGGCTTAAAAACCGTTTTCTCAGGCTCTTTAATTTGGCGAGTATCTTCTTGCGAGAAGCTCGCGAACGATAGCACGAATAGTGCCGTAATCAGTGTAAATACTTTCTTCATATGTATAAAACTTAGTTAATGAATATACTTTCCAGTTATAACACGGTTTGTTTTACAAAGTTCGCAATTTTTTTGTAAAAAACAAGCTTTTTCCCTTTTTTTTATTTTTCCACCCGTATTTTTCTTTCCCTATCCTGTTTTTCCTCATTTTTTTGACAAGTCTGATGACTACACACGTGAAAAAATGACCTCTTTGCGAACGACAAAATATCCTCACATGTGAAAAAGACCTGCGGGACACCCTGCAAGTCTCTGTACACGCGGTGACCCCGGAGGGACTCGAACCCTCGGCCCATTGATTAAGAGTCAATTGCTCTACCGACTGAGCTACGGAGTCATTTTCAGGCTGCAAATGTACGGATTTTTTTTTATAAAAGAGCATTCCTCCGACTTTTTTTAGACGATGATTCAATAGGCACATGTTTCTCTGTGTGTCTCACTGCTAAGTTGAGCTTTGACAAGGCAAAGTCAAGCGGGAAGGTGAAGCGGAAATACCACCAAACCTACCTTTACTTCAGGGTGGAGAAGGAGAAGGTAATGATAAGAGGGGAAGGTGAGATACAAAAGGGGCTGTCTTCACTTTCAAGACAGCCCCCAAATTATTCATGTGAAAAACAATTCCCTAATCACTTATGGCATCGTGATAATGATAACACCATTCTTTTGGGTATTGTTCCATCCTCCTAAGCCCTGAATGTAAAAATATGGTGCTAATTGAACCGTTTTACTATCAACCCACTTGCTGAAATCGGGAGAAAGACCCGAGAAAGCAGACGCGTGATAGGCATAAATTGGCTGCTTTGAATCAGCTTGGTAGTTTAGTCCAAGGAAAAATGGCAGGAAACTAACCAAGTTATTCTCGGTTGTCCAGAACTCCACGTGAGGGGCAGAAGAGGTGGCTCTCCAATCCTCCCATTCTCCATCATCATTTTTCAACGTTTCCACGTAAGGATTCAACACCCTATACCTATTGAATCCTTCCGCTTTTTGAATATCAACCGGATATTCAACACCTGACACCCAATTATCGACATATTTACCCTTGCCTAAGGGTAGCCAAGTATATGCTTTTTGAACATCAACAGATAAAGTGCCTATCCCACTGACAGGGGTGAGAGCATTATCAGGTATAGTGAACTTCATGCTTAAAACTACACCAATTTCAAGGGGATCCACGTTAACTGTAATGGTCGTCTTTGTTTCACCTGCGCCAAAAGAGTAACCCGAAACAGTTACACCTTCTAGTGAGCTTTTATCGGGCAATGTAGCTTCAAACGTGACATTTCCCGACAAAGGTGAGGAGCTATCGGCCCTTAACAGGTCTACCGTAAACGAGGGGTTCGTGGCTTGTACCGTGACGCTATTCAATTTAGCGTTGGCAAAAGTTACCCCTGACACATCTTCGTACAACGCACCCGTATTATCCTGCTCACAACTAACGAATCCTAACACAAGCAGTGAGCAAAAAACACAAATTTTATATAAATGTTTCATGTTTCTTTATTTTTAAGTTTTATTATTCGTCTCCCGTGGGATTTTGATCGGTTTCGGCGTTCATGTTTTCATTGCCATCAAACTCTGTTTGAGGGATAGTAAGCACCCACATGTAGCTTTCGGGGTTATCCGTTGGTCTATTACCTAGCAGGGCCGCGGTTGGCCATCCCATTTCCGTGGTTCTGCGGAAACCTTGTTTCAGCCTCCTGATATCGTAAATTCTTCCGAATTCACCCCACAACTCGATCCTTCGTTGCGTGATGATCTCCTCAAGCAATGAGCCCGTTTCGGTGGAAGTTAGCGTGGCCAACTCCGTTCCCGTCTTGTTTGTACTGTAATCTGGATCGCGCTTGCTCATCAAATCCATAAGGTGCTTTTTCGCCTTGGTTTCGTCTCCTAACCGAACCGCCGCTTCGGCTGCCGTCAGGTACATCTCCTCAATCCTCATCCAGATATAGTCACCCAGCCAGGTTTTCATATCGCTAAATTTGAATTTTTCTTGTTGGTACCCACCTGCCTTGTTCGAGGCGTTTGTAGGATCCCACCAGGCGCGACGTGCATCATTTTCACCCATTTTGGCGTAAAGCTGCTTGTTAATCTGCTTTAACGCGCTTGTACCGTAAGCCCCGGCCTCATGATCCATATGCGTGAAGAAGCCCGCGTACATACCCGATTGGTCTGCAATGATTTCTGCCCCCCACATCACGTTACCCGCGTTAGCGTTGTTCAAACCTTTAAAGCTTGCAACGGGTAGAATAGTTGCGGCACTCGCGGCTATTGCATCCTCGGCGGCGGTTTTGGCGGTTTGCCAATCTTCCATTACAAGGGCGATACGCGCTTTAATCCCCAATGCCACGTCATACCCAATATGACTGACATGTTTGACATCTTCAGCCTTAACGCCTTTCAACAGCTCGGTGGCTTTATTGATATCAGCTGTGATTTGCGTGTATACTTCCTGAACGGTTGATCGCGGTTGTCCCTCCGTCCCCGCTACCGTAGGCTCGGTATATATTGGGCAACAAGGCTCAGACTCATGACCTTTATAGGTACGGGCAAAGGATTGCGCCAGCATAAAGTAGGAATAGGCGCGTATCGCGTACGCCTGCCCTATCACGTAATTAATTTCGGTTGTAGAGCCTGTCATATCCTCTTCACCGGCAAGGATGTAGTTGGCGTTTGCAATCCATTTGTAGTATGCATTCCATAAGTCATATGACCTCCAAGTTGTGGAAGCAAATCTTGATTTAACATTATAGATAGCGTCAAACCAGAACCATCCACTTCCCATGGCAGACATTATCAAATCCTCTCCCATCACGTCCGCCATCAGGTTATACGCAATAATACCAAAGCACTGGTGGGTGTTGCCTGTTGTTGACCAGCCCGCGGTGTACATCGAGCGGTATATACCGTCAAGGGGTACAAGTGCCGAGTTTGCATTCGCCAACAACCCGGTACCCGACATCGAGTCGGTTGGAATAGTCTCTAACGCGTCATCTTGACATGAAGTAAAAGAGAACCATCCAAAAATACCAATTAATAGATATAGAAATATTTTTTTCATATTATCGTGATTTTAAATTTTACCTGTTGTTAGAAATTAATTTCAACACCTAATGAGAAGGTTTTATTGGGTGTATACGACCAGGTTGTACCACCGCTAAAGTTATATTGCGGATCCATACCTGGAAGGTGCGAGAACAGCGCTAAATTATCAACTGAACCAAACACCCTAACGCCATTGAGTTTGGCCTTATTAACAACCGATCTGGGAAGGGTGTAACCCAACGTGATGTTTTTAATGGCGAAATAAGACGCGTCAATTAAGAAACGATCGGTTGTCGTATTTGCACCACCCACTAAAATACGTGGCACGTCGGTTACATCACCCGGTTTTTGCCAACGACGAAGAGCGTGCGTATTCCAGTTGTTGTTATAGTACATGTTATTCATCGAACCGGCATACAATCCGTCATAAATTAGCCCACCAATCGAATAGGTAGTAAGAACGGACAGTTCAATTCCTTTCCAATAAAGATTGGTGCCCAAACTTCCATACAGGTCGGGGATGCGATCACCTAAGTAGTACTTACTTCTTGAAGCATGCGCGTAGTCACTGCTTATGCGCTCGTTGGTAATGTTTTCATCTTCATCTTTGTCATATACCCAATAGAGTTGTGCCCCGGTTGACGGATCAACCCCGGCAGATTTCGCCATGTAGAACGTGTTAATCGGGTTACCTTCTTTAATGCTATAGATACCGGAAATAATTTCCGGTGATTCTGATGTAAGTTTCAATACTTTATTCTTTACCGTAGAACCCATCCAGGTCAGTTCCCAACGAAGATCTTTGGTTAGAACTGGCAGTCCCCTTAATTCAAATTCGAAACCGCTGTTCTTCATATCTCCAACGTTAGCGTTGTAGCCGTTGAAACCGGTTGAAGTTGCCATTGGATAGCTTAACAACATATCATACGTTTTCTTGTTGTAGATCTCCGCGCTGATGCTTAAGCGGTTGTTAAGTATCGTGGCTTCAATACCGGTGTTAAAGTTGGCGTTTTTCTCCCAAGAGACCTCTTTGTTTTCAAGTGATGAAACCATTCCACCAATGCGGTTTGAGTTGGCCCATGACAAATTGTAAAGACTTTGCCAAGCGTAGTAGCTTCCCAACGCGTCGTTACCTTGTTCACCGTAACTTAGTTTAAACGACAAGTTGTCAACCCAAGAGACATCTTGCATAAACGCTTCTTCGGATATCCGCCAGTTAGCACCCAGCGACCAGAAACTACCCCAGCGGTTGTCTTTGAAGAAGCGAGATGAACCGTCTGTACGGATAGAAGCTGAGAAGTAATACTTGCTATCGTAGTCATAGTTGAAGCGACCCAGCCACGACTCTATCCTGTAGTTATCCGTGTAAGAGTCGGCATCATAAAGCGTGGTACCGGGACGCAGTTCCATTATCCCATCAACCAGGTTGGTTTTACCAGCCGATAGGTATTCATATTTGTAGGCGTAATACTCGTGCCCGGCGAGAACATCAAAGCTATGCAAGTCAAAACTTCTGTTCCAGGTCAACAACTGGTTGAACGTATAGCTCTGCATACGGGTGTTATATCTAACAAGCAGACCCCCCGCATTCTTTTGGTTACCGTGATGCATGTTCATGTATCTCTTCTGATTATTCGTTCGATAATCAGTACCAAAGTTAATGGCAAGCTTTAACCCCTTGAATAGGCCAAAAGAGTCATTGTCTGAACCAAACACAACGCCGGTCCTTACCCCTGCCACGTCA
Organism: Bacteroidota bacterium; assembly: GCA_023622765.1. GTDB lineage: Bacteria > Bacteroidota > Bacteroidia > Bacteroidales > Dysgonomonadaceae > Proteiniphilum. Next base: position 22,852 of record JAMNYO010000136.1, on the reverse strand, counting down.
TGTTTTGTATCTGCCTTATCGTCCAACAAACCTCCGAGGGGGTTGAAGTCATTGTAACTACCCGGACGACCGGCCTCGCCGTAATCCAATTGACGTTCTCCTTTTTCATCCAACACATCATTTCCCGCTAAATCCTTTATGTACACGGGGAATAGGGGAGATGCAAATTGAGCCGAATACCAAACGTTTGAAATTGATGATCCGGTATAGTCGCTAAAATTTTGCATCGAGTGGGCAAGTGAGGAATTCAGGTTGAGAGAAAACCATTCGGTTACCGCGGTATTCACGTTCGAACGGACGCTATAACGCTGGAATGAAGTGTTCTGCAATATCCCCTCTTCATTCAAATAACCGAGCGAGACCATATACTGGGTTTTATCGGTTCCTCCACTTATAGACAATTGATGCTCCTGACGTGGGACATTCTCTCTAGTCACCGCGTCAAACCAATTTTCATACCATGCGGATTGAGCATCCGGATGAATCATTCCGGTCGTGGAATCAATCAGATCTGCCCACTTGTAGTTTTTAAACGGGTTATACAGCTCATACAACTCTTCCGTCCTACCACCTAAATAAAGCGCCAAAGAGTTTCTCGCCGCGGTTTCCCCTGCCTCCCATGAATAGCCTGAATCAAAAATGAATCCATTACGCAGCGACTCGTACGTCAATTGCACGAAATCTTGTTGACTGACAAGATCATATTTTGGAAGTGCTCTGGAAGACCAGCCTATTGTGCTTCTTAAAGAGACCGTGGCTTTACCTTCCCTACCTTTTTTAGTGGTAATCATGACAACCCCATTAGCACCGCGGGCACCATAAAGAGCCCCGGCTGAAGCATCTTTCAAAATGGTCAATGACTCTATATCCGATGGGTTAATTGAACTCAACGAACCATCAAACGGGATACCATCCACCACGTACAATGGGGTTTGTGACGCGTTAATCGAACCAAAACCACGAATAACAACGGAAGCAGAAGAGCCTGGTTGCCCTGAACCGGAGGTGGTTATTAAACCGGTACTCTGACCTTCTAACCCCTTGGAAATGTTGGTAATCGGGCGAAGCTCAAGTTTTTTACTGTCAATCACTGAAGCAGATCCGGTGAACGATTCTTTCTTAGCCGTACCATAGGCTACCACAATCACATCATCAAGCAGTCTCCTATCCACTACAAGAGTAACGTTCACTCTTGCACTTACTGGCACCTCCCGGGTAACGAATCCCACGTAAGAGATAATCAGTATTCCGTCTGACGGGGCCGAAAGAGTGAATTCTCCGTTGGCATCGGTGACGGTTCCCCGTAAAGTACCCTGAATTAAAACACTGGCACCATAAACAGGCTCTCCATTCTCATCCATCACGGTACCCCGTACCTGTGTCTGAGCGGTTAAAATCCCTATTCCAATAAAGAGCAGGGACAAAAACATGGTAAGTTTTTTCTTCATAAACTCTACTTTTTAATTAAACACTCTTATTACTATATTTACTGTTTACTTTCTTGCTTAACAGTTGCGCACCCCGTTTTTAGCGAAACATCTAACTCGCGGGTATCACGCGGTGCCTTTTCAGGATCATAGAGCCCCGTGCAAGCAACCCTCACCTGCAATTTACAAATATATATCTTTTTTTTTAAAAAATGATTTTTTTGCTCCTTTATTTTAAAAAAGAGCGAAGGAAACGTGAATACGTTAAAGAGACTGTCTCGGGAAAAACCGAAACAGCCTCCTTCATGCTAGCATTCGCCACAGTCCGCTGAAATTTTCACTCTACGACGTACGCTAAGCCCCGCAACGGGTAGCCCGTGGCGAAAACTGTCCGCGTAGGCGAATCGTGAATCTTATTTTTCTATACCAAGCAACTCGACCTCGAAAATCAGGTTCGAGAAGGGTTTGATAGTCCCGCGATCTTGCGACCCGTATGCCAAATCGTAAGGCACGTAAAGGCGCCACTTCGACCCGACGGGCATCAACTGCAACGCTTCAGTCCACCCTACAATTACCTGCGTAACGCCAAACGTGGCGGGCTCTCCCCTTTCTACACTGCTGTCGAACACGGTCCCATCGATGAGCGTACCGTGATAGTGCACCTTCACGCGGTCCGTTTTCGCTGGAACGGCACCGGTTCCTTTCTTCAATATCTCGTATTGCAGTCCACTGGGAAGCGTTACCACCTCTTCGCGTTTGCCGTTTTCTTCCAAAAAGGTATCGCCCTCGGCAATGCTTTCAGCGTACTTAATCTTTAGCTCCTCTTCCTGACGAATCCGCTCGGCCTCTTGCGCCTTCTCAATCTCTTGCTGGAAATAGGCATTCGCATCCATCGTGCTTATGGCCAGCTCCTCCTTTTTCAACACGGATATCAGCCCGGAAAGCAACTGGGTGGTGTTCACTTTTTGCTCACCCTCTTCGCCGTACAACATCGTGTTGACTTGCGGAAGCATCATCTGCGAGAACTGAGCCCCGATGCTCAAGCCCTGCGCGTAAGCCGATTTCTCTTCCAAACTGATTGCGTCTTTCAAACCTTTGACGAACTGGGCCAGTTGAGGGGCGTTCAACTTGTTGACGGAGTCGATCTTCGCGGCCATCTCTTTCTGCAACACCTGCTTCTCGGTGGAATCCGCGGCGGCAATGCGCATCTGGTAATCGTTTTCGATGTTGGACGAACTAGTGAACACGCCCTGTTGTTCTAGAAACTGCACCAGGCCTTGATCGGCCATAACTACCCCGTAAGCGTAAGAAACGCTGTCTACCGCGTTATTCAATGAGGCCTTCGGCGTGGATACTCCAACACACGAAACCATCATCACTGAAATCAAAACCACTGCACCCAAGGTGCCTAACATTGTTTTCTTCATTGTTATTTATTTATTTAATAATTTAATAATGTACACATTGGAATAAACAGCAGTCAATTCGCTGTTTTATCCTCCCTTATTGGGAATTAATCGACAAAGGTACATAATTAACGCGAAACAAACGCAAAAAATAGTTATTATTCAACGGAAAATCTATTATTGCATGTATCAAACAGCAAGCACAACAGCCCATATTTACGCTTTTAAGTGTGACTTTGCGATAAGCAAGCAACAGGTAACACCTAAATAATATGGCGGCATTTCAAGACCTGCATGGCAATAGAAACAATCGCTTTATGATACGCGAGCAATTAAAAGGACTATTTTCCCCGAATTCGGAATAAAAAGGCTATATTTGAGGTTAAAGAAGATTTTAAAAATAAATGTTTTAATCATATGAAGAAGAAACTGGTTATTTTAACAGGAGCAGGCATGAGCGCCGAAAGCGGGATCGCCACCTTTCGCGATTCCGGAGGACTGTGGGAGCAACACCCGGTAGAACAAGTGGCCACCCCCGAAGGATTCGCCGCGAACCCGGAACTGGTACAGAAGTTCTACAATCAACGGAGAAGGGAGTTGCTGAACGCGAAACCCAACGCGGGGCATATTGGGCTGGCAGAAATGGAGAAAGAGTTCGAGGTACACATCATCACGCAGAACGTGGACGATCTGCACGAAAGGGCAGGCAGCACGAACGTGCTGCACCTGCACGGTGAATTGATGAAGGTACGCTCCACGGGCGACCCTTCACTCGTCTACGATGTGAACCCGTCGAAACCCGACGTACAGATGGGTGACAAGTGTGAGAAAGGGTTCCAACTAAGACCACACATCGTCTGGTTCGGTGAGGCGGTACCCTTGATCCCCCGCGCGGCAGCCATCTGCCGGAAAGCGGATATCTTCGTGATCATCGGCACCTCCATGAACGTATATCCCGCGGCGGGCTTGCTGGGCGATGTGCCCAACCATGCTCCCGTCTACCTGATCGATCCCAAGGACGTGCGAACATACCGTCGGGACGTACGCCATATAAAGATGGGCGCGTCAAAAGGGGTGGAGGAATTAAGGAGGCTGTTGCGCGAAAATTGATTTTTTTCAACTACTTTTGTAAAAACAGACGTGCAATAAAGAATAGCATGCAAATGCAACGCGAATAACGAGAGGAGAAACCCGTGGGAAAGAAGATAGCGGAAACGCCCATGATGCTGCAATACGCCGATATAAAGAAGGAGCACCCCGATGCCATCCTGCTGTTTCGTGTCGGTGATTTTTACGAGACCTTTTCAGACGACGCCATCCTGACGGCGGAGATATTGGGTATCACGTTGACCCGGAGGGCCAACGGAGCGGCACAATTCGTGGAGCTGGCCGGCTTCCCACACCACGCGCTGGACACCTACCTGCCCAAGCTGGTGAGGGCCGGTAAACGGGTGGCCATATGCGATCAGCTGGAGGACCCGAAACAGGCCAAGAAGCTGGTGAAAAGGGGCATCACCGAGCTGGTGACTCCGGGCGTTTCGATAAACGACAACGTGCTGAACCATAAGGAAAACAACTTCCTTTGCGCGGTTCACCTCGACAAGAACAACCGGTTCGGTATTTCCTTCCTCGATATCTCAACCGGGGAGTTCCTTACCTCAGAGGGCGATCGAAACGACGTGGATAAGCTGCTCGCCAACTTCTCCCCCAAAGAGGTGCTGATAGAGCACGGGAAGAGGAAAAAGTTTCAAGAGCACTTCGGGCACAACTGGCTGCTGTCAGAACTGGACGACTGGATATTCACCGAGAACGCCAGCCGAGACAAGCTGCTGTCTCACTTTCAAACAAAAAGCTTGAAGGGATTTGGCGTTGAGTATCTGGAAGATGGCCTCATCGCCTCCGGTGCCATCCTGTACTACCTCGATATCACGAAGCATACCCAGATTGAACACATCAACGCGCTCACCCGCATCGAGGAGGAGCGGTTCGTACGGCTCGACAAGTTCACGGTGCGCAGCCTGGAGCTGCTCTCGCCGATGAACGAAGGCGGGAAAAGCCTACTGAAAGTGCTGGACAAAACGATATCGCCCATGGGATCAAGGCTGCTGCGCCGTTGGGTGGTATTCCCGTTACAGGAAGTGGAGCCGATCAACAGACGGCTCTCCGTGGTAGAACATTTTTTCCGGGAACCGCGACTGAAAGAGCTGCTGGAAAAACAGCTCTCGCTGATTGGCGACCTGGAGCGCATCATCTCCAAGGCGGCCACGGGAAGGATATCGCCCCGGGAAGTGGTGCAGCTCAAGGTGGCACTAACGGCCATCGAACCCATCAAGGAGGCGTTCCTGACGTCGGACAACCCCAATTTACAGCGAATGGGCGAGCAGCTGGATCCCTGCCTGCCTGCCCGCGACCGAATAGCACGGGAGATCATACCCGATCCGCCTGCCCTCTTGAACAAAGGGGGCTACATCCGCGAAGGGGTGAACGAGGAACTGGATGAACTACGCGACATCGCGTATTCGGGAAAGGACTACCTGCTACAACTGCAGCAGCGAGAGAGCGAAAAGACCGGCATCCCCTCGCTCAAGGTAGCATTCAATAACGTCTTCGGCTACTACATCGAGGTGAGAAACACGCATAAGGATAAGGTGCCGCCCGAGTGGACCCGGAAGCAGACGCTGGTGAGCGCTGAGCGATACATTACCGACGAACTGAAGAAGTACGAGGAGAAGATACTGGGAGCGGAGGAGAAGATCATCGCGCTGGAGAACGAGACCTATGCCTTGCTGGTGGAGAGCCTGATCCCATATATCCCCGCCATACAGGCCAACGCGAACGTCATCGCGCGCGTCGATTGCCTGCTCTCGTTCGCGAATGTGGCAAGAGAGAACCGGTACATACGGCCGGAGGTGAACAAATCGGACGTGATCGAGATCAAGAACGGGCGACACCCCGTGATCGAGATACAACTGCCCCCCGATGAACCGTTTATCGCGAACGACACCTACTTAGACAGCGACACGCAACAAATCGTTATCATCACGGGCCCCAACATGGCAGGGAAGTCGGCCTTCCTACGGCAAACCGCGCTCATCACGCTGATGGCGCAAATCGGAAGCTTCGTGCCGGCAGAGTCGGCCAAGATTGGTGCGGTAGACAAGATTTTCACCCGGGTGGGGGCATCCGATAACATCTCCATGGGCGAATCGACCTTCATGGTAGAGATGAACGAGGCGGCCAACATCCTCAACAACCTCTCATCGCGCAGCTTGGTCCTGTTCGATGAGTTGGGCAGGGGTACCAGCACCTATGACGGGATATCCATCGCCTGGGCCATCGTGGAATACATCCACGAACACCCGGAGATACGGGCCAAAACGCTCTTCGCCACCCACTACCATGAGCTCAACGAGATGGCCAAGTCGTTCAAACGGGTAAAGAACTACAACGTGGCCATAAAAGAGGTCGGTAACAAGGTGATCTTCCTCCGAAAGCTGGTGCCAGGCGGAAGCGAACATAGTTTCGGCATCCACGTGGCACAGATGGCGGGGATGCCGCCAAGCATCACCCAGCGGGCCGAGGCGATCCTCGCGCAGATGGAGACGGCCAACCGGAAAGACGAGATAAAGAAACCGTTACGCGACTTCGTGGAGAAGAGGGAGGGATACCAACTAAGCTTCTTCCAGTTGGACGACCCCGTGCTGAGCCATATTCGCGACGAGATCATAGACCTCGACGTGAACAACCTTACCCCCATTGAGGCGCTGAACAAGCTCAACGATATAAAGAAAATTCTTAAAGGAAAATAACCGTAACCCGTAAACTGAACTGCCCCCGCATCGGGAACCCACCAGATTGGTGACAAGGTAGCCATTCTTGACAATGGTAACAACAATAGCCCCGTGCCAGGAAGATCATCCGATACGGTGCGATTAAACGAGAACAGGGAATGTACGACGCGAGCAATTTTCATGATAATCCCAACCGGGATAACCAACAGGTAGGACGCTTAGAGGTGATCTGCGGATCGATGTTCTCCGGCAAAACCGAAGAGCTGCTAAGACGACTGCGGCGCGCGAAATTCGCGAAGCAACAGGTGGAGATATTCAAGCCGGCGATGGACACGAGGTTCTCCGCGGCAGAGGTGGTGTCGCATGACCGGAATACCATCCTCTCTACCCCGGTGGAGCATTCGAGCAACATCTTGCTCCTATCTTCGGAAGCGGATGTGGTGGGGATTGATGAAGCGCAGTTCTTCGACCAAGGGTTGGTGGACGTCTGCCTACAACTGGCCGACCAAGGGACAAGGGTGATCGTGGCGGGGCTCGATATGGATTTTAAACGGAACCCGTTCGGCCCCATCCCTGCGCTGTGCGCTGTGGCAGACGACGTGACGAAAGTACACGCGATCTGCGTGGAGTGCGGTAGACTGGCCAACTACTCGCATCGGCTAGTGGAGTACGACAAGCAGGTGATGCTGGGTGAAACAGGGGAGTACCGACCGCTTTGCAGGAAGTGCTACTTACAGGCAACGGGTAAACACCGTCAAAAAGCAAAATGATTAAGCAAAAATTTATAACCCTTAACATTGGAATAATCACATAAAAAACGAATAATGATGAAACGTAAAAAACTGTTTGTCACGGGACTCCTCATCGCAACGTTCACCATCTTCACTACGGCACTGAATGCACAGAGCTACAAAACCGCGTTTGGCGTTCGCCTGGGGTACGAAAACGGCTTGACGTTGAAACACTTCATAGCCCCATCCAGCGCGGCGGAGTTCCTTCTTTCCGTGTCCCCCCGCCACTTCCAAATAACGGGAATGTACGAATACCAACAACCGGTACCTGATGCACCAGGACTGGACTGGTACGTGGGTATCGGTGCGCACATCGGCAGCATCTACCACAATAAAGAGCACTATAAAAGCGTACTCCTGATTGGGGCCGACTTGATCGGGGGACTCGAGTACACCTTCCCCCGTGCTCCCTTCTGCTTATCACTCGACTGGAAGCCCGCGTTCAACTTCTCGAACGACTACAACGACTACTGGTACAGCGGGTTCGCGCTCAGCTTACGCTACACGTTCAAGTAACCCGCGAAGGTAGGACGTGGAAGCCACATGCGGTATCGGGACTCGAAAATCGCTTCAAGCCACGAGAATGATATGGTATTACCCAAGAGGGATATACTGCATTACGTGGTGTGGCGTAATTGTCCACGACCGCATTAAATACCCAAAGAAGCGAGCGATATAACGTTCACGCCATCTGGGCGGGTATGGCTAAGGCCCGTACCCACGATAATATTCAACGACTTAGGCTTTCCGACCCTTTTCTCATCGAGTCGATTGACCATCGCCTTCAAGTTAGATGCGGCCTCGTTGACCCTCCCCATGCCAAGTTTCACCTCGAACGCCGCCCAGTCGCCACTCCGCTTTTGAACAATCGCATCCACCTCCAAGCCACTTGAATCGCTGTAGTGAAACACGCGAGCATCACTCGCTTGGGCGTAAACGCGTAGGTCGTGCGTAACGAGCGACTCGAAAAGAAACCCGGTAAACTCGACATCCCTGAGCAACATCGACTTATCGGCTCCCAACGCGGCCACAGCCAACGAGGGGTCTGTAAAATGCCTTTTCGGCGATTTCCTTAACGCGGCTGATGAACGGAGGTGTGTGTTCCACGCGGGCTGATCTTCAATAATCATCAATCGTTCCAAGGCGTTCAAGTAATCATCTACCGTGGGGCGGGACATCGTTTCATTCCCGTTATCCTTGATGTCCTTCACAATCGTAGTCTTGGCTACCATCGTAGCGGTGTGTCGTGCCAGCGACCCGAAGATATTTTTCACTTTCAATGGATCGCGCTTTACGTTCGATACACGCCGCATATCACTCTCCGCTATTAAATCCACGTAGGCGCGATTCACCAACAACGCCTCATCCGTCGAAGAGGAGAGCAAACCGGGCCACCCACCTCTAATCAGCCTTTCAACAATAGTTTCCAGGTCAACAACGGTGTCAGACAACTCAATCACGTTATCGGTCAACAAGCTACATAGGCTAACTTCACCGGAAGAGTATCCCAACTCCTGCCACGACATGGTCCGCATATCCACGGTCGTGAAACGCCCAGCCCCCGAGTGCAGGCGAATATCGTCATCGGGAGTAGAAGAACCTGTAAGGATGAACTGAGATTTTGCCTTACGGGCATCGATCTCGTGTCTGATGTAGTTCCAAAGGCGAGGCTGCTCCTGCCACTCATCTATTAAACGGGGAGTCTCACCAAGCAGCAACCGCCTGGGATCAACATCCATCATGTAAGGCACCCGCTCATCTTGGTCAACCCTTAGCACGCTAGCCGCTAACCGTAACCCGGTCTCCGTTTTCCCACACGCTTTGGGACCACGAATCAACACGGCACCAGAAGCGATCAACTTGCCCCTTATCTCCTCCTCTACCAGACGATTTACATAATTCATAACAGACCGATTTTGCATTTATAAAAACAGCTGCTTATACTTTAAAACAGTTTTACTTTACACTTTCAAGGAAGTTCTCTTTACACTTTCAAGGATATTTGACTTACATTATTAAGAAACCTCACTTTACACTTTCCAAAGAGCATGCTTTGGTTTATCACCCATCTTACCCTACGGCTTTTAAAATATCCACTTCGCTTTACATTTTTCAACCGTTTTACTTTACAAAAATAGAAAAAACAAAGCAATGTGCAAAACAGTTTTCACTATGTGGTTTCGCACAAAATGCCTATTTTCGCGATATGCAAGAGTCGAAAAAGCATAGCGCACCCGATTTGTTGAGCCAGTTGAACGAAGCGCAACGAAAAGCCGTGGAGTTTTGCGATGGCCCATCGCTTGTAATCGCGGGCGCCGGATCGGGCAAAACGCGGGTACTCACCTACAAGGTGGCTTACCTCCTGGAGCAAGGTCTCCCCCCTTACTACATCCTCGCCCTCACCTTCACCAATAAGGCAGCGAGAGAGATGAAACGGAGGATTGCCGACCTGGTGGGCGAGAAGCGTGCCCGGGGTCTATGGATGGGTACGTTTCACTCCATTTTCGCACGCATCCTGAGGATCGAAGCAGAGGCCATCGGCTACCAATCGAACTTCACGATTTACGACGCCGGCGACTCGCTGAACCTCGTGAGGCTCCTCATTAAGGAGATGGGACTCAACGACAACAGGTACCGGCCGGGAGGGGTGCATTCTCAGATTTCGAGGGCCAAGAACAACCTGATCACTCCGGCGATGTACGCTTCCAACCCGGAAATCGTGCAGCACGATCGTGCAACAGGGCGACCGAACCTGTTCGAGATCTACCAGCGTTACCAAGTACGATTGAAGCAGGCGAACTGCATGGACTTCGACGACCTGCTGATGCAGACCAACCTCCTCTTCAGGGATCACGAGGAGGTGCTTGAAAAATACAGGAACCGCTTTCAGTATATCCTGGTGGACGAGTATCAGGACACCAACTCCGCGCAACACCGCATCGTTCAGCAACTGGCCCACGCACATCAACGGGTTTGTGTGGTAGGGGATGATGCGCAGAGCATCTACTCGTTCCGGGGCGCCAACATCGATAACATCCTTACCTTCCAAGCCACTTTCCCCAACACGAAGGTGTTCAAGCTGGAGCAGAACTACCGCTCCACCCGCAACATCGTGAACGCGGCCAACAGCCTAATAAAGAAGAACACCGAGCAAATCTACAAGGAGGTGTTCTCGAAAAACGAAGAGGGGGAGAAGGTGGAGGTGATCGAAACCTTTCATGTCCCCTACAGCGACTTCGCCATCCTCTACCGAACCAACGCGCAATCGCGTGTTTTCGAGGAGTCGCTACGCAAGAAAAACATCCCCTACCGCATCTACGGGGGATTGTCGTTCTACAACCGAAAAGAGATTAAAGATGCGATTGGCTACTTCCGCCTCATCGTGAACACAGGCGACGAGGAGGCATTCCGACGCGTGGTCAACTACCCGAAGCGGGGCATTGGTGACGCGACCGTGGGAAAGATAACCGCAACCGCGCAACAACACGGCGTAAGCCTCTGGAACGTGCTATCGTCTCCACCGGAGTACAACCTGGAGGTAAACAAGGGCACGGCCAACAGACTGGCCGCTTTCCATGAGCTGATTAGCGATTTCATCGAGAAGAACGACAAACTAAACGCGTTCGAGTTGGCCCAAGAGGTGATCAAGGGCAGCGGTATCGGGAGCGAGGCGTATAACGACTTGAGCCCGGAGGGGGTGAGCCGTGAGCAAAATATCCAAGAGCTGCTCAACGCGATGAGTGAATTCGTATCAACAAGGCTGGAAGAGGGTAACGAAGAGGTGTCGCTGGTCGATTTCCTGTCGGAGGTATCGCTGCTCAGCGACCAGGACACCGACAAGGAGGCCGAGGTGGAGAAGGTGACGATGATGACAGTCCACGCGGCCAAGGGGCTGGAGTTCGCCCACGTGTTCGTGGTGGGCATGGAAGAGGATCTCTTTCCCTCGAGTATGGCGCAATGGGAGCCGCGGGGAGTAGAGGAGGAGCGGCGGCTTTTTTACGTGGCCATCACCCGTGCGAAGAAAACGTGCACCATCACACACGCCAAGAGCCGCTTCCGAAACGGGACCACCCAACCTGCCAGGAAGAGCCGCTTCCTGCAAGATATCGACCCCAAATTCCTATCCATGAACGATACACGGGTGGGTGGTGACACCAGGCGAAGTGAATCCAACGTTGGTTTCTGGGGATCGTTACGTGCACAACAACAGCAGCGAGAGGGGCGCTACCAGGGAGGGAAAGGCGATGGGAGCGAGGAGACCCGACAATGGAAACCAAGGCAACAAAGAGGCTCCACACAACCATGGGAAATGGGTCGGGTCGCCCCGAAGGGGATGAAACCCGTGACGAGCACCGCACCATCAAAACCCCTCTCCAAAGAGGCTCAAGCCCTGGAGAAAGGCGACGTGATAGAACACGAGCGGTTCGGGAGGGGCGTGGTCACCTCCATCGAGATGAGCGGCAACGACCGCCGGGCATTCGTGGAGTTCGAATCGGCCGGGAGGAAGCAGTTGCTGCTCAAGTTCGCCAAGTTCACGATCGTCGAAACTTCCTCTTGAAAATTCCCATTTATCATATATTTTTGCTATTTTTGGGCTTTTGGAAAATCCGCAAGTTCAAAATCATTCATATAATTACTTAATTCAATGACAAAGAGTGCATTACAAATTGCAAGGGCAAGTTACAAGCCCCAAATGCCCAACGTGTTGAACGGCAATGTTGCCATCAAGCAGGGCGCTGCCACGGAAGCGGTAGGCGACCAAGAGGAGATACAAAAACTGTTCCCCATCACGTACGGTAGACCCATCGTTCAATTCGTGGAGTCGAGCGAACCTTCAAAGGTCGACGGCCCGGTCAACGTGGGGGTTATCCTTTCCGGGGGTCAAGCTCCCGGTGGACACAACGTGATCGCGGGGATATTCGACGGGATTAAGCGGCTTCATGCCGATAGCAGGCTGTACGGCTTCCTCTTGGGACCCGATGGCCTGATTAACCACAAGTATATAGAGCTAACCGCCGATATCATCGACGCGTATCGGAACACCGGTGGGTTCGACATCATCGGTTCCGGCAGAACGAAGCTGGAGACGAAAGAGCAGTTCGACAAAGGGCTGGAGATACTAAAAAAACTGGGAGTTAAAGCGTTGGTAATTATCGGTGGCGATGACTCCAACACGAACGCGTGCGTGCTGGCCGAGTACTACGCGTCTATCAACGCGGGGGTTCAGGTGATAGGATGCCCCAAAACGATTGATGGCGACCTGAAGAACGAGCAGATCGAGACCTCCTTTGGGTTCGACACGGCGTGCAAGGTCTACTCCGAGTTGATCGGCAACATCCAGCGCGACTGTAACTCCTCTCGCAAGTACTGGCACTTTATCAAGGTTATGGGCCGCTCTGCCTCACATATCGCCCTGGAGTGCGCGCTGCAAACGCACCCCAACGTCTGCATCGTGTCGGAAGAGGTGGCAGCAAAAGAGCAATCACTCAACGATATCATTGATTACATTGCAGGAGTAATCGCCAAGCGGGCAGAACGGGGATGGAACTTCGGTACCGTCGTTATCCCCGAAGGGTTGATCGAGTTTATCCCCGCGATAAAGAGATTGATCGCGGAACTGAACGACTTCCTGGCGCATAACCAAGAGGAGTTCGACCGGACGCCCCAGGCAGAGAAACAAGCATTCGTTATCAGTAAGCTCTCGGAAAAGAACGCGGAGATATACGCCAGTTTACCGGAGAACGTGGCCCGTCAGCTGACGCTCGACCGCGACCCGCACGGGAACGTGCAGGTGTCGTTGATCGAGACGGAAAAGTTGCTGGTAGAGATGGTGAAGAAACGGCTCAACGCCTGGGCGAAAGAGGGAAAGTATGCCGGCAAGTTCGCCGCGATTACCCACTTCTTCGGGTACGAGGGAAGGTGCGCGGCACCATCCAATTACGACGCCAACTACTGCTACTCGCTGGGCTACGCGGCCTCCATGCTGATCGCTTCCGGCAAGACCGGTTACATGGCATCCGTACGCAACACTACCGCCCCAGCTGCCGAGTGGATCGCGGGCGGTATACCCATCACCATGATGATGAACATGGAGCGACGCCACGGCGAGATGAAGCCGGTAATCCAAAAAGCGCTGGTAGAGCTTGACGGGGCGCCCTTCAAGTATTTCGCGAGCCATCGCGACCAGTGGGCGGCTGAGACCTGCTACGTCTACCCGGGTCCCATCCAGTACTTTGGACCGACCGAAGTATGCGACGAGCCCAGCAAGACGCTACAACTGGAACAGAAAAGAGCACTGTAGGATAATTGGATAAGGGGAATATCCCCCCTGTTTCACAACAAACCGGGTGAACCGCTTTAGCCGCTCACCCGGTTTGTTATGAATTGCTAATTTGCTAACGGCCTTTTTTGTCGTTGTTCGCCAAAAACACAAGCATGTATCGCAATTATTTCATTGACGATAATTTCCTGATCTCTCTATCGCTCAAGGCGCGCTTGTAAAGCCTGAGTTCACGCACGCGACCACTGAAGTAGTCATTAGCGCCAAACCCGATCTTGAATGGAACCTCGCTATCAAGGTTAAACTTTACCGAATCCGGGATACTTGTTTGATTCACTATTTCCCCGTTCACGTATAACTTCAACTCCTGTTTTGTCTTTACCGCCGTGACATGCTGCCAGCCCTCTTTAAGGCTTCCCGGCATTGCAACCGATTTCCCGGACTCGACGGGTCCAGAGGGTATCCTCCTCGTACACGTACACTTCTGCCAAGGGAAGCGTTCCTCCCAGCATTTGCCCGTTATACGTTATTATCGCCATCACTTCCAGCTCATTCCCTAACCGTCCCATGTCACTCCACTTGTTGATGCCATCGAAGCGATACACCCTCCCGCTAGGCCAGGTGGACGAGTACAGGTTCCCTTCATAAATGTTAAAATCGTAATTTTGGATGTTATCTCCTACCTGCCCGCAGTCTTCCCATTCGCCGCCGTTGTAGCGGTAAATATTACCATGATCATAACTGGTCGCGTATAGGTAGCCGTCATGAACAGCCGTGGCCACTACCCTAATACCCGGTGGGTTGTGTAACTTTGCCCAGTTGTTGTTCCCGTCATACCGGAAGAAACCGGCCGGGGCGTATAAGGAAGTAGCATGAAGTTTCCCGTTATAGATTATCAAGCTACCGACGGCTTCTACTCCCGGTAGCTGACCGATTTCTATCCAGCGATCCGGTGCTTCAAACCGGAATACTTTCCCTCCCGGTATGGTGTTTTCTGAATCGGGGAGGGCTGATCCGCGCGTCCTGTAATGGCCTGTCGCGGCGTACAACGTATCATCCATTACCGCGAGAGCCGTGACGCTGTTAGATTGGTCGGGGGTACCGCGATCTATCCACCGGTTTTTGGCGGCGTATTTAAACACTTTTCCCGACTCGTTGGCGCCAACTTGGCATACACCCACATAAAGTTCACCCTTGTATTCGGCCATGCTATAGCCGAGAAGCGCGTTACCCGGGCGTCCTTCATCTACCCATGGCGTGGATTGCCCGTCGTCTATACCGAAGACGAGTTGTTTGTAGCTGGATTGACTCGTGGGGGAAGTATTGCTTTTCAGGCTGAGGTGAAACCCTTTTCTTTTCTTCAAATCGTACTGGCTGATGATGTCACCGGGGAAATCGTTCATTATGGCATCGGTATACACCCATACCGATATGCTGAAATCGTTTTCACCCAGTTGCAGTTGCCGGGTAGCGGGAACCTCGATCCAGGCGCTTTCGCCATCGAACAGTACTGCCGCTTTGCCGTCCGGCGTCGCGAGGTTGTCAAAAGAAAGAGAACCGTGCACGTGGGCCGGTGCCTTGTTTTTAGAGTAATCCCGGGTGTCACCGGCGAGTTTCCAATACGCGGCCGGTTCACTGCAGGATGGTTGCCTTTGGCCACTTTCCCGGGTAAGGCAAGAAGAAAAAATAAAAAAAGAGGACAAGGCTATTACAATAGAATTGATATAACCCATAATTTATTGTTATTTACAATAAATATTCTAGCTAGATTCGTGATCTAATAAAGGAACCTGAAAGCAAATTTAGGGCTCACTGGACTAGAAGAACTTGTAACGGTTATCCTCAACACCCAAAGTATTCTTCAACACCTCGATCGACTGCATTTGCATGCGATACGCGTTGTTGCTCATCATGTTGTTCTTTTGCTCGCGTGCGTCGTAAGTCACCTCCTCTTGGTCTTGAACGCGACTCACCACCGAAGCGACGTAAACGCCCATATTTCCTTTCACCGGTCCCGTGATCACGTTCCCGGGTGCAAAAGCGGAGATACCGTTTAACACAGGCTCAACCCCTATGCCGGTAATGTTGCGCGTGGTAAAGTTCACGAACCGCACCGTGTCCGTTGCGCTGTTCATAGCCGCGGCATACGCGTCGAGCGAAGTGAGTCCCTGGCTTTCTAGGTCCTCGATGACCTGCTGGGCCTTCTTCTCGTTAACGAGCTGCATCCGGATGGCATCCGAAACCTCCGAGAGGGGGGAGAAACCAGCAGGAATCACCTGATCTACGCGAGCTACGATACGCACGTTAGTCAAGTCGAACTTCTTCACGCTTCCCATCTTGTTTTCCCTCGCGGCCCAGGTAATCACCTGGCGCGAGTTGGGTATCTGCGCCAAGCCAAAGTCGTTGGCCGAGAAGGTCATGTTGGGCATCACCATGTAGCCACCTTCGGAGGCCAGCTCCGTGAAGTTAGCCCCAACGTTGTCAGCCGATACCAACTGGTTCAACTGGTTATCTACGTTGTTCGAAGTCTTTTCGCTCGGCACCACCGGCATGTTGACAACGGCTAGCTTGTACTTCTTAACCGGTCGGGTTTTCTCTTCCACCTTGATGATCAGTTGCTGACCAGGCACCGAAAGCTTCACCAGTTCACCTACCGACGCACTGAATATAGAGCGGATCGATTCCGCGCCCAGCGAGATCAAGTCGACCTCCCTGGCCCAACCTATTTCACCCCCGTTGGATGAGGGGTTCAGGCTGTTGGCTACCTCGGCGAACGGCTTGCCCTTGCGGAGCACGTTGTACAAGCTATCCACGAAGTGAGTGACTAGCGTATCCTGCCCAACCATCGAGGTATTAGGAATCGCGATCAGGCTCAACCGCACGGAGTCGGGAGCCACCGCCTTATCGATCAGCTTGTAGACCTGGTAAGCGTCCTCTTCCCGAGCGGGACCATACATATCGTTAACGGCCGCGGTACGCAGGAAATCGAGCTGCGACGGGGTAAACATCTGCTCGCCCATAAACACGTCCCGGTAGGGAGTATCGGAGTAGTCAGCCACCACCACTGCCGGGTTAGCAGCCTCCATGAGCTGGTCATACGCCACGCGTGACTCCTCTTCTACCTCCGCGTAATCCTCGTCGCTCGGCACGATCTCCTTCATAAAGTAGGTGAGCTTCACCAGTGGGGCATCCAGCCGGTACATCTCCTTATGTTGATCGTAAAACTCTTTTACCTCCTTATCGGTTACCAACGCGAGCGAATCGACCACCGTGAAGTAGTTCTTCACCGCGTAAACGATATCGGCGTTCTGACGAGACAGGTCGAAGTGGGCCTTCGCCTCCACGTCGTTCACCGCTACGGCATTGGATAGCAGGAACATGTACTTCTCTTCCAACCGTTGCGTTTTCACCATATCTTCGATAAACAGCCACAGCGTTTTATACTGATCGACTAAAGCTTGTTGTTGCGGGTTAGGACTTGCCGTATTGACCACGTTAAGGAACTCAACCAGCGCGGCGCGGCTAAAGAATCCGGTCTCGGGATCAACGAAAAAGGGCAGTTGCTGCAAGATGGGCGAGATAAACTCCCCGTGTACCAAGTCGTTCATCTCGGCTTTCGAGACGACTAACCCCAGCTTCTTCGCTTGATCGCCCACCAGGCATTCCCGTACCACTTGTTGAAACACGGCTTCCCGTATTTGCGATGAAATATTTTCATCGAGGGAAGACTGCCCGCTCACCATCTTTTGAAACTCTTCAAACTGGGTGATTTTATCGGCGTATTGCTGCGTGGAAATTACTTCACCATTCACCACGAAGGCCCTATCGCGCACTTTCCCCATAAAAGTAGACCCGGAAGTAACCAGGTCGCCCAATATAAAAGCCAGCAACGCGAAGCCCACCACGATAATCAAGAACACACCTTTGTCTCTAATCTTCTGTAAAGTAGCCATTTATAAGTATATTAGTAGTTTACACGTTAAATGAACGAATTGTCTAAACAAGGGCGCAAAGATAATAAAAATAAAGAATATAACCCGTTCTTAACCGCCAAAAAGTGAACGCAAGGGATTTCTAACCGGGGGAGTCACCGCCCTTGTGCCCTGCCGTTATCAAACGTACCACCTCGATTTTCCGGGCTGTCACCTTCAGCACTTTAAAGGTATACTCTCCTATAACCAAGGTTTCGTAGGCCTTTGGAAAGCGCCTCGCGTGGTACAGGAGGTAGCCTGCCACAGTCGAGTAGTCGTCCGACTCCGGGAGGTCTAAATCATACTCCTCGTTAAGGTAGTCGATCTCCACACGCCCCGACATCACGTACTCATTTGCCCCTTCCTGTTTCACAAACTTCGACTCAACGTCGTACTCGTCCTCTATCTCGCCGAAAATCTCCTCTACCAGGTCCTCCATCGTAACGATACCCGACGTACCACCAAATTCGTCCACCACCACGGCGATGCTCCGTCGCTGCTGCATCAGGTCGCTCATCAGCTGGTTGGCCTGCATGCTCTCCGGCACGAACGAAATGGAAGCCACGTTGTCGACCCAGTCGCTCGGGTTATTCACGATCTCCCACATGTGGATGTAACCCACGATATCGTCGATATCCTCCTTGTAGACCAAGATGCGCGACAGTCCCGTCTCGATGAACCTCTCCTTCAGGGTCTCCAGGTCAGTATCGATGCTAACCGCCACTATCTCCGGCCTGGGCACCATGCAGTCCCGAATTTTCGTGGTGGTGAAATCAAGCGCGTTACGAAATATCTTCACCTCCGAGTCCACCTCTCCTCCCTTTGACATATCGTCGATACTTTTCTTCACGTAGGCGTCCAGCTCCCCCCTCCCGTACACCTGCTCCTTCACTCGTGACGAACGGACGCCGAACAGGTACAAGAGTCCCCTTGAGATCAGCTCGAAAACTTTCGCCACCGGGAACAGCAAGAGGTGGAAGAGGAAGGCGGGTATGGCAAAGATGCGCACCCAGGCACCCGCGTTCTTGCTAAACAGCACCCGCGGGATAAATTGGTCGGTCAGCAGGATGGTTAGGGTGACGAAGAGCACCACGAGCAGCATCACCCACCCGATACCCATATCAGAAGGCAACACCTTGTAGTAAGCTATGAGCAGGGTAAAATAGACGAGGCAGACCAACACGATCCCCTTTGCCACGGTGAGCGTGAAGAGGAACTGCCGGGGAAAGCGGTACAGGGTATTGAGCATGTAATTGTACACCCCCTTTTCTTTCTTGGTAACGGCATAGCGAAGCTTATCGGATGCCACGAACGCCGTTTCCGTTCCGGAAAAGAAGAGAGACATCAGTAAGAATGCGACCCACCACCCGATTATACTAGAGCTTATCATTATTTTCCTCCTCGTTTTTCACCCCTATTTCACAAGTTTCTCCATCATAGATCATATGTTTCATCCTTCACCCCCTTCGCTTTCAAGTGCGACTTTGCTTTCAATTTCAACTTTGCTTTCAGGGTCAACTTTGCCTTCAATCGGGGCAACCGAATGAGACCGTTCCGCGTTGACGGAATCGGTGAACTGGAGGCTGGCTGTTTCTACCCCAACGGCACCAACGGAATCAACCCGAACCGAGTCTGGCTGCTCCACCAAGGGGAGGCGGCCGTCATGAGGCCTGAAAATGCGGAAGTCGGTCATCTGCTGATTCGATTCAAAACCGTAGCCACTTAGTTTCGCATCGCCCTGTTGAACCTCGATGTACGCGTCGGAGTAAACCCGTGCATTCTCACGATCCCAATAAAGCTCATCACTATCGAACACGTCACCCCTCAAGTTCTCGACGTGCACGTTTTTCTTTAACCGCAGCAGGTTCTTGTCAACGTAAAACCAGGCAGTATCTGCCTCCACGATCGACTCGATCTCGAAGTCGGGGGTGAACTGCTCCACGTAGAGTCCTTCGGGAAAGAACCAGTAGGGCTCCTTGGCCTTATCAAACACCATCCATACATCGTACACCATCTTATAACGGGTGATACCGGAATCGGATACCAGTTGTGAACCCTCGTTGGTAACCAGCGATGGCACCAGTTCCGGGTCATACGAAAAGGCGACCAGGTTCTCGTTTTTCTCCTTACACGAGGCCAATAGAAGCACCACGGCAACTGTCACGACGAGACGCAACAGATGCCGCTGGTATTTTTTTATGGGATGTTTTCGTTTCAATGGTTATCGCTCCTAAGAAAGTGGGCATATGGCTAATGAAACTGCCACTTATAAAACCAGAATTCGTTGATGTTCATGCTTACCGACACCTTAAACATATCCTGCCTGATCATGTGGTCGGTATCGGGCTGTTGCCTGAAATAGCCAAACCCGATGTTGACCATCGAGACGTAACCGGTTCTCATATCGTACATGGGCAAGCCAAACCCCACGTTCACACCCAGCTCCTTGAAACTACCGATACCGATCCTTTGGTCGGTTCGAGCGGGGTTGAAAACGTTGACGTTCACGTAGGAGTTGCCGTACGATAGACCGCCCCTTAGACGAACCCGTTGAAAAAAATTTGGGCTGTAGGGGTCGGCCACGTACTCGACACCGGCGTTGATACGAAAAACGTTATTAAAACGCTCATCCATCGTCAGCTCGTCCAGCTTATCGGGATAGGCCATTCCCTTCCACCCCTCGTAGGTTCCATCCAGACCCACCAGCAGGTTGCTGTTTTTATACGTGACCCCCACGCCAAACGTGTGCGGCAAATGGAAGTCGGCATTGCGAAGCGTATCGGTCGTTAACACCTGCGCGGGCGCTTGCCACGGGTTTTGATAGGGATCACTCACGTAGAGTTTCTCGGAGGGGTTCAGATCGGCACGCGCACGGAGCTGTGGGGAGTAGACCAGCCCTAAGGTGACCGATTGGGTCTTATCCACAGGATAGGTCAACTGAATACCCAGGTCGTACTTCAGGTCGCGAATGGCAAACTCCTGCTTGGTTTCGCCCACCAGTGCACTTGAGGCGGCGCTTCGCGGGATTACCACGCTGCTGTGCGAAAAATTCCCGAAGAGGTAAGAGAGGTTGGCCCCTACAGAAAGGTACTTTAGTGGCTCCCACGCCGCTCCAAAGTAAATCTGGTTTAGTCCCCCCGTGCCGCGGTATGCCTCGCTATACTGGATATTAGACAGCGAGCGACCCGTGCCGAAGTTGTAGCCCACCTTGGAGTAAGGCAAAAGCCCCACGCTGGCCCCCATCTTCTTAAACAGCGGAAACTGGATGGCCACGTAGTCGAAGTTCCCGTTATAAAAATCCTGTTTGTTGGTGCCGTCGCTCAAACGAGAGTAGTGCCCCGATATACCGAAATCAAAAATAAACGTGAGGGAGTCCAGCTCAGAGTAAGAGGCAGGGTTCCCGGGGTTTACATGTTGGCTCCTGCGAAGCCCGTAGCTGATACCCCCCATCGACTCAGACGCACCCACCGAAGGTTTCATCAACAGGCCGTACCCGTACCTTCCGTAGGGGGAGTTGGAGCCCACCTGTTGGGCGTGCAATAAAGGGGTTATCATTAAAAGAGCGATCAGCAACAAGTGACCTTTTATCCTACTATTCATCGCTATTCGGTATATAAATAATATACAAAGATGAGCTATTTTCTCGACGCCACCAACAACGCCACCCCATCATCGTGTTAAAAAGTTAAAAGTTTAAAGATTATAAACGATTGATAGCGCCATGCCGCACAACAAGTACGATTGCTACCACATGGGCTATTAACCATTTCCTCCTTTGCCGCTCACCCCTTGTACCGGTTATAGGAGACCATTTCTGACAAGGGTTTACGCTTCTTGGTTCGCAGCGGTTGCGCGCTGTAGCCGATGGCGATATCCAACCAAACCCTCTTGCTATCCGGGATGGACAGAAGATCGCGCATCTTGGGCTCGTTGAACCAACCCAGGATGCAAGAACCCAATCCCTCGGCATGGGCGGCCAAAACGATGTGCGCGGCGATAACACCAAGGTCCATCTGGGCGTAATCCTTCCGCTTCACCCACCCCCCTACTCCGGAGGTGAGGTTCACCTTCTCCTCTACCAAGACGATATGCACCGGTGCCTGCTTGGTAAAATGGTTCATGCCCAACGCCCTCGCGGAGGTCGCGTCGGCCACCTTGTTCTTCAATTCCGGTTCGTCCACCACGATCAGGTGCCACGGCTGGGCATTACATGCCGACGGGGCCAATCGTGCTACCTCCACGATCCGTTCAATTTTTTCTTTTTCCACGGGTCGTTCGGTATCGAAGGCCCGAACGCTCTGCCGCGTGGTTACAAATTCAAGAAAATCCATCTTATTCCTTCTCTAATGCCAGCAACCGGCTGATGTACTTACCAATAATATCGAACTCCAGATTGACCACCGTTCCCGCTTGAATCTGGTGAAAGTTGGTGCACTCGTACGTGTAGGGAATGATTGCCACCTTAAACGAATCACGGGTAGGCTCAACCACGGTAAGGCTCACCCCGTTCACCGTGACGGAACCTTTATCGACCGTGAAATAGCCCTTTCTCGCCATCTCGCGGTCGAAATCGTACTTAAACGTGTAGTACCAGCTCCCATCCGCTTCAACCACCTCCACGCAAGTGGCCGTCTGATCCACGTGCCCCTGCACGATATGTCCGTCCAGTCTCCCGTTCATGAGCATACTGCGTTCGAGGTTTACCTTGCTCCCTACCCGCAACAGCCCCAGGTTCGATCGCTCCAAGGTCTCTTTGATAGCTGTTACCGTGTAGGTGTCGCCATCAATGGCCACCACGGTAAGGCATACGCCATTATGCGAAACGCTTTGGTCGACCTTTAACTCGTGGGTAAACGAGCACTTCAAAGTGATGTGAAGGTTACCGCGCTCCTTGACTATATCCACTACCGTGGCTGCTTCTTCTACAATTCCTGAAAACATGGTGTATGATTTGTTGCACGATTCGTGTAAATCGCCCCCAGTGGAACGTGGTGCTCTACCCGTTGGGTGATCTACGTTCAATTTTGACCAGCGCGAAGTTACGAAAACATTTCGGCACCTGAAAGAAAACGGCCCCCCCGTAAACGAGCAGGGCCCGTGCCGGTGTTCACGACCGGACGGGCCCTGCTGTAAGGGACGGCGGCTACCTACTCTCCCGCGGGACGCGCAGTACCATCGGCGCCACT
>JAMNYO010000150.1:1603-2957 GCA_023622765.1 Bacteroidota bacterium | reverse complement strand
AGAATACCTCCCCCCGGGGGGAGGTATTCTGCGGTTTTGCAACATTTAGCATTTGGTTGATTTTCTTCTACATTACATACTGCTTTATCAATAGTAATATAACGCGCTTTGTCACAGAGCCAGGCTTCATGAATTTCCATGAGATGAGCCCCTACAAGCCGGTCACATGAATCTTCATTGGAGAAGATTCCTACCACACGTGTACGCCGCTTGATTTCACGCATGACACGTTCAAGCATGTTAGTCGTGTAAACACGCCTGCGAGACGTTTTGGCAAGCCCATGAACACTAAGAGTCTCTTCAAACTGTTCATGGATCTGTCTGGCTATGCGCGGATACTTTCGCGCCCAGCGTTGCGCAATCCGCTCCGCCTCAGCAAGGCACAGTTTCACCTCCTCGATCCGCCGGGTTGAACACAACTCTTTAGAAAGAACTGCCCTGTCCCGATAGGAACTTTGAGCCAGAACATTGCGAATAAAATGACTCCAGCAACGCTGCCACACTGCATCACAAAAATACCGTGTAACTGCTGCCTGGATGCCCAAATGACCATCACTGACCACCCATCGCACTCCGTGAACACCCCGTTGACGCAACTCGCTGAACACTTCCCCCCAGGTTGCTTCGGATTCCACATCGGCCATACGCCAGGTCAGGATCTCGCGGCGACCTTCTTCATTGATGCCCGCCACCACCAATACCGCCCGTTTACGGATGCTGCCATGATGGCGAACTTTGGTGTAACAGGCATCCACCATCAGAAAAGGCCACTGGTGCTCGTCAACACGCCGATTACGAAACTCTGAAAGCCGCTCGTCCAGTTCCGCCGCCACGCGCGATACCGTGGACGCTGACAATTCAAAACCTCCCATCTCTGACAATACACGGCTTACTTTACGGGTCGAGACTCCCTGAAAATACATTTCTGCACAGGCAACAAGAAGTGCCCGCTCGCTACGCTGCCACTTCACAAGCGGATAGGGATCAAAGGGTTCCACGCCACGCGCCTGAGGCACGGATAATGACAACTCTCCCAGACGTGTCTTCACTTTACGCGGCTTGTAGCCGTTGCGATAACCCCGGCGACTTTCGCTACGCTCGTGAGGCGCGGCGCCCAGATGACGGGCAATCCCTTCTTCAAAGACGGTCTGTACCATCACACGAAGCATCTCCAAAAATACATCCTGTCCACCATTTTCTTGAATTTGGTCTAAAAAACTTCCATACTCTTTACTGGTCATCGTTTGCTCTCCTTTTGGTTAGGCTCATAGGCCGTTTTTTTGTGTTCACCAAGAGTGAACCAAACGATGACCCCGTTTGTCCAATTAATTTACAGAAACTATGGTACGTTACC
>JAMNYO010000150.1:0-1589 GCA_023622765.1 Bacteroidota bacterium | reverse complement strand
CGGAGAAATTGCTATACTAAGATTTGTAGAAGCGCTTTGGCAGTGAGGGTTGAACTGCATCTGCAGTCACCCTTTTTCATGCTGGTATATGTTCCGATTCCCCCAGTACAAGGATAGTATGTTGCTAAAAAGGGCAGTCCATTTCGGTGCCGGTAATATTGGCCGGGGTTTTCTGGGACAGCTGTACTGTGAAAGCGGCTATGCCACCGTGTTTATCGATGTGGAGTCCGAAGTGGTGGATGCGCTCAATAGCCGGGGCAGCTACACGGTCGACCTGGTTTCGGACGAAGGGACGGAAACACGCACGATAAGCGCTGTGAGTGCTGTACATGCTTCTGATCCGGGTAAAGCTGCCGTAACGCTCGCACAGGCCTCTATTGCCTCTACAGCCGTGGGCATGCATGCACTGCCTCATATTGCGCCTGTAATTGCCGCTTCAATACCTCTCCGCTTTTCCGATCCACATGCGCAGCCTTTGGACATCATTCTATGCGAAAATATACATGACGGTGAGGCGCATATGCGTGCACTGGTCCGCAAGCATCTGCCTGCGGACTGGCATCAGGTTCTTGACGAAAAAGTAGGCTTTGTCGAAGCGAGCATCGGCCGGATGGTGCCGACCCGCACCCGTGCCCAGCAGGAAGCGGATATTCTTGCTGTTGCGGTGGAGCCTTATTGCGAACTGCCCGTGGATGCGCATGCTTTTCGAGGCGCCCTTCCTCCTGTAAAGCATCTGCTACCGACCGCCAACTTCAAAGGATATGTGGAGCGGAAACTTTTTGTTCATAACCTGACCCATGCAGCAACGGCTTATCTGGGCTACAGGCGCGGCTATACCTATATCTCGGAAGCGATCCGTGATGCGGAAGTTCGAAAATCTGTGGAAGGTGCCGGGCTGGAAAGCTGCAGGGCACTGGTGCAAAAGCACGGATTGGATGCTGAATCGCTGGAAAGCCACCGTCAGGATCTGATCCGTCGCTATCACAACCGTGCGCTGGCTGATCAGGTGGAAAGGGTTGCCCGGGATCCGCGGAGAAAGCTGGGGCGGGATGACCGGCTTATCGGTGCCATGCTTCTTTGTCTGGATCAGGGGATTGTGCCCGATTCTATTGCATCCGTTACCGCCGCAGCACTGACCTATGACAATCCGGTCGATCCTGTCGCTCTGGAACTGCAGAAATATCTGCGTGCTTCCGGGTTGGATGCCGTCCTGAAAGACATCTGCCGTATCGATCCCGGTTCCGATGCTGCCGGGCTGATTAAAAAATACTATAATAAAAAGCAATCCACCAACTGAAGGATACCGTACTTATGCATGAAATCTTACTTCCGAAAATGGGTAATTCCGTTGAAGAGGCGGAGATTGTGAAATGGTTCAAAAAAGAGGGGGATGCAGTGGAAACAGGCGATCCGCTCTTTTCCATTCAGACAGACAAGGCAGAAGTGGAATGCGAAAGTACCGCTTCCGGCATTCTGCGCAAAATCCTGGTTCCGGAAGGGGTCGAGGTGCCGGTGCTGACTGTAGTTGCGCTGGTGGGCGATGCCGATGAAGCATTGCCCGACAACATGGGCGCGCCTTCTGCATCGGC
>JAMNYO010000003.1 GCA_023622765.1 Bacteroidota bacterium | reverse complement strand
GCCACGATCTCCGTCACCCCCGTTACCGTTACCGTGTCGTTGATGATGGCTTGACCGTTCGCCTTCAAAGACGCCAGCTCGTAACCGGTATCGGCAACGGTTTCTACCCGCAGGTTAGTACCGTATTCTACCGGAGTACCCGATTCAATCTCGATGTCGCCGTGGAACACCTTCAGCGTGCCGTGGGCCGGTTGCGTGAAGTTGACCGGGAACTGCTGCTTGGCGAACACCGCCACGATCTCCGTCACGCCCGTTACCGTTATAGTGTGGTTGATGATCTCTTCCTCGTTCGCCTTCAACGACACCAGCTCGTAACCGGTATCGGCAACTGTTTCTACCCGAAGGTTAGTACCGTATTCTACCGGAGTGCCCGATAGAATCTCGGTTTCGCCGTGGAACACCTTCAGCGTGCCGTGAGCCGGTTGCGTGAAGTTGACCGGGAACACCAGCTCGCAACCGGTATCGGCAACGATTTCTACCCGCAGGTTAGTACCGTATTCTACCGGAGTGCCCGATTCAATCTCGATGTCGCCGTGGAACACCTTCAGCGTGCCGTGAGCCGGTTGCGTGAAGTTGACCGGGAACTGCTGCTTGGCGAACACCGCCACGATATCCGTCACGCCCGTTACCGTTAACGTGTCGTTGATGATATCGTGCCCGTTCGCCTTCAACGACACCAGTTCGTAACCGGTATCGGCAACGGTTTCTACCCGCAGGTTAGTACCGTATTCTACCAGAAAGCCCGATTCAATCTCGATGTCGCCGTGGAACACCTTCAGCGTGCCGTGGGCAGGTTGCGTGAAGTTGACCGGGAACTGCTGCTTGGCGAACACCGCCACGATATCCGTCGTTTTCGTTATTATTACCGTGTTGTTAGCAATGGCTTGCCCGTTCGCCTTCAACGACACCAGCTCGCAACCGGTATCGGCAACGGTTTCTACCCGCAGGCTGGTACCGTATTCAACCGGAGTGCCCGATTCAATCTCGATGTCGCCGTGGAACACCTTCAGCGTGCCGTGGGCCGGTTGCGTGAAGTTGACCGGGAACTGCTGCTTAGCGAACACCGCCACGATATCCGTCACGCCCGTTACCATTACCATGTCGTTGGTGATGGCTTGACCATTCGCCTTCAATGACACCAGCTCGCAACCGGTATTGGCAACGGTTTCTACCCGCAGGTTAGTACCGTATTCAACCGGAGTGCCCGATTCAATCTCGGTTTCGCCGTGGAACACCTTCAGCGTGCCGTTGGCCGGTTGCGTGAAGTTGACCGGGAACTGCTGCTTGGCGAACACCGCCACGATATCCGTCACGCCCGTTACCGTGACCGTGTCGTTGATGACATCGTGCCCGTTCGCCTTCAACGACACCAGCTCGTAACCGGTATCGGGGAAGGCTTCCATCCGCAATTTTGTTTCGTATTCTACCGGAGAGCCCGACTGAAGCTCGGTCTCGCCGTTGAACACCTTCAACGTGCCGTGGGCCGGTTGCGCGAAGGTTACCGTGTACTGCTGCTTTGCGAACACCGCCACGATCTCCGTTGCGCTCGTTACCGTTACCGTGTCGTTGGTGACATCTTGACCGTTCGCTTTCAACGACAGCAGCTCGCAACCGGTATCGGCAACGGTTTCTACCCGCAGGCTAGTACCGTATTCAACCGGAGTGCCCGATTCAATCTCGGTCTCACCGTTGAACACCTTCAGCGTGCCGTTGGCCGGTTGCGTGAAGTTGACCGGGAACTGCTGCTTAGCGAACACCGCCACGATCTCCGTCACGCCCGTTACCGTTATAATGTGGTTAATGATCTCTTCCTCGTTCGCCTTCAACGACACCAGCTCGTAACCGGTATCGGCAACGGTTTCTACCCGCAGGTTAGTACCGTATTCTACCGGAGTGCCCGATTCAATCTCGTGGAACACCTTCAACGTGCCGTGGGCAGGCTGCGTGAAGTCGACCGGGAACTGCTGCTTGGCGAACTGGGCCACGATCTCCGTCACACCCGTTACCGTTACCGTGTCGTTGGTGACATCTTGACCGTTCGCTTTCAACGACAGCAGCTCGCAACCAGTATCGGCAACGGTTTCTACCCGCAGGCTAGTACCGTATTCAACCGGAGTGCCCGATTCAATCTCGGTCTCACCGTTGAACACCTTCAACGTGCCGTTGGCCGGTTGCGTGAAGTTGACCGGGAACTGCTGCTTAGCGAACTGGGCCACGATCTCCGTCACGCCCGTCACCGTTACCGTGTCATTGATGATCTCTTCCTCGTTCGCCTGCAAGGACACCAGCTCGTAACCGGTATCGGGTAGGGTTTCTACCCGCAGGTTAGTCCCGTATTCAACCGGAGTGCCCGATTCAATCTCGGTCTCACCGTTGAACACCTTGAGCGTGCCA
>JAMNYO010000036.1 GCA_023622765.1 Bacteroidota bacterium | reverse complement strand
CGCGCGGGGTAGTTCGGGGCGCCGTTGTCGTCATGAAACAGCACGCTGAATATGGATTCGTCCACGCGCGCCACCACCTGTTCCCTGAATTGATTGTGCCAGGAAAGGGGGTTCGAATAAAACTTCCCTGCGGAACCCGAAAGGTAGGTGTGCGGCGAGGAGAAAAGGTTCATCTGCTTGTTTTTCTCTGATTCCTTGAACATGTTCGTGTCTTTTTTTTACACCACTAAGGTACTGAAAATAAACGATATGAGCAAGCAAAACGGGATGTTTGTCACAACAACTTTTCGAGCATTTTTAAAACGAAATGAATAATGACGAGAACTGTAAATAGAGAATTAATAAATTACAAAACGTCTGCCCCGACTTTTCGGAGTGGACTCAACGTTTCGGGTCGAATTTCTCTTTTAGGTTCAGGATAGCCTTAGATACCAACTTGCGGCACCCATGGACGCTGATTTGCAATAACTCGGAAATCTGCTTGTAATCGTACTCGTGAATGTACCGGAGGTAAATGATTTCACGTTGGCGCGGGGTGAGAAAATCCAGCATCTGTACTATTTCCTTTTTAATTTGTAGTTTCTCTTCTTGCTCTATCAGAAGTGTTTCCACGTTCACGGTCATATTGAAAGGTAATTCCAGGATCGAGTTCATGGCTTCCAAGGTCACATGCTCTTTTCTGTTTTTATGGGTATCGATAAGCCGGTTTTTTAGTGACCTGAACAGGTAAAATTTAATGTTCTCTGCATTATCAAGAAGGTTATTGTTCGTGGAGAGTTTGAGGAAAACATCGTGAATGGCATCCTTTACCGACTCCTTGTTAAAGCCCAGGTAGAGACCGTAGGTGAACAGGTCGTTCACGTAAGCATTGTATATCGTCGTTATTTTATCTCCTCTATTCACTGGTACTATTAACTAATCAGAAAAGCCATTCTATCCAATTGCGAATTTAATGGTTCTTCGCAAAAGTACGCATTTTTTTAAACTCTTTGCTTTTTTGGTGACCAATAAAGTGCATCATCAGAAAAGAGGTGGAGTTGAGATAGTTTTGTTATTGCTTTGGAAAACTCGTTCACGGTGAAACAAATTTACTCATTTATTTTTTTCATAGGTATTCGTGATACGTATCGCTTAATTCAGTAACTTCGCCGTTTAGGATCGTGGTAGATTTATTTGCCATGATTTAATAAGATCACGGTACTCAAGAAAAATTATGGAGCAAAAAAGCATTCTCTCAACGCTTATTTTGGCATCTCTATTCATCAGCACATCCTGTTCGCAACCTAAAAAAGCGCTTCATTTCGACACAGACAACTTCACGGAAGAAACAAAAACCGTGCAGACCTCATCGGGTGAAAAAAAGGTGACCTACAAAGCGTATCTACATATCCCTTATGTGAGTAACCCCATGGATACGGATTATCAAAGCCTAAACGTGTATGTTCCCGTGAGCATCAACGGTTCCCCGATTAATCCATCCAATGCTCCTATCCTCTTTGATATCGCGGTAGGAGGTTTTATGTCGGTAGATAACGCGAAGGTAAAAGCGCCGAGCTACAGGGGTGATTTGGCACTCGCTGCAGGCTACGTGGTAGTTGTACCTGGATGCAGGGGATGGGATAACCGTTCGGCCGATGGGAAATACTATGGTAAAGCGCCGGCGGCCATTGTTGATTTAAAAAGTGCCATACGATATGTTCGTCACAATAAGCGTGCAATCTCAGGCAATACAGAGCATATTATCACTGTTGGATGTAGTGCCGGTGGTGCGCTTTCCGCGTTATTAGGTGCATCAGGAAATAGCTCCTTGTTCGCTCCCTATTTGGAGGAAGTTGGAGCGGCCGATGCCAGTGATCATGTTTTCGCTGCCGCGTGCTATAGTCCCATAACCGATTTGGAACATGCCGATATGGCGTATGAATGGATGTTTGGTTCAACACCTACCGCATCGGGACTAGTGAATCAGGAACTCTCCGAGCAGCTAAAAAGCGATTTCTCCAAATACCAATTATCGCTTAATTTACAAGGGAAAGATGGATTCGGTATACTTACTGCCGAAAACTACCGGGATTACTTAACCACTTACTATTTAGTCCCATCTCTGACGAAATATCTACATGAGGTATCGGATGCACAACGCGAAAAATACCTTCAAGAAAATGCATGGATTGCATGGGAGAATGGTTCGCCAAGTTTCGCGTTTGATGATTATGTTACCCATATCGGTCGACTAAAATGGTTTCCCGCTTTCGATGATTTTGGGAAAGGTCAACCCGAACCGCTGCTGTTTGGTAACGAGACGACCAACGCCAGACATTTTACTAATTTCAGCCTACGTCATACCTCAAAAAACATAGATGCTAACGTTGAAGAAGAGGTACAGAAGCTCGTGAACATGATGAACGCGTTCTATTTTCTTAAAAACAATGAGGGAGAGATCGCTCAACATTGGTGGTTACGAAACGGAACAAGCGATAACCACACTTCACAAACGGTGATGATTAACTTGGCAACCAAGCTTGAGAATATGGATAAAAACGTGGACACATGGATTTTTTGGGATGGTGACCATTGTGCCGATAACGATCCGGAAGGATTCATCGAGTGGATTAAAAATATCACTGAGGATAAAGAGGATTAAACCTACACGTAAAATCAATCAATCAATCAATATGTTTAAAAAATTAGTGGTCATTGAGCCGGTAAGTTTGATCCCTTCCGCGGAGAAGGCGTTGCATTCATTTGCAAAAGAGGTGGTTATGTACCTCGATATCCCGAAAGGCGATGAGGAAATCGCGGCTCGGATAGGGGATGCAGATGCGGTTCTGCTGAGTTACACATCCCGCCTTGAAAAGGGGGCGCTAGAAAAGTGTCCCAACGTGAAGTATATCGGGATGTGCTGCTCGCTTTATTCCCCAGAAAGCGCCAACGTGGATATCCGTTACGCGAATAGCCGGGGAATAACCGTGACGGGGATTCGCGATTACGGCGACGAAGGAGTGGTGGAGTACGTGATTAGCGAGTTGGTGCGCTGTCTCCACGGGTTCGGGCAAGAGCCGTGGGACGGGATGGCAAGAGAGATCACCGGGTTGAAGGCCGGTATCGTGGGCCTGGGCAAGTCGGGCGGTATGATTGCCGATGCGCTGCACTACTTTGGTGCCGAGATCAGCTATTTCGCCCGAAGCGAGAAAGCGGACGCTAAGGCGAAAGGGTACCGTTTCCTACCGCTGAACGAGTTGCTTGCATACAACGAGGCCCTCTTCTGTTGCTTGAACCGCAATACCGTATTGTTGTATGAGAAGCAGTTCGAGAAGCTGGGAAATAAGAAGGTATTGTTCAACACGGGGCTTTCGCCCGCCTGGGATGAACCGCCCTTCCTGCGATGGTTGGAAGGTGATAACCTCTGCTTCTGCGATACCGTGGGTGCCTTGGGCGGGGAACATCTGCTTGATCACCGTAACGTGCGGTGCATGCGAGTCTCTACGGGACGTACTCGCCAAGCGTTTGTTCGGCTAAGCGAGAAGGTACTGAAAAACCTGTCCGACTTCACGGGGATTACCGTTTAGTAGGTGGTTCGGGGAAATCGCCTCGGCAACGTGAGTTGCCGGGCGGAAGTGTCTCACTCGCTTAGTGAATGAGCGGGGGAAGGAGAATAATCGGGGAGAGCCCACAAAGAGCCGGCAAACATCAAAACACGATGGGTGAATCGATGTTTTGCAGGATATGCACGACCGACCATGCCGCAATTTCAGGGGTAGCGCTGAAGACGTCCACCACGGCGTGTACCTGGTCGTTTTTAATTTCTACCCGCTGCCTATCACCCACGAAGTCGGGGGTAGACTCCATCACCACGTCTAACTTCTCTGGGCCAACCGTGGCTAGTGAGGCGGCGACGGCCACGTTAAGACCCGTGGGGAACGTTTGAATCGCCTCCCTGGCGGTGCCGGAAAAAACTATCTGATTGCTGTCTTCCATCTCGGGCGTGTGGAACCTTGACCCACGAAGTGCGCGTACTCCTTTTTGATTGAGGAACTTGGCCGAAACATTTCCCATCAACGTGGCTGTCCTTAGCACGTCGAACCCCCCGGTGGCACCCGAGGCGATGTATACCTTCGCATTGTGTGCACGAGCCGTTTTCTTAACCTCTTCGTAAAAGGATGTGTCGGCAAAAGCACCGATGGATAGGGTGACAATGGAAGAGCCGTTTCTTAACGCGGGAAGGGCCACCTCTTTCATCCCCGCAGGGGAGGCTGCCTCCACGAGGAAGTGGGGGTTTAAGGCAAGCAGTTCATCTACCGACGTGCAAGCCTTACATTCACGACCCTGTTTGTGCATCTTCGCGGCCAACCGCTCTGCTTGTACCGCCTCGCTGGAGTAGACCCCCACCAAGTCATAATTGGGTAAAAAACCATCTAACAGTGCGTCAGCCACGATATTGGCCAGGTAACCGCATCCAACAATAACCATCTTTTTCATACCCGCGAAGATACACACTTTTCATTAAAGTTCCACACACTCACCGTCTTCTGACCTTTCACTACTTTGACTCACTATGCGCCGTGTACCCGTGTACTGATAACCAAACTATGTTTGTTATATAGCGAAACCGCACTGACCTGCCACCAAGACGGCCGCATCGTAATTTTTCCCACATACCCTGAATGTAACCAGCCAGCCATACAAGAACATGACCACTAATTGGGCTATCAGCACTACGCTAACTGGAACTGCTAGATGTACTAAATCGAGAAAATTGATATTCATCAGGACAAAAGCTAAAAAAAGTGATAAACAGACATCCCCGATAAGACTCATCTCTCTATCAAAAACTTGAAACAGGTTGGTAAGAGAGAGGAAGTTTCTAAAAAATATCCCGAAAAACAGGCACCATACAAAGGTTGGCAGGGTAAAACTGAATCTTTGCATGTAATTTGATACTGTAATACCTAAAAAGATGCTTATGGCAAAAAGTGCCAGTGAATTGATAAAACTCACGGCTGTTATCGACTTTGTGGGAATATCTGTCGGTGGGTTTGTATAATCAACAGGTATGTCATGGCTGGCTGCTTCCTGGGTGTTTCCTTTAATTTTGTATCTCTTTATTAAGAAATTAGCCATTGGCCCCCCGACAAGTCCACCGGTAACTGTGCCGAAAGTAGCACATGCCATGGCGACAGAGGTTGCCGATGTAAAGCTGTAAGGCGCTTTTTCGAATACCGTCCCCCATGCCGCGCCGGTTCCAAATCCCCCGGTAAGAGATACAGACCCGCCTATCAAACCGATTAATGGATTTTCGCCCATTGCCAATGTTAAACCTATTCCCGTGATGTTTTGAGCAACGAGGAGCCCGATAGAACTTAATAAAAATATGATCAACAGGCTACCTGCTTTTTTCAGCATCTTTAAATCCGCATTGAGCCCCAGGGTGGTGAAAAAGCCCAACATTAACGGCTCTTGTAATGATTTGTTGAAAGATATTTTAAAGTCGAAAACAGTAGTCAGAAAAAGTATTAGGATGGCAAAAACAAGACCCCCCGATACAGGTTCGGGGATGTCATATCTTTTTAGAAATTTGATTTTCTTTGTCAAGAATCTTCCTGTTAATAATACCGCTATCATTATCAGGAAAGTTGAGTATATATTGAAATCAAGTTTCATATTTTGATCTGTTGTGTCGAGTGAGTTAGATCGTGTAAATGAAATCTCGTTTTATATCGAGAGTACCCCAAATTAAAACACGATCGGTGAGTCGATTTTTACCCTACTACGCACCGCATCTCTGTATGCCATCATTGCTTTTTCTCGGTTAGTTAAGGCAGTAGGCTTAAAACTCTGAAATACTGCACTTCCATTTCTTTTTTCGTTTCAGCATCCTGTTCCGATAGCCACGCGGCTTTAAGGTCGGGCAGGTAGTGGAGGTATTGGGTATCGGCAATATACTTAGCCGCACGCAGGCGCACTTCGGGACTCCCGTCGTACAGGAGACCCTGCACCCAACGTTTGGCACTCCAGGAGAGGTGAGACTGCAGCCAGTCAAGTGCTTCTAATTTCTGCTCAGTAGTGCCATGCAGAAACGTGTCGAAGCATTTCGACTCTTCACGTAAATCGACAACCGACATCAATATCTCCTTTTCAAAAAGGTCGGGCTTTACCGCTTCGCTGGTATATTCAATGATAGGCATATCCAGTGTCCAGCGCACCATTCTCGGGATCATCCACATCATCCCGGGAGTGGCTTCGGGATGGGCTATCGAGCTAAACACCCTTCCTTTGCCATACCGGTTAGCGGTGAAAAAGGGCTTTCCGTTGGTCATGTTCTTGGGGGAGTTCCCCTCCTCATGCACATCGCTCTCCATGACCGCGTAGGTTTGATACGCAATGGTGTCGGCTTCATTGTTGATGAAAACCGGTCCCTCGTAATACATCACGTACGAGGTGTCGCGATCGGCAATTTCGGGGAACAACCTCTTCCCATCGTCCGTAAGGGTAAACTTGGCTACACCGTGTCCCCGGTTATCATGCTCTATATCTATCGCTTTAGCGCCATTCAACTGGAGGCAACTGTAACCCGGGGTGGATGAAAAGAGGTAAGCACCGGCACAAATACCCACGGCGCCCTTGCCGTCAGCTACGAATTTTCTTATCTTTTCGTGGTTCTCCTCACCTAAGTTGAGGTACTGGCGACTGCCCCCGCCACCGGGAATGATTAGGGCATCGAGGCTGTCCAGAACGTTCATGGCTATATCGGCCGAGGTAATGGTTCGCACGTTCATCTCCGGATCTAGCCTGATGGCTGCCACGGCTTCCCACACGCAGGTTTGCGCATCCCCATGCCCATCGAATACGCCTACCTGGATCTTAGTGTTGAGTGAATCGGACCGGCCGTTAGGCTTACTACATTGTTGTAAGAAAAAGTACCATGGAGTTAATAGCAGCGTTAAAGCGGTGAATGCTACCATGCGATATGATTTTGCCTTTCCTTTCGTTTTTGTATTCACTTTTATTTTCACGGATACACGGTTTGTTCTTATTTGCATACGATTGGTTCGTCATTAAAATAACGTAAAATCACGCCCAACGTCTCCGCGTCTCGACCAAAGCGACGAATATGGTGCAACGTTTCCGTCACCGTGAAGTGCGATTTAACCGCCACGTAGCGGGGCGTCATCAACCGCCCGATGCTTTCTTCGGAATAGCCGAGGAGCTGGATGGTCTGCTGAAGGTTCTCCCTGCTCCTTGCTCAACAGCTGCATTAGCTGTTGAGCCACCTTGCCGGGCAGTTCCTCGAAGAGCGCGGTCCGGTCGTCCGGCTCCATATCGTTCATCAAGTTGGAGAGGCGGGTAGCGTGGTTGGCGAGCCCATCGATAATCTCCCCCTGCTTCTTGGGATGGAGCACTTGAAATACCTCCTTGGCCTCCGCCCTCGGGAGGAAGCGGAACAGCAGGGTCGACTGGAGCTCGTTGCTTCGTTCGATAAGTTCCATGATCGCGGGAACATCCAGTTTCGCCAATTCTTCTTTCAAAGAAGTCCAGGACTTTCTTTTGATAAGCTTGTGAAAAGTAGCGTGGGTTCTCGTCATATCATGAATGCCTGTTGGGAAACGTGCGAAGATACGAAAAATTACGTAACGTGAGTTCGATGTTAGAAAGTTAGTTTCCCGGAACTACGGACGGGTGTAGTTTTCTATTTTCTTCCCATTCTTCGATACTGTCCCAAAAAGTGTGTAAAGCGCATTTTTTCTATCTTTGATTTTTGAACTGTAAACTAAAAAATTAAAGATTATCATGCACTTTACACAGCCGCAAGTTAGTAAAATA
>JAMNYO010000024.1 GCA_023622765.1 Bacteroidota bacterium | reverse complement strand
TTCAGCCACCCAAGTGCTGGATGCCGTGCGTCAGGTGGGCTTCGACGAGGTGTTTGAAGTGGAACATGCTGTCGACTTCATGAAGCGTGCCTATTCCGCTTACGCGGAGAGTCACTCGACAAGGCCACTAATCAGTTCTTATTGCCCTGCCGTGGTGCGCCTTATACAGGTGCAGTACCCAGCGCTGACCGGGCAGATCATGCGGTTAAAGGCCCCGCACGATATCGCCTCGCTATTTTTGAGAAAATCGAAAGAGAGAAAGAATGGAGCACCCGAAGATGATGCGCCTGAAAAGATTTCTATCTACTATATAACCCCGTGCGCCGCAAAGAGCGTGGCGGCTAGCGCCCCCGTGGGTGAGGAGCGATCGCTCATCGATGGAACGGTGAACATGCCGACCATCTATAACCTCGCCTCGAGAATATTGAGGGGGCAGAAAGAGACCATGAACCGGAAATCGGTTGCTGATATGAGTCCCGATTCGGTCTGTTGGTCGCTGTCGGGAACCGAAAAGAGGTATTTCCCCGGGCGAAGCCTTGCCATTGATGGGATGGATAACGTGATCGAGTTCTTGGAGAAGCTTGAATTGGGACAGATAACCGGGATCGACTTCCTGGAGATGCGTGCTTGCGATCAAGGGTGTGCGGGTGGTATCCTCTGCCCGAGTAACCGCTTTCTCACGGTGGAGAGACTGGAGCAACGGCGAGAGCGATTGAAGATGCTCAAGGATGAGCAACGGGGGACAGTGGAGAACAGCCTGTTGGAACGGGAGGAGGAGCTTCACGCCCGCTCGGGGGTGAAACCGGTTTACCCGCGCGATGGGCTACTGCTGGACGAGGACATGGGGAAGGCCCTTCTCAAGTTGCAGCGCATTGACCGGTTGATGACCTACCTGCCCGGGTTTGATTGCGGTGCTTGCGGCGCACCCGAGTGTAGGTACCTCGCGGAGGATATCGTGAAAGGGAAGGCCACCATTTCGCACTGCGTTTTCGTGCAGCGCGTTATGGAGAAGAACTATAAGCTGAGCCCCGAGCAGTCGTTCGCGGTGATCGAGAAGGTGTGGGGCAAGGACCGGCTCGATAAGTACCGGGGTAATCCCTCCACGAATAAAGGTTAGGGTAGTGGATGGCGACCAAAGCCAAGGGGAGAAAGTACAATTGCAGGTGTAAGCGAATATATAATGGAGCAGTGAAAATGGATGTAAAAAGCATGAAAGAGGCGTTAGGCTACGAGTGCCTTTCTGGTAAGGCATGGCTTGACCGGCCCGTGGATGGTGCCTACCAGTCGGACCTGTTGAGTGATGTCATGGGGAAGGCGCAACCGGGGATGGTGTGGGTCACCTCCCAAGTGCATAAGAATATCGTGGCGGTGGCCTCGCTGAAAGAGTTGAGCGCCATCGTCGCCGTGAACGAGCGGAAAGTAGACCCGGAAGTGATCGAGGCGGCCAACGAGGAGGAGGTGGTGATCCTCGCGTCTGGAAAACCGGCTTTCGAAACGGGCGGGGAGTTGTACCGTTGGCTGAGCGAGGCGAAAAGCGATTGAGCAAGTAGCCATGAGGGCCGACCTGCATATACACACCTGCCTGTCACCTTGCGGGGACCTAGATATGAGCCCAAGGAACATTATTCGAATGGCCAAGGAGCGGGGATTGCAGATTATCGCGATTACTGATCACAACAGCACCCGGAATGTTCGGGCCTGCATGAGCCTGGGGGAGCGAGAGGGACTCTACGTGATTCCCGGCTGCGAGGTGAATACGCGCGAGGAGGTGCACGTGCTGTGCTACTTCCCTCACCTGGAGGCTACAGAGGCGTTTCAGCGCTACCTGGATGGGAAGATGAGTGACGTGAAAAACGACCCTGATCGGTTCGGTTACCAGGTGGCCGTGGATGAGAACGACCGGATCGTGTACGAGGAGGAGCGCTCTTTGTTCATGGGTATTGACGATGAGATAGAAGGAGTTGCCGAGGTGGTACATCAGTTGGGAGGCCTTTTTGTACCGGCTCACGTGGACCGACCAAGGAACAGCTTGTTCAGCCAGTTGGGGTTTATCCCCCCGGGGTTGCGGTACCACGCGCTGGAGGTGTCGAAAGCTACCACGCCTGACGAGTTTTTGTCAAGACGCCCCGAGTTGAAAGAGGTTCGTCTGATACAGAGCTCCGATGCGCATTACCCGGAAGATATCGGGGTGGCTTATACACGCTTTGGTATCACTGTGCGAAGCTGGCATGAGCTTGTCAACGCGTTGTTGAGCACCCGGTACGAGACCTGTAACACCCGGTATGGGGCACCACGGAAAACCGCTATTCCCATCACGGGGAAGCCCTGAAAAAGGAGAACGTTTATGACCGACTTGGCCATGCATATGATGGATATCGCGCAGAACTCCCTTCGGGCGGATGCCAGAAACGTTGGAATCGATATCGAGGAGAGGAGTGACGACCGTACGCTCACGCTCCGGGTGACGGATGATGGTAAAGGGATGAGCCGCGAGACCGTGGAGAAGCTGGTCGACCCCTTCTTCACCACCCGCGATACGCGAAGGGTGGGACTGGGTATCCCCTTCTTGAAAATGACCTGCGAGCAGGCGGGGGGAGGGTTACAGATAACTTCCACGGAGGGAGAAGGGACAACCATCGAGGCGACGTATCGTACCGATAACATTGACTGCCTGCCGATGGGCGATGTGCCCGGCTACCTTTCGCTCCTCCTGAAAGCGAACCCGAAGATTGCCTTCCGTTTCTCGTATAGGGTAGACGACACGGAGTTCGTCTTGGATACCGAGGAGTTGAAGGAGATGGGGATCGAGTGGGAGGACGCGGGGATGCTGACCGCGATAAAAGAGTACATACGTGAGAATGATATGGCTGTGATTAAAACACTGGACGACCTGAAAAAGAGACAGGAGGAGATGAAGGCCCGGGTGAACCTGAGAGACAAGGCGGAAAATCCCGAGTCGTTGGTTCAAGTAAAAGTGGCGATGGCTACCTGCGGTATCGCCTCGGGAGCCAAAGAGGTGATGGAGTTCTTCGTGACGGAACTCGATAAGCGGAGCATCGACGCTGTGGTCACGCAAACCGGCTGCATGGGGTACTGCTTTGCCGAACCGACGGTGGAGATTACCTTACCCGGCAAGGAGCCGATAGTATTTGGGTACGTGGACGTTAAAAAAGCCGATAAGATCATCGAGCGGTACATCAAGGAGGGAGAGCTGGTGGACGGTATCATCCCGCAGAATTACAATACCATTTAAACAACGATCTATGAGTCACTACAAAATGCATTTGCTGGTGTGTGCCGGCACCGGTTGCCACTCCTCCGAGAGCGACCTGGTTTACGAGATGCTACACGATGAGGTGGAACGGAAAGGGTTGAGCGATGACGTGCAGGTTATTCGCACGGGTTGCTTTGGCTTTTGCGAAAAGGGTCCCATAGTGAAGGTGCTCCCGGATAACACCTTCTATACCGAG
Organism: Bacteroidota bacterium; assembly: GCA_023622765.1. GTDB lineage: Bacteria > Bacteroidota > Bacteroidia > Bacteroidales > Dysgonomonadaceae > Proteiniphilum. The sequence goes on along the minus strand of JAMNYO010000024.1, from coordinate 7,323 downwards.
GTGAAGCCGGACGATGCCCGAGAGATCATTGACGAGCACGTAATCAAAGGACGAAAAGTGGAGCGGTTGCTCTACCTGGATCCCGAGACGGATGAACACGTGCTCGACTCGAAGCACATGGGGTTCTATAAGAAACAGCTACGGGTAGCCCTACGAAATTGTGGCACCATTGACCCGGAGAACATCGACGAGTCGATTGCCCGAGATGCCTACATGGCGCTGGGGAAGGTGATTACCGAGATGACCCCGCAAGAGACCATCGACCTGATCAAGCGGTCTGGTTTGAGAGGCCGAGGTGGCGCAGGTTTCCCTACCGGGCTTAAGTGGGAGATCACGAGCAAGAACCAAAGCGACCAGAAGTATGTGGTCTGCAACGCCGACGAGGGGGACCCCGGTGCGTTTATGGATCGCTCCATCTTGGAGGGGGACCCGCACTCCGTTCTTGAAGCGATGGCGATCTGCGGCTACTGTATCGGTGCGACCGAGGGGTTGATCTATATCCGTGCGGAGTACCCGCTGGCCATCCGGCGACTGAGGATAGCCATCTCGCAGGCACAGTCTTACGGGTTGCTTGGAGAGAATATCTTCGGGAGCGACTTCAGCTTCAATATCAAGTTGCGTTACGGGGCCGGTGCCTTCGTGTGTGGCGAGGAGACCGCGCTGATCCATTCCATGGAGGGGCGGCGGGGTGAACCTTCCAATAAGCCTCCCTTTCCGGCAGAAAAAGGGTACCTGGGGAAGCCCACCTGCGTGAATAACGTGGAGACCTTCGCCAATATCCCGGTGATCGTGCAGAAAGGGGCGGAGTGGTTTGCCTCCATTGGCACCGAAAAATCGAAGGGAACCAAGGTCTTCGCCCTCGCGGGGAAGATCAACAACGTGGGCCTCATTGAGGTGCCGATGGGCATCACGCTCCGGGAGATCATTTACGAGATCGGGGGCGGTGTGAAAGGGGGCAAAAAGTTCAAGGCCGTACAGACGGGGGGACCGTCGGGAGGCTGCCTCACCGAGAAGCATCTCGATACGCCCATCGACTACGAGAGCCTTATGGCGGCCGGGTCGATGATGGGTTCGGGAGGCATGATCGTGCTGGATGAGGACGACTGCATGGTATCGGTCGCCAAGTTTTACCTCGGCTTCATCGTTGAGGAGTCTTGCGGGAGGTGCGCACCCTGTCGTATCGGGAGCAAGCGGCTCCATGAAACCCTGAACCGAATCACTGAGGGCAAAGGGGAGCAAGAAGATATCGAGATACTGAAGAATTTGGGGACGGTCATGAAAGACACCGCCCTGTGTGGCTTGGGGCAAACTGCTCCGAACCCGGTACTTTCCACGCTCGATAACTTCATGGAGGAGTACCTGGAGCACGTGAACGAGAAAAAGTGTCGCTCCGGGCAGTGCCGAGACCTGCTTTACTACGTGATTTCAGAAGAGGAGTGTACTGGCTGTATGGCCTGCACGAGGGTCTGCCCCACCCACGCCATCAGCGGCGAACGGAGGCAACCCCATGTGATTAACCAAGAGGTCTGCATCAAGTGCGGCGCATGCATGGAGAAGTGCCAGTTCGATGCCATTAGCCTGCAGAAAGATTACCCGAGAGAAGTTCAATTAACCACGAATAATGAATTAGTATGATAGAATTAACGATAGATAAAAAGAAGGTGCGGGTGGAGAAGGGAACCACCATCCTGAAGGCAGCCCGGCAAGCGGGCGTGGAGATACCCACCCTATGTCATTACGAGTTGTGCGACTTGGGTATCGAGAATAAACCGGGCGGATGCCGTATTTGCGTGGTGGAAGTAGAGGGGCGGCGTAACCTTGCGCCCTCATGCATCACCGAGGCGCAGGACGGTATGGTGATTCACACGCATAGCATGCGGGTGCTAAACGCGCGGAAAACGGTGCTGAAGCTTATCATCTCAGATCACCCGTTTGATTGCCTGGTATGCGCCAAGTCGGGTCACTGCGAACTGCAAAACCTCGCTGTGCAGTTCGGTATCCGTAGCCAGCCCTACGTGGGGGAACAGTCGAAGTACCGAAAAGATACCTCTCCATCTATTATTCGCGACGTGGATAAGTGTATTATGTGCCGCCGCTGTGAGATGATGTGTAACGAGGTGCAGACCGTGGGTGCGCTGGCCGCTGTGAACCGTGGGTTTATGTCGGTCGTGGCTCCCGCGTTCGAGATGAACTTGGTTGATTCGCCCTGCACCTACTGTGGGCAGTGTGTGTCAGCCTGCCCCACGGGTGCGCTCACCGAGAAGGACCACACCAACGAGATCATTCGTGCGTTGAGCAACCCCTCGAAAACGGTAATCGTTCAGACGGCTCCTGCCGTGCGTGCCGCGTTGGGTGAGGAGTTCGGCATGCCTGCCGGGACGCTGGTCACCGGCAAGATGGTTTCCGCGCTCCGGGAGCTGGGCTTCGACTACGTGTTCGATACCGATTTCAGTGCCGACCTAACGATTATGGAGGAGGGGACGGAGCTGTTGCAGCGTGTGAAGGGTTACCTGGAAGGTGATCCCAACGTGCGTTTGCCTATCCTCACCTCATGCTGCCCCGGTTGGGTTAACTTTTTCGAGCATAACTACCCGGACTTGCTGGATGTGCCCTCCACGGCTAAGTCGCCCCAGCAGATGTTCGGGGCCATCGCCAAGACCTACTTCGCGGATAAGATCGGGGTGAAACGGAGCGACCTGATCGTGGTCTCCGTCATGCCCTGCTTGGGCAAGAAGTACGAGTGCCAGCGCGACGAGTTCAAGGTGGGCGGTAACCCCGACGTCGATTACTCGATATCCACCCGCGAACTGGCGGCATTTATCAAGCAGGCGAACATCGACTTTTTGGAACTTCCTGACGGTGATTTCGATGACCCGCTGGGCGAGTCGACCGGTGCCGCCGTCATCTTCGGCAACACCGGTGGGGTTATCGAGGCGGCGTGCCGCACGGCTTACGAGCTCTATACCGGGAAGAAGCTGGAGAAGGTGGATTTCAATGAGTTACGAGGGTTGGAAGGCATCCGTTCGGCTACGGTTAACTTTAACGGGGTAGAGTTGAATATTGGTATCGCTCACGGGTTGGGGAATGCCCGCAAGTTGCTGGACGAGGTGAGGGAAGGAAAGTCTAAGTTCCACGCGATCGAGGTGATGGCGTGTCCCGGCGGATGTATCGGCGGCGGTGGACAACCCTTTAACCACGGTGATAGCGGGGTCCTTGAGAAGCGTGCTGCTGCACTTTACACGGCAGACCAACGCAAGGCGATTCGCAAGTCGCACGAGAACCCCTCCATTATCAAGTTGTACGAGGAGTTCTTGGGCAAGCCGGGGAGCGAGCTGGCTCACAAGTTGCTGCACACGGAGTACTTCCCGAAGAGCAACGAGGTAACCATCCATCTGCAAGGATGATTGTTGAATCATGAAATAGAAACCATATGAGTCAAAAAATAACCATATCACCCGAGGCCTTCGAATACATGGAAAAGGTGATCGGCACCGATGGCGTGGAGGTAAGGGTAAACTTGCCGAAAGAGATCATAGAGCAGATTAACGAGATATGTGATTCGTTCGATAACGATCCGGGAGAGTTAATCAACGTGCTGCATGAAGCGCAAAACCGGTTCGGCTACCTGCCGGCGGAGGTGCAGGACGTGGTGGCCCATAACCTGCACATACCGGTGGCGCAGGTGTACGGGGTGGTGACCTTCTACTCCTACTTCTCGATGATTCCCAAGGGGGAACACCCTATCTCCATCTGCGTGGGGACGGCCTGCTACGTGCGCGGTGCCGAAAGGGTGCTCGAGGAGTTCACCAAGGAGTTGGGCATCAAGGTGGGAGAGACCACGCCCGACGGGCGCTTTTCGATCAACTGCTTGCGTTGCGTGGGGGCCTGTGGTTTAGCTCCCGTGGTACTTGTGGGCGATAAGGTGTACGGCCGCGTTTCGCCTGATGGGGTAAAGGAGATTATTGCCGAGTACAAAAAGTCGGACGGCGGAAGTTGTTAAAACGAGCCTTTGCAATTTAGTCCGCCTTTTCGGTCGCTTTTTTAGCCGTTTTAGCGCAAGTCTGTTTTCAGCAGGTTAAATCTTTTTCCATAGTGAGCTGAGTTCCCCTGTTGAAAGTAGGCGATAACGTGATTCATGTCTCGCAGTCGCCGTTCCAGCGATTTAAGTTCCCCTTCCCCGTCGTCGTTGGCGGCGGGGAGGGGTTTGTTTTCGTATAACAGGTAACCGGGTCGGTATTTGGCCGGTGTGATGTTGGGCATCACCACGTTGGCACCTACCGCGATAGCCTTTTCTCGCGCGTTGTCGTCAATCGCCTCTAACGCGGTGGTCGCCGCTATATTGATGTCGTTCATCATGAGGCGCAGCAGGGCTACCATCTTCCAGCTCAGATGCAGCCGCTCTTCGAGGGGGAGGAGCTTGTCTCGATGGGCGTAGAGCGGTGTGTTTGGGTGTTCGATGTAGGGCCCCATGCCGCACATATCGATATCGATCTGCCACATGAAGAGGAGATCGTCTGCCAGTTGCTCGATCGTTTGGAAGGGGAGGCCGATCATCACCCCGGTTCCTACCTGGTACCCCGTTTCCCGCAGTGCTTCCAGCGCTTTCACCCGTTGAAGATAGGTGTGGGCGTTGTCGTTGGGATGTAGCTTTCGGTACAGCACTTCCGAGGAGGTCTCCACGCGGAGCAGGTAACGATCCGCACCACTTTCGAACCAGCGTCGGTAGGTATCCTCTTGCTGCTCCCCGCAGGAGAGGGTAATGCCGAGCGCCCCATTGGTTGCTTGCTTCACCTCCCGAACGATGCGGTCGATTTGTTTGATAAATTCCTGCGAGCTCCACTCGCCCGATTGAATGGTAACCGACCCGTAACCCCTTTCGTAGGCTCTCTTCACGGCCTCCATTGTCTCCTCGTGGCTTAGCATGTAGCGATGCGGAGAGTGGTTCGAGCGACGGATGCCGCAATAGAAACAATCTTTTTGGCAGCGGTTAGATAGCTCTATTAACCCCCTTAGGTAGACTTTATTACCCACGTGCTGCTCTTTAACAAGGGCGGCGTGTTTAAACAGCTTTCGCTCCTCCTCCCCTTTGCATGACAAGAACTCGATAAGATTTTCCTTTGACAGTTTTACCTTCATCGTCACTTTGTTTGTTCCGTGGGCGTTTACAGCGTATGGGGGGAGTTGTTATTTCCAGGGGTCAAAAATCTGGGAAAAGTTGCGGCTCAATGCTTTTTTTATAGAATGCCCGCGTCGCCCTGTTGAAGATGCCATGCAGGTATGCCAGTGCCATCCCGTAATTGGTAACTGGGACGCCCGCCTCGATAAAGGGGCGGAGTCGGTTTAATAACTGTTTGCGGGTAATCATACAACCACCGCACTGAACCACGAGGGCAAACTCGTGCGGGTTGGTAGGTAGTTCACTAAGGCCCGAGATGACGGTAAACTGCAACTTACTACCCGTGAATTTTTGGAGTAGTGCCGGTATCTTCACCCTCCCTATATCATCGCAGCTAACCTGGTGGCTACAACTCTCCAGTATCAGGACGTGGTCGCCCTCTTTCAGTTGCGAGATGCTCGGCGTCCCCGCCATATAGGCTTCGAAATCGCCCTTAAGACGGGCAAAAAGAATGCTAAAGCTGGTTAGCGGGATATCCTGGGGGAGGCGTTTCGATACGATCCTGAACGCCGAGCTGTCGGTAATGGCCAGGGCGGGGCGTATTCGAAGCTTGGAAAATTCGGCCAACTCGGTTTCCTTGATCACGATAACCACGCAGTTGTTATCAAGGGCGTCACGCAGGGTTTGGTTTTGCGGGAGGATAAGCCGTCCCTCGGGCGCTGCCTCGTCTATGGGCGTAATGAGCAGCACCACATCATTCGGCTTGACCAGGTCGCCAATCAGCGAGCTTTTCAAGAAAGCGGTTTCCGGCACGATTCGCTTGAGCGCATCGATCAACCGCTCCTTATCGGCTGGCTGGGTCGTGCTAAAGTCGATGATCTCTGCATTGGAGTACTGCTTGATGGCGGTTTTGGTGATCGCCGCAATTTTGTCGATATCGCTCTTGTTATGCGCGATAAGGTACGGTACCTCGTTCTTATTGAACTGCTCGATTAGGCGAACTTCGTAGTCACCGAATTGATTTCCAGAAATGAGTAGGATCGCACAGTCCACTCTTCGGATGACCTCTTTGGAGCGCTGTATCTTCATCGAGCCGATTTCGCCCAAGTCGTCCATGCCAGCTGTATCAATCAGGATCGCCGGGCCGATATCGGTGATCTCCACCGATTTTTTCACGGGGTCGGTCGTCGTCCCGGGGAAATTTGATACCAGAGATATCTCCTGTCCGGTGATCATGTTGATCAGAGAACTTTTCCCGGTATTCACGCGGCCAAATATGCCAATATGAAGCCTGTTGACACTCATCATGTGTAATAATATCGTTTTGGGTGCGCGCGTTAAAAATAGATATCCCGCTCCCCTTTTTTTACCCGTTCGATTTTATCCCGTATCTCTTGCTGCATCTTTTCGCTCATCCCTTCCATATTTTTTTCGATCACACCCCATCCTCTCTCCGCGGTTTCCGGTGGAGCGTAATCCACCAGGTACTCGGCCAGCGTAAGCATGGCGTTGGGCGTGCAGAACCGCTTGATGAAACCGGGTACGGAGAACTCCATGAAATGTTCCCCGGTTCGACCGAGCCGGTAACAGGCTGTGCAGAACGAGGGGAGCATTCCCTGTTGCAGGAGTTCGTCTACCACCTCGTTCAAGGTGCGATCGTCACCAATATGGAACTGCCCCCGGTTCAGGTCGTGATTCCTTTCCGCCCGGGAGTAGCTACCCAGCTCTATTTTGGTGCCGCCGTCAATTTGCGACACCCCGTATTGTATGAGTTCGTTGCGTAGTTCTGCCGGTTCGCGTGCAGTCAAGATCATCCCGGTATAGGGCACGGCCAGCCGGAGAATGGCTACCAGTCGAGCGAACTCCTCATCCGACACGAAGTAGTGGTCACCCACTTCAAGCATGGATGCATCTTTTATCCTGGGGAAGGAGATGGTATGGGGGCCCACGTTGTAGCAGGCTTCCAGGTGGTTGGTGTGGCGTACCAGCCCCATCACCTCAAAGCGCCAGTCGTACAGGCCTAACAGCGCACCGATGCCCACGTCATCTAGGCCCGCCTCTTGCGCCCGGTCTAACGAGGTAAGGCGGTAATCGTAGTCGGCTTTTTTACCCCGAATGTGATACCTTTTGTAAGCCTCCGGATGGTACGTCTCCTGGAATACTTGGTAGGTACCGATTCCCGCCTCTTTCACGGTACGGAACCCCTC
>JAMNYO010000055.1 GCA_023622765.1 Bacteroidota bacterium | reverse complement strand
GGTGCCGAAGAAGGTGTTGATCACCGACGAGATGGTCTTCGCGTTGATGAGGTCGATAGGGGTGAACACCTCGTTGTCCCTCACGTTCATCCGCTCCCGGATGATGCGCGCCATACGGCTGAGCCCTATCCCGAACTGGGTGTAGAGCTGCTCGCCCACCGTGCGCACGCGGCGGTTGCTCAGGTGGTCTATATCGTCCACGATGGCCTTGGAGTTGACCAACTCGATAAGGTACTTGATGATCTCGATGATATCTTCCTTGGTGAGGACCCGGGTCTCCATATCAATGTCGAGCTCCAGCTTCTTGTTGATACGGTAGCGGCCCACCTCTCCCAGGTCGTACCGTTTCTCCGAGAAGAAGAGGTTGTTGATCACCTCGCGTGCGCTGGCGTCGTCCGCCGGTTCGGCGCTCCGCAGCAGGCGGTAGATATGGCGCACCGCGTCAATTTCGGTGTTGCTCGGGTCTTTCTGCAGGGTATTGTAGATGATGGAGTAGTCGGTGGTATTGGCGCTCTCCTTGTGAAGCAGGATGTAGGGCACCTTCGACTCGAGGATCTCGTCGATATGCTCCTGTTCAAGGGTGGTTTCCCGCTCGAGGATGATCTCGTTTCGCTCGATCGATGTCACCTCGCCGGTATCCTCGTCCACGAAGTCTTCCATCCACGACTTCAAGACGCGGGCGGCCAGCTTGCGGCCGATTACCTTCTTGAGGTTGGTCTTGTTAGCTTTCACCTCTTCTGCCAGGTCGAAGATCTCCAGGATATCCTTATCACTTTCGAAGCCGATGGCGCGTAAAAGGGTGGTGACGGGAAGCAGCACGGTACCGTTCGCGTGAAGGCTTTGCCCAAAGAACACGCCCGGCGAGCGGTGCAGTTGCGAAACGATGACCCGTTCGGCGCCGTTGATGACAAACGTGCCCTTCTCAGTCATGTAGGGGATGGTACCCAGGTAAACGTCCTGGATGACCGGGGCGAAGTCCTCGTGATCGGGGTCGGTGCAGTAGAGGTATAGCTTGGCCTTGAGCGGAACGCTGTAGGTTAGCCCCCTATCCAGGCACTCCTCGATGGTGTAGCGGGGAGGATCCACGTAGTAGTCAAGGAATTCCAGCACGAAGTTGTTGCGGGTGTCGGCTATAGGGAAGTTTTCCGTGAAGACCTTGTAGAGTCCCTCATTCTTTCTACTTTCAGGGGGAGCATCGAGCTGAATGAAATCTTGGAACGACTTCAACTGAATCTCCAAGAAATCGGGGAAGTCGAGCGGGTTTCTGATCGATGCAAAATTTATTCTTTGGTTGGCGTTTTTTGAAGACATGGAAATGAGTTTATGAACCTACTATATATTGACACAAAAGGTTAAGAATCTTCAGGGATGAAGATTCCTAACCAAATTAACCTGAATTAGGTGAATGTTATTTAAGTTCAACTTCTGCTCCGGCCTCTTCAAGTTGCGCTTTCAAAGCGTCTGCTTCATCCTTAGTTACACCTTTTTTCAATTCAGTAGGAGCGTTGTCAACCAACTCCTTGGACTCTTTCAGGCCGAGGCCCGTGAGTTCCTTCACTGCTTTCACCACGGCGAGCTTGGCTTGCCCGGGGCTCTTGAGAATCACGTCGAATGCCGTTTTCTCTTCCTCAGCGGCTTCACTAGCTGCCACGGGACCTGCCGCGACGGCTACCGCCGCGGCTGCCGGCTCGATGCCGTATTCAGTTTTTAAAATCTCAGCCAGTTCGTTAACTTCTTTCACTGTCAAGTTAACCAAGTCTTCAGCAAATTTTTTTAAGTCTGCCATTGTTGTTTTTATTTAAATTGATTGATTACTAATTCTGTTCTGTTTAAACGGGTTATTCCTCTTTTTCTGATAACGTTTTCAGTACTCCATGCAGGATGTTGCCACCCGACTGCAGCGCGGAGATAACGTTCTTAACAGGAGACTGCAAGAGCGCGATAACGTCCCCGATAAGCTCCGTCTTGCTCTTGATGGTTACCAGCGTACCCAACGTTTCGGCGCCTATGAAAAAGCTTTCCTGCACGTAGGCCCCCTTGAGGGCGGGTATCTTCTTGGACTTGTACTTATCAATAAGCTTGGCCGGAGCGTTCGCCACGTTGGAGAACATAATCGCGGTGTTGCCCTTCAATATCGGGTAGAACTCTTCGTAGTTTCCTTCGAGCGACTCCAACGCTTTTCTCAATAGGGTATTCTTCACCATTACCAGCTTGATCTCCTGCTTGGAGCACTCCCTCCTCAACTCGCTCGTCGCCGCGGCGTCCAGCGTCGCGATGTCGGTCAAGTAGAAGTTCTCGTACTCCTGCAGGTTGGTTGCCAGCTGCTCTATGATCTGTTTTTTATCTTCCTTTTTCATACGATTTTTAGCTTTTCGTTTTTAATCTTCTAACGCTTTCGTGTCCAGTTTAATGCCCGGGCTCATCGTGCTTGAAAGATAAATGCTT
>JAMNYO010000063.1 GCA_023622765.1 Bacteroidota bacterium | reverse complement strand
ATTGTGCAACATTTTTTGTACTTTTTCATATTTACAAACCGTGTGATTTTGCCTCTAAATATTTAGCAATCCATGAATCACTCATCATATGATTACCGGATTACTCAGAAACAATTGGTGTAGATTTATTTTGACAGCTCATGGAAGTGCCAGTATACTTTGAATCAGTTGGAACTTCTCGAGTAGAATCACCGGTATCACAAACAATGCCAAGGTGATGCTATCGTAAAAGTAGACACGAAGAGGTGAGAAAAGAGCATCTTTCATTGGGGAGATGATGGACTTCACCGGGAGAAAGGAGTCTACTTTAATCATGGGAAAACAATACAATCCACTGCAGAAGGAATTTCTCATTCATCGCTATAAGAGCAACATGACGATCAAGCTGAATGACTTCTGTGATGCAAACGGGGTGTCCTCTGCGGCGTTCAGGAAATGGCTCAAGCAGTATGAGGAAGGTGGGCTTGATGGGCTGGCCAGGGCGGATTCGAAGATCGGGGAGATCTTGCCGGAGGGGGTGGACCGCACGCTCGAGAGCTACAAGAGGGAGATCCTCAAGCTGCGCATCGAGAACGAACGGTTAAAAAAAAACTATACTGTCCAGATGAACGAGGATGGGGATCGGGAGTACATTCGTTTAAGGGAGAAGACTACGAAATAGTCGACCTGCTCTCGCGCGACTATGACATCAAGGAGCTCTGCCTTCTGATGGGGGTCAGCAGGTCGGGTTTCTACAAGTGGAAGAACAGGGACCGCTCGGTCCAGCGCGTGCACAGGGATGTGCTCATCGCCGTCATCGAACAGGTGCACAAGGAGCACTCCACGCATGGGTATCGGTGGGTGGCCGCCTTCATCCGCATCAACTACCCATTCGGCTGCAGCGACAGCTATGCGTACAAAATCTTTCGTTTCCTGGGGATCGAGTCGCAGACGAGGCACAAGGTGCATCGCAGACCCAGGAAGGTGAAGGACAGGTATCCGAACCTCATCTATTCGACCTGGGAGACGGTCGACAGGCCGAGGCAGGTGATCGTCTCCGACATGACGGCCTTCCATATATCCTTATTCTACATAGAGGTGACCTTCTACTTCGATGTCTACACCAAGCAGATCCTCACCTGGCGGATGGCCGAACGAAGGGGTTCCAGGGACCAGTACGTGGATGGCCTGGAGGACGTGGTCGGCATGCTCAGGGGCTGCAAAGAGGCGACGGTGCTCCACACCGACCAAGGGTCCGTCTACGCCTCCTTGGCATACAACGAGCTGATAAGGGATTCCTTGATCGTGAGGTCCATGTCCCGGGCCGGCAAACCCACGGACAACCCGGTCAACGAGGCGCTCAACGGCTGGATCAAGGAGGAGCTGTACATCGACTTCAAGCTCGGGGAGTGCAAGAATCGAAGGGGACCTTCGAGGGCCGGGTACTCTCGGAAACCCCCAAGTTCGTACAAAAGAGGAAAGCGGCCCATGCTTGCACATCGGATGAGGATGTATACACACAAAAGGACGGATTGGAATGAACAGGACGGAAAGGAATGAATTGGCCAGGAAGGTGCGCAGGCTGGTCCATGACGTGAGGCTCAGTGCAGAGGTGTTCAAGGATGCAGCCGAAAGGCTTCTGGAGAAGGAGAACGCGAAACTGGAGGCTATGCCCGACAGCCTGTCCTCGTCGATGAACGCCTCGCATTGCGAGGATGCCATTGAGATGCTTGAGGAAGCGCTGGATAACGCTATGTCCCTGGCCGATTCAGCCGATGAGATTGCCCAGGCTTGCGATGTCGACGTCACGAAGGGCAGGATATCGCAGCGAATCCTGTGCATGGCCCCTCATGAGCCCGGAGGAAACGAGACCAAGAGTGCCAGGCTCCAGCTCCTTGTCCGACCATCGCTGTTGTCATTGTTGAGGCTTGAATCGCGGAACCAGGGATGCAGCGTGAACCAACTCGTCAACGATGCTCTCTCGCTGTATTGCAAGGAACGATGAGAGGGGCGCGCTTGGATTTTTATCCCGCCGGTCATCCTTTTTTCGGTGAGGACACATCAAATGCCGGGACAGGGAGGAAGGGAGTCTGCTAAGCTCTTGTACAGCCATGATTTATGATTGTCTGTCTACTTTTGAAAAG
>JAMNYO010000093.1 GCA_023622765.1 Bacteroidota bacterium | reverse complement strand
CGGGAGAAACCGGATGTTGTTGGCTTAAGCGGACTGATTACTCCCTCACTGGAAGAGATGGGGGTGGTGGCCACCGAGATGGAGAAGGCGGGGCTGAAAATCCCGTTAATCATCGGTGGGGCGACTACCTCTAAGCTGCACACCGCGTTGAAGATTGAACCGAAGTACGGCCATGGGGTGGTACACGTGAAGGATGCGTCGCAAAGCCCGGCGGTCGTGGCCAACCTGGTGAGCGACGAGCGCAGGGAAGGGTATATCCGGCAGATGAGGGAGGAGTACAAATGGTTGAGGGAGGGTCGTGCCGCGAAAAGAGAGCGGCTCGTCTCCTTACAAGAAGCGCGTGCCCATGCGTACATCATTGATTGGGAGGGGTATGTTGCCCCGAGGCCGATGACCCTGAGACGGGTCAAGCTGGATCCGATCCCCGTTCGGGAGGTCGTTCCCTATATCAACTGGAAGTTTTTCTTCCATGCCTGGAAGCTATCTGCCAAGTTTTACACGGTCACCAAAGTGGCCAAGGATAAAGTGTCACGTGAGGCGTGGGTATCCACGTTCCATGAGGCGGAACGCGAACGGGCACTCGAGGCGGCCCGATTGTATGATGACGCGCAGGCGATGCTGTCGCGGTTCATTCAAGAGGAGGTGGGTTACGTGAAGGCGCTCTTTGGACTTTACGAGGCCTGGAGCGAGGAGGACACCATTTACTTGGATGGCACTCCGTTCCCCCTGCTTCGGCAGCAGGTAAAATCGGGCGAGAACGGTTACCTCTGCCTAAGCGATTTCGTGGCACCCAATTTGCGGGAGATTAATGACTACGCCGGGATTTTTATGGTGACCGCGGGGGCGGGAGCCGGAGAGCAACTAAAGCGGTACGAAGAGGATGGGGACGATTATAACGGCTTATTGATGCGGTCGCTGCTTGATCGCCTGGCGGAGGCGTCAACCGAGTGGTTGCACGCGGCAGTGCGCCGAACCTATTGGGGCTATGCCCCTGATGAGGCGATCACCGTGGAGGAGATGTTCGCGGTGAAGTACGTCGGCATTCGTCCCGCGGTGGGCTATCCCTCCATACCCGACCAGTCGGCAAATTTCATCCTGCAGGATATGCTGGGCAGCCACGAGATAGGGATCTCGCTCACCGAAAATGGGGCGATGTACCCCAACGCGTCGGTCAGTGGTCTCTTCCTTGCACACCCTGAGTCGAAGTATTTCGCGATCGGTGAGATCGATGATGAGCAGTTGGCCGATTACGCCCGCCGTAAGGGTGTGCCGGCGGAGGCCCTCAGGAAGTTCCTACTTTAACCGCTCTTCTCAATGGTTGTATTGAAAGTTCGCCGATCGTGTTAAGGTTGTTTTAGGTTTTCAAAGCGACGAACTTAGTTGACTTTCGTGTGTAATATTGAACATTTGCCTTCCGTGTTTTGTTTTTACTTTTCACTTTATACTATTAACTTTATATGTTCGATTTTTTAGACGTTTACCCGTGGCTTTTGCCCATTATGATTTTTTTCGGGCGCATCGTTGACGTATCGCTCGGAACGTTGCGCATTATCTTCGTCTCGAAGGGTGATAAGGCCAAGGCGCCCCTTATCGGTTTCGTGGAAGTGTTTATCTGGGTGGTGATCATCTCGCAGATCCTGGTTAGGGCTAACGATATGGTCTCCTACCTGTCGTACGCGGCCGGTTACGCTGCTGGTAATTACTTTGGTTTACTTATCGAGGATAAAATTGCCTACGGGATCGTGCTTTGCCGCATCTATACCCATAGGGATGGGCGGGACCTGGTGCAGACCCTCAACAAACTGGATGTGGGTGCCACGTTGACGCACGGTGTGGGATCGACCAATGAGGTGGATATCGTGGAGATCGTGGTGGGCAGGAAAGAATTTAAGAAACTGGCCAGCACGCTGGACGAGTTTGATAGCGATATTTTCTACGTGGTAGAGGATGTGCGCTCCAAGAAAAACGGGATATTCCCGAAGAAGGACAACGTGTTAACGCGATGGCGGGTTGGTAAGTAACGTGCCATCGCGCCGCTCTTCCCGTTTCGCTTCCTGCCAGATGGTTTCCATCTCGTCGAGTGTCATATTCCGGAGGTCGCGGCCCGCTTCCTTGGCCCTCTTTTCCATGTAGGTGAACCGGCGAATGAATGTCCGGTTGGTTCGTTCCAGCGCGTTGTCGGGGTTCACACTGTAGAGCCTTGCCGCATTGATGATGGCGAAGAGCAGGTCGCCGAACTCCGCTTCCATCAGGTCGTCGTCCATCGTCCCGATCTCTTCTTCCAGTTCGCCAATCTCTTCCCTCACCTTGTTCCAGACCTGTTCCCGCCGCTCCCAGTCGAACCCGTAATTGCGGGCCTTATCCTGGATTCGGTAGGCTTTCACCATCGAGGGGAGGGCTACGGGCACGCCTTCCAATACCGTTTTGTTACCCCCCCTTTCCTTGAGCTTGATCTGTTCCCACGTCTTGGCCACCGCGGTGGGGTCGGCCGCTTTAGCCTCCCCGAACACGTGGGGGTGGCGGAAGATTAGCTTGTCACTGATCGCGTTGCAGACATCTGCCACGTCGAAAGCTCCTTTCTCCTCGCCTATCTTGGCATAGAAGACAACATGAAGGAGCAGGTCGCCCAGCTCCTTCATAATTTCATTGTTGTCGTCCGCGAGGATGGCTTCCGATAGCTCGTACGTCTCCTCGATGGTGTTGGCCCGTAAACTCTCGTTGGTCTGCTCGCGATCCCATGGGCACTTAGCACGCAGTTCGTCCATGACGTCAAGCAGCCGTCCAAAAGCCTTCAGTCTCTCTTCCCGTTGACTCATACGCCCGTTGGACCCTTTTATTGTTTGAAATTGCGAAGTCCGGCCTGTAGGAATGTCACGTAGCTATCCACGTTTTCGTCAAACGCGTGGGAGGGGGAGAGCGGTTTCCCTTGCTGATCCAACACCACGTAGAAAGGTTGCGACTGCGTCCCGAACTTGTGGCGTTGCAGGTAGCTCCACTTGTCGCCGACCGTCCTCAATTTCGTGGTTTTGCCGTTCTCTTCCACCTCGATGATTTCGGGAAGGCGGGTGCGTTCATCCACCATGAGCGTGATAAAAACGAACTCCTCCTCAATTAGTTCACGTACCTTGTCATCCGCCAGCACGGTCGCGTCCATCTTGTGGCAGTTAACGCAGCCGTGGCCCCCGAACTGGAGTAGTACCGGCTTATCGGTTTGGGTCGCGTAGGCCATCCCCGTCTCGTAATCGTCAAAGACCAGGGTCATCGGTTTGTCACCCAGCTTGAAGTCTTGGGTCGATAGCGGTGGGACGATGGAGCTGATGGGTTTGAGGGGGGCACCCCACAGCCCGGGCACCATGTAGATGGCGAAGGTGAACGACGCCATAGCGAGGAAGACCCGTGTGAGGGAGACGTGAGTAAGGTCGCTATCGCCCTTGAACTTGATCTTACCCAACAGGTAGAAACCAAGCATGGCGAAGAGCACGATCCAGATCGCGAGGAAAACGTCCCGGTTCAGAAGGCCCCACCCGGCAGCCAGGTCGGCAACCGATAGGAATTTGAGCGAGACAGCCAGCACGATGAAGCCGAGGACCACCTTGACCGAGTTGAGCCAGCTGCCCGACTTGGGGAGGGACTTCAACCAGGATGGGAAGATGGCGAAGAGCGTGAACGGGATGGCCAGCGCGACCGCAAACCCGAACATGCCAATGGCGGGCGCGAGAAAGTTGCCGTGCGTGGCGGCGTCTACCAGCAGCCAGCCAATGATGGGACCGGTGCAGGAGAAGGAGACGAGCGCCAAGGTGAACGCCATGAAGAAGAGGCTGATGATGCCGCTCGTGCTGTCGACCTTGCTGTCCATCTTGTTGGTCCAGGAGGCGGGCAGCACCAGTTCGAAGGCACCCATGAACGAGAAGGCGAAGACCAGGAGCAGAGCGAAGAAGATCAGGTTGAAGGCCGCGCTGGTGGCCATGGTGTTGAGTGCGCTGGCGCCGAAGATGGCCGTAACGATTAACCCAAGGGTGACGTAAATGACCACGATAGAGGCCCCGTAAATTGCAGCGTCTTTAATCGCCTTTTCCCGGCTCTTTTTGTTGCGGTTAAGGAAGAAGCTGACCGTGATCGGAATCATGGGCCAGACGCAGGGAGTGATAAGGGCCGCGAACCCCCAGAGGAAGCCTTTCAGCAGGATGCTCCACAGGGAACCTTTCGAGTGGTCTTCGGCACCTAACGCGTTGAGTTCTTCGATCACGGGTGTCCACAAGGCTTCTCGGTCGATACTACCCAGCGAAGGGCTTGTGGTAGCTCCCTCCGGTGTTGTCTCTGAACCGGATTGTAGTGCCTCCCGTTCAGCCTCGGCAGGCGAAAGGATTCTTGTTGCCGTTACACTAGATAACGCCGTGCTTTCGCTGCCCTCTGCCGTTGTGGAAGGGGTTTTAGCAGCCGCGGGGGCGATGGTTAGGGTGGTCGGCAACTGCGCTTCGGCGAATGAGAAATCTACTGGCAGGGGTGGCGTACAGGTCTGCTCGTTACACGCTTGGGAACGTACGCTTCCCTCCACGATGAACTGTTTCTTATCTTTTACCTTGAGGTGTTGCACGAACTCGATGGTCCCGGTGAACGAACCGATCTCCATCTCGAAGATGTCGTCATACTTGACGGATGGTTTAGCCCCTTTCGCTTGGAATTTGCCAACCGGTTCCGCGCCCTCTACCCGGTCGAATTCGATTTGGGTAGGCGTGGGTCCACCCTCCGGGATTTGGGTGTCGTACATGTACCAACCCTGTTCAACGGTCGCTTTGGCGACGAGGGCGACTTCCCCATTTCCCGCGTCTTCCAGGGAAAATTTCCACGAAATGGGAGATTGCGCGGCAGCCGGGAGGGTTGCCAGAAACAGGAGGATAGTTATCGCTCGAAGTACTGTTTTTTTCATACTATTATTTTATTTTTTTGTTTCGGTGTATGGAACCTTTGATGTTTAAAATAATCATTCACTAAAGTTAGACTATTTCTCGCCACGGCATATTCCAAGTGAACTTGTCCTCTGCTCGTTTGGCTTAACGAAATAGTTTTCAAGGGTGTTTAATGATTATTTTAATCATGTCGGTTTCATACGGTTCTTTATTTGTTCGTTAATATATCCAACACAATTTGATCGGTTTCGTTCATTCCTTTAGTGCCTATCAATGCCAAATTCATAATGGTTTTATCGATATCGTTGTCGACAATCCCCTCTTGGTCGGTGACCGTCGTATTCTCGATAGCCATCAGCGCGGAAAGGGTCGCCGTTGAAACACCGCTTGCGATTTTCAGTGCGCAGCTGGGCTTGGCCCCGTCGCAAATCATACCGGTGATATTCGCGACCATGTTCTTGGCGGCGTAAGTTATCTGTTCGTAGGTGCCACCCATGAGGTAGGTGATACCGCAACTGGCACCGGTAGAAGCGATCACGCAGCCGCATAACGGGGAGAGTCGACCGATGTACTGCTTGATGTAGATCATCGAGAGGTTGCTGAGTACAAGCGCACGGATCAACTGCTCCTCCGAGCATCCCGTGTTCTCGGCAAAGGTCAGCACCGGAAGGGTAGCCGCGATACCTTGATTGCCGCTGCCGCTGTTGCTCATCACGGGCACCATCGCCCCGGCCATGCGCGCATCACACGCCCCGGTGGTGGCAACTACCATCTGGCTGTGTAAGTTGTCGCCAAACAGGTATCTCCCTTTTTTCCCCTCGATTTTCTTCGAGACGTCGTGGCCAAACACTCCTTCGCGAGAACTTTCCACTGCCTCTTTGTTCATCTTGGCGGCATCAAGGATAAAGGTCAACTCCTCGATGGGAGAATGAATCGCGTAGTCGTACGTTTTTTGAAAGGTCAGCCAGATCGCCTCATCGGCTTCCTCTTGGCTCTTGGTCTTCTTTTCGAGGAGAACTGTCCCATTCTTCTCGATGTAAGAGAAGGAGGTATGGCTCCCTTGGATCACCGCGGTTGCACGGTTCTCCTTCGCGTGGCAAACGACCTTGATGTATAGGATGTCGGGTGCATTCTCCTGGTGGCGGATGCCAATTCTCCCCTCGTCGATAAACTTTTTCCCCTTTTCAACGTCGGCCGGTGTGAGCCCTTTGAGTACCTCCAGCCCGTTTTCTGACCTCCCCACCAGCGTACCCAGGGCGATCGCGATAGGCAACCCGATCATGCCAGTGCCCGGTATGCCGACGCCCATGGCGTTTTTCAACACGTTGGTACTAAGGGATACGGTGATCGTGTCGGGCTGCTCACCCAAAACCTCGGTAGCTTTAGCGGTGCATAGCGATACCGCCATGGGTTCGGTACAACCGATGGCCGGTATAATCTCTTGTTGCATCAGCGCTCTTATCCGCTCTCTCTCTTTGATTGGAAGCATGATGTTACCTTTTTGCCGTTTTACAATCCACAAAAATAGATAAAAAAGAGCAATTTGTTCCCGTTTTTAGTTTTGCTATATGATAATTTTGTATATTGTTAATTATGTTATACGATAATTTGGTATGTTGTTAGTTATGTTATACGATAATTTCGTGCATCGAGTGAGGAGAGGGGTTTTCAACAGCCCTCTGTTTATAACTGTTTGAGAACATCTGGCCGGGGAGTACCCCGATGGAGCGAATTACTACCTACCTTTGCAGTGCAACAACATTACAAATATTGGGTAGAGTGGAGCAATAAACGGCAACGCCTCTTTTTAATAACAAGGGGTAAGGTTGATATATTGGTGATGAACAACAACGCGTAAGAAAATGGAAAAGCAGAGACGGAAAACAACGGTAAAAGTAGTAGAGAAAGCGGTTATCGCTCCCGATGTCGGGAAGTTACCCCCACAGGCGCGGGAGTTAGAAGAGGCTGTGCTGGGTGCCTTGATGCTGGAAAAAGATGCCTACTCGGTCGTCAGTGAAATCTTGCGTCCCGAAAGCTTTTACGACCCGTCGCATCAACTCATCTACGGGGCCATTCAGGGGCTGAGCATGCAGCAGGAGCCCGTGGACGTGCTTACCGTGGTGGAGGAGCTGAAAAGGCGAGGAGAACTGGAGACGGCTGGCGGTGCACTCTACATCGCGGAACTTTCCGACAAGGTGGCTTCCGCGGCACACGTTGAGTACCATGCCCGAATTATCGCGCAAAAGTTCCTGGCGCGTGAACTCATCTCCTTCTCGTCGGAGGTGTCGCAGCACGCTTTTGATGAGACGGTAGACGTGGACGATCTGATGCAGGAGACCGAAGGACGGCTGTTCGAGATATCGCAACGCAACGTGAAGAAGGATGTTATCCAGATCAACCCGATCATCAAGGAGGCGTTTAACAATATTCAAATAGCGGCCAATCGGAAGGATGGTATGAGTGGCTTGCCTACCGGCTTCACCCAGTTGGATAAGCTCACCGCGGGGTGGCAGAACTCCGACTTGATCATCATCGCCGCCCGTCCCGCGATGGGGAAGACCGCCTTCGCACTCTCCATGGCGAAGAACATGGCACTGGATTACAACGTGCCGGTGGGTATCTTCTCGCTCGAGATGGCCAACGTGCAGCTGGTAAACCGACTGATTATTAACGTGTGTCAGATACGGGGGGAGAGTATCAAGAGCGGGAGGCTCACGGAAGACGAGTGGGAGCGGTTGGAAAACCACCGCTTCCTGTACAACGCCCCCATTTATATTGACGATACGCCCAGCCTTTCGGTGTTTGAATTGCGTACCAAAGCGCGGCGGTTGGTACGGGAGCATAAGGTGAAGGCCATCATGATTGACTACCTCCAGTTGATGAACGCCAGCGGCATGAACTTCGGAAACCGGGAGCATAGAGGGGTGGAGACACGGCAAGGAACAGAAGGGAAACGACCGCAACTGGCCGACCTGCGCGAATCGGGAGCCATCGAGCAGGATGCCGATATCGTCTGCTTTATTCACCGCCCAGAGTATTATCGGATCACGGAGGACGACAAAGGCAACTCCCTCGTGGGCATCGCGGAGATTATCGTGGCGAAGCATAGGAATGGCCCCACGGGTATAGCGATCATGCGCTTCGACGGCGAGTACGCCCGTTTTCAAAACCTCGATGCCAACCGGGTGGGAAGGAACTACGTGGAAAGGCCTTCTCGCATGAACCACAAGGTGGCGTCGCCTAAATCGCGTAATGCTGTTCCCGCTGCCGCATCTTCGGATGCTTTACCTGCAAACGATGAGCCGCTTTAATTATAGCGGTACATGATTTATGCATGCTTTAGCGCTTCTTCCTGCTCGTGCATCGCTTTTTTCGCATTGGCTTATTAATATGAACGCAAAAAACTGTTTAGATGCGGGAGGTAAGCGAATTTATTCCTATTTTTGTGGATTAAACGTTGCACGACCGACCGTTGCAAGATAAAAATAACTAGAACATGTGTTTCCCGCGCCAGTTGAGTAGGGTGTTCGCTGTAATCTTTACGCTTTGTATTGGTTTCCAGCTTTTACACGCTCAAGATCTGTCCTACGATACGGTTACCGTTAACGGGCAATCCTATTACAAGTACAAGGTGCAGCAGGGGGAGGGGCTTTACACGATATCCCGAATCTTTTCCGTTACGATGGCCGAGATCCTGCGCCATAACCCGGATGCCAACAAGGGCCTAAAATTGGGTCAAGAGTTGCTTATCCCCGTTTCTGCTACCTCTCAATCCACTGAAAGCCCTCCCCGGCAGGTACAAACATCGGTTCCGGGGTCCATACAGCTGAAGCCGACTGGTCAGAACATCACCTTCAACCACACGGTCAGCCTCGGCGAGACAGTTTACAGCATCTCCAAGATGTACAACACCACCGTGGAGGAGGTGTACCGCCTTAATCCAACGGCTCGCGACGGTATTATCGAGGGACAGCTGCTCGTTATCCCGCAACGGCGCATCATCAGTGAAGAGAAAGAGGAGAACTACCGTTACCACACCATTTTGCCTAAGGAGACCCTCTACTCTGTTTCCCGAACCTACTCGCTGAAGCCGGAGGATGTGGTGAGGGCTAACCCCGGGCTATCGGTTGAGACTTTCCAAATTGGAAGGGTGATACGAATCCCCTTTTTCGAGTCATACGAGACGGTTGTACCTTACGAGGGAGAGAACAGTCGAGATGAGCAACTGGCAAACCGTCTTCTATCCCAGGGAGCCTCATCGGAACGATTGGACATGATTAACGTGGCGCTCCTCTTGCCGTTGCTCGATGAGACCGGGAACGGTCACCTTCGACTCCAGGAGTATTACGAGGGGTTCCTCCTGGCCGTGAAGGAGTTGAAAGTGCGTGGCGGTAACGTGCAACTCTACGTGTTCGAGATAGGCAAAGGGACAGATACCAAAAAGTTGGAAAGCCTCCTGGAGACGATGGAGATGCAATCGCTGCACCTGATCGTGGGAGGAGTGTCCGACGCGCAAATCAAGAAGCTGTCCGACTTCTCAAGGTCGCGTAACATCACCTACGTCGTCCCCTTCTCGCAAAGCAACGGCGAGGTATTGAACAACGGCAACATCTTCCAGGTGAACTCTCTCTCGCAAGCCATTCAGTCTAAAACGGCGAAAGTGTTTCTCGACACATTCAGAAACGCGAACCTCGTCTTCGTGAACGGAGGTGATAACGATAAAATGGAGTTCGTGTCGCAGGTACAAAATAGGTTGCGTGAAAACGGTATTCGCTATGAAACGGTCCATAACTCCAGTGCGCTGACCTCTACGATGCTTGCGCTTCTCTCCGCGAACAAGGAAAACGTGATTATCCCCACGAGTGGAGATTCCAGCATGTTACGTGACTTGCTTGACAAGGTGAAGGAGGTGCAAGAAGCCAATCCATCACTCACCCTGCGTTTGCTCGGTTACCCCGAGTGGCAGACCTATTCTAGCTTGGTTGACGAGTATCACCAGATAGGGGTCTATTTTCTTTCCCCCTTCTTCGTGGATACGAAAGACCCGGCAGTCGGCACATTTAATGATGCCTTTAGCAGATGGTACGGCCGCGCACCCTTAAACACCTATCCCGACTACGCCATGTGGGGGTATGATACCGCCCTCTTCTTCCTAACGGCGCTTCAACGATTCGGATCCGATTTCGAGTATCGAGTAGACCAGGTTAACGTGAACGCTCTTCAGTTTGCTTTTCATTTCGAACGGATGAATAACTGGGGTGGATTTATTAACACCGGGCTTTACCTCGTGTTTTACGATACGAACGGGCGTGTCATTAAAATGGATAAGAGCCGATGAAACGTTTTTCTCTTTTCCTTATCTGCGCTTCCCTTGGCGGTATGCTCTTCGCTCAGAAACAAACGTTCCCAACTGAACTGTATATCGGGGCCGGAGCGGGAGCGGTAGCCGCGAACATGAGTTTCGTGCCTGCTATCCCGCAAACCCTTCTCTATTCTTACCAAGGGGGTGTAGCTGTCAAATACGTTACCGAAAAGCACCTGGGATTGATTACCGAGGTTAACCTCACACGCAAAGGATGGTGCGAGGAGTTTGATGCTGAGGAGGATTTTGCCTATGAACGAACCCTCACCTATATCGATGTACCCTTTATGACGCATGTCTACTTCGGGGATAAAACCCGTTTCGTTTTCAACGCCGGACCGCAAATAAATATCTTAATCGGCGAAAATGCGCGGATGAACCAGGCATTGAGCGATGATGTGGAGGCCCGAAAGGCGGCTGCCCCTGATGCACCCATCGGTGTTCAGTACGCTCCCATGAGCGAGATGAAGCGCGTGGATTACGGCCTGACAGGCGGAATGGGAGTGGAGCTTAGAACCGCGATCGGCCTGTTCGACCTTGAGGGGCGCTACTACTTTGGCTTGGGAGATATCTTTACCAGTCGCCGAAGCGACAACGCGTATTTCACCCGGTCGGCCCACCGGGTAATCATGGCGAAACTTACCTATTACATTCAAGTGAAGTAGTTCAATCAGCAATTTTTTTGGAGCGATAGCATAAGTGTTGCTATAAAAACTTTTCCGAGTGATGACAGGAAAGGCGCATTTGAGAATTAACAATTAGCAATTCGTGAAAAAATGAACTTCTCGTGAACAAAAATACATGAATGTATGTTCATGTATTGATATGACTAATGAAAAAGTGGATATTTTAGTGGAATCGTCTCAATTCGAGGAAGCCGCGTACCTCCTCAGGTCGCTAGCCAACGAGGTACGCTTGCGGGTAGTCACCACCCTGGCACGGGTGGGGGAGATGTCCGTCACCGAGCTGCAGGAGTCGACCAGCTACGAGCAATCGCTCCTTTCGCATCACCTTACCGGTATGCGTGCGCAAGGGATCCTCTCCTGTAGGCGCAGTGGCAAGAATCGCTTCTATTCCATCAAGGATCCGCGTGTAGTCAAGGTGTTGAAGTGCGTGCTAACATGTGGCACCGATGGTTTGCCACTTGGAGGTAACGAGAAGTTGGACGATAAAACATAACATTATGAACGCCAAAATTATTGCATTTGCCCTAATTATTGTATCCGCCCTGTTGATGGGCACCCTATTGACCTCCTGCTGTCAGGTGAGGCCAAAGGCTTCCGCGGGTGGCGGTCAAAACGTAGAAAACAAAACAAATTCAACAACAAATAACATGACAACAACAAAAAAAACAATTCAGTTGACAAGGGCCGACTTCCTTAAAAAAGTGGCCGATTTCGAGAAAAATTCAGAAGCGTGGGTTTACCTGGGTGATAAGCCTGCCATCATCGACTTTTACGCCGACTGGTGTGGTCCCTGCAAGATGATCGCTCCCGTCCTTGAAGAGTTGGCTAAGGAGTATGAAGGTAAGCTGTACATATACAAGGTGAACACCGAGGTTGAGCAGCAGTTGGCAGTCGAGTTTGGTATTCGAAGTATTCCATCGCTGCTATTCGTGCCGATGGAGGGTGCCCCGCAAATGGCGCAAGGCGCTCTTCCCAAGGATGCCCTCAAGCAGGCGAT
>JAMNYO010000051.1 GCA_023622765.1 Bacteroidota bacterium | reverse complement strand
TCAATCGCCACCCATTGGTCTCCATCCTGGTAGCTCACCTTGCCGTCTACCCGCTTTACCTGGGTGCGTTCCACCACGCCGGTCAGGTTCCCCTCACTGTCGGTTTCACACACGCCCCGGGCAACGGTCCCACTCTCAGAGAGCGTGTTTCCCACCCGGTACCCTACCATGCAGTAGCGGTTTTTGCTATCGCCCAGCTTAGAGAGGTAGTCGGCCATTACCCCGAAACTCTCGCGGCCATAGAAGTCGTCGGCATTGATTACCGCGAAGGGCTCGTTGATCACCCCTTTCCCCATCATCACCGCGTGGTTGGTTCCCCACGGCTTCACCCTGTCGGGATGGGGGGTGAACCCGGGCGGAAGCTTATCCAACTCCTGGTACACCAGCTCCACCGGTATCTTGTCCTCGTACTTCTTCACGATGATCTCCTTGAAATCATCCTCGAACGATTTGCGAATCACGAACACCAGCTTACCAAAGCCCGCGTTCACCGCATCGTAGATGGAGTAGTCCATGATGGTCTCCCCGTGGGGGCCCACGCCATCCAACTGTTTCAGTCCCCCGTAACGGCTTCCCATACCGGCCGCCAGTACAAATAGTGTCGGTTTCATTTTCTTTTTCCTTTATTTGACTTTATGACTTTCAAACGTAAACGTTTCACGCGATCCTCATGCTCACCTTGCAAATGTACATTAATTATTGAAGAGTTAGAAATGAAAAATCATGAAATTGATACCTACTGATGTCGCTTGAAACAGTGCCATTTGCTCGGATTACAAAAAACAATCCCTTAAAAGAGGTATACCACACGTTAATCACGAAGAGATCTTCTTATTCTCTCCTGTAATTCTTTAATTCGCCCCATTAGAGAGTCGAAGTCGAGACTCTCTTTTTCATATATAAAATACTCCCTCATGTTTCGATAATCTTTTTCCCAATCTGGTATAATATAGGGAGACGGTATGAAATCAACCTTGTCAGGGTGATGACTATCATAATTCACATCGGGTATTTTATTGAATATACTACGATGTCTTACAATATCCATATATAATTGTCTGTCTGCCAACGCATCATATCCAAAATCACTATCCATGATCTTTTCCAAGTCGTAAAGATGTCTTGACATTCGGTAGCTTCTTGGATTCTCTTTTTGAAACTCTTCATGTAGCAAGAAAATTTTTTCAAGGAATGTTCTTGTTGGAACCACGGTGCTAAAAATCACATCAATATCTTCAACATCTTCTATCGATTCTGAGATCAATGATTGAAGAGAAAGTTTTTCAACCGGTTCATTCATTGATAAACAGCTGATTTCAATTTTCACTCTAGGTTGTACGTATGCAGACGTTTCTTGCAAAATACTGTTGTAATTCACATATACCGAGGATGGATGTGTATCCGCTCTTAATTTTACGGTTACTCCACCTCTTATTATTGACAGTTCAGGCTCTACAGTAAAACCTTTCACCTGTAGTTTTAATAACGCTTTATTCAATTCTTCAGGCAATTCACGCACGATATAATGGCGTGCCTTCCTCCTCGCTTTTGCCAATTGCGTGTTTGAAGTGCCGTTTATAGAGAATCTGCTCTCACGCTTTAATGAAATATCTACATCCTCGCTGAACCTGTTTATTAGTCGCCATCCTTTAGATAACGAGGTTCCCCCTTTAAATGACATTAACGATGCATACTCAGTGTAAGTTAAGGCTTTTAGCACCATAGTTACCCACCAATCTTTTTCTATCGCTAATCTTGGCAAACGAGTTGTAGCACTTGCTATATCAAGAATTTGGAGTTGTTCTTCCTTATTGTATTGTTGCCAATGCTTCATGGTTTTGCTTGATTAATGGTTTAACTATGGCTTGAATCCAGCCAGGAGCCAATAAAATATCTTCATTTAGTGTATCTTTATCCTCAGTTTTCAACAGGTATTTAGATAAATCTGATAACGTGTTCTCGTTTATATTGTCTTCACCTATTTCCTTTAATGCTTGTACGATTAGAGGAATCGTTTGCCCCTTATAAGCAAAATTACGCGGTGCGGCATGTTTAAACTTAATAGCTCTTTTCCCAATATTGATAGTTCTTGACGAGCCCGTTGTTAAGTATGAAGCAACCATAGGTACTTGAGTTGACAATCCAAGTATATTCGCCGCCATACTGCCTGCAGGCATAATTTCCACATGGTCTCTTTCAGCTATCGCTTTAGCTATGGTCTCAAGCGGAGGAGGCACTTTTCCAAAACGTGAAAACATAGGCTTTATATAGATACCATGTGACAAATGAACAAGGAGTCCTTGCCCTCGAGCCTGTAAGAATATCTTTCTAACGGTTTCAATAGAACCATATTCCGCAAAGTCACCTAAAAAGAAAACAGTATGTTCTGGGCTTTCCTCCAAGAGCTTAAAAATTGTCGATTTAATAGTATTACTCATTATAATTAACTTATTTTAATACCGATATATTGCAAATATTCCGGTACAAATATAGGCATTTCATCGGTTTCAAACAAAATCGGGTTCCAGGCGGTTAAGGAACGCGGTGGTTTTACGAATCTCCTTGTACATCACGATATCCTCATCGATAAAGGGCACCTCTTTCCGGTATTCCTTGATCACCTTCTCGATCAGGGGTGACGAGGTAAGGGGCCGCCTGAACTCCAACGCCTGCGCCGCGTTCATCAACTCGATGGAGAGGATGATATCGAGGTTGTCCATCACCTTGAGCAGCTTGACCGCCGAGGTGGCACCCATGCTCACGTGGTCCTCCTGCCCGTTAGAGGAGACGATGGAGTCGGTACTGGCCGGGGTGCAATACATCTTGTTCTGGCTCACCACCGATGCCGCCACGTACTGCGGGATCATGAAGCCGGAGTTGAGTCCCGGGTTGGCCACCAGGAACTCCGGCAGTCCCCGTTTTCCAAGAATCAGTTGCGCTACCCGCCGCTCTGAAATATTGCCCAATTCCGCGAGGGCGATAGCCAGGAAATCTAACGCCACCGCGATTGGCTGACCGTGGAAGTTGCCCCCCGAGATGATCTCATCGTCGTCCGGGAAGATGGTCGGGTTGTCGGTCACCGAATTGATCTCGGTCATGATTACCGACTTCACGTAGCGGATCGCATCTTTGGTAGCCCCGTGTACCTGCGGCACGCAGCGGAAAGAGTACGGGTCTTGCAGGTGCTTCTTGGGCCGGGAGATGATTTCGCTCCCCTCTAAAAAGCGGCAGATATTCCGGCCTGTCTCGCGTTGTCCCTCATGGGGACGAATCCGTTGCAACCGCTCCTCGAACGGCTCCAGGTGACCGTCGTACGCGTCGAGCGACATCGCCGCAATCAGGTCGGCACGCGCCGAGAGCCGCTCCGCCTTCATGATAGCGTACACCCCGTGGGCCGACATGAACTGCGTCCCGTTCAATAGTGCCAGCCCCTCTTTGCTTTGCAACTTCACCGGCTTCCAGCCGAACTCATCGAGGACGCCCCCCACGTCCCGCTTTCTCCCTTTGTAGAAGACATCCCCCACGCCGATCAACGGCAGGAAGAGGTTCGCGAGCGGGGCCAAGTCGCCCGAGGCGCCTAGCGACCCTTTGTCGTACACCACGGGGAGAATATCGTTGTTGAACAGGTCGAGCATCCGCTGCACGGTTACCACCTGTACCCCGCTGTAGCCTAGCGAAAGGGCGTGCGCCTTGAGCAAGAACATCAGCTTGACGATTAACGGGGGTACCTCCTCACCCACGCTGCAGGCGTGCGATTTCACCAGGTTCTCCTGCAACGTGCTCAGGTCATCGTTTGAAATGGTGCGGTCGTACAGCGAGCCGAACCCCGTGGTAATGCCGTAAATGGGCTCGGTCTGGCTTTCCATTTTCTTATCGAGGTAGTCACGGCACTTCTGTATCCGCTCCTTGGCTTCGGGTGCCAACTCCACCTTGATATTCTCGGTGATGATCCATTCCAGGTCATCGAGCGTCAGCTCCCCCTTCCCGATGTAATAGATATTCTTCATACGATTGGTTTATTGATGGTATTATTCCGTTGTATTCTATTTATTTCCAGTTTGCCACCCCACTATTGCCTGTAATGGACTCACATTCAGCATATTTGCATTTCTTCCCGCTTAATTTTCGTTTGGTCATGTATGGTTTTACTCCCTACCTGTTTGATATTACAGGTCATTTTTAACCACGATCTCCCCTCGCTTGATCACGGTATCCACGATATTCATCCCCACGTGGTAAGGCAGGAACTTATAAGATGGAAATTGCAGCAGCACCAGATCCCCCTGCTTCCCCACGTCGATACTTCCGACGCGATCGGCACGGTTTAGGGCCGCCGCGCTGTTGATGGTAAATGCCGTGACCGCCTCCTCGGGTGTCAGTTCCATGTAGATGCAGGCCAGAGCGAACAGCAACGGCACCGATGCGGTGAACGAGCTCCCCGGGTTCAGGTCGGTCGCCAACGCCACCATGCAGCCTGCATCGATCATCGCCCTGCCCCGGGCATACGCCTCCCTCAACGAGAAAGCGGTAAGCGGCAACAACGTGGCCACCACGCCCGCCTCGGCCATGGCCCGAATGCCCCGGTCCGAGGCCTGCAACAGGTGATCGGCCGAGAGGCAACCCAGCTCGGCGGCCAGCTCCGCACCGCCAAACGACACGATCTCATCGGCATGGATCTTCAGCAAAAAGCCCTGCTCACGTGCTGCCAAGAGGTAACGGCGAGACTGCTCGATGGTGAAAACGCCCTCCTCGCAGAAAATATCGACCGCCTCGGCCAACTGCTCTCGTGCCACCAGGGGAAACATCTCCCGGATATTGAAGTCGATAAACTCATCCTCCCTACCCTTCCACTCGGCCGGCGTGGCGTGCGCCCCCATGAAGGTGGGCATGATATCCACCGGGTGCTCATCGTTCAGTCGGCGCATTACCCGAAGCTGCTTCAGCTCGGTCTCCCTGTCGAGGCCGTAGCCGCTCTTCCCTTCCACGGTAGTGATGCCGAGGCGCAGCATGGCGTTAAGGCGCTGACGGCCCGACTCCATCAACTCCTCCTCGGTCGCCTCCCTCGTAGCGCGGGTCGTGTTCACGATCCCACCGCCCCGGTTCATAATCTCCATGTAACTGTCGCCCCGCATCCGCCACGCGAACTCCTCTTCCCGGTAGCCCCCGAACACAAAGTGGGTATGCGGGTCGACAAACCCGGGGAGCAACGACTTGCCCGTGGCATCAAGGACAACGTATTCATCCTCTCTCATCGGAATAGGTTTACCCTGTTCCAGCACGTGCGAGATAATACCGTTGGTCACGACGACCGTACCGTTCTCCACCACGTGCAACTCCCTCATCTCCCTGCCCCGCTTTCCTTTATGCCCGCTACAGGTGACTACTTGCTCCGCATTTTTTATAATCAGGTTGTTCATTATTGACTTTCATTCAAAAGAGAGCTCCATTGAGTAGTATATTACCAATTTATCTACCTCCACTCCTTGTAACCATTACTCCATAAGCCGCGCCTCCAGCACCTGGTCGATGCTAAAGTCCTCTAGCCCCAGGTAGTAAGCCGCCACGTCCACCAGCGCTCCCATGGGCACCAGTCCAATCACCTCCGCACCCACGACGGGTACGCCGTATCGTTGCGCCTCCATGCGCACCATCTCGTGCGCACGGTAAATAGCCGTCTTGGTATAGTCGGTCAGGTTCATCGAAACCTGCGTGATGCCCCGCTCTTCCAAGGCAACCCCCATCCCCTTGCAGAAACGCAGTCCACCACCCACAAAGCGTACCTTTTTGGCGATGGCCATGGCGATATCGAGGTTATCGGTGCCCAGGTTCACGTTGTAGGCCACCAACGGCATGCGGGCGCCAATAGCGACGGCCCCCGCCGTGGGGTGCGGTCGCGACGGTCCGAAGTCGGGCTTCCACTCCGGCGACTGCATCTTTTCGGTCAGCCCCTCGAACTCACCTTTGCGCACGGCCGCCAGGTTCTCGCGATGCGGTGCCGAGGCTGACTTCTCGTACAGGTAGACCGGGAACCCGTGCCGTTGAGCCACCGTTTCAGCCACCTCCCTGGACAGGGCAATGGCCTCCTCCATCGTCACGTTTTTAATCGGGATAAAGGGAACCACGTCTACCGCCCCCATACGGGGGTGTTGTCCTTGATGTTTCGTCATATCGATAAGCTCAACGGCCTTGCCGATCGCTTCGATCACGGCAGCTTTTAGCGCTTCGGGCTCGCCCACGACGGTAATCACCAAACGGTTATAGTCTTTGTCACTACTGTAATCCAGCAACTTAACCTTCTCTTTTCCGCGGAAACAATCCGCTATTTTTTCCACTTTCTGTTTGTCGCGTCCCTCACTAAAGTTGGGAACGCACTCCATGATTTTGCTCATATCTTCCTCCTTCAACTCTCCTTAAGTAATAATTATATACCAAGTAATCCTTTTACTTCATCTTTTAGCAAAGGTAAATGTTTACTCGTGTATTCATCCATAAATCAGTTGTTTAGAATTTTCAATGCTTTCTCTTAAATAGGAATTGCGAATAGGCTGTTCTCCCATTAAATCGACTTTCCTACCAAAAACATTTTCCAATGAATATTTAAAATCGAAGTAGGTGAGAAAGTTACCCGTGAGTACCGAGCCGAAAGCGAAAAGACGGCGCACGTTGTAGCGGCGGCACAGATCGGCAATTTGATCTTTGTATGGTTCGAAATAGTTCATAACGCGTTGTTTTGTTTATTCTCTTATATTTTTCCTAATAAGCGTTTCACATCTTTTTCGAGTTCAGGCAAATAATTCATTATGATTAACCATACAACCTCATCTGATACAGAATTATAACCGTGAATAATCCGATTTCGCGTGTCCACGATTTTGCGGGAATGTGATATCGGAAAATCGGGGTCAATTTTGAGGATACGATTCATTGCCTCGCCTATTATTTCGATATTCCGCTCAATCGCTTTTCGTGTCTTCGTGTCTTTCTGAAACTCTAAAAAGTCACGTTTTTCGGGCAAAAAATCATTTATCTCAGCTATTGCAAGCTCAATATCTCCAAGACAAACTTTAATGTCAAAAATTTTGTCAGAAGCCATAAATCAGTTGTTTAGAGTTATCAATATTTGTTCTCAGATAGGGATTGCGGATTGACCTATCCTCCAATAAATCTACCTGACGATTAAATAAATCCAACAACGAAAATTTCAGGTTAAAATAGTTAAGTTACCCGTGAGTACCGAGCCGAAAGCGAAAAGACGGCGCACGTTGTAGCGGCGGCACAGATCGGCAATTTGATCTTTGTATGGTTCGAAATAGTTCATAACGCGTTGTTTTTGGCAAAAATACATGAAAATAGGGCTTTTCACAAGCACAACGGACAAAACCTGAAAAGCTGGAAAGATTTGTAAAGGATATGTAGCGGCAATTATCGGAAATATTTCGCGACAAATTATCAATTAGTCTTTTGCATTGAGTAATTTCTCAATCAAGCTCTCCTCCACCAAATAGGGCTCCGTGATATGATACCCGTCGGCGTGGGTTTGGTTGAACGACTTCACGGTGCTCATCGCGTTGGGGTTTCGGGCCCACGAACGGCGGGCCACGCCACCCATCACGTCCCACACCATCGCGGTACGCAAGATCTCGTCCACCCGCTCGCTGCCGTCGCACACCATGCCAAACCCGCCGTTGATCGCCTTCCCGATGCCCACGCCGCCTCCGTTGTGCAGGGCAACCAGGCTCATGCCCCGGGCGGTGTTGCCGGCGAAGCACTGCACCGCCATATCGGCCATCACGTTACTCCCGTCTTTGATGTTGGCCGTCTCACGGAAAGGCGAGTCGGTGCCGCTCACGTCGTGATGGTCCCGTCCCAGCATCACCGGGCCAATCTCCCCTACGCGCACCATCTCGTTGAACCGCAGGGCAATCTTTAATCGCCCCTCCGCGTCCTGGTAGAGGATGCGGGCCTGTGTACCCACCACCAGCCGGTTTTTCTCGGCATCGCGGATCCATATCCAGTTATCCCGATCCTGCCCCCTA
Organism: Bacteroidota bacterium; assembly: GCA_023622765.1. Lineage (GTDB taxonomy): Bacteria > Bacteroidota > Bacteroidia > Bacteroidales > Dysgonomonadaceae > Proteiniphilum. The sequence continues at coordinate 32,259 of JAMNYO010000051.1, read as the reverse complement.
CGATTAGGGTCGATACACTCCATCGCCGTGCGGTCGGTCTTCACGAGGTCCTCGCGCTTCCCGCTCAGGCAGACCCACCGGAAGGGACCATACCCGTAGTCAAACAGCTCGGGACCCATGATATCCTCCACGTAGGAGGGCCAGATGAAGCCATCCTTCTCGTCCCTGCCGTTCCCCGAGATCTCCTTCACGCCGGCATCGTACACCGCCTTCATAAAGGAGTTACCGTAATCGAAGAAGTAGGTACCCCGCTCCACGAGCTTCCGAATGACGTTAAAATGGCGGCGCAACGATGCGTCCACCAGTTCCCGAAACTTCAGGCGATCATTACTCAACAGGCGGGTGCGCTCCTCAAAGGTGATGCCCGCGGGGCAGTAGCCCCCAGTGTAAGGTTCGTGACACGACGTTTGGTCGCTCAGCAGCTCGATATGGATACCCTGCTCCTCGGCATATTCCAACAGATCCACGATATTGCCATGGTATGCGATGGAGAGCGGCTCTCGCCGTTGTCGTGCCTCGGATACCCATTGGAAAGCCTCCGGCAGGTGAGCCGTGACCCGCTGCACCCATCCTTGTGAACGGCGCATCTCGATACGCGACGCATCCACCTCCGCGATCAGCGAAACGGCACCGGCTATATCGGCCGCCTTGGGTTGCGCACCGCTCATCCCCCCCAATCCCGAGGAGACAAAGAGCTGCCCGCGCAGATCGCCGTCCGACGGAATGCCCAACTTCATCCGCCCCGCATTCAGAAGGGTGTTGAACGTGCCGTGCACGATACCCTGAGGGCCGATGTACATCCAGCCGCCCGCCGTCATCTGCCCGTAGTTGGCCACCCCCATCTGGGCCGCCACCTCCCAATCGTCCGGGTTATCGAACATCCCCACCATCATCGAGTTGGTGATGATCACCCGGGGCGCGTCAGGCTTGGATCTAAAGAGCCCCAGCGGATGGCCGCTTTCGATTACCAGCGTCTGCTCTTGGGTCAGCTCCTCCAGGTACCTCTTGATCAGGCGGTACTGCATCCAGTTCTGGCATACCTGTCCCGTCTCGCCGTAGGTGACCAACTCGTAAGGGTAGAGCGCGATATCAAAGCAGAGGTTGTTGTCGATCATCACCTGAAAGGCTTTCCCCTCCACGCATCGCCCCTTGTATTGGTCGATGGGCTTGGCCATTAGGTCGCCCTCCGGTCGATAGCGATAACCGTAGATACGTCCTCGCGTTTTCAGTTCATCCAGGAACTCGGGTGCCAGTCTCTCGTGTAGGTGCGTTGGGATATAACGCAGCGCATTCTTCAGGGCGATTTTCGCCTGCTGATCGGTCAATCTGAAGCCACGATCCGGTGCGCGTCGGATTCCTTCCCGAAACCGGGGGTATGGTGGCAAATGGTCAGGTAAGGTAAATAAATTCATAGGGTATCGTATCATTTAGTTCACAAAAATAACGATTTTTTCCCTATTCCCCCTATTTCGTTGATAAATATCTTAGTGCCCCCGTTCGATTGTTTTACTAATTACCATACCACTATTTCGTCCATGAAGAGCCAGGCATCCCGCTCCCTGATGGCGGGTGCTTGAACGCGGATAAAACGACCCATGGCCTCCCCACTCCACCCGAACGTTTGGAAAAGGGTACCGCTGCCATCCTCCTCCACCTCGTGGGTCAGGGTCACCAGTGACCGGTACGCCTCGTTATCCTCCGAAAGCGAAAAGGTCACCGTTTTTGGGAGCCAGATCCACGCGTTGGCGTTATGCAAGAAGCGCACCTGCAGTTTGGAGATATCCACCGCCTTCCCCATATCCACCACGACATCCAGCTCTGGAACCAGGAAGCCCTGCCAACGCCCATCGCCATGCGCCTGTCCACCGGGCAACCCGTCCACGAGTGCTTCCGCACCCCCGGCGGGGTAATAGCGACTGAAAGGCGTGTTATACAGCACCTCTTTGCCAATCGCCCGGTGATAATCGACCCGTTGGCTGACCACATCGCCCAGCGGCTTGTCTGCCTGAAACAGCCGGGCCGATACCACCGTGGAGTCAGTCACCCGGATAGGGGCAGTGTAAAGTTCGGATCCCATGCCGGGTTCTGAACCGTCGGTGGTATACCTGATCTCAACGGGGTATCGTTCTGTGGTGAAAGTCACCGCCGTCGCGCTGTTCACCGTGTCTCGCGACAGCGAGATAAATGGCTCTTCGCTCAAGGTGTAGGGGTTGTAGCCCCGCTCCTGAAGGATGGGTATCTCACGGTTAACCCGCTGCCGGAAATTCTCCCAAGACTTCCGCTCGGGGGCTGTCCATGCCACCTCGGCCATCGCCAGCAGGCGGGGCCAGATCATGTACTCCATATGCGCTTCGGTCTCGATATACTCTGCCCACAGGTTAGCCTGCACGCCCCACACCCGGGCTGCCTCCTCGGGACTAAAACTATCCGGTACCGGATTATAAGAATAGACCATCTCGATGGGCAAGAACCCGCCAATGGCTTCCGGCTGCTTATCGGGCATCCCCTGGTACTTATCAAAATAGGCGTATTCGCCGGGCGTCATAATCACCCGATACCCCTGTCGGGCAGCCTCAATCCCTATCCCCTCACCCCTCCAGGCCATCACCACCGCGCTATTATCGAGACCCCCCTCCAGTATCTCATCCCAGCCAATCAGTTCACGCCCTTTCGAGTAAAGGTACTGCTCGATACGCCGGATAAGGTAACTCTGTAGCCCCGCCTCATCTTTCAGTCCCTCCCCTTTTATGCGCGCCTGGCATTTGGGGCAGCGCTTCCAGTGCTCTTTGCTTGCCTCGTCACCCCCGACGTGGATATATTTGGAGGGGAAGAGCTCGATCACCTCGTCAAGCACGTTCTCGAGAAACTCGAAGGTCTCCTCGTTCCCGATGCAAAACTCGCCGGCGGTATAGGGCTTACCCGAGCAGGAGAGATTCGGGTATACGGCCAGCACCTCTTCGGAATGGCCGGGCATCTCGATCTCGGGGATAATGGTAACGTGCCTTTCGGCGGCGTACCGAATCAGTTCAGCGACCTCCTCCTTGGTGTAGTAACCGCCATAGGCACCGGGCGTTCCTTCGGTCACGTAGGCCCGATCCGATGCCCACCACTCTTTCCATGATGCCTGAGGTCGCCATGCCGCGGTGCCGGTCAGCTCGGGGTACCGATCTACCTGAAGCCTCCAGCCGGCGGCATCGGTTAAATGCCAATGAAACATGTTGAGCTTGTAGTGCGCCATCGCGTCGATCTGCTTTTTCAGGAAATCGATGGAGAAGAAGTGACGAGAAACGTCGATATGAAGCCCCCTGTAAGCGAAGCGGGGCTGGTCGTTGATCTCGACACAGGGGATGCGATCACCGCTTCGCGAGAGCTGAAGCAACGACTGTAGGGCATAAAAAAGTCCCACTTCGGAGGGTGAGCTAATGTCTACCCCCTTACGGTTGACCGTTAGGGTATACGATTCGTTGCTACCGTTGTCAATATGATTACCCTCGTTTGAAAGGTGCAAACGTAATGGCTGCCCCTCGTCGCTTATAACAAGTGGGTTACCGTTCAGCCAATCGGTCAGTCGAAACGCCATGTCTGACGGCAACTCTTCCACCACAAGGCGGAACCCCTTGGAAACGTCCAAGGAACCTGATCGGGTGGTAACCGAGTTGGGCATAGGGATAAGCCGAAGGGATTCCCCCGAGCTTTTATTCACACTATTACAGGCAGATAAAAGGATTATGAAAAGTAATGATAGAGATTTGAAAAGAGGTTTAAAATGGCAGTAAAGAGGCATTGTAATCTTAGGTTTTGTGCTGAAATATTACACTGAAAATATTAGACTGAAAGCGTTACGCGAGAAACGTTACTCAAAATGTTACGCCAAAATGTTAGCCTTACATATTTATGGAACCGGCTTCTTCGAACGACTTCCAAAGGTTATCCTCCGGAACCGGTGCCGTGATCGAAACCGTCTCTTTTGAAATGGGATGCGTGAACGACAGGGAGCGGGCGTGAAGGCTAATGCTCCCATCGGGGTTCGAGCGCTTCGCCCCGTACTTCAGATCGCCCTTGACGGGGCATCCCATCTTGGCAAATTGAACCCGTATCTGGTGATGACGACCGGTCTCAAGGTCGACCTCCAATAGGTAGTAATTCCGTGAAGCGGCGATGAGGCGGTAGTGCAACACCGCTTTTTTGGCATGCGGCTTCTCCGTGTTATATGCGGTCGACTTGTTGGTCTTCTCGTTCTTGATCAGGTAATGAGTTAACCATTCCTCCTCTTTGGGGGGACACTCCTGCACGATAGCCCAATAGGTCTTCGCGACCTCTCCCTCCCTGAACATCGTATTCATGCGGGAGAGCGCCTTGCTCGTCTTGGCAAACAACAATGCCCCGCTCGTCGGTCGATCGAGCCGATGCGTCACCCCACAAAAAACGTTACCCGGCTTGTTGTACTTCTCCTTCAGGTACTCTTTCACCTTGTCGCACAACGGCTTATCGCCACTCTTGTCGCCTTGAACCAGTTCACCGGCCGACTTGTTTACTACGATTAGGTGGTTATCTTCATAAAGAACGGTCATCGCGTTAGGTGTTCATCGCGTTAGGTGTTCATTCCCCCGCAGACATGTATCACCTGCCCGCTAACGTACGACGAGAGGTCGGACGCAAGGAAAAGGGCCACGTTCGCGACATCTTCAGGTGTCCCCCCGCGACGCAACGGGATCTGCTTGGCCCACTCGTTGCGTACCTCCTCGGGGAGCTGACCGGTCATCTCGGTCACGATGAAGCCGGGAGCAATGGCGTTGGCACGGATGCCACGGGAACCCAACTCCTTGGCAGTAGACTTCGCCAAGCCAATCATCCCCGCTTTTGACGCGGAGTAGTTGATTTGACCGGCGTTACCGGAAACGCCCACCACGGAGCTCATGTTGACAATACTACCCGACCTCTGCCGCATCATCACGGGGGTCACGGCGTGGATGAAGTTGAAGGCCGATTTCAGGTTCACGTTGATGACCGCATCCCATTGCTGCTCACTCATGCGCATGATCAGTCCATCTTTCGTGATACCGGCGTTGTTGATCAGCACGTCGATACGCCCAAAATCTTTCATCACCTGCTCCACCACCTGGTGCGACTCTTCAAAACTGGCCGCGTTTGAGGCGTACCCTTTGCATTTCACACCCAACGAAGCGATCTCCTGCTCCGTGGCCTTACCCACCTCATCGATCACGAGGTCGGTAAAAGCGATGTCTGCCCCTTCAGCAGCGAATTTCAAGGCGATGGCTTTCCCGATACCCCGGGCGGCGCCCGTAATCAAGGCCGTTTTTCCTTCTAGTAACTTCATTGTCAATCTTTATTATTGTTCAATTAAATGACTCATCTCATCCCAACCTCAAAGCGTTGCTGTACTTTAAGCGTACAACCCCCTAAAGATAAGGTTCGAGATGATATCCCTATCCTCCTTTTTATTGTAATCGAGTCCCAACACACCCCGTATAACCGGGACCTCCAGCCCCTTGAACGCGTAGTGCACGATCTCTGCCGTCTTCCTGATATTGCCTATCCGGAAAACCCCCTTATCGTGCCCGTCTTGCAAAATGGATTCCAGGTAATGAATCTCTTTCTTGTCGAATCCTTTCCGCACGTTCTCCACCTCCCAGATATCCCGGAAGAAGATGGCCCGAAGGGTACCGTTGCGGGTAACCACCTCCTTGATGGCATGTAAACGGGTAAAGGCCAGCAAGATAAGCTTGTCATCGGCCGGTATGTCGCGGGTAACTACCTCCTCCAGCTTGCCGTACAAAACGTTTAGCTCCGACTCGATGACGGCCTTGTAAATATCCTGCTTGCTTCTGAAGTAGGTGTACAAGGTACGCCTACCGCGACCCGACGCCTCGGCAATATCATTCATGGTGGTATTCTCGACCCCTTTCCTGGCGAAAAGCTGCCGAGCCACGTCTATCAAGTCCCATTTAGTTTTAGATATAGCCACGTACAAAAATAAGATAAAGATTCCAGATGGCGAAGGGGAAACGCGAAAAAGAGGCTATTTTTCCATCGATTCCGCTGCCTTCTTCAACTCCGCTGCCACGAGCAACTCAGTGTACCACGCCTTGCCGAACCTACGGATCAGGGGCTCCTCGAGGAAAGCGTATAGGGGTACACCCTCCTCCTCCCCCTTTTCAACAGCCGAGCGGCAAACCGACCAACGGTGGTAATTCAGAGCAGTAAATTCCCGGTACTTCGTTATGCGGATGGGATATAGGTGACAGGAGATCGGCTTTTGAACATCCACGCGCCCTTCCCGGTAAGCGGTGTCGATCGAGCATTTGCAAATTCCCTCCTCATCGCGGTAGGCGAACACGCACTCCTTACCCTCCTCCACGAGCGACGTGACCAACTCGCCGTCGAAGTCCACATAACCGATACCCTTAGTCGCTATCACTTCAAGAGCGGCCGGGGGTAGGTACTCCTTGATAACGGGAAGGATGGACTCTATCTCTTCGTACTCCTCACGGGTAATAGGAGCACCCGAATCACCATCCACGCAGCACATACCTTTGCATAGCGTAAGATCGCAAAGGAAATACTCCTCAAAAATCTCATCGGATAGAATGGTATTTTGAATCTGTACCATAAAAAATCAATGTTTATCTCGCCTCATCTTCGCACCTCCTCCACGTGTCTTTTCCGGTAATGCATAAAGAGGAACAGGGTTAGCAACAGGCTCCCCAGCGCTAAAACGGCGAACGCGGGGGTCACCTCCGCCTCTTCCAATGCCTCCATCCACTCACTCTCTCCCCAGAAGAAATGCAGGACGACGACCGTGGCATTATTGATGAAGTGCACCACGATGGGCACCCACAAGTTACGGGTGTATAGGAAGAGGTAGCCCAACAAAGCACCCAACACGAGGCGCGGGAAAAAGCCGTAGAATTGGAAATGAACAAGGCTGAAAATGAACGCGGTGATCCAGACCGAAGCATGCCCGTTCGGGATCTTCTCTTGCAGGAACTGCTGAAGCGCCCCCCGGAAGAATAGCTCCTCGGACAGGGCTGCTAAACCGGCCACGATGAACAGGTTCAAGAGGAGGTACCCCACACCTTGCCCAGACAACAAGAGCATGGTAGTCTTCATGGCCGCATCCTCGAGCGTGCGCATCCACTCCTCCACCGAGCTGAGTGACTCGGGCAAGACGATACCCTGGTTCCACCGGTTCAAAAAAGAGACCAGGGCGTACGACAATAGGAACGCGAGGAGACCAAACGTGATGTAGCGCCGCAAACGTGCATCACCCCTCAGCTTTAAGTATTTCGTCAGGGAGTGACCACTCCAGCGCACCGTTAGATAAGCAGGTAGCATGAAGGCCAAAAGCGACTGCAATACCACCCCCAGGTATACCGCCCCTCTTCCACCGCTCTCTAAACCAAACAGGTGTAGCAACAACGGCAGGAACAGCCCGGCAACAAACAACCCGGCCAGCATGAGCAGGAACAGGTAGAGTACACGGGTAGCAGGGGGTACAGTAAAGCGTGTTGTCATTGTCAATTTATTCTCTCTGCTTTCAGTTTCGCTTCGCAGATATTTTCTGAGTTCGACATAGCTCAAGTAAACCTGGATCTGTTCTCACTTAGCGAAAATAGTCGAATGAAGCTTGTTACTACTTCGCGAAGTTAGCACCTTTATCCAAAAGACGCAACTTTTTATCGCGTACCTGGCTGCCCAACGAAAGTAGCCTATTGAAGGTACTCGGCCAGTTAAAAACGGTCAGAAAAACTTTTTGCAAATTGAAAGAATAAGGCTAATTTTGCACTCTTGTAACGAAAAAATTTTTAACTAATCATCGCGCACTCATGAAGTCAACGCTGAATAAAACGAACGAGGTGAATGGCACCATCGTAATCGAACTAGAAAAAGTCGACTACCAGGAGAAGGTAGAACAATCATTGAGTCAATTCCGCCGCAAGGCCCACCTCCCCGGTTTCCGCCAGGGTAAGGTACCCAAAAGTGTCATCCAGAAGATGTACGGTAAGGCGATCCTGGCAGATGAGGTGAATAAACTGGTTACTGATGAACTGGCTCGCTTCCTACGTGAGAACAACTTGAAGATACTGGGGGAACCCCTGCCCGATGAAAGCGAGGATAAACAGGTGGACCCGGAGAAAGACGAGACGATGACTTTCTACTTCAACGTGGCGCTAACACCGGAATTCGAACTCCCCTTGAGCGAGATGGAGGTTACCCGCTACAACGTTCAACTGGAACCGGAGTTGCTCGACAAGCAGATTCAAATATATCAACAAAACTACGGCACCTACCTCTCCATCGAGGAGGAGGCAGTGGATACCGATCTCATCAAGGGAACCCTTACCGAGTGGGAAGGGGAAGCGGCGAAAGAGGATGGCCGCGTGGTTGAAAACGCGATCTTGATGCCCTCGTACGTGAAAGATGAAACGATAAAAAACAGCTTTATCGGGGCCAAAGTGGGCGACCACGTGGTATTCAACCCGATGACCGCTTACGACAACAACGAGGCTGAAGTCGCCTCGCTGCTACAAGATACCAAGGAGGGAATTAAAGGGATTGATTCCGATTTTCGCTTCGATATAGCCGAGGTGACCCGCTACAAGGAGGCGGAGCTGAACCAGGAGCTGTTCGACAAGGTCCTGGGCGAAGGGGCGGCCGATTCCGAAGAGCAGTTCCGGGAAAAAATAGAGGCGATGATGATCGCGCAGTTCAAGCCGAACGTCGACCACCTCTTTATACACGAGGCTCGGGACCTGATCGTTGAGAAGATGAGCGACGTGGTCTTCCCCGACGAGCTGCTGAAAAAGTGGTTGCTGACAACTGACAAGAACCGAACTCCCGAAGAGGTGGAGGAGGACTACCCGGACATATTGGAAGACCTCAAGTTCTACGTGGCCAAGCAAAAGATCGTGGACGAGAACGATATCAAGGTGGAGGTGGCCGATGTAGAGGCGATGGCGGTAGAGGTGGCCCGCTCACAATTTGCGCAGTACGGCATGACCAACTTACCCGCCGACGTGCTGCAAAACTACGCGAAGGGGTTACTGGAAAAAGAGGAGACCGTTCGCTCCCTATACGAGCAGGCCACGGAAAACAAGCTGATCGAATGGCTGACGGAACACGTTACCTTGGTCGAGAAGAGCGTGACCACGAAGGAGTTCGCCGAGTTGGTGGAAGAACATTCTCGTTTGCACGCCCCGGTAGAGCAGGAGGAAGATCTTGAATAAAAAGGTCCTTTTATTTTGCCGTTCCACATTTGATCCCTATTTTTGTTAGGCATAAAAGTTTAAAATGATATTTGCTTTCAATGCAAAGACCTCAGCGACTTTTGCGGGGACACATCCTGCGTAGTTCGCGTTAAAAAAGAAAAGCTGTTCGAGGCGATAGTCAACTTTAGCGTTAAGCAAGACGAGCAGAGATGAACATGTTCATATATGCCGTTGCGAGCAACTTTTTCGTTAAGCAATAGACAGAAGACAAACTTGTTTGGATTATGTTATTGCGAGAAAAAGTAGAACTAACTTCAAAAGTGCAGCGAAGCTGAATTCTTTTCTTTTAGCGAACAAGCAGCTGATGGGTCGCAAAACGAGCGTCAGTCGAGCTTGAAAGCAAATAACAAACGCGAATGGTATGATTGAGCAAAAGAAAACAACAAAAAACAATCGTATGAACGACGAATTTAAAAAATACGCGGTGAAGCACCTGGGGATGAACCGCACCCGCCTTGAGAGCTACATGAACATCACCAGCCAAAGGGGTGGTGGCTACATCTCACCGACCATTATCGAAGAGCGGCAGCTCAACGTGGCGCAGATGGACGTTTTCTCGCGGCTGATGATGGACCGCATCATCTTCCTGGGCACGGCGATTGACGACTACACGGCCAACGTGATTCAAGCGCAGCTGCTCTACCTGGACTCGTCCGACCCCGGGAAGGATATCTCCATCTACATCAACTCCCCCGGCGGCACCGTTTACGCCGGCTTGGGTATCTACGACACCATGCAGTTCATTTCGAGCGACGTCTCCACCATCTGCACCGGCATCGCCGCGTCGATGGCTGCCGTGCTGCTCGTGGCGGGTACCCCCAAGAAACGGTTTGCCCTCACCCACTCCCGCGTCATGATCCATCAGCCGATGGGTGGCGTGCAGGGACAGGCGTCAGACATCGAGATCACCGCCCGCGAGATAGCCAAGATCAAGCAAGAACTCTACACCATTATCTCCACCCACTCCGGGAAGCCGATCGAAGATGTGGAGAGGGATTCCGACCGCGATTTCTGGATGACCGCTGCTGAGGCCAAGGCGTACGGGATGGTAGACGACGTGCTGATAAAAACCAAGAAGAAGTAAACCACGAGATCGACATGGGAAAGAAAACGACCAGCGGCAACCAGTGCAGCTTTTGCGGGAGAAATGAGCGGGAGGTAAACCTGCTCATCTCCGGGATGACCGGGTATATATGCGACATGTGCACCGAGCAGGCTCACGAAATCGTGAACGAAACGTTCAAGAGCAGTTCCAAGTCGGACCATGGCCTCTCCCTGTCGTCCCTTCCCAAACCCGCTCAAATCAAGGAGTTCCTTGATCAATACGTGATCAAGCAGGACAACGCGAAGCGCTTCCTGGCGGTCTCCGTCTACAACCATTACAAGCGTATCCTTCAAAAGAACGTGAAGGACGACGTGGAGATCGAGAAGTCGAATATCATCATGGTGGGTGCCACCGGTACCGGGAAGACGCTGCTGGCACGCACCATCGCAAAGTTACTGCAGGTTCCCTTCACCATCGTCGATGCCACGGTACTCACCGAGGCCGGTTACGTGGGGGAGGACATCGAAAGCATCCTCACCCGGCTGCTGCAGGTGGCCGACTACGATGTGAACGCCACGGAACGAGGCATCGTCTTCATCGACGAGATCGATAAGATCGCCCGCAAAAGCGACAACCCCTCCATCACCCGCGACGTGAGCGGCGAAGGGGTACAGCAAGGGCTGCTGAAGTTATTGGAAGGTGCCACGATAAATGTCCCCCCACAAGGAGGACGCAAACACCCGGAGCAACGGATGATAGCCGTGGACACCAAAAATATCCTGTTCATCTGCGGGGGTGCCTTCGACGGTATCGAGAAGAAGATCGCGCAACGCCTCAACACACGGGTGGTGGGATACGCGGCCAGCGAGCAGAAGGCACGCATTGATACCGATAACCTGCTCAAGTACATCACCCCGCTCGATCTGAAGTCGTTCGGCTTAATCCCGGAGATCATCGGTCGACTCCCCATCCTCACCTACCTGGAGCCGCTCGACCGGGACGCCCTGCTTCGCATCCTCGTGGAACCGAAGAACTCCATCATCAAGCAGTACCAGAAGTTGTTCGAGATGGACGGGGTGAAGCTCACGTTCGACTCAAGTGCTTACGAGTACATCGTGGATAAAGCGATCGAGTTCAAATTGGGTGCACGAGGGCTACGTTCTATAGTGGAGGCGGTGATGATCGATGCCATGTTCAACCTCCCATCCCAAGAGAAAGAGAATAAAAAGTTGCACGTTACCCGTACCTACGTGAAAAAACAACTGGAAAACTCTGATATGCATCACCTTAGGGTAGCGTAGTTAAATCCACTTTTAATCACCATTTAAGTACTATTTCCTGAATATATTTGGCGAGAGAATATTTTTAATCTATCTTAGAAGAACCAAAAACATCGGTTTTATTTTTATTATTGCAATACTTGTTTAATTTCGCGTCTAATACACGTTGAAGACGCGCATATTTTGGTGAATTCGCTCGATGGAAAAACAAGACTTATTACACAAAAGGCTAAAGGAGTACTTTGGTTTCGACACGTTTAAAGGCAATCAGGAAGCCATTATACGTAGTATCTTAGCCGGGAAGGACACGTTCGTGCTGATGCCTACCGGCGGGGGGAAATCGCTCTGCTACCAACTCCCCGCCCTGATGATGGAAGGTACCGCCATCGTCATCTCGCCCCTCATCGCCCTCATGAAAAACCAGGTGGATGCCATGCGCAATTACAGCGAGGAGGATGGCGTGGCCCATTTCCTGAACTCGTCGCTCAACAAGCAGGAGATCGAGGAGGTGAAGAAGGATGTCCTCTCAGGACAGACCAAGATGCTCTACGTGGCACCCGAATCGCTCACCAAGAGCTCCAACGTGGAGTTCCTGCAAAACATCAACATCTCGTTCTACGCGGTAGATGAGGCGCACTGTATTTCCGAGTGGGGGCATGACTTCCGGCCGGAGTACCGGCGCATCCGGCCCATCATCAACGAGATATACCCCCGTCCCATCATCGCGCTCACGGCCACGGCCACGCCCAAGGTGCAACACGACATTCAAAAGAACCTGGGCATGACCGATGCCGTGGTCTTCAAGTCGTCGTTCAACCGACCCAACCTCAACTACGAGGTGCGGCACAAGACCAGCGATATCGACCGGGAGATCATCAAGTTCATCCTTTCACAAGGGCGAAAGTCGGGCATCATCTACTGCCTCAGCCGAAAGAAGGTGGATGACTTCGCCGAGATACTGCAGGCGAACGACATCCGGGCGCTCCCCTACCACGCGGGCATGGACGCGGTGACCCGCAGCAACAACCAGGACGCTTTCCTCATGGAGGAGATAGACGTGATCGTGGCCACCATCGCTTTCGGAATGGGCATCGATAAGCCCGACGTACGCTACGTGATCCATTACGACATCCCCAAGAGCCTGGAGGGATACTACCAGGAGACGGGACGTGCCGGCCGGGACGGCGGCGAAGGGAAGTGCATCGCCTTCTACTCGAAGAAAGACCTGCAGAAACTAGAACGATTCATGCAGGGGAAACCGGTTTCGGAACAGGAGATAGGGAAGCAGCTGCTACTGGAGACCGCGGCCTACGCCGAAACATCGGTCTGCCGTAGGAAGGTACTGCTACACTACTTCGGAGAAAACTACACCGTGCAAAATTGCGAACATTGCGATAATTGTTTAAATCCTAAAATTAAAGTGGAAGCTAAGGAGTTACTTATTACTGCATTGGAAGCCATCATCGCCCTTAAGGAGAAACATAAGACCGATTACGTGATCGACTTCCTTACCGGCACAGACTCATCGGATATCGAGACCTACGGCCACGATAAGTTGGAGGAGTTTGGATCGGGTTCCGATGAAGAAGAGGGTATCTGGGAGGCGGTCATCCGACAAGCCTTGCTAGATAATTACTTGCTAAAAGAGATCGAAAACTACGGTATCTTAAAAATCACGAAGAAGGGAAAGAACTTCCTAAATAATCCAGTCTCCTTCAAAATCACCAAACCGGATGAGGATGAAGATGATATGCTGGATCTTGGTGGCGACGATTCCGAGGCTATGGCCTCTGCCGCGGGTAGCGGTGGTGCTGCTGACCCACAGCTCTACGCCATGATGAAGGACTTGCGGAAGAAGCTCTCTAAAAAGCTCAACGTGCCGCCCTACGTCATCTTTCAACCCTCCTCGTTGGAAGCTATGGCCACCTCCTACCCCATCACGGAGGAGGAGCTGCAAAACATCCCCGGCGTGGGCGCGGGCAAGGCCAAGCGATACGGCAAGGAGTTCCTCGAGCTGATCAAGAGGCACGTGGAAGAGAACGAGATCACCCGTCCCGAAGACCTCCGCGTGAAGACGGTCGCCAACAAGTCGAAGCTCAAGGTGGCCATCGTCCAGGCGATAGACCGCAAGGTAGCACTCGACGATCTGGCCGAATCCAGGGGGATCGATTTCGACGAGCTGCTCACGGAAGTAGAAGCGATTGTTTACTCCGGGACGAAGATCAACATCGACTACTTCCTTGACGAGGTGCTGGATATAGATGTGCTTGAAGATGTGTATGACTACTTCCGGGAAGCGGCTACCGATAACCTGGATACAGCCCAGGATGAGCTGCCCGACTACACCGAAACCGAAATACGGCTCGTGCGGATCAAGTTCATCTCCGATATGGCCAATTAACAGCGTGAAAAAAAGCAACTCGAGTAATGGAGAATGACCGGTAACGCCTTGTGCGAATTAAGAAACGTGAAACAACTGCAACATATAGAGAGTCCCGACGACCTGAAAGAGCTAACCATCGAGCAGTTGGAAGAGGTCTGCGACGACTTGAGGGAATTCATTATCGAGCAGCTCTCCTGTAACCCGGGCCACTTCGGCTCCAGCTTGGGTACCGTGGAACTCACCGTGGCACTCCATTACCTCTACAACACGCCCTACGACAGGTTGGTATGGGACGTGGGCCATCAGGCCTACAGCCATAAGATACTGACCGGCCGGCGCGACCGCTTCCATACCAACCGAAAGCTGGGAGGCCTCTCCGGCTTTACCAACCCGGAAGAGAGCGAGTATGACAGCTTTATTGCCGGTCACGCCTCCACCTCCATCTCCGCGGCGCTGGGCATGGCGGTGTCTGCCTCATTAAAGAACGAGGCAGAACGCCGCATCGTGGCCATCATCGGTGATGGCTCCATGACGGGTGGGTTAGCGTACGAGGGGCTTAACAACGTCTGCTCGCACCCCAACAATCTACTCATCATACTGAACGACAATAACATATCCATCGACCACAACGTAGGTGGGCTACAAGACTACCTGGTAAAGCTCACCACCTCTCGCAAGTACAACCTGATGAGGAACCAGCTCTATCAACGGTTCAAAAAACGCAAACTGATCACGGAGAAAGGGAAAAACCTGGTGCTGCGGTTCAACAACAGCGTGAAGTCACTACTCACCCGGGAGCAAAACCTGTTCGAGGGGTTCAACATCCGCTACTTCGGGCCTGTGGATGGACATGACCTGCCGGGACTTATCCGCGTGCTCAGGAACATCATGGATATGAAGGGGCCGAAGCTTCTCCACATCAAAACCGTGAAGGGGAAAGGGTATGAACCCGCCGAGAAGTCGGCCACCCTCTGGCATGCCCCGGGGCTGTTCAACAAGGATACGGGTGAACGAATCGTGAAGGGGGGTAAAGACCAGCCACCGCTCTACCAAGAGGTCTTTGGCCACACCCTCGTGGAGATGGCCGAGGAAGAAGAGCGGATCGTGGGGGTTACCCCCGCGATGCCCACGGGTTGTTCCATGACCTATATGATAGAACGCTTCCCGGATCGGGTGTTCGACGTGGGCATCGCTGAGGCCCACGCCGTCACCTTCTCTGCCGGAATGGCAAAAGAGGGACTCATCCCGTTCTGCAACATATACTCCTCGTTCATGCAACGCGCGTACGATCAGGTGATACACGACGTGGCGCTGCAAAAGCTGAAAGTGATCTTCTGCCTCGATCGGGCCGGGCTGGTGGGGCAAGATGGACCTACCCATCACGGGGTGTTCGACCTCGCCTATTTGCGTCCCATCCCCAACCTGGTGATCTCTGCGCCCTACGATGAGCACGGGCTGCGCAACCTGATGTACACCGCGGTACACGGGAACGACGGCCCTTTCGTGATCCGCTACCCGCGGGGTCGGGGCGAACTCAAGGAGTGGCACAACCCACCGCGCCTGCTCCCTATCGGGAAAGGGCGAAAACTCAAGGAGGGTAACGGTATCGCGCTCCTCTCCATCGGCACCATCGGCAAACGGGCGGCCCACGCCATTGCCAAAGCCGAGGAGTCGGGAGTTAGCGTGGCCCACTACGATATGGTTTTCCTCAAGCCCATTGATGAGGCATTGCTGCGGGAGGTAGCGGAGCGTTTCCGGCATATCATCACCGTGGAAGAGGGGACGAAGAAAGGGGGACTGGGGAGCGCCGTGCTGGAGTTCCTTGCCGAGAACGGCTACCAAGAGATCCAAGTGGTTCAGGTGGGCATTGATGACCAGTTCGTCACCCACGGCACCATCCCGGAGCTCCACGCGATGACCGGTATCGATGAAGCAGGTATCTTGGCGACCATTCAGCAGGTAAAGAAAGCGATTGAAGAAGAAAAAATTACCGAGTTCATACAACGATGAAAATTGTCATTGCCGGCGCGGGCGCCGTGGGGACGCACCTCGCCAAACTGCTCGGGCAGGAGAACCACGATATCACCCTGATGGACGAGGAGAGGGAACGATTATCCTCTATCACGGAGACCGCCGAGGTGTTCACCGTGATAGGAAGCTGCACGTCACCCGTTGACCTCGCGGAGGCGGGAGCCAGCAGCGCCGATCTCTTTATCGGTGTCACCCCGGAAGAGTCCAGGAACATGATATCCTGCATGTTGGCATCGAGCCTGGGCGCTAAAAAGACCCTCGCCCGTATTGACAACCACGAATACCTACTCCCCAAAAACCGCACGTTCTTCGAGAAACAAGGTATCGACTCCATGATCTACCCCGAGCTGATTGCCGCCAAGGAGATCGCCATGGCCATCAATAACCCCTGGACCCGGTTCATGTGGGAACTACGCGGCGGGAAAGTGTACCTGGCCGGTGCCAAGGTGCGGGAGAACGCGCCCATCGTGAACCTTTACCTAAAAGAGCTGATGCAGGTAACCAAGCAGTTTCACATCGTGGCCATCAAACGAGGGGCTGACACGCTGATACCTACCGGTAAAGACCAAGTGCTGAAGAACGATATCGTCTACTTCACCACGCTGCGGGAAAACATGGGGGTATTACCCACGTTGCTGGGTAAAAGCTCGTTCGAGGCCAAGCGAATCATCTGCATGGGGGGCAGTAGGATTACCGAGCGTGCTATCGGGGAGCTCCCGCCACACATCCAGGTGAAGGTTATCGAGAGAGATAGGGAACGAGCGGAACAATTGGTGGAGGTGCTTCCATCGAACGTCACGGTCTTCGTGGAAGATGGGCGCAACACCGAGTTCCTCCTGCGCGAAGGCATCACAGAAGCCGACGCCTTCCTCGCGCTCACCGAAAATTCCGAGGCCAACATTCTGGGCTGTATCATGGCCAAACAGCACGGCGTGAGAAAAACCGTAGCCGAGGTGGAGAACATCGATTACATCGCCATGGCGGAGCGATTCGATATCGGTACCGTTATCAACAAGAAGCTGATCGCCGCCAGTAAGATCTACGAACTACTCCTGCAGGCTGACGCATCGAACATCAAGTGCCTGGCCTTCGCCGATGCCAACGTGGGTGAGGTAATCGCCAGGCCCAACTCGAAGGTAACGAAAAAATTGGTTCGGAACCTGAACCTGCCGCCCGATATTACCTTTGGCGCCCTCATCAGGAACGGGGAACCCATGCTGGTGGAGGGCGACACGCTGATCGAGCCGTACGACCAAGTGGTGGTCTTCTTCCTCAACCGGGCCTTGAAACATATCGAGCATCTGTTTAATTGAAAGGGTCGATTCGGTTACCTGTGGTTGCCTTTATAGTGAAGAAAAGAGTAGCGTGAAGAGAGCGATAAACTATGCGCAAATTTAACTACCGGTTCGTGTTGAACAACGTGGGGATCCTGTTAATGATCGAAGCGTTGTTTATGCTTTTCTCGGCGCTGATTGGCGAGTACTACCGCGAGGAGGCCAGGCAGGCCATCTACCTCTCATCCGGCATTACCCTGTTAGCCGGTAGCATGCTCACTTTCGCGAATCGCGTTCTGGCCTTCGCGGGTATGGAACAAGACAACCGGAAAAGGAGCATCACCAAGCGGGAGGTGTTCCTCTCGGTAACCCTGGCATGGGTGGCGCTCGCGCTGGCCGGCACCCTTCCCTACCTGCTCAGTGGGGCCATCCCCTCGTTCACCAACGCCTTCTTCGAGAGCATGTGTGGCTTCAGCACCACGGGTAGTTCCACGATCGATAACCTGGAAACGTTCCCCAGGTCGCTCCACTTCTGGCGGAGCTTCAGCCAATGGATTGGCGGTATCGGGATCATTATCTTCGTGATGTCGTTCATGCCCATCTACAGCGGGGGCGCCTCGGGTCTCTTCTTCGACGCGGAGGCTACCGGTATCGCGATGGAGCAGGTGAAGCCACGGGTTCGGGAGATAGCCCGTAACATGTTCCTCATCTACTTTGGACTTACCCTCGTCGGTTTCTTCCTCCTCTGGGCTGGGCCGATGGACGCGTTCGACGCAGCCTGTCACACCCTCTCCTCCATATCCACGGGCGGTTTCTCCACGCGGCAGGCGGGCCTCGCGTACTACGCCTCCCCCTACAGCGAGTACGTGATTATCGTGTTGATGTTCCTCGGTGCGACCAACTTCATGCTGCTATTCGCCCTGGTGACGAGGGGCTCGCTAGCCATATTCAAGGATGAGGAGTTCCGCTGGTACGCGAGCATCATCCTGCTGGCCACGGTGGGCATCGCGGTGTCGCTGTTTGTCACGCACCGCGTGGGAGATGCCGAGAGCAGCTTTCGTACCGCACTGTTCCAGGTGGTCTCCACCGTCTCCTCTACCGGCTACACCACGGTCGACTACCAGGCGTGGGGTCCCATATATTCCCTGCTCTTCTTAGGGCTTATGCTGTTCTGCGGCTGCCAAGGATCTACCTCCGGGGGCATAAAGGTGTCGCGGCTGCTGGTACTCGCCAAGAATACCCAATTGGTATTCAAACGGCAAGTACACCCCAATGCCCTCTACCGGGTTAAGATAAATGGTAAGGTCATACCGGAAAACACCACGTCGCGGGTGATGGCTTTCGCCTTCCTTTACGTCACCCTGGCCGCCGTGAGCGCCTGGATCCTGAGCATGACCGGCATGACGTTAGACGAGTCGATTGGTGTCTCCTTCTCCTCCATCAGCAGCCTCGGCACGGGATTGGGATCCTACGGGCCGGGAGGCAGCTACGCGTCGGCCAGCGCCTTCGCGAAGTACTACGTCTGCTTCCTGATGCTGGTCGGCCGTCTCGAGATCTTCACCGTGCTCTCGCTCTTCGTCCCCAGCTTCTGGAAACGATGAATGGGGCGTAAGCGGGCGCTGAATAGGGCGTTCAAGGAACGTAAACGGGGTGCTAAACAAGACGTAAACAGACGCTAGATGGGGCAAAAACAACGGGTTTAATTCCGGAAGAAGATCCTCCCGTGCGTAGCATCCACCACGATCGGCTTCGTCTTATCGACCGTCCCTGCCAACAGCTCCTTCGAGAGCTGGTTCAGCACGTTCCGCTGGATCACCCGCTTCAC
This sequence comes from Bacteroidota bacterium, assembly GCA_023622765.1. Classification (GTDB taxonomy): domain Bacteria; phylum Bacteroidota; class Bacteroidia; order Bacteroidales; family Dysgonomonadaceae; genus Proteiniphilum. Next base: position 13,131 of record JAMNYO010000051.1, on the reverse strand, counting down.
GGGACGCGCCCCGAATTCCGGGTCGAAGCCTGCCTCGGCAATGCTCTTCACCCCCTCCTCGGTGTACTGCAGCTCGATACCGCTCCCTGCCAACAGCTGCCCTATCGCGTTCAGTTGTATCCGCACGATCTGCTCGATCTCGTGCTCCTTGAGCGGCGCGAACACCACGATCTCGTCCACCCGGTTCAGGAACTCGGGTCGGATTGTATTCTTCAGCATCGTGAGCACCGCCTCCTTGGTCTCTTCGACCACCTTTTCGCGATTAACCGGCGTGATCTTCTCGAAGTTCTCCCGTATCAGGCTTGAGCCCATGTTGGAGGTCATGATGATAATGGTGTTCTTGAAGTTCACCACCCGTCCCTTGTTGTCGGTCAGCCGGCCATCGTCCAACACCTGCAAGAGGATGTTGAACACGTCGGGATGCGCCTTCTCAATCTCGTCGAACAGCACCACCGAGTAGGGCTTGCGGCGGATTGCCTCCGTGAGCTGCCCCCCCTCGTCGTACCCCACGTAGCCGGGAGGTGCGCCGATAAGTCGGGTCGCGCTGAACTTCTCCTGGTACTCGCTCATATCGATCCGGGTCATCATGTTCTCGTCGTCGAACAGGTACTCGGCCAGCGCCTTGGCCAACTCGGTCTTACCCACGCCGGTGGTTCCCAGGAAGATAAACGAGCCGATGGGTCTCTTGGGGTCGCTCAGCCCGGCACGGCTACGCCGCACCGCGTCGGCCACCGCCTGGATCGCCTCCTCCTGCCCCACTACCCGCTTGTGCAGTTCATCCTCCAGGTGCAGCAGCTTCTCCCGTTCGCTCGTCAGCATGCGGTTCACCGGTATCCCGGTCCACCGCGACACCACGTCGGCGATATCCTCGGCATCCACCTCCTCCTTGATCATGGCACGCCCACCTTGTCGCTCATGTAGTTCCTTCTGCAGCGCCTCGATCTCGTTTTCCTTCTCCTTAATCCTACCGTACCTCAGCTCCGCCACCTTACCGTAGTCGCCCTCACGCTCCGCGCGCTCCGCCTCGAACTTAGCGTTCTCGATATCGATCTTATCCTGTTGAATCCGGTTGATCAACTCTTTCTCTGCCTGCCACTTAGCCTTGTAGATCGTCTCCTCGTCTTTCAGCTCCTCGATCTGGCGGGTGAGCAGCTCCTCTTTCTGCGTGTCGTTCTCGCGGCGGATTGCCTCGCGCTCGATCTCCAACTGCTTGATCTTGCGGGTGATCTCGTCCAGCTCCTCGGGTACCGAATCCACCTCGATTCGCAGCTTCGCCGCCGCCTCGTCCATCAGGTCGATCGCCTTGTCGGGCAGGAAGCGATCGGTGATATAACGATTAGAGAGCTGCACCGCCGCGATGATCGCCTCGTCCTTGATGCGCACTTTGTGGTGGTTCTCGTACCGCTCTTTCAGTCCCCGGAGAATGGAGATGCTGTCCCCCTCGGTCGGCTCGTCCACCATCACCGTCTGGAAGCGGCGCTCCAACGCCTTGTCCTTCTCGAAGTACTTCTGGTACTCGTCGAGCGTGGTTGCACCGATCGCGCGCAGCTCACCCCTCGCCAGTGCCGGCTTCAGGATGTTGGCCGCGTCCATGGCACCATCGCTCTTGCCCGCCCCCACCAGCGTGTGTATCTCGTCGATAAAGAGGATAATCTCGCCATCCGCGCCGGTCACCTCGTTGACCACCGACTTGAGCCGCTCCTCGAACTCGCCCTTGTACTTGGCCCCCGCGATGAGTGCACCCATGTCGAGCGAGTAGATCTGCTTGCTCTTGAGGTTCTCCGGCACGTCGCCCCGTATGATCCGGTGGGCCAGCCCCTCGGCGATTGCCGTCTTACCGGTACCCGGCTCCCCGATCAGGATCGGGTTGTTCTTGGTGCGCCGGCTCAATATCTGCAGCACCCGGCGTATCTCATCGTCCCGGCCAATCACCGGGTCCAGCTTACCCACGCGGGCCATCTCGATCAGGTTCACCGCGTACTTGCTCAACGCCTGGTAGGTATCCTCGGCCGTTTGGCTCGTCACCTTCTCCCCCTTGCGGAGGTCCTTCACCGCCGCTTCCAGGCCCTTCAGGGTGACGCCCGCGTCGTTCAGGATACGCAACGCGTTGCTCTTCTCGCTGAGGATCGCCATGAGCAGGTGCTCAAGCGACACGAAGCTGTCGCCCATCTGGCTGGTGAGATCCATCGCCTTCCCGAAGACCGCGTTGGCCTCCCGGCTCAACATCGGGTCGCCGCCCGATACGCGGGGGTAGGACTCGATCTCCTTATCTAGTACCCTCTCCAACGCCTGGGCGTTCACGTTCAGTTTCTGGAACAGGTAGCTGGTCACGTTCTCGCCCACCACCATCACTCCCTTGAGCAGGTGTGCGGGCTCAATCATCTGCTGGCCGTTGCCTTGTGCCACCTCGATGGCTTTCTGCACGGCTTCTTGCGCTTTTATCGTGAAATTATTCAAGTTCATACTCTCCGTTGTTTTAATCGATAATAAATTAACTTTCGTCTCTGAGTGTTTTTTTGCTTTCAGGCTCGACTAGCGCAAATTTTGCGACCCATTTCCTGCTCAATTGCTAAAAGAAAAATAACTCAGCTCCGCTGCACTTTTGCTCGCAATAACATAATCCAAACAAGTTTGTTTTCTGTCTATTACTTAACGCAAAAGTTCGGCTTCGCCTCAAACAGCTTTTCTTTTTTAACGCAATCTTCGCAGAATGTGTCCCCGCAAAAGTTTGCGAGGTCATCGTACTGAAAGCAAAAAAGGAACACTATTCTACTCGCGAAAGGTGAGTAAATGATACTCAACAACGTAGAGTCAAAATCTTTGCCAAAGGGGTACGGCTGTCGTTTTGGCAGGCCACGAAAAAAGGCACGTGTCCGGCAACCGGAGTTGCCTTCTCACGCGCCCTATTTTTCTCGCGCCCTGTTCTTCTCGTTCAGTCTTCTTCTCGTTCAGCGTTCTTCTCGTTCAGCGAGAGCTCCCTACTTGTCAAGCTGCCGGGTGGCCTCTACCAGCCGGATAAATTCACGACGGTAGCCGTGCGGGTCCTCCTCCAGCCCTTGGCGGGCCAGATCGACCACCTGGCTGTAGGTGGCATCCCCCTTGTAATCGGAGTCTCGTAGCAACTGCCCGAACATGGCGACCGCCATCACGAACTTCATCTCGGGTGACGCGTTCGCCTTCACAGAACTCGCTAACACGGGCACTTCCAGCAAGTTACTCCTCTCCTCGTCCGGGTTCTTGTACCTTAGCTTCACGGTCAGTAGCTCCTTGCTATCCGTCAGCTTAGTCTTGGGCGCACTTTTTTCCGTCACCTGATACTTCAGGGGGTCGACAGAGCCCGTTGGTGCTTCCACACCCACGGGCACGATCTCGTACAATGCCGTAACGGTATGCCCGGGTCCCAGCTCGCCCGCGTCCTTTAGGTCGTCATTGAAATCCTCATCTTCAAGCAGCCTGCTCTCGTAGCCGATCAACCGGTACGCGTTCACGAACGCCGGGTTAAACTCCACCTGTATCTTCACGTCCTTCGCCACGGTATACATCGTGCTGCCGAACTCGTTCACCAGCACCCTGTTCGCCTCCTGCAGGTTATCCACGTACGCGTGATTACCGTTACCGGTCTGCGCCAAGGTTTGCAGCCTATCGTCCTTGTAGTTGCCCATACCGTATCCCAACACGGTCAGGAAAATGCCGCTCTTTCGCTTCGCTTCGATGAGCGACTCTAATCCGTCTCGGCTTGATACGCCCACGTTAAAATCGCCATCGGTACAGAGGATTACCCGGTTGTTCCCCTCCTTCACGAAGTTCTTCTCCGCGATATCGTAAGCCAGCTGGATGCCCGCCGCTCCCGCGGTGCTTCCCCCCGCCTGCAAGCCTTCCAGCGCGTCCAGGATCTTCTGCTTATCCGTACCCTCGGTCGATGGCAACACCTCCCCCGCCGCGCCGGCGTAGGCCACGATCGCCACCCTATCGCTCTCCCGCAAGTTGTTGACCAGCAGTTTGAGCGACGCTTTCACAAGCGGCAACTTGTTCGCATCGTACATTGATCCCGACACGTCGATAAGGAAAACGAAGTTGCTGGATGGCAAGGTCTCCGTGGGTATCTCCTTCGCTTTCACCCCAATCCGCATCAGCTGATGCTGCTTGTTCCATGGGCAGGCCGTCGTCTCGGTAACGATCCTCACCGGGTGCTTGTCCGTGGGTTGTGGGTAGGCGTAGCTAAAGTAGTTGATCATCTCTTCCACCCGCACCGCGTCTTTTGGAGGCCGTTGCCCCTGGTTGATCATCCGACGGATGTTCCCGTAGGAGGCGGCATCCACGTCGAGCGAGAAGGTAGATAGTGGCTGCTTCGCCACCGGAACAAAGCGGTTCTCCTTGAACGCTTCATACTCCTCGCTGTTCATCTCTTGCCTGAAGAACGGGGGCATTGGCGGAGCCGGGTAACCGATCGTTGACCTCAAGGGAACACCCCCGACCATGCTCTCTTTTTTTTGCGTTCCAAAAGCCACGACCACCACCTCCTCCATAAGCAATTTGTCCGGCTTCAGGTAGACCTCGATCCACTCGCTTTTCACCTTGACCTCCTTGGTCTTATAGCCCACGTAGCTAAATTGTAAGCGTTTACCTCGCTCGGTCTTGATACTGAACTCGCCGTTCATGTCGGTCACCGTTCCCCGGTTACTCCCTTTTTCGATAACCGTAACGCCAGTCAGCGGCAGCTTGTTATCGGCGTCCATCACTTTTCCTTTTACCGTCACCTCTTGCGCGAGGAGCGACAGCGATGCCATGGCTGCCATGGTCATCAAGCTGATTTTTTTGATCAAGTTGTTCATACGATTATTTTGTTTTGTTTTATATTTCAGTGCATTGGTGTCCACTAAAAAACGCGGTTAATCTTGTTCGTCTTTTACTAGCTCCTTTAATTGTTTCATATATTTATCTTCATCTACTTCACCCTTCTCTATAGCTTCTTTGAAAATAGCGTTGGATATATCTGTTAACACGGCCACTTTATCAATAGGACTACGGGTATCAAAGCTCCACAATTCGTTTTCAACAGTACACCTTAACGTAACTTGAGAGCCACCGAATTGCATGAAAGAGTGCCCCCTGTTATCGTAATTCCTTATAGAATAGATGAACGCACCATGCATCGCGTTAGCGAAAGCATTGCTTACGCTGATGTTTTTCGACATGATCTTGTATTCCTGAATGGCAGCCTTCCATGCTTCCGCTCTTTTTCGCGCGTTTTCTTTGTAAGTTTTATTCATTTCATCCCGCTCTTCCCGTGACAATGTTTTGGAAGGTATCTGTAAGGGGAATGCTTCATCTATCCTTTTTTTAATTTCCTGCCAATTGCTTACCTCTTTTATCTCTAACAGATAACGACTGTCTTCTGTACGAATCATTCTGAACCCGTACCCTGGTCTATGCTCCGGCGCTTCAAAGAACTCGATGAACCCGGTATTGTCGGGAAAGAACTTCAGCTGTAAAGCATCTTTACTTCTCACATTTTGTACCCCCGCATGCTCCGTGGGTTCAACTGTTTTTTTGAACATGACCGCGTTTTCATTTTGGGAAGAAGCGGGAGGAACCAATCGCTGGATATACACCTCTTCGTCTTTTATACCGCCACTCTCCTGCACCTCCTTGATAATCTCTTTACAGATGGTCGTCAACTTGCCAAAGGCTCCCAAAGGATTCTTGGTCCAGAAGTTCCACACCTCATCACCTACTACACATCGAAACTGTGCCGTGTATCCATCGTGGGACATGTAGGGAACCCCCTTGTTAGAATGATCCCGTGTAAGGGTGACCGTTGATTCGTACAGTTGTTCGGCCAAAGCTGCACTTACGGGAATCGATCTGCTCTCGATGTTGTACTCCGAAACCGCTTTGTTAGATTGCTGGGAGAGCTGTCCTCTATTGTATGTCAAGATGGCCTGCCGTTCTTCTTCCGACTTGCTTTCGAGCGTCTTCATATCCGATGGCTTCACGGGATAGGTTACCGCCATTTTTTCCTGAACCTCCTCCCAGTTGCTTACCCACTTGACCTTAAGGGTGTACCCGGAATCGGCGTGAGGGTTCATAACGAAGCCCGAAGCCCCCGAGAAGCTCGGCTCAATGAAAAATTCCATCATGCCGTTTTCATCGCCAGAAAATCGTTTCTGAAGGGAGGTTTTGCCACGCGTGTTGTGAAGACCTTGTACCAACTGATGTGGCTCGACCGTTTTCTTGAACTCGATGGCTTCTTGATTAACCTGTGCATGAACGGGATAAACCAGACACAATAAAAACACGACAAGCAACGTGTTGACGAGATGAATTGATTTCATACGAATATCTTTTAAAATGTATAGAACCTCTGATGTTCACTTTATAGATGCAATCGTGCATCAAATTCCATAAACGAACGGATATTTTTTTTACATTCGCGTGGAATCTTTTCACGAACGAGCAGGTAACCCATTGAAAAAAAGGGCGGACATAACGAAGCTGACGAACGACGAATTGTTTGAATTGAGCCGAGAAGAGACGCAACCGGTCTGGTTTGGCGAGTTGTACCGACGTTACATCCCGATGGTTTACGGGTTATGCCTCAAATACCTTAGGAACGAGGCGGATGCACAAGACGCCGTTATGGACCTGTTTGAAGAGGTATCGGGCAAGATCAAGCTGTACGATATCCAAAACTTCCACACCTGGTTATACAGCGTGGTTAAAAACCATTGCCTGGCCCGTTTACGGAAAGCCAAGGAACTCTTTTTCGTGAATATCGACGAAGAGTTTATGGAAAACGGCCACTTTTTTACTCTAATAGATAGGGAGAGGTCAGACGAGGAGGAGTCGGCACTGCTCTTCTGCATGAAAGAGCTGGGGGAAGAGCAACGAAGGAGCATCGAGTACTTTTATTACGAAAACAGGTCGTACGCCGATATCGTCGACCTCACGGGCTACCCGCTCAACAAGGTGAAAAGTTTCATCCAGAACGGGAAGCGGAATTTGAAAAATTGCATTACAAAGATCTTGCAGTCAATATAACGCGGTTTGATTTTCAATGCGAACAACATGTTTCGAGACGGCGAGGGTTGCAGGGGTTATAAAAAAGGGCTAAACCAGGCATTACAGCGTGAACTTAAAGGATTACATAAGGGGAGAACGGTATGGGAAGGAGGCCAACCGGCTGGAGCGTGAAGCGATGGAAAACCCGTTCCTGCAAGGTGCCATTGACGGGTACGACTCGGTGGAGGGGGATCACTATTCGGTGATTCAGAAGCTGGAGCGGCAACTCGCCCAACCCCGGAAGCGCGTTAGCAAGCGGGTCTGGATAGCCGCCGCTGCTGCCCTGCTCCTGCTGTTAATCGGCATCCCCTTCCTACTCCATCCGCCTCAACCAACGGATGAACCGTTGGTCGCCACAACCGACACCGGCGTGGAAAAAGAAATCGTGAAAGAGAAATCCCTGGAAAAGAGAGCCGTGGAAGAGGAAACCGTGGAAGAGCAAGTCGTAGAAGAGAAATCAGTGGAAGAAAAAACCGAAGCCCTTGAGGAAATCGCGGCGGCTCAAGCTACGGAGGAAGGCAAGAAAGTTGAGAAGCCCCAGGCAACGAAAACAACGAAAACAACAGGGATAGCTGAGACAACTAAAATGGCGGAAGAGCACAAGGTTCTTGAGATGGCTCAGGTAGTGGAGGCTAAAACTGTAGAGACAACAGAAGCAGAGGAAACAGCCGGGCCAACCAGGACGACCAAGGCTTCTGATGAACGAACCAAGGAAGCCGTTGAGGTAACCCAACTAAAACAGTACGAAGTAACCGTGCAAGAAGACAAGGGAGAGCAGTTGGCAGAAGCCCAGGCGTCATCCGAAGGTAAACAAAGTCACGTGCGGGTTTCCGGTCGTATTCTGGACGAGCAGGGCTGGCCGCTTACCGGTGTAACCATTTCAGTAGAGAACAGCAATAGTGGTGTCGTGACCGATACGGATGGCAAGTTCAGCCTGTCAGTCCCGAGAGATGAGAAGCGACCGCTTATCGCCTCGTTTATCGGTATGCATAATGAAACCATCCCGTTGAAGGAGGACGTGGGGGACATTACCATGAAAGAGGATGCGGCATTGTTAAGTGAAGTGGTGGTCGTGGCATTCGGGATACAAAAACGAGAGAACCTGGTCGGTTCCACCGCTGCCGCGAAACAGGATTCCAGCCGTACCGATGATAAAGCCCTGGATCAACGGGGTAAAGAGGAAACAGATACATTTAAGGTAGAAGAGGCTACAACAATAGCATTCGGGAAGAAGAAAGCAGAGGCAAAAGCGTCCAGGGGGATAAAGTCCATCACGAAAGAGTCCGAGGAGAAAGATACCGAGGCAGTAGCGTTCGGGGAGAAGGAATTCAAGGAGTACTTCTTAAAGCATTACGACAAGAGTCTCTGTCAAGATCAACCAATTCTCTTCACCGTCACATTTTCCATCCGTTCCGATGGCAGGCCGACCGGCATCCAAATTCAAGAGAACAGTTGTCCCGGCCTCGAGACCGAAATCAAGCGGTTACTGCTGGGGTCGCCCCTGTGGACGAACACCAACAGAAAAGTCACGTTAACCGTTGAATTCCCCTAATCTTAAACGGATAGCTATCGACACGAGGCGAGTAGCTGGCTGGGCAGACGCTCATTTTCCCGGATCGTGAAAAAAGAGTTCCCTTACCGTTTCTGCTCGATATTGGGTTGCTCCAGCCCGTACCCTTTTCGTTAACAGAAATAACAGTCTTTTTTGAAACAAAACGCAAGAATATAATGCTATTTTAAATAAAAGCCTTATATTTGTGCGAAAGGAAAAAGAAAATGGAGAACAATATTGTAGAAAAATTTAGGGAAAATGGAGGCTATCTTACTCGTAAGGAGCTTCAAAACGGGAAACAACGTTACCAGTTGCGACGGATGGCAGAAGAAAATATCGTCAAACGCGTTAAACCAGGCGTTTATTTGCTGAAGGAGTTGGCGTCGACAAAAACGATGATTGACGTGGAACGGATTATTCCCGAAGGTGTTATGTGTTACTATTCAGCGTGGTTTCATTATGGGCTGACCACGCAAGTTCCACGATTTCACCACATTGCCATCGTGAAGAACAGACGTGTTACCTTGCCTGAATTTCCTCCTATTCAGTTGCATTATTGGCAGGAGAAATATGTCCTACTCGGCAAAACAATCCAAGAAATTGAAGGACTAAACGTTCCCATAACCGACCTTGAAAAATCCGTTTGCGATGCAGTGAAATTCAGAACGAAAATTGGAATGGATGTATCCGCGGAAATTCTACGAAACTACCTTGCCCGTTCCAACAGGGATTTGAACAAATTGATGCGATATGCCAAAGCCATGCGTATCGGTACCATCATGAAGACATTTATAACCATACAACAATGACAAAGTATTCTTTATCCATATTGGCTGAATAGAAAGGAGGTTTAGAAGAAAATCTTACCGTTTCTGCTCGATATTGGGTTGCTCCAGCCCGTACCCTTTTCGCTTGTCCTCCGCCTTTAGCATGAAGGCCACGATAAGTGCCAGTATACCAAACAGGGTGAAGATCGACATCGGGAGCGTGTAGTTATACATGTTCACGGTAACCCCGTCACGAACTGTTTGCCCCACCACGCAGTACTTCTCCAGCACCCAACCAATCATCAGGGGTACACCCATCAATCCCCAGTTCTGCACCCAGAAAATAAGCGAATAGGCGGTACCCAACCGCTTTTCGGGGATAATCTTCGGCACCGAGGGCCACATGGCAGAGGGAACCAACGAGAAGGCTACCCCCAACAGCACCACCAGCACCATAGCGAACACCCAGTTATCCAACCCGGGAATCGAGAAGAGGGCGTGCACGATAATCAGCAGGATGGAGCCGATAATCATGATGGTAGCCCCTTTCCCTTTCCTGTCGTAAATCCCGCCGAACAGGGGGGTCAGCAATATATTCCCGAGCGGGAGCAGCATGGGAATCAAACCGGCAATCCCCTGGTCCAGGTTGAACTTGTTCACCATCAGGTCGACAGCGTACTTCAGGAAGGGGAAGACGGCAGAGTAGAAAAGGACGCACAAAAGCGCGATCAACCACCACCCTTTGTTGGTCAGTATCTTTTTGATGTCGGACACCTTGAACTCCTCCTCCGGGTTGGTCGATTCCGCAACCACGCTCGCTTCCGACTCGTCCAGCTTTTTATCCATCACCACGTATACCAGGAAGAAGAGCAAGCCGATGATGAGGCCGATCAAGGCCACCAGCAAGGGACGAGAGACGTCAATCACCCCGGTAGCCCTTGCGATGGGTATCGAAAAACCCAGGGCCATCGCGGTACCGATACGGGCCATCGCCACCTGCATACCCATGGCCATCGCCAGCTCTTTCCCCTTGAACCACTTCACGATGATCTTCGTGGCAGTGATACCGGTCACCTCGACCCCCACGGCGAAGGTAGCGAAGCCGATGCAGGCCCAAAAAAGCCGGGCATTCAGCCCGAAGATGGTCACCCCTTCAAGCGCGGGACTGGATATCCCCCAGTACTTGATAGCGGTTCCTATCACCATAAGCGATGCGGCCCCCACACCGGTTATACGGATGCCGAGCTTATCGAGGATGATGCCTCCAAATATTAACATCAGCAGGAAGACGTTAAACCAGCCGTACGAACTGGTGTAGGTGCCGTAATCGGCACGCGTCCAGCCCAGCTGGCTCTCCAACATACCCGCCAGGGGCGACATGACGTCCGCTAAAAAGTAACCGCACATCATCGTGAGCGACACGATGACCAGCGCCGTCCATCTCGCCGGTGCGGAATCCCTAAGGGTTCTCCTGATCTTTTCTACCATAACAATTGTAGTTTTCCTGTTATATTTCTGTTAATAATTGATCCAAAACACGAGCCCGAAAGTCGCACGACTATAACCAGCACCCTATAAACCTACTAATTATGAACCACCTACAATATCCTCGAACAGGATATTGGTGCTTTGAAATTCGGGAACGATCTCCTTCATCTTTGCCACGATACTTCGGTCGTCGGCGGTACGCGAGAGCGTGATCAACTCATCCACCTGGCGGGTCACTTCTTCGAAGTCGTACTCCCTCACGTTGGCGATCATGATCTTATCGTGACTGGTAGGCTTCACGTTCTCCATATCGTTCAACAGCTCCTCGTACAGCTTTTCGCCTTGCCGCAGCCCCGTGTACTCGATCTTCACGTTCTTCGCGCCCGACAGGCTAATCATCCGTTTCGCCAGGTCGGTTATCTTCACGGGATTGCCCATATCAAAGATGTAAATCTCGCCCCCCTCCCCCATGGCACCGGCCTCCAACACCAGCTGGCATGCCTCGGGGATGGTCATGAAATAGCGTATGATATGGGGGTGTGTCACCGTTACCGGTCCCCCTCTCTTGATCTGTTCCTTGAAAAGGGGAATTACCGAGCCGCTGGAGCCCAGGACGTTTCCAAAGCGGGTAGTAATAAACTGCGTGGCGCTTGTCCCGGCATTCACGTGCCGGTTCAGGGACTGCACGTATATCTCGCAAATGCGTTTGGAGCACCCCATCACGTTCGACGGGTTTACCGCCTTGTCGGTAGAGACCATCACGAATTTCCCCGTTCCGTGCTTCACCGCCAAATCGGCGATGGTCTTCGTACCCAGCACGTTGTTATGTATCGCCTCGGGCACGTTATTCTCCATCATGGGCACGTGCTTGTACGCGGCGGCGTGAAACAGGAAGTGCGGCTTCGTTTTCTCGAAAATCTGCTCCATCCGGTCTTGGTTGCAAACATCCACCACCTTCGTTTTAAAGCGGAGTTCCCGGTAGGCCGATTTCAGTTCCAGTTCCAGGTCATGCAGGGGCGTTTCGGCCTGGTCCACCAACAGGAGGGAGGCCGGGTTGAATTTCGCCAGTTGCCGCACGATCTCGCTCCCTATCGATCCCGCCGCGCCCGTCACTATGATCCGTCTGTTCTCGATGCTGCTGACCACGTTTTTCATGCTCAGCTGGATAGGCGATCGGGGCAACAGGTCCTCGATATCTATCTCTTTTATCTGCTCCTTGCCGAGGCTTTGGCTATCGCTCCACTCGGCAATGGGCGAGGTGGTTCGGATAGCGATGTCGTTGTCCACCAGTCGCGTCAACTTATCGGAATACTTCACCTCCTCCATCTTCAGGGGCGACACCAAGATGGTGTGCACATCTTTGAGCCTCATCGTGTGAAACAGCTGTTCATCGAACGCGTGCACGGGGAGTCCCAGCAAACCTTTCCCTATCATCATCGGGTCGTCAGAGACGAATCCCTCCACCTTGTAATTCAGATCAATGCCACTCTTCAGCGCCTTGGCCAGGCTCATCCCGGCAGATTTAGTACCGTAGATAAACACCCTAATGGTTGTCTTACTTTTCCCGATGATATACTCGTAGCCCTCTTTCACTACCACCCGCGACAAGATCATCAGGCAGAGGTTCACGAAGAAAATGGCTATAAACAACAGGTAATGATAATAATGATAATGGGAGATCGCCTGCCCGCGATGGATGACATGCAAGACGAGGAATGAGAGAAGGTACCCTATCGTCAAGCTCAAGGTCACCCTCAGCAGGTCGTGAAAGGAGGAGAACCGCAGAACACCGCGGTAGGTGCGAAACAGCAAGAACGAGAAGGTGTTGAAAAACACCAGCACCACGCAAAAGGTGATAACTGACTTCCAGGAGTGATCGGGAACGTCTGATATGCCGTTATAGATCAGGAAAACGGAAAAAAAGGAAAAAATAAGGATAAGGATATCCAACAACAGGATCACGAACCTGGGCAATATCCTCTCCATAAAATAGCCTTTCAATTTACTCCCCCTCATAAGAACACTGATTGTATCGACTACCGATAACCTAACATGCGCTGATTTAATTCCCCAAAGGTAGTTATTATTTTCATTTCTGCAAAAAAAGATAAAAATTTGCATCCTTGCATATAAAAGCCTACTTTTGTGTATAATCGCAAAAACGAAATGCGAGTAAATTTAAAAACGAAATGCGATTTTTTAACATGTTTACTGGAATGTTTATGAAAACGAAATGCGATTTTTGTTTGTCATGACTATTAT
>JAMNYO010000040.1 GCA_023622765.1 Bacteroidota bacterium | reverse complement strand
TTGATACGGACCTCCCGGAATTGTTCAGGCCAGGGTTGCCCCCTACAGTAGATGCCGGCGGGCATGGTGGATCGCACGGTAGGCTCACCGATGAGTTTATAACAGCGATTCTACTAGAGAGGGAGCCACTGATCAATATTGAGATGGCCCTTAATTTGACCGTAGGGGGGATTGTAGCACATCAATCGGCCCTGAAAAATGGGGAGTTGATGAAGATCCCACAATTTTAAACTTTGCAGAATGGCCCACCTTAAATGGTGGGCGAGGTGAATGGTCCCGTATAACTTATTTTAATAATGAATCTGGATGAGAGACCAAATGTTAATGAAGGAGTAAGGGATTTTAGTATGAGTAACAAAAAAATTGAATGAAATGAAAAACAAAATCTGTTTTGTACTTTGTCTCACCCTGCTTTTCCCACTTTATCTCTCCGCGCAAGATAGGATGGTAAGGGGGAAAGTGATAGAGGCAGAAACAAACGAACCCCTACCCGGGGTGAGTATCTTGATCGAGAACTCCACTAGAGGGGTTACAACGGATATTGATGGAACTTTCGAGTTAAGGGCAAGCGCTTCAGATAACCTGGTCTTCTCTTTTCTCGGGATGGAGTCGCAGACTTTGAATGTAGGGGACAAAACCTACCTGGAGGTGACAATGAGTCGTCAGGTAAGTGATTTGGAGGAGGTAACCGTCGTGGGCTTCGGTAGGCAAAGAAAAGAAAGCGTGGTGGCCTCCATTACCACGGTAAGGCCATCTGAACTGAAAATACCTTCAAGCAACCTTACCACCGCGCTATCGGGACGGGTGGCGGGTATGATCTCCTACCAGCGAAGTGGTGAACCCGGTATGGATAACGCAGATTTTTTCATTCGGGGTGTAACCACTTTCGGGTACAAGGTTGATCCCTTGATATTGATTGACAACGTGGAGGTTACGCCTACGGATCTGGCGCGCCTTCAGGTTGATGATATTGAGAGTTTTTCCATTATGAAAGATGCTACCGCTACCGCTATTTACGGCGCAAGGGGGGCAAATGGCGTTATACTTATTACCACCAAGGAGGGGCAGGAGGGTCCGGCCAGGGTGAACTTCAGGGTAGAAAATGCCATGTCGGCACCCACGAAAAAGGTGGAGTTGGCAGACCCGATTACCTATATGAAGCTTCATAACGAGGCTGTTTTAACGCGGGATCCCCTGGGGGTGTTGCCCTATTCGTACAAGAAAATTGATAATACCGTTATCGGGTCGGGTAGCTTAATGTACCCCACCACCGATTGGCAAGATCTGTTGGAAAAGTGGCTCAATATTTCGTTTCCGGCGCGTTTAACCAGGACAACGGTATTTTGAAGGTGGATCAGAGGAATAATTTCAACAGCAACGTTAACCTCAAGACGTACAGCCTACGTGGGAATATCAATATAAACCTTGGAAAAACTACCGAAATGTCGGTAAGGATGAACGGCTCCTTCGATGATTATATCGGGCCGCGTCAAGGGGGTACTCAAGTCTATAACGATGTTATGATGACGAACCCCGTGTTATTCCCGCCCTATTACCCGGCCGGGGAGAGGTATCAATACGTGAAACATATCATGTTTGGTAATGCTTCGGGAAGCAAGATGTTCCTAAACCCGTACGCCAATATGGTAAGCGGGTACAGGGAGTACTCCAGGGCCATGATGTTGGCTCAGCTTGAATTGCGACAAAATTTAAAAAGCATTACCGAGGGGTTGAATTTCAGGCTAATGATGAACACGACCCGAAATTCATTCTTCGATCTCACCAGGCAGTATAACCCTTTTTACTACTCTTATCAAGGTCTGGGTAGCAAAGGTCCAAACGACCATATCTATTACCTGATTAACGAGGACAGCGGAACGGAATACCTGAACTACAGCGAAGGTGGCAAGCAGGTTAGTTCGGTGTTTTACATGGAATCCGCGTTAGACTATAACCGCACGTTTCAAGACAAGCACGCCGTTAGCGCACTGCTGGTTTACATCATGCGCAGCCAGTTAAACGGGAACGCGGGTAGTCTTCAGCTCTCGTTACCCTTCAGGAATATTGGACTTTCCGGTCGAACCACTTACGCGTACGACAAGCGCTACTTTCTTGAATTCAACTTCGGGTTAAATGGCTCAGAGAGATTTCATGTAAGCCAGCGATATGGCTTTTTCCCGTCCATTGGGTTGGCATGGACGCTCTCGAATGAGGCGTTTTGGGAGCCCGTGAAAAAGGTAGTGTCTAACTTCAGGCTACGAGGTACGTACGGGCTGGTAGGGAATGATGCTATTGGTAGTCCCGCTGACCGGTTCTTTTACCTGTCGAACGTGGTGATGCAGGAACCTGCGCGAGCCGCTGCTTTTGGTAAAGACCTCAGTTACCGCCATAACGGTATCTCCATCACGAGGTATCCCAATGAGGACATCACTTGGGAAACCTCCTACAAGACCAACCTGGCCCTTGAGGTAGGGCTGTTCGAGAAGACAAACATTCAGGTTGACCTGTTTAGAGAGTATAGGAAAAATATCCTGATGAACCGTTCCAATATACCCACCTCGATGGGCTTGAGCGCCGCGATTGCTGCCAATGTGGGCGAAGCCTCCAGCAAGGGTGTTGATTTTTCGATCGATCATTCGCAGGCATTTAGGAACGGGTCGTGGTTTCAATCACGCGTGAACTTCACCTACGCTACCAGTAAGTACGAGGTCTATGAGGAACCACAGTACAAAGAGCCATGGTTGTACCGGGCGGGGTATCCTATTCGCATTAACAGGGGATTAATTGCCGAACGGTTATTCATCGATGACCAGGATGTCAGCAACTCTCCCAAGCAGCATTTCGGAGAGGTGAGGGGTGGCGATATTAAATATGTGGATGTGAACAAGGATGGACAGATCACGAACTTAGACCGTGTGCCCATTGGTTATCCAACCACGCCCGAAATAAATTACGGCTTTGGTTTTTCGTACGGTGTGAAAGATTTCGACCTCTCGATGTTTTTTCAGGGATCGGCTCGCTCGTC
>JAMNYO010000019.1 GCA_023622765.1 Bacteroidota bacterium | reverse complement strand
ATAGGTTTCCAGCCGGCGTTCCCACACCAGCACCAAGGACATGACCCAGCGCGATAGCAGCATCCAGGGCAGGCTGCCCCCGATGGCAGCAAACAACAGCAAGTCTTCCACGTTGCTGTGCGATATGGCAATATGGTGGTTCAATAAGTCGATGTCTTTCTTAGACACGTTGCCCGTAGCCGCCTCGTCAATCATAACGGCCGCCCCGTAGGCCAGTCCCAGGGTATTGGCCACTATCCACAAAAAGGCCGTTTTGGCAGGCAGGCCGAAAAAGACCATGACCGGCTTCAGAAATTTGGCAATGTAGCGAATCACCCCAAACTCGGACAACAACCTTTGGATTACCGTAAGTGAAAATACCAGCAGCACCATGGGTATGGCAATCCGTACCGTACGCACCAGCCAGTCCAACAGCATTGGCCCCAAAGCAGCTTGCTCTTCCTGGACCCATGCGGTCGCCTGCACCATGGCCTCTCCCGGCATCACCCGATGCAGCAACCACCCCAAAGCCAGCGACGACAACGTACGCACTGCAACCATCCGCAGGACGGAACTGCCCGTTTTCTTTTGCACGGCCGTTTCAACGGGGATATTGTGCGCACACAGCACCATGGTAGCCAGAATAGTAGTTGCCCGCATATCCAAAGAAAGTGTAGTCATCACGGCAATGGCCGAGTAGCAGTTCACAAAATAGCCCGAGACATAGGCCAGTGCTGCTTCTCCCGGCAACCCGAAATAGGAAAACAACGGCGTCAGGTGGAACGACAGCCACGCAATTACCCCAAAATATTTCAGGAAAGTGATGGCCAGCGTGACCACAAACATGATTTTAATGAGCCACCATGCCGTTTTCAGGGCCCCGGGAGCCACTGCCTTTACAGACCGTACTACTCTCTGGCGGGTCGTTTCCATTACCAGCCTGTCACATTTGCCGAGATAAAGACCAGCGCCTTGCGCAAGGATGCCCTCCAGTACGCCCAGCTGTGCGTGCCGTCATAAATCCGTACCTGCAACGGTATTTTTTTCTCTTTCATGGCCAGGGAAAATTCCACGTTGGCCTTGTAGGTGAAATCATCGTCTCCGCAATCAATAAGCCAGACAATGCTTCTAAGCGCCCGGGCCTGCTCCTCTGTCAAATTTTGTATATACTGTACCGCGTCGTTATCGGCTACGCGCTTGCGAATTTCCTTATGCACCGGATCCTCCGTATTGTACATAGAAATGGGCGATGGATACAAATAGGCACTCATGGCGTACACCACAGAAAACACATCGGGCCTGTGGCAAGCGTACATAACAGAACCTTGTCCACCCATAGACAATCCGGCAACAGCCCGTGCCCCTTTCTCTTTCCTGATACGGTACCGGGTTTCTACCAACGGCATAAACTCGTCAAAGAAATGGTCTTCAAAATTCCAAGTATCCCCATTAAAATATGTCATGAGCGTAGTTCCGGCATCGGGCATCACAATGATCATTTCCCGGGAATCCCGGGCAGCCATCAGCTGGTTGGCAATACTTACTACGTTGCCCGTTTGTGCCCAGTCTTTCCAGCAACCTCCACCCCCGTGCAGCAGGTACAATACCGGATATTCCCGGGCTGGCTCGGCTTCGTAACTTTTGGGCAGGTACACGGCAAAGTAGCGTGTTTCTCCCAGAATAGTACTTTGTAGGGAATCCGTCACGTACGTTCCTTGTGCCGGGGCCGGAACCGGGGCTAGCGAAAGGAACAGCCCTAACAACATAAAAACCAGTGTAATGTGTTTTGTTTTCATAAATAACAGGTGTTTTGTCTACAAAAATAATACAATATTCAGCCAAACGTTCTATATTTGCAGCACATCGGTTCTGAAAGGCCTGAAAACGGCCCCAAAGATTAAAAGGGAATGCCGTGCAAATCGGCAACAGTTCCCGCTGCTGTAATTCCCGGAACGTATGTTCCAACGTTTTTGTCCTTCAATGCCACTAGCTGCCTAAAGCCGGGAAGGCGACAAAAACAGGGATAAGTCAGAAGACCTGCCGTTGTACAACTAGCGGAGAACTAACTAATTTTCTCAATTATGAAATACAAAATTATTTTAGGCACACTATGCCTTTCTGCACTTCTGGTACAGTGTACCCCTTGCCGGCCCGGAGAACCGGAACCCTTTGTTATTACGTTTGAACAGGCTGACGCAACCTCGCTTGCCAATTCTGCTTACGGTGACAACTTGTACGACGGCAGCTACGTTCCCTACGAGCACGCCGAGACAGGACTTACGTTTGAGTACAACTTCACATCGCAAAACTATGACGGGTACGAGTTTACTACCTGGGACGGGACTGTCCTGTCCCAACAGAACGATACCGAAGCTTCCGGGTATTTGAACCAATGCAGCGTGTATTACCAAGACTCCAAAACGGGCAAAGGCGGCCACGAAGGTTCCGCAACATTTGCCCTGGTGTACACAGCGGGAGGAGAATCCTCTGCATATTTTAAAGACCCCACCACAGAAATGATCTTCCATACCGTATTTGTAGCCAACAGTACCTATACGGCTCTTGCCATGCTCCAGGGCGATTCGTTTTCCAAAGCATTTTCTTACGAAGACAAAGACTGGTTTAAGCTCACCTTTACCGGTTACGGCAAAGAAGGCCAGACTACCGGTACGGTAGAATGCTACCTGGCAGATTTCCGTACGCCTTCGTCACCGGGCGTTGTAACCTCCTGGCAAAAAGTGGACCTTATTCAATTAGGACGTGTGAACAAAATTACTTTTTCTTTGGAAAGCTCAGATACAGGAAGTTGGGGCATGAATACCCCGGCGTATTTTTGCATGGATAACTTCATTATATCGGAGTTTTTCGTATTGTGAAACCAGCACACCTTCTCTGCCTGCTGCCTGCCATCCTGTGGCTTTTTACAGCCACGGGATGCATGAAGTACGGACCGCCCGCAACGGAAGATTTTTCCGGGGGCCCGTCCGGAGAAGGTGTGTTTATAATAAACCAGGGCAACTTCATGTACGCCAATGCCTCGTTAAGTTACTACATACCGGGTTCCAAAAAAATGGAAAACAATGTATTTCTGCGGGCTAACGGCATCAACCTGGGCGATGTGGCCCAGTCCATGACCTTGTATAAAGACAAAGCGTACCTGGTAGTCAACAATTCCGGAGTGGTGTTTGTGATAGACCCACAGACGTTCCGGCTGAAAGGCAGCATAACGGGCCTGGTATCGCCCCGCTACATACATTTTATAGACGATACCAAAGCGTACATCACAGACCTGTATGCAGAAAAAATTTCCATAGTGGACCCCGGCTCATTGCAAATTACCGGTTCTATCCCCACCCCGGGTCATAAATCCACAGAGGTTATGGCTCAGCGGGACCACCTGGTGTTTGTCACCTGCTGGTCGTACGACAATTACCTGCTGGTTATAGACTCGCGAACTGACCGCATAGTGGACTCGCTTCCTGTAGGACACCAACCATCGCAACTTCTGGCAGATGCCGCCGGCATGTTGTGGTGTGCCGTCCAGGGAGGTGTGTTACGCATAGACCCGTTAGAAAAAAAAGTAACCTTGCAATTGCCTGTCAGCACAGAAGGATACCAAACGTACATAGCCCTGAACGGAACCAAAGACACTTTATATTACATGGATAAAGACCTGTGGCGCATGCCCATTGAGGATAAGCAGGCCCCGTCCCGTCCGTTCCTCAGCCGGCAGGGAAGCCTCCCGTACGGGCTGGCTGCCGATCCCGTTACGTCTGATGTGTATATTTCCGATGCGCTCGATTACATGCAAATGGGAAAAGTGTACCGTTACAATGCCCGGGGGGTGCCTTTGGATACATTAACTACGGGTGTGAATCCCGGATTTTTTTGTTTCAAATGAAAAAGGTCTTACTATTTGGTACCTGGCTGCTTACCGGTATGTTGCTCCTGAGCAGTTGCAACGAAGGAAGGATTATTTACCTGGAGCCGGCACCTGTCATTCAGTGGGATAACCCGGACGGAAGCTACAGCCTGAAAGTGGGTACTTCTCTTGTCCTGTCCCCCATAGTTTTGTACGATACAGACGCCCAATACCAATGGCTGATGGACGGACAAACGGTGGGAACCTACAAAACGTACGAGTTCCGGGCCGTAGAGCCGGGTACGTTTGGGCTGACTTTTAGAGTAATCCGGGAAAATGTTTCTGTAGAACGCCCTGTAACCCTGCACGTTTTTGACAAAACACCTCCGGTAATTTTTCTGGCGGTACCTGCGGATGGTTTTACCGTGGCCACGGGCGATACGTTGCTGCTGAACCCTGCTATTGAGCAAGAAGAAAACACACGGCTTTTATGGGAAATAGACGGACAAGAAGCAGGAAGGGAGCGCACTTGCATTTTCTATAAAGAAACGGCCGGTACCTACATAGTAAGCCTGCTGGCAGAGAACGAAGACGGGAGTGACGAGCTGCTCTTTGCCGTACACGTAATAAATTCCGAAGATATACCCCCGGAAGAAGATCCGGACACCGACCCTCCCTCGGATAAGTATTTCAGACCGGCAGACCCCCAAAGTGCTGCCGACTGGAGCGAAATTTTTGACTACACCCCGGCACCCGGCCAATTTATCAACGACAAAGACATGGCCGGATTTTCCGGTGAAAACACCCCTGAAAAAGCCATACAGTACGCCCAAAAACGTTTAAAAGAAGGTTCTTTTGTTTCTCTGGGAGCTTATGGCGGGTACCTTGTTGCCGGTTTTGACCACAGCGTAGTAAACGACGGGGAATACAATTTGCTGATTGCCGGCAATGCCCACGAAAATTCTGCGGAGCCCGGCATTGTCTGGGTGATGCAAGACAGTAACGGAAACGGCCTGCCCGACGATACCTGGTACCAGCTGAAAGGCAGCGAGCACGGCAGCAGCAGCACCTTGTATGAATATTCCGTTACATACTTCAAACCCCGGGAACCGGGCAAACCGGTGTACTGGACAGACAACAAAGGCAACCAGGGGTCTGTAGATTACCTGGGAATGTTTCATGCGCAAGACAGCTACTATCCCCAATGGATTTCAGCAGACAGTTACACGCTCACGGGAACACGCCTGGAATCGCGCAGCTACCTTCAGTCGAACGGCACCTGGATGAGCCCTCCTTTTGACTGGGGGTACGTGGACAACTCAGACCAGTCTCTTTTCCGTATATCCGATGCTGTTACGGCAGACGGACAACCCATCCGCCTGGATTTTATAGACTTTGTGAAGGTACAAACGGCCGTAAACGCAAAAGCCGGCTGGCTGGGAGAAATTTCCACGGAAGTCACAAAAATCTGCGACTACAACCTGCTCAAATGAAAGGGGTTCTGATTTTTCTGCTCTGTGCCGCATTGGCACCGCACCCGCAAACGACCGATCAGCCTTCGCGCGACACCCTGCCTGCCCGGCAGCTGCAGGCCATCACCGTATCGGCGCAGGCTTTGCTGCGCGACCAGGGCATGCAGAAGACCGTGCTGGATTCCGTGGCTTTGCGCAGCGACGTAACGGGGTCCCTGGCGCAAGTCCTGGGGCAAAACAGCACCTTGTTTATCAAATCGTACGGCAGGGCGACGCTTTCCACCGCCTCGGTACGAGGCACCTCGCCTTCTCATACGCAAGTGACCTGGAACGGCATCCCCATCAATTCCCCCATGCTGGGGATGGTCGATTTTTCTACCATTCCGGCTTTTTTCATAGACCGTGTACAGGTGTATCACGGGCCGGGTGCCACCTCGGTCAGTTCCGGCAGCCTGGGAGGCGCCGTGACCCTGGCCACAGCCCAACCCCTGGAAAACGGCTTTTCCCTGCAATACAACCAGGGGGTCGGCAGTTTTCTTACGTTCGATTCCTTTTTGCGTCTTGCCTACACCGCCCCCCGCTGGAGCACTTCTACGCGCGTGTACGGAGCCTCGTCAAAAAACGAGTACTCCTATACCAATTACAGAAAAAAGGATTTTTCATACGATGAAGAAGGCAACGTTACAGGCTTTACCTACCCGGTTGAAAAAAACAAAAACGGCCATTTCCGGGACCTCCATATATTGCAGGAATTCCAAATAAAAGGAACGCACGGCGGGCTGTGGGATGTACGGGCCTGGTACGCCCGCACAGACAGGGGCATTCCTTTTTTGAACGTAGATTACAAAGACAACCAAACGGTAAAAAACAACCAGACAGAAGACACTTTCCGCGGCGTGGTGCAATGGCGCAAGCTGCAGGAGAACAGCAAATGGGAAGCCTCTGCAGGGTATGTATATTCAGACATGTTGTATGAATACATGCGCCGCCTGGGTGACGACAGCTGGGCCAATATGGTACACTCGCAAAGCAACACCCATTCTTTTTTCTTACGTACAGAAACGGAATACCACGTAGGCAAATGGATGTTGTCGGGGAACGTAAGCCTGAACCAGCACCTGGTAAAAAGCATGGACCTTGCCGTCATTTCTGTGGAAGGCGAAGAAGCCGTGCTTGGTTACCAGCAGGCCCGGGCAGAGGCCTCGGCTTTTGTGGCTGCGCGGTACCGTCCGGTGGAAAGGCTGGGACTTTCGCTCACCCTGCGTGAAGATGTGTACGGGAAAAAGGCCACGCCGCCCATCCCCTCGTTCTTTGCCGAGTTTTTGATTTCGCGCAAAGGAAATGTGCTGGTAAAAATGTCGGCCACACGCAATTACCGCTACCCCACACTCAACGACCTCTATTTTATGCCGGGAGGCAACCCCCTGCTGGAACCGGAGCACGGCCTTTCTTTTGACGGGGGCCTTTCTTTTTCACATTCCGGCAGCCACGTGAGCTGGAAAGGCTCGGCGGGAGGTTTTTATTCCAGAATTTCCAACTGGATTGTCTGGATGCCCACCCACAAAGGCTTCTGGTCTCCCCAAAACGTATGGCTGGTAGAAAGTTACGGGGCCGAGGCTACCGGCTCGCTGGACGTCCGGTGGAACAGCCAATGGAAAACACAGGCCGAGGGCAACTTCGCCTGGACCCGGTCCTTGTCCGAGGGAAAACAACTGCCCTACATCCCCCAGTTTTCCGGTGCCCTTACGGCGCGCCTGCTGTGGAAAGACTGGACACTCACCTACGACTGGACGTACTACAGCAAACGGCTTACCACACTGGACGGGTGGCAGAACCCCCTGTTGCACGAGCTGGGGCCTTATTTTATGAACGACGTGGCCCTGGAAAAAAAGATGGTGCTGCCTCATGTGATTTTGCACATAAAAGCCATCGTACGCAACGTCTTTAACGAAGAGTACGAATCGGTTCTGGCCCGGCCCATGCCGGGTATCAACTACACCCTTTCTTTAGGAATTGTACCGCTGTTTTATTGATCTTTCATCCACTCATACGTCACGTAATGCTCGTCGGTCATACCCAGCCGGGTATACACATTGCGCGCCGGCATATTGTTTTTGTCCACATACAAACGGATGCCCCGTACCCGGTCAGACTCCCGGACAAGTTGCTGCAAATGAGCATAGAGGGCTTTATAAATACCCTTTCCGCGGTAATCGGGCAATACATATACGCTTTGAATCCACCACACCCACGCGTTCCTCCAATCGCTCCACTCGGGAGTGACCAGCAGCGAGCCGGCCGGCTGGTTGTCAACTAAAGCTACGTAAGCCGTACCGAGCGTTTGGTCGGTAAGGTACGCCAGCGTTCCTTTGAGTACGGTTGCATAATCTAGTTCCAGCCCTTCCGATTCGCGGGCCATAGCTACCTGGTTGCGGGCCAGGGTTTCGGCATCCTGTAAAACAGCTTTTCTTATGATCATTGGACAAATATACGTATTTTTGCACCATGGAAAACAGAAAAGACAACGTGCTCAGACAGCTTGAAGCCTGGAATATTCCTTACCAATTGTACCAACACCCTCCCCTGCATACGGCAGAACAGGCCATTGCCTACTGGAAAGACATAGATGCCCAGCATTGCAAAAATTTATTTTTCCGGAATCATAAGGGAAACAAGCATTACCTGGTAGTGTTTGACTGGAAGCGGCAGCTCCCCATCCATTTGATAGAAAAGATGTTGCGGCAGGGCAAACTCACTTTTGCTTCTCCGGAGCGCATGATGCGTTATCTGGGGGTAGAACCCGGTTCCGTATCGCCGTTCGGACTGCTGAACGATACGGAAAACCACGTGATCCTGTTTTTGGAATCCGGCCTGAAAGACGTTCGCGAAATCAGTTTTCATCCCAACGACAACCGCTATACCGTGGTCATCAGCCGGGAAAGTTTCCGCCGCTTGCTGGACCTGCTGGGCAATCCCTACGTTTTTCTGGACATCGACTCCCCCGAACTCACCGACGCACTCCCCGGCTAAACACCCGTTCAGGGAAGGCAGTCCGCTCACGCCATGGCCTGACAGCACAATCCCGCTCACGCCAGACGGCGGGCTCCGTCGCAAATGACGACCGGATATACTTTCTAACTTGTCCTTTTCAAATGTAGTGCGATCATAAACACCTGTATATCAGCTTAGATTTATTCTATTCTGCTAAATAAAAACTTTGGCTCCCGAAAAGGGAGGGGACCCGCCGCAAGGTGGGGAGGATTTTCCGTGCCGATACAGACTGTCGCCTCACTCTGCCGAAGGGTAGTAAG
>JAMNYO010000099.1 GCA_023622765.1 Bacteroidota bacterium | reverse complement strand
AGTGGCGCCGATGGTACTGCGCGTCCCGCGGGAGAGTAGGTAGCCGCCGTCCCTTACAGCAGGGCCCGTCCGGTCGTGAACACCGGCACGGGCCCTGCTCGTTTACGGGGGGGCTCGTTTCAAGGGGCCCCCTTTTCTATTTCCCCGTTCCATCGGCCGCCTTCCCAACTTCCCCCTCTCTTCCCGAGGGTTGCCCCTTTTTCCCTTTTTTGTCTCCCCTTCATTTTTTTCGTCTTTGTTTTCCTTTTTTTACACTTTTCTTTGTCAGTACGCGAGAAAAGCGTACCTTAGCCGGGTTATTGAGCTCTTGTATCAAGTAAAACGGTCTTGAAAAATAGCTCTACGCGTATATTCATATCCTAATTACTGTAACTACAATTAACCATTCAAACACAGGTTGAATCATGCAAAAGAAACGGTTTATGAGAAGTGGGGGAGGTACCTTTCACCTCATGACAAAGGGCATCTTGCTAGGGGTGTTTCTTACCTGTATGGTGGGACATGCTGTGGCCCTGGATCAGCAACAGAAGCCAGTTGAATCCACACAATCCCGATTTTCCATCAGCGGGTCGGTCCGAGAGGCGGGAACCCTCGAACCGGTGGTGTTCGCGACGGTGGTAATTAAGGAGCTGAACATGTGGTCCACCACCGACAGCAAAGGTCTTTTCGCCATCAAAGGTATCTTACCGGGAAGGTACACCATGGAGGTCGCATCCATGGGGTATGTGACCTACACCATTCCCGTTACCATTCAGCGGGATGTGCAGAATTTAAAAATTATCATGGAAATCAACAACTTGCTGCTAGACGATGTGGTGGTGACGGCGAAGGCGGGGATGTCGATCAACTCCTCCTCCATTTTGGAGAAATCATCGATCGACCATCTACAACCCTCCAGCTTGGCCGATGTGATG
This sequence comes from Bacteroidota bacterium, assembly GCA_023622765.1. Taxonomy (GTDB): domain Bacteria; phylum Bacteroidota; class Bacteroidia; order Bacteroidales; family Dysgonomonadaceae; genus Proteiniphilum. The sequence goes on along the minus strand of JAMNYO010000099.1, from coordinate 34,254 downwards.
CAGTTGTTGCCTGGTGCGATCACGAGTAATCCCACCTTAACCTCGGTTAACACGGTAACCATTCGTACTGTAAGTGATAACTCCGGTCTCAATGCGGCAGGAGTGGGACTGCTTATAGATGGAAGCAAGGTGACTAACAGCGGCGAGATAGGGGGTTCCTCCTATATGGACTACCGAAAGATTTCCACCGATAACATTGAATCGGTGGAGGTTATGAAGGGAGTATTATCAGCACAGTACGGCGATATGACTTCCGGGGCCGTAATCGTGAAAACCAAGGCGGGGATAACGCCCTACGAGGTAAGGATCAAATCGGATCCCAGAACGAAGGCTGCATCGATAACAAAAGGTTTTGCCATTCCCGCGGAAAAAGGATTCCTGAACGTCAATGCGGATTACGCAAGGGCGTTCAGAAAAAATGTTTCGCCGGTGGATATATTTGACAGGATAAACCTGGGGGTCAATTATTCCAACACGTTCAATCGTCAGGCTACACCCCTAAGGTTTAATTTTAAGGTCAGTGGCAATGTTACCGGGAATTCCGTCACACAGGATCCCGATGTGTCAAGTATAGATTACAGGGAATTTAAAGACAAAGGTCTATCCGTTTCGATGTATGGCTCCTGGATGCTCAACAAGCCCTTTATATCGGTCTTGAATTACAATTTTTCGGGGAACTTTCAAAAGCAGGTGACCAACGAGTTCAACGTTGTGAACAGGGTGCCGTTGCCTACCACCAACACGAAAACCAACGGCATTGCTGAAGGGTATTTTACTCCGCAACAAACCGAGGAGAATTACTGGCAGGAGAATATTCCCATCTATTTTAATGCTAAAGTGTTTGGAACCCTTAATAGGAAAGTAAAGGAAGCCCATTCCACCTCCTTGTTGGGTTTAGAGTACAACTTGGATGGAAATAAGGGGAGGGGAGTTTATTACACCTCCGTTGCCCCCGCCTTTTTCAGGGAACGGGCCTACACGGAAATACCGTTTATGAATAACCTGAGCCTTTTTGCGGAGGAGAAAATACGTATCCCCTTCAACAGGGCGTCGCTAGAAATGATAGCCGGGGTACGCTTTTCAAAAATGGTTATCGAGGGATACGATTATGACCCGGTATGGGAGCCACGGTTCAACGCACGGTTAGAGGTGATTAAGCCCCAGGTCATTGGTACGCTGAGGAGGTTGGACTTCAGGGGAGGATGGGGTCTGATGAAAAAACTACCCACCATCAATTACCTCTACCCGGCACCCATCTACTCGGACTATACCCTCTTTCAGTACAGGAACACGGAGAAGAAGCAAGAGCTTGCTATAATACATTCAGATATTATTGATGAGCTGTTGCCCTATAACTTGAGGCCCCATAAGACGAACAATATGGAGATAGGGGTGGATGTTAACGTTTCAGGAATCAATGCCCAAATAACCTTTTTTAGGGAGCATTTGGTGGATGGGATTACCTCCAACTTTGATTTCACCAAGCATCAGGTGAAATATTACGATGCTATTACTGATGTTTACGCGGATCCGAAGTACGAAAATGGTACGGTCTACGCGAAAGATGAAGAGGGCAATTATCAAGAAGTACCCCATACGGTGAGAAACAACTTCAGAACCTACTCCCGGCCCGACAATCGGGGAGAAGTGAAAAAATGGGGCATCGAGTATACCCTCTCCTTCCCGAGGATTAGGCCGTTGAACACCACGGTGTATGTGAACGGAGCTTACATACGGGCTACCAACAGCTCCAAGGGGGAGGAGTATTCGAGAATAGGAAGCAACGACCCCGTCAATCCTAAGGAGGTGTACCCCTATCTGGGGGTGTTTAGTCAGACCTCTTTGATGAACGTAGGCATCTCCACCGGCCGGTTTAATACCAACGTGAACTTTGTGACCAATATCCCGGCCATTCGGATGGTGGTATCGCTGACTACCCAGTTTATATGGCTTGAAGAGTCGCAAAACCTTTTTGACAAGGAAAACTCCTATATAGAAGATGCAAACGGGAATGCGGTCTATGGAGATTACGCGAACGTAAACACGTTGCAGACGATCTACCGGGATCCTCTCTACTATATAGATTTTGATGGAAACAAACGACCATTCTCTGATTACCACACCACTACCGATGCCGTGTTGAAGACTCGCCTCAGAGTCTTGAGAAATCAAGCCAACTATAGTTATTACTTTCTTACCAGTGGGTACAATCCCTATATGATGGGGAACATAAGGCTCACCAAGGAGATTGGAGATATTGTCTCGTTATCGTTTTATGCTAACAACTTTGTCAATTTCACGCCATTGATGAAAGATAAAGCCCGGCCTAACTACGTGGGGAACCGGAAGAATACCGGGATATATTTTGGAGCAGAATTAAGGCTTAAATTTTAAATCGTATGAACCGACATGTTTTAAATATCAAAGGCTCCATACACTTTAATGTAAATATATAATAATCGTATGAAACTTAAATTTTTATCACTATCTATATGTCTTTCAGTTTTGCTTGTGGGAATTACCGCGTGCATGGAAAACATGAAATCGGATGAGTTTACCGATGCGGCCATCAGTGAAAAGATCGTCGTGCGGGTAACCATGCCAGAGGGGTATCACTACTCGGTGGAGGGACTAAAAGTGACGCTGACCGACAACGTGTCTGGACTCTCCTATTACGGTACCACAAATGCGCAGGGGGTGGCTACCATCAGTGTGGCACCTGGCTTTTACACCGCTTCCACGGAGACTTCGTATAGGGATAGCGGGGGGATTATTTACCTGTTTAACGGGCAAACCTTGGGAATTGAAGCACTAAAGGGAAGCGCTGGAAAGGAGGTGGAGATCATGTTGCTGGGATCCAAATCGAGCCAGATTGTAATCAAGGAGCTTTATTACGGTGGCTGTTTTAATTCGACGACGAACAAATCGTATAGCAAAGATCAGTACATCACTTTGTACAACAACTCCGATCAGCCCGCTTTCTTGGACTCGCTCTGTCTATCGATTGTTCATCCCTGGAATGCACCGACCAATGGTAAGTTGTCTGACTGGGTAAAGCCGGGTACTTCCGAACTGATGGATTCCATCCCGGCCAGCTCAATGGTGTGGATGTTTCCAGGAACGGGTCAAGACAATATTCTGCAGCCGGAGCAGGAGGTGGTTCTTTGCTTGAACGCCATTGATCACACCGTGGCGGTCAAGGAGTCGGTGAACCTTGGAAAAGCAGGGTACTGGGCCATGTATGACCCCATCATGACTAAGGGGCAAACATCTCCCGAAGCGGGGGTGAATCTAATGACAGGCATTTGGAAAACAGGTACTTCCACATCATTTATCATTTCCGTCGTCAGTCCAGGCGTGTTTATCTTTACCTTGGGAGGAAAAACCCCGGAGCAATTCATTACCGACAACTTCTCCCTTAACCCCAATACATCAAACCTTATATCAGCGGCTTTGCTGGTGGACAAAGAACTGATACTGGACGGAGTAGAGTGTTTCAGGAATGCAACCGACACCAAGCGCTTTCGGTCTGAGATTGATAACGGGTTTGTTATGACGCCCGGATCTGGGCAGGGATACAGCGTCATTAGGAAAGTGGATACGGAAGAGACGGCACTGGCAGGGGGGAGGATCGTTTACATGGATACCAATAATTCGTCTAACGATTTTGAAGTAATAGAACACCCCACGCTATTCGGACAGTAATCTGTAAGGAAGCGAGGTTGCATACACGTTAACATCAAAGGTTCATTAAAAAAATAGACTATTTCTGACCACGGCATAATTTAAGTAAACTTGTCTTCTGCTCGTTTGGCTTATCGAAATAGTTTCATGCACTGAAATATTATAATAATTATCGTATGAAAGATAGATTTTTTTACATATATATGCTTCTGGCTCTTTTACCTCTCTACACGACGAGCCTCTCCGCGACAAACCTCCCTGAGATGTCGCCATCTGCTAATATTAACGATGCGCGGGAGCGATGCGGATACACCATGGATGAGATAAGACTGAGAACACCCTGGACACTGTCAGACAATACCGCGGGACTGGTGCATTATAATATGCTCGATTTTTTTACGGTGGGAGCTTCTTATAATTCGGAGAGAGGTGATTACAGGAATTACAATACCCCGCAGAGCGCCTGGAACGCGGGAGCACATGCACAGGCCTTTAAGAGAGTCAACCGGACCTACTTTTATGGAGACTTCAGGTATGAGAATGATACGAAATCGAACCAGTCTTGGCTGGGTACCGTGCTACCCGATTTCACATCCAACCCTATCCTGGATTCCATCCCTGGCAAGGTGTTGCAAGAAAGTTATATCATGACGGGCAAGGTGGCTTATAGGTTGTCAGACAGGATAGCGCTGGGGGGAGGGGTTGATTATCGTACCTCAACCATGGCCAAAAGGAAGGATGGTAGGAATTCTAACGTTTTTTCCGCGCTGGACATCAAGCCGGGCATCTGCTTCGACTTGGGTAACTTAACCGCCGGTGCCAACCTTATGTACCAATACTGGGTGGATGGGGTAAGTTATGAGTATATTGGTGATGAGAGTGGGAAAAGCATCTACTACATGGAGGGACTCTTCTTCACCACCTCCTCGGGGATTACCAATACCACTACTTTGATCAGAAGATATTTTAGGAAATCGTACGGTGGCGCCATACAGCTGGATTACAAGCGAGATCGGGTGGAAGCGTTTAATCAATTCAAATCGGTGGTGGGCGGCCTTAATAACTACGAAGATGGTCAGTTGCAGAAAAGATACAGCAAAGAGGATCTTTTTGACTTTGATTATAAGGGTTATTTGAAAATCATTGGTGGACGAATCAATCATTTTGTACAACTTGGCTTTCAGGTCAACGAACGGGCTTCTTATGCCATCGTCAACAAGTACGAGGAGGTGCCAGATGAAATACGATCTTGGCAGTATGCCGAAAAAGACAAGGTGCTGCGATATTTAGACCTACAGAAACGGGCCGATGCCTCTTACCGATTCTGTTACAAGAACAGCGACTGGCGGTATAACTTCACCGTGACGGCCGGCTATAATAGATGGTGGAGCGATAAAACCTTTAAGGTGCATCCGGATAAATATGGGCAGGAGTTCGCGGTGAACACCTTTTACCTGCAGGCGGCCAAGTTCCTCTACTCGGGTGCCAGGCACACGGTTGAACTCAACGGGCAGTTTGCCCTCTCTAAAGGGTCTCCCGTTGAAGATATGCTGGATGCCACGGGAACGGGACGTTTGGGACAGTTGACGTTAAACCGGACACTGCTCGCTCAAGATTTTAACTACCACAACGGGGAGAGGAAAACGTTTGGGATCGGTGGCAGGTACCGCTACGTGCTGAACCCGGAAAAAGGGAGCTCGCTCGACTTTCTCGTGAAGTATAACCGGGTGAACGGTTACGGTGACTTATCCAGATCCTACCTCTCCTTGGGAACAAATTATAATTTTTAAACTGCATTATATTACATCATGAAATTATTTTCCAAGACATTCAAGAGAAACTGGCTGAGACACCTCATTTTATGGAGTGCCTTGGTTGCTATCGTGTTATCGGTAACCGGTATATTTACCTTTGCCAATTCCGACCCGGAAGCCTATTGTCCGTTCGGAGGTTTGCAGACGTTTGGAACCTACCTTACACAAGGATCCATGGCTTGCAGCATGACCATGGTGCAGATCATGATGGGGATCGTTCTGGCTGTTGGGGTAATCCTATTCAGCAAGCTGTTTTGTGGCTACCTCTGCCCCCTGGGATGGGTATCGGAGTACCTGTACCGACTGAGGGAGAAAATCAAGATCAGGGGACTTCAAATCCGGTATGGCAGCATAGGCGATAAACTATTGCGGTTGGTAAAATATATCCTGCTGTTCATCATCTTTTACATGACGCTGTCCAGCTCCGAGCTGTTCTGTAAGAATTTCGATCCCTATTACGCGGTGGCCACCGGTATGAAAGGTGAGATTACCGCGTGGATGGCCTGGACGGCGCTTGCACTCCTTTTCTTTGGCGGCTTCTTCGTCAAGATGTTTTGGTGCAAATATATCTGTCCGCTGGGTGCGCTTAGCAACCTTTTCAAGTTCACCCTGCTGTTTGTCGGCATTGTCTTGATTTACGTGGTGTTGCACCTCTTCGGGTTGACCCTCCCGTGGGTTTACCTGCTGGTAGCAGCCTGTGTTGTTGGTTACCTGGCGGAGGTGATCCTGATGAAGCCCAAGTACTTCCCGTTAATTAAGGTGTACCGTGAGGAAGAGGGGTGCACCGACTGCGGTCTCTGTGCTAAAAAGTGTCCTTACAACCTGCCGGTCGATAAGAGCCTGGTAGTAAAAGATGTGGATTGTACGCTCTGTGGCGAGTGTATTGCCGCATGCCCCACCAAGGTACTTACATTCAACAAGAGGAAGTCGTTCCGCTGGTTGCCCGCCATCCTCACGGTGGCGCTTTTCGCGCTGGCACTGTTGCTGGGTTCCACGTGGGAGTTGCCGACCATCGATGAGAAGTGGGGTGATGAATCGAAACATGGTGCCTTGAGTACCTTTGAAGTTGACGGGTTGAGATCCGTGAAATGTTACGGCAGCTCTAAAGCCTTTTCGGCCAAGCTGCAACGCGTACCGGGTGTCTACGGTGTAGCCACGTTCGTGAAACGACATAAAGCCAACATCAAGTACGACCCCGCTCAGACCAACGAGGAGGCTATCCGGGGCGCCATATACGTGCCGTCCAAGTTCACCATTGCTCAACCGGAGAAGAGCGACAGCCTCATTAAAGTGATCACCCTCTTCACGGAGAAGATGTACGATAGCCTCGATCCTAACTACCTGGGAATGCAACTCAGGCAGCAGGAAGGAAAGAAGTACTTCGGCGTGGAGACCGAATTCTCTTGTCCCCTCACGGTGAGGCTCTTCATGGGGCTTCAGGAGCCGATAGATAAAGAGTTCCTGAAGGAGGTGGTAGAGAAGCCGGAGTTGGTGATCCAGACCGCTGACGGTAAAGAGAACAGGATCAAGTTGGCTTACGAATTCGTGAGCCTGAGCAACGAGGTGGATACCATCACCAGGCGGGAGCTTCTTGAACGCCAGTTTAACAGTTACAACATGGTGTACAAAAAGAACAACGAGGAGTTTGGGGGAAGGGATTCCACCGAGCTAATCATCCCGTATCCCACGCTCACCCGACCCGTTGTGTCGAGGAACATGCCTTACCTCTCCAGCTACTTGTCGCTTACAGACGGGATACTGAGCATGGATACCTATCTTGACGAAGTGGATGACCAGCCCACCATTAGGATACGGTACGTTCCCTCCGTCATCTCTGAAGAGGCGTTGTGGCAGGTGCTTCAGAAGGAGACCTGGCAGGTAAAGATGAAGGATGGATCCATCAACGAGGTGGAAGCACGCATGAAGTTTGATCGATAGATGAGGGGGGCATGAGGAGGATAGCGCCTGTATTGGCTTTGCTGTGGTTGTTATCTGCCCACGCGGTCGTGGTGGCAGACGAGGGGATGTGGCTTATTCATGAGTTGAATAAGGGCTTGCAAAAGAAGATGCGTGCCGAGGGGTTGAAGATCAACACCAAACTAATCTACAGTGAGACGGAATCGTCCCTGAAGGATGCAGTGGTGGCGTTAGACTTCGGCTGTACCGGCAGTATGGTTTCCAATCAAGGGTTACTGATTACCAATCACCATTGCGCCTATAACGATATTTATCAACTAAGCACGCCCGATACCAACTACTTGGAGACCGGTTATTGGGCAGCCACCCCTGCCCAGGAGATTCCCATCAAGGGAAAGTCGGTCTACTTCCTCCGTAAGGTGGTCGACTGCACCGATGAGATCAATCAGATCCGGGACTCCCTGAACAGCATCCAGCAACCCAGCGGGATGCGCAGGGTTTATGGTATCATTGAAAGGCGTCACTCCGTGCAGAGCGGTCACGAAGCCTCGTGCGCTTCCATGTGGAGCGGGTCGAGGTACTACATGTATTACTATGACCGGTATACCGATATCCGATTCGTGGGAGCTCCGCCGGTACAGGTGGCTTCCTTTGGAGGTGATATCGATAACTGGGAGTGGCCGCAGCATAAAAACGACTTCGCACTGTACCGGGTGTACGGGGATGAGCATGGGCGACCGGCCGAATACTCGGAGGGCAACAGGCCTATCGTGCCCAAACGGTTTCTCCGGGTAGCCCGAAAGCCGATTCGGGAGAACGACTACGCCATGGTCATCGGCTTCCCGGGAAGGACCGATAGGTATAGCTCTTCATTCAAGGTCGATTTCGCCGAGCGGGTCTCGAGCCCCATTTCGGCAAACGCGATGAAGGCGAAAATGGAGATCATCCGAAAGTGGATGGATAAAGATCCGCTGGTTCGCCAGAAGTATTCCAACATCTTTTTTGGCCTTAGCAACGTGCAGGAGATGCTTGAAGGTGAGGTTATCTGTCTGCGAAGGTTCGATGTGGTGGAGAAGAAGCAGGCGGAAGAGCGGCGGCTGTTCGGGGACGATGATCCTTTCTTGCAACAGGTGCAAGCCGCGTACAGCAGTGCTGAAGAGATTGAGCGGCACATTAACTACTACCGGCAATCCCTGGTTTCGGGTAAAGGCTTTATCGCCATTGGGCATAGAATCAACGCGTTGCGTAAACATGATAGCGATCCTGAAGCGTTTGACAAGTTCGTGAAGCAGGTGGAAACGTTGTACGAGGAGTATGACGTGCGCGTGGAGAGGGAGCTGATGGAGTACCAGCTAGGTCTTTTCTTCGAGAACGTGCCGGAAAAGTATTGGGGATCTTACACCAAGGAGTTGCATGGCAGGCACGGTAGCGATTACTTCGCCATGATGAACGAGGTGTTTGGACAGTCAATCATGTTGCACCCGGAGAAGTTTAAGGCCTACACGCGAGATCAAAGCCATATCGCGAAATTTTTCGATGACCCTGCCGTAAAGCTGGCCGGTGACGTGAAGGTAGTGGACTTCAGGCAAGACCAGAACGTTAACCTCGAGGAGACGGGACAACTTATCACGCTCGACGCGGAATATAAGAGGAGGCTCTATCAGAAGCGACAGGAGGCGGGTGAACTACAATATCCCGATGCCAACTCCACCATGAGGCTTACCTACGGGAAGGTGGCGGGAATAAAGCCGTCCGATGGCATCTATTGCGCCGCTCAGTCTACCACCCAGGGCATCTTGGATAAGCACAACCCGGGCGACTACGACTTCTCGTTCGATGAGCCGACGCTGCGACTGATTCAAAACGGCGATTGGGGTGAGTACGGGGATAAAGGACAGCTCTACGTTAACTTCTTAACAGATAACGACATCACGGGAGGCAATTCCGGTAGTCCGGTGTTGAATGCGCGGGGTGAGCTGATCGGCCTGGCTTTCGACGGCAATAAGGAGTCGCTCGCGTCGAGCTACTACTTCCAGGAGGGAATGTCGAAATGTGTCTCCGTCGATATCAGGTACGTACTTTGGTACCTGGATAAGCTTTCCGGTGTCCCTTACTTGCTGGATGAGATTCTGGCTACCGGGAGGTAGCTTAGTGCCACCGCTTTTCATAAATGTTGGTCGGGTTGAAAACGAGTAAGCCAATGAATAGGAAAAAGAAAATCTTTTGCCTTCTTTGGGTCTTTTTACTGGGAAGGTTGTTGTTTGCGGAAGGCGTATTACTCACGGGGAGCGCACTTCCTACGGTGGGCGTATTTACTAAGGGAAGCGGAGTGCTCTTCTACCAACCCGCTAACCTATTGGCTCCCCTCCCGGTAGATGATGAGTACTTGATAGGAACGCTGGATAACGGGCTTACCTACTACATCAGGGAGGCAACGAACCCGCGAGGGAGGGCTGAATTCTTTATTGTTCACAACGTGGGATCCCTACAGGAGGAGGATAATCAGCGGGGGCTTGCCCATTTCCTGGAGCATATGGCCTTCAATGGCACCAAAAATTTCCCCGGGAAGAGCTTATTGGAATACTTTGGGAGCATCGGGGTGAAATTTGGGGCCAATATCAACGCCTATACCTCCATGGACAGAACCGTTTACAATATCTCAGATGTCCCGGTGGACCGGAGTAGCGTGGTCGACTCCGCCCTGCTGGCTTTGCACGACTGGTCGCATTACATCACCTGTGATGCGGAGGAGATAGAAAAGGAACGGGGAGTGGTGAGGGAGGAGTGGCGCCGGGGCGATGTATCCGCGACCCGGATGATGAAGGCGATCTCCAGGTTTCAGCAGACCGGCTCCCGCTTTGCCGAAAGGGATGTTATTGGTCTGCCCTCTGTGATCGATACTTTTGAACGGCAGACGCTCATTGATTACTATTACCGGTGGTACAGACCCGATTTGCAGGCCGTGATCGTGGTGGGGGATTTCGATAAAAAGGAGATGGAGCAACGCGTCATTCGAACCTTTTCCACCATCCCTGCCGTTAAAGATGCACCCGTCAGACAAACGTACGGTGTACCGGATAATAAAGAACCCATCGTCGGCTATTTTACCGACCCGGAAACCTCCGCCATCTCGACCCGAATCACTATAAAGATTCCACCCCTCACCCATGAAGAGAAGCAGAGCGGTTTGTACCTGTACGACGACCTACTCGATAAGGTTTTCTTGGAGATGATACGAAATCGCTTTAGGGTGGCCGCCACGTATCCCGATTCTCCCTTTAGAGTAGTCATACCTGTATTTACTACTATTAGTTACGCCAACAAGCTGTTCACCTCGACGGCCATCCCGGTGGAGGACGAAGAGAGCTATGAAGCGTTACAGGGGGTCGCCGTAGAGTTGGAACGGGCCAAGCAGCATGGTTTCGTAGAGGAGGAGCTTGCCGAGGCGAAAAAAAACGTGGCCGCCGATTTGGAGAAGTCGTACCAGCGGTTCAAGAATAGGAAGAACGTGGATTACGTCAACGACGCGGTAGAGCATTATACCCGGGGTACCCCTTTGATCGACTTCGATTTGCAACACACCCTCCGAATGGAGATGCTGAACCAATTACCGTTGAGTGACATTCACTCCAGGCTCGACATCTTGCTGAACGACGAGAACCTGGTGGTCATCTTTTCTGTTCCTGAGAGGTTGGCGCACTCGTTGCCGACCGAATCGCAGGTGCTCTCGATGATGGACGAGGTGCGAGAGACGGAACAGGAACCTTTTGCCTTCACGGGGGCGAAAGAGTTGGAACCAATACCGATAGCCGCTTCCGGTAACATTATCCAATCGCGTAGCGTGAACTCCGCGGATTACGGGATCACCCACGAGGTGCCGCTCGATTCCACCACGGAGTGGACGCTGGAGAACGGGGTCACGGTGGTGTGGAAGGAGGAGTTCGGGAAAAGGCGCGATGTACAGGTGGAGGCTTTCAGGCCGGGAGGGTATGCCTACCCCGGTGAGCTGAACCAGCATCGACTCCTCAACACGTTCCTTCGCTACCTTACCGTCGGTGGCTTGAGCTACAACGAGCTAACCGGGTGGGGGTCGAGAAACAGACTGAGCCTGCGTCCCTTTATGAACAGGAGGAGTGAGGGCTTTTCCGGCTCCTTTACTCCAGTGAGTAGTGAGCCGTTTTTCACGCTGCTGCACGCCTTTTTCACGAATGTGTCTGTCGATGAAAAAGAGTTGGAGCACGTGAAGGGACAACTGCTTAAGCGTATAGCCAACCCGTCGGCTAATACGCTGTACAACGATTCCATTAATCTGCTGATGTACCGGGACAAACGGTTTGTCGAGGGGTTTAGCGAGTCGCTTCTCTCCTCGATCACGCCAAGGGAGATGGAGCAGCTCTATCAATCCCATTTCTATAACCCGCGTGGGTTCACCTTTATCTTTTCCGGCCCGATGCGTGCGGATGAGGCCAAACCACTGGTTGAGAAATACATCGGCTCTATCGTCGCCCAGGGAGAGGAGCCGGAGCTCACCTATATCGATTTGCCCCTTACAACCGGCGAATTGGAGTATCGCTACCATGCCCCTGATATGGTGAGTTCCAAGGCAACGGTTACCCAACTCTCTCATGAGGCGTGCGATTATAACGCTGGGAACTATTTACTGAGTCGTTTTACGGCTTACATTTTGAGTACCCGTTACCTGAAATCCATCCGCGAAGATAAGGGAGGCACCTATCACGTGGGGGTGAGTGGAGAGCTTGATCGTTATCCCTTTCCAACGGCTTCCATCAAGATCGAGTTTGACACCGATCCAGCGCTGGTGGATGAGTTGTTGGAGGTGGTACAGAAGGAGATTGATGAGCTGGTAGCAGAGGGACCGACTGAACAGGAGGTGCGGGAGATCAAATTGTACCTGGAGAAGAAGTTCGCTGACCGGAAGAAGAACGTGTCGTGGATGGCTATTCTCTCCAGCGCCCTGAAAGGTGAGCCTAACTTGGAACTGGAGCAGATGGAGCTACTAGAACAGGTAAGTGCGCGGAAAGTGCATGCCTTCGCGAAGAGGCTGTTCGAGTCGGGGAACCGAATGATTTTTGTTTTTGAACCCCAGGTTTCTGAACCATGATTTGCCGTGTTTCAGTTGGTTGAATAGGAGGCTTTTTAAAACTATGACCATCAGAAATTTGTCCCGAGGTTGGCTGCTATGCATGGCCTCCCTGCTGTTGACAGCTTGTAATGCCTTGCAACACGTCCCATGTGGTCAACTGAATGAAAAGTTGTTTACAGTGAATGGCGAGGGGAGGGGTAAGAAACTGTTCTTCTACTCGGAAAACGATACCTTGAAAACTTACCCGATCAGGGGGGGTATGGAGGACACTAAGGGTATGAAGGGTACGGGTAGCCCCATGAATGACTCCCTAAGTGACTCGCCAGGTGATTTTACAGGAAAGACAGTTTCGGTATTCCCCGATAGACGCTCCTTGCAAGTGGAAAACTATCCCCGCATCGTGTGGGAAGCGCCTCCACCCGACAGGCTTGCTTTTTACCGAAGTGGGATGAACGCGGCTTTCATTGTCCTTCCCATCAAGTTTAGGCCTCAGGTCGGGGAGATCCCGGTACAGCTGAATAGCGATTTTAACGGTGCATTTTTTTTAGGTTATAGCCACGACAGCTATTCGTTGGGTTATAAGCCCGTTACCAGTCACCTGTTTTCCCGTCAACTTAACCATTTCCAGATCTCTTTCGGAGGTTTTATTGGTATAGGGAGCACGCAGGTGCTGCATACCAGTACCGCTCATGCCACGATTGAAGAGTATGATGGGGTGGTGTTGCAAAAAGGGATGGCTGCCAATATCGGGGTTAACAACTTCACCATGGGGGTGGCGCTGGGCTTTGATAACCTGCTAGGTAAAGATCGGAAAATATGGATCTACCAAAACAAGCCCTACTTGGCATTTATCATTGGATTTAACATACAGTGACGGTAAGGAGTGGCGGTTAACAACGCGTATGTTTAATAGGGTAGCGGCACAAGCCTCGAGCATAAACCTCGTGTCAAGCATGCCGCCCGCGTCTGTGCCGAACTGACGACTAATGAAGTAGTGGAATAAAAAAGAGGCCTAATGCTTAACTGCAACGGCCTCTTTTTTTAACCTGGGCTTTTACTGCATTATTTTATTGCACTGGCTCCAAGTATTGCGAGTAGCAGTATCCCTCTTCCCCATCGTTATCGCGAACCAACCACCACTGGTCGTTGGTTTTGCTTATGAGCGTAATGATATCGCCCTTTTCGGCTTTCCCCACGATCGGCTGATCTGTCCCCGGGCCTTTACGGATGTTCAGACGGCTTTCCATGGTCACCACCTTTACTTTCCCACCTTCGGTTACGTTGGTTTTCACGTTCAATATAACGTCGTTGCTTTTAAAGTGGGGATCAATGCGCTGGTAAATTGCCCATAGTTGATTTTTGACATCAGACGAAGTAACGGTACCTTCCACCCTTAGCACCTTTCCGGAATGGTCTACATTCAGTTGGTGCGCTTTGGCCAAATCGATTAACTCCCTGTATTTTTCTGCTAATGTCATAATTAGGGGTTATTTAACAGTAAGGTTATTTACGATTTGGACGGGGTTTAGCGCGTTTAGCTTCTCCATCAGGATGGGTAGCGCTTTCTTAGTAATCTCGCCGGTAAGGGTAATAACGCCGTCTTTAACTTCGGCCGTAACCTTGGCGTGATCTTTTAATGCATCGGCGAGGGCCGCGTTGATAGTTGCATCCAGTTCCGTGTAATCGGGTGCGGGAGGAACTACCTCTAGTTCGTTGACAACTGACTTAACATTTTTCACACCGGCCACGGTGGTTTCAGCAAGCGCTTTTAACGAGTCAACCGCTACAGAACCCGTTAAAGTAGCTACCTTATCTGCTACGGTTACCGTTACTTCCGCCAAATCGGGGTTGGCAATCAACAACTCTTGCGCGGCAGTCTGCAGATCCGCGTCGCTCACTTGTTTACACGAAGTTGCGCCCAATCCAAGTGCAAGGATAAGGGCTACCATAGAAAATACACGTAATGTTTTCATACTTTTCCTTTTTTTAAAATTGTAACACTTTTTGATTATCATTTCAATTATAACACAGGGAGTTTCCTTAAATACCAACGTTTTCAAAAACCCAAACTGTTTCAGTCTACAAAGATAGGAATTTCCCATAAATTATGTAACTTTGCAACCTAAAAATTTAAATGAAAAAAAAAGATAAAGATGAATTATAAGGTAGCGGATATTTCGTTGGCCGATTTTGGAAGGAGAGAGATAACCATTGCGGAGCGGGAGATGCCTGGCCTGATGGCAATTCGTGAGAAGTATGCCTTAGAGAAGCCGCTCAAGGGAGCACGGGTAACCGGTTCGTTGCACATGACCATTCAGACGGCAGTGTTGATCGAGACGCTGGTGGAGTTGGGAGCCGACGTGCGCTGGGCGAGCTGCAATATTTTCTCCACGCAGGATCACGCCGCCGCGGCGATAGCCGCTACCGGGGTACCGGTATTCGCTTGGAAGGGTGAAACCCTGGAGGAGTACTGGTGGTGTACCGATATGGCTCTCCGTTTCCCCGGCGGGAAAGGACCTCACTTGATCGTGGACGATGGCGGAGACGCTTCGCTTTTGGTGCATATGGGTTACCGGGCCGAGCTGGATGCTTCCACCATCAACCGAAAGGGGTCTAACCGTGAAGAGCAGGTTATCCTGGATACGCTAAACCGCGTACTGAAAGAGGATAACCAGCGTTGGCACCGCACGGTGGCCGACATGAAGGGGATATCGGAAGAGACCACTACCGGTGTCCATCGCCTCTACCAGATGATGGATCGGAATGAGCTGTTGGTGCCTGCCATCAACGTGAATGACTCGGTGACCAAATCGAAGTTCGATAATCTCTATGGCTGTCGTGAATCCCTCGCGGATGGAATCAAGCGGGCTACCGATGTGATGATTGCGGGTAAGGTGGTGGTAGTGCTCGGGTACGGCGACGTGGGCAAGGGGTGCGCACAGTCGATGCGCTCTTACGGTGCCCGGGTAATCGTGACCGAGATCGATCCCATTTGCGCGTTGCAGGCGGCGATGGAGGGGTTCGAGGTGACCACTATGGAGGAGGCGGTGAAAGAGGGGAACATCTTCGTGACCACCACCGGGAACCGCGACGTGATCACGATTGAGCATATGAAGCAGATGAAAGATCAGTCCATCGTCTGCAATATCGGTCACTTCGACAACGAGATACAGGTGGACAAGCTGATCACTTTCCCGGGAATCCAACACCTCAATATCAAGCCACAGGTGGACAAGTACACCTTCCCGTCCGGCAACTCCATTTTCCTTCTCGCCGAAGGCCGTTTGGTCAACCTTGGTTGCGCCACCGGTCATCCTTCGTTCGTGATGAGCAACTCGTTCACCAACCAGGTGTTGGCGCAGATCGATCTCTGGGAGAACGACTACGAGATCGGGGTGTATCGTCTGCCTAAACAATTGGACGAAGAGGTCGCCCGGCTCCACTTGGCACAGATTGGCGTGAAGTTAACCACCCTTTCGCAGGAGCAGGCCGAGTACATCGGGGTGCCTGTGAACGGGCCGTTCAAGCCGGAGCATTACAGGTATTAATGGCTTTTTCTGACTTTAACATTTGGAAAATTCAAACAAACCGTTTATCTTTGCACCGCTTTTGAAAGAAAGTATTAGGCTGATTCGCTAGCTCAGCAGGTAGAGCACATCCCTTTTAAGGATGGGGTCCTGGGTTCGAACCCCAGGCGGATCACGAAAGGTAGACCTGAAACGGAGAAAAGTCCTGATTGTCAGTGATAATCAGGACTTTAAAATATCATGTTATGAGCAACTTATCTTTTAATCATATTTTTGTGTGGTTGTAAGCAGCTTAGGCTTGTCATGGGCAAGCCCGCCATTGACAAAGCGTTATAGCGAAATGAGCATCAATCTTGTGATTTAATCATTCCCGTTCTGAATGCCGACAACAGTTGCTGTAAGTCCGCGATTTTGTCTGCCATCTTCATGCCGTCATTAGTCTCTTTTACCAGCATTCGGTGCGAGATAAACTCCTTTATCACGGTGACCGAGTGAATATCATCCTCTTTCTCGATCATCTCCTTTGCGGAGGAAAATGGCTCATGCTGTACGAGTTGTAGGCCCTGAGAGTTGAATATCAGCGTGTAACCCGCGATGCCGGTTGTAGGGTGAAACGCTTTAGAGAAGCCCCCATCAATCACGAGCAGCTTACCGTCTGCACGCGTAGGCTCCTCACCCCTAATGATCAATGGGCAATCAAAAACCGTACTTGCTCCGATCGAACTGCTCGTACCGGGGCGGGGAGGGTTTGTAGTCCATATCGTCCCATAGCGTGCTGGTAATCATAAGGTCGGCACTGTACCGGTTACAAGCTATGGGAATGTTATGTATTCGGCACTGCCGCAACAACATCATGATGTCCGCCTCGTGCGGTTGCGCGTTCAGGTCGTCAATTAGGAAGATCGCGAGGTTGATCTCCTTGCGAACCACCATGGCGGCGATCTCTGCATCACCTCCCATGGGGCCCGAGTTCATGATGGTGAACTCTGGGGTTACCCCCTCGTTTTGGAGCGCTTCGCGTACGAGGGCACCGGTTGTCCCGGTACAGACGAGGTGGTGGTGGGACAGGAAACCGGCGTTAAAGGTGACCCATTCGACCATATCGAACTTGCGGTGGTCATGCGCCACCAAGGCTATGGTTAATTTTCGTTTCATGTAATCTCCTTTCGTCTTTCGTTATATGCTCAACTCTTCGCGAATTCTGTTGATCTTATTACTCGCGACCTTTTCTGCCTGTTCAAGCTCTTCACGCGTTTTGACTTGCCCCCCTTTCACTTCAATGTAAAACTTGATCTTGGGCTCCGTTCCTGACGGACGGATAGAGAGCTTGGTGCCATCCTCGGTGAAATATTGAAGCACGTTAGAGGTGGTGGGCATCTCCAAGGCCACCTGCTCCTTGCGGACGCGGTCTGTGGCTTCCAGCTTGACGAAATCCTTGATATAGGTCACGGGTGAACCGCCCAGTGATACCGGGGGATTGGCGCGGTAATTCTTCATCATCGCCTCAATCTCATCGGCCCCCTCTTTCCCTTCGCGCACGAGCGATACACCCACCTCCTTCGAGTAGCCGTATTTGAGGTAAATATCTTCCAGCAGCTGGTATATGCTTTTGCCGTTGTCTTTGGTCCACGCGGAAACTTCTGCGAACAGGGTGCAAGCAGATACCGCATCCTTGTCCCTAACGAAGTCGCCCGCCAGGAAGCCGTAACTCTCTTCGCCGCCGCCGATGTACTTTTTCACGCCTTCGTTCTTGCGGATAATATCGGCGATCCACTTGAAGCCGGTGTAGCTGTCATACATCTCGATCCCTTTTTGGTCGGCAATCTCTTTCACCAGTTCGGTGGTGACGATGGTCTTTACCATGAACTCCTTTCCGGTGAGCAGTCCCAGCTCTTCGCGCCGTACCATCAAGTAGTAGAGGCAGAGAAGCATGATCTGGTTGCCGTTGAGCAGGATAAAGTTGCCCTCGTTATCGCGAACGGCTGCCCCCAGTCGATCGGCGTCGGGGTCTGAAGCCATCACCAGGTCGGCATCGGTCTCGATGGCCTTCTTGATGGCCAGGTCCATTGCAGCGGGATCCTCTGGGTTCGGTGAAATCACGGTCGGGAAGTCCCCACTGATCACGTCTTGCTCGGGTACGCCAATAACGTTGGTAAAGCCGATCGCCTTCAGCGCATCGGGGATGAGCGTGATACCCGTCCCGTGAATAGGGGTGTAGACGATCTTTATATCGTTGTTGCGCACGATGGCCTCGGGTGAAAGGACCAGCTTTTTGACCTCCTCGATAAAGGCTTTGTCCATATCCTTGCCGATGATCTCGATAAGCTTGTCATTACCATTAAACCGTATATCGGAGACCGATTTTACCCGGTTCACCTCGGCGATGATGTTTCTATCGTGCGGGGCAAGTACCTGTGCACCGTCGCTCCAGTACGCCTTGTACCCGTTATACTCCTTGGGGTTATGGGAAGCGGTAATCATGATGCCGCTTTGGCACCCCAGCTTCCGGATAGCGTACGAAACAAGTGGGGTGGGACGTAGGTCCTCGAAAAGGTACACCTTGATGTTGTTTGCACTGAAGACATCGGCGGTGATTTCGGCAAATTCGCGGCTGTTATTTCGGCAATCGTGGCCGATAACCACTTTGATCTGCTCCAGGTCGGCGAATTCGCTCTTCAGGTAGTTGGCCAACCCTTGTGACGCGGAACCGACCGTGTAGCGGTTCATGCGGTTGCTGCCTGCTCCCATGATACCGCGTAGGCCGCCCGTGCCAAATTCTAGGTCTTTGTAGAAAGCGTCAATCAGCTCTCGTTTATCCTCGTTGTCAAGCATACGTTGCACCTCTGCTCTCGTCTCAGCATCATAACTATCAACTAACCAGGATTTCGCCTTATCGGTTACACGCGCGATTAAATTTCCTTCTTCCATAGTAATAAAATGTGTTTTATTATTTTGTTTTTGATCTGTCTTGATGAATCATGTTTTGTCGTTTCACGGGCAGACTATTCTACCGGCAGCACCTTGTATTTGTCGCCCGTCTCTTCGATTACCCGACGGATGAAGGGCTCGGGATATCCCGTGCGGATGGGGCTGACGGATAGCCCGTGCGGGTTTCGCTGGAACTGCCCGTTTTCTTCCCGTTTTATCACGCCATCAACGTATTTCACCATAAGGTACTCGCCCAGTTTCTTCCACTCCGCGAGACCTCCCTTGACCAAATCGTTGCTGTACTGGGTCAAATATTGAACGGCTTCGGGACAGGATTGTTCATAAAGGGCTTTGGCTTTTTCCTCCACCTCGGGACCTGACGCTTCAAATTGATCTTCTAGCTTAGACTGCACCTTTTGTACCTCCTTGATCTTATCGCTATAGCGGGAGTACACCATGTTGGATACCCAGTTATGAATCCAGAAAGCCGAAGTCCAGGAGAAGGTGAGCAGGTCACCGTTGCCCACTTCCATCTCGTGTGGCACCTCGGTATGGCCGCAGTAAAAGGGGTAGTATACCGTTTGCGCGGCGTCATCGATACCGAACCAGAATATACCCCCGATCTCGTTGGGAAGCCATGAGCGCATCTGTGCCACGAAAGAGAACGCCGTCTGCTGTGTGGCGATGGGGCGTTCGTTGCAATAGCTCTCGTCGTCCAGCTTGTAGGTGAGGGGCGACAAGCGGTAGGGTGAGTTAAAGGGACCAGCCCCCAAGTCGTAGCGCCAGTCGAGTTCTGTATCTTCATAATGGTCGCGCATGCAGTTTTGGATGTCGCGGGCGCTCAGCTTTCTGTCTGGCTTGATGTACAGCGGCATGGGATCGGTACTCTTCCCTTGCGCGTAGGTCACGTAGTGACCCATTTCGCTGTTCACCCGGTTAAAGAAAGACCATACGCGTGCCTCACAAAACCGGAGTGCACCAAAGTCAAGTGGGGCGTAAGCCTGCGCGAAACTGAAATCGGCGTCCGTTCCTTCGTAGTACCCCTGTTCCCGCGCGAAAGAGATCACGTCGGGCGAGTAGAGGCAGTTCTCCGGGTCATTCAGGGGAAACTGTTGAATGCGGGCCTGATTGGCGTGTGCCGACACGCAATCGTCCGGTATTCGTACGGCGACCCATACGGCGCCCTTGTTCCCGGGACCTTTCCCAATCATCTCCAGGATCCATACCTCTTCGGGGTCGGCAATCGAGAACGACTCACCGGAGCTGTAATACCCGTGCTCTTTGACCAAGTTGGTCATCACCTGGATGGCTTCACGGGCGTTCTTGGCACGTTGCAGCGTGATGTAGATCAAGCTGCCGTAGTCCATGATTCCCGTGGAGTCGGAGAGTTCGCTTCGTCCGCCAAAGGTGGTCTCGCCGATGGCTAACTGGTGTTCGTTCATGTTGCCAATCACGTTGTACGTTTGCAATACTTGCGGTATCTCACCCAAGTATTTACCACTATCCCACTCGTGCACTTGTAGCATCTCGCCTGGTGCGTACTGCTTCGCGGGCCAATGGTATAGTTCACCATACAATCCGTAGGAGTCGGCCGCGTAAGAGATAAGGGTAGATCCATCCGTGGATGCTTTTTTTCCTACCAGTAGGTTGGTACAGGGAAAGGAAGGGAGGGTAGCCAGTAGGACCACCACCACGGTCGTAAGCACTTTTTTCATTCGGTAACCTATTCTTGTTTGTAACAATTATTATAACGTAAAGATACCCTTTTTTGTTGAATCTTCAAAGATTCCCCGGAAAATGGTTTTTTTTCGTGGGTTTGCTTGAAACGACTTGGCATGATAAAGAAAATAGACTATTTTTGCTTGGTTAAATGGATGTTAAGTACAAGCGTTGAGATGAAAGAGAACGTTAAGAAATTTGGTTCCAGCCGTTTCCTGGGGCTAACTGCCTACCAGATTATCATCCTAATCGTGTTGGTCGTGGCGCTGTTTTTATTCAGTGACAGCAGCATCCCCAAACGGCTAAAGTACGATGCGGAGATCAAGGAGTTGGAGTCCCAAATCGAGTTCTATCATAAACAGACGGAGGTAGATAAGAAGAAACTCGACGAACTTCAATCTAACACGGAAGACCTTGAGAAATTCGCACGGGAAAATTACCTGATGAAAAAGGAGAACGAGGAGATTTTTATCATCGAGTAATTAAATTCGCGTATTGGTTTTTTGGGGTTGAAAATTCCTTTTTTTTTGTGTAAGTTTGTAGGTGGATTTATTATTAAATCGAAAATGCGCAAGGTAAAGGATATTGTATACCGCCTTTCTGGTATACTTATACTGTTTTCGGCACTATTGTATCTTTTCGAACCCGTTGTGGCATCATGGATTATGGCGGTATCCGTGGTCGCCTTTACGGTGGTAACCGTCACTACGCCTTACCCCGGCAAGAGTCTGAGGGGAAGGAGGTTATTCAATTTTCAAGTCATCGCGTGCCTATTGATGATCGTGAGCGCTTACCTAATGTTCAAGCAACGGAACGAGTGGCCGCTTTTCATGATAATTGGAGCCATTCTATTGCTCTATTCGACCATTTTAATGCCCAAGGTGTTGGAAAGCGAAAAGGAAGTGAAGTAAAGAGTTATGAACAAAAGCATACTTGTAATAGATGACAATGTAACGGTTTGTCTGATGCTGAAGTCATGGTTGGTGAAGCGTGATTTTAGCGTGGAGGTGGCCACGAGCGTTGATCAGGCTAAACAACTGGTTAAGGAGCACCCCTTTGACCTTATCTTGTCAGATATTCGAATGCCCGGGTCTGATGGTTTTGCCCTATTGTCTTGGGTAAAGAAGTATGATTCGGACATCTTGGTTATCATGATGACCGGTTACGCGGATATTGAAACGGCGGTGGCCTCCATGAAGTCGGGTGCGGTGGACTACATCGCGAAACCCATCGATCCGGACTTGTTCTTTAAGAAAATCGATGAGGCATTCATCACGCAAGAGAACATGAAAAAGAATATGCCGTTGTCAAACGAGTTCGTGAAACCGCCGGGTGATGATTACAAGCGGCTTTTCAATATCCTTGATCGCGTTTCTGAGGAGAATGTTCACGGGTTAATCATAGGGGATCGCGGTACTGGGAAAGCATCAGCCGTGAAGTATATATATGAAAAAGGAATACACCACTCAAAACCTCTTGAGGTGTACGAAGTGGACTCCCTTGATGAACCCGTCACCTTGAGTCTCAACAAGCGGGATGATGTGGTGGGGATGATGGATACCTTCCGGCAGGCCAAGGGAGGACTGCTGCATATCAAAGGGGTAGATCGTCTCGACTTGAACGGTCAGAACGAGCTTATCGATATTCTGACCAAGCAGACCAAAGGACCAGGGTACACACAGGTAATCATGACCACGGAGAAAGGGAAACCTGAACTCCAACGCACCCTTCTGCCAAAGCTCTACTCTCTTGTGAAGGATGATGCCATTATCCTCCCCGTGCTAAAGGGGGAGAGACATAATATCGCTTTTTTCATCCTCCACTTCTTGAAGTTTGCCAACCAGACGCTGGATAAAAAGGTGAAAGCCATCGATCCGAGCGTTCAAGAGGCATTTATGAAATATGATTGGCCTGGAAATATTCAAGAGCTAAAGAATTGTATCTTCAAGGCGGTACTGCTCTCCGATGGGAGCCGCGTGAAAGGAAATCTCCTCTCATCCCTATTAGGGAAGACAGGGCAACCCGACTCCCCCTCATCGGTGTCGATGAACACGGTGCAGTCCCTCCGGAAAGAGAGTTATGAAAAAGAGAAGATTCAACAGGCGCTCGAGTTGACGAAAGGCAACAAGACGATGGCCGCCTCGATCTTGAATATTGATAGGAAAACACTTTATAATAAGATAAAATTGTACAACGTGACGTCGCCTTAAGCAACGTTGTATTCACTCGTTTTACGTTATCACCATGAATAAAAGAAAAGGATCCTCTAAGGCAAAGGGAACCGTCATCATCGGGTACGTGTTGGTGATGCTCGTCATGGGCCTTGGGCTCGTTGACATTTATAATAACTTAGAGGAGTACTCGAGTAAGAAAGCAGAGAGTCAGGACTTTTCGGAACTGCTAATCGTGAGTAACACGCTCTCGTTACTGTACGAGATCGAGAGCGAGCAGAACCTGGTGACCTCCCAAAGTGCCAGGCGCTATTTTCAAAAGTACGACTCCATCGTGCCGGTTGTAAGTGCTAATCTGACCAAGTTGAGGAGCTCGGCGATTGACTCGGCTCGTGTGATGAAGCTGGATTCCATCGAAATGCTGGTGGGTAAGAAAAAAGAGAACCTACAGGTGGTAGCCGCGCTGCTCGATTCCATACGAAGGGCACCGCGTATCACGCGTTCCATCGAAAGCAGCCTTGTGGCACGGGAGCTTAACCAAGAGATTGTCGATTACTTGGGAAGCAAAGATTTGGGTGTAGCGCAAGAGAATAAAAGCGATACGAGCGTTGTTATGGGAGAGCGAAAGGGGTTTTTTACTCGGATTCGAGACGCTATCACGGGGCGGCCCGACTCCACCGTTGTGATCGAGAGCAAATCGAAGGTGACCGACCGTGAGTTCGAACTGATCGTGGATACCATCATTAACAAGGTAATCTATTCCGAGCAGCTCGACCTACAGAACCAGCGGCGTTTTCAAGCGGCCCTATTGGCGAGGCAAAAGGTGGTGACCCAGACCAACCACTTGCTCACTGCCCGTATCAATGAACTGTTGACGGGAATCGAGCAGGAGGAGATGATGAAGTCGTTTCAACTTCTTGTCGATCGGGAGGAGGTGCTTGCACGCTCTCAAGTCACCATTCATTGGTACTCGTTTGTGGCCGTTGGGATAGCCATGCTGTTTGCCACCCTGTTTTTGGTGGATATCAACAGGGGTCAACGTTACCGCCGACAACTGGAGGCATCTAACCAGCGGGTGACGGAACTGTTAGCTTCCAGGGAGAGGATGATGCTTACCATATCGCACGATATAAAAGCCCCCGTCAGTTCTATTCTCGGTTATTTGGATTTGTATATGGAGTCGTTGAAAGAGAGGGAGGACAAAGGGGATAAGGCAGATGGCAAGGTGCACACGATTAAGGAGTACGTGAGCAACATGCAGCACTCTGGTCAACACGTTCTGCAGCTTGCCACTTCCCTGTTGGATTACCACAAGTTGGAAGCGGGGGTGTGGCAGATGCAACCCTCGAACATTAACCTACACAAGTTGGTGGAAGATATTACGCTTAGCTTTAGGTCGATAGCCACTCAAAAAAAGCTAGACTACCAGATCGAAAACAAGTTGTCCAATGATACGGTTTGTTATGCAGACGCGTACGTGATCAGGCAGGTTATGGGCAACCTTATCTCGAACGCGATCAAATATACCTCGGAGGGAAAGGTTGCGATTGAGGTATTAGAGGTGGTGAATGAGAAAAGTCAAGGGAGAAAAGGATGGGGGAGAGGTAAAGAACCTGAAGCGGCTTCTCGACTACTCTTTAAGGTGAGAGACACCGGTATGGGTATCAGCAAGGAGGAGCAGTCGCGGATATTTCAAGATTTCACGCAGTTAGATCACGCGAATCAAGCAGTGGGGCGTGTGGAAGGTAGTGGCCTGGGATTGGCTATTACCAAAGGTTTCGTGGAGCAGATGAACGGGACGATTCACGTGGAGTCGAAAAAAGGTGCCGGCTCCCTGTTTGTCATTGATCTTCCCCTGCAGCCTGCCAAGGAGGGGGGAGAATCGGGAAGTAGGGCTCCGGAGGTGGTGGAAAGCGTCACGGGTGAGGAAGTGTTAAAAAAGCTGGAAGGGCTAACCGTGTTAGTGGTGGATGACGATCCCACTCAACTGAAGATGGTGTTCGAGATGCTGAAGAGGGTGAACGTGAAGGCAGTCACGGAGAACCGGCCCGATCGTGTAACGGCTCGACTTCGAGAGCAGCGATTTCACCTGTTGTTTGTCGATCTCCAGATGCCGGGAATGGACGGTTTCGCACTGGTGAAAGAGGTGCGGCAACTGGAGGATGAGGATCTTCGGAACTTGCCCGTTATCGCGCTGTCGGCCCGATTCGATATCTCGGAGGACTATTTGGTAAAAGAGGGATTCACGGGGTACCTTACCAAACCTTTCTCGTCCGCGCAACTACGTGACACCCTGCTCAAGTACCTGGGGCATCGGGAGATTGGTGCAGAAAAAGTTGACAAGAAGGTAACGGGTGTCAAGGCGCTCATCGATTTCGTCAAAGAGGATAGGGAAGCCTCCTTGACCATATTGAACTCGTTTGTCGAGGAGACGACCCAACAAACTGACAAGTTGAAGGTAGCGTTTGAAGAAGAGGATACCGAGGCCGCTGGCGATATCGCTCATCGGGTATTGCCCCTGATACGGATGATGGGGGACGAAACAATGATCGGTCGACTGAAGCGTCTTGAGAAACGAGAAGTGTTGCTGAAAGATGAAGAGAAGCCGTTGCTGGACTCGTTAAAAGCGATCGTGGAGGAAGCTAGGCGGCTGGCCCGTGACATAGAGAGTGCTCGCGAATGAATGGTGGGTCAATCAGCCATGGGCAACGGGCGATCAAAAAAGATCACGCCAGGGAGTTTAAACGCTACCTGCTGCTGGAAAAAGGTTTGTCTGCCAACACGATTGACGCGTACTTGGCCGATCTGCAAAAATTGATGGCATTCGCAGAGGTGCGGGGAATCACGTTGGAGGAGGTCGAGACCACTCACCTGGAGGAGTTCCTGGCCGAGTTGCACGACCAGGGAATATCACCCCGATCCACTGCCCGGGTGATATCGGGGATTAAATCCTTTTTCGATTTCCTAAAGCTGAATGATGACGGGAGAGATGATCCGACCAAGCTCCTGGAAGCGCCCAAGATCGGGATGAAGCTCCCGGTGGTTCTTACGGTGGAGGAGATCGATGCCATCCTTTCGGTGATCGACGTGTCAACGCCCGAGGGAACACGGAATTACGCGATCATCGAAGTGCTTTACAGTTGTGGGTTGCGTGTCTCCGAGTTAACCAACCTGCGGTACACCGACCTTTTCCTGGATGAGGGATTCATTCGCGTGGAGGGAAAGGGGAGCAAGCAGCGACTGGTGCCAATCTCCGAAACGGCCATCCAGAAGATCAGGAATTGGTTTCCTTACCGCCGGAATATCGATACGCGGAGAGGGCAGGAGGAGTTCCTGTTCGTTAGTTCCCGCGGGAAAGCCATATCGCGCGTTACCGTCTTTCACTACATCAGGAAATACGCCGAAGCGGCCGGCATACAAAAGGAGATTAGCCCCCACACCTTTCGCCACTCGTTTGCCACGCACCTGCTGGAAAGGGGGGCCAACATCCGCGTGATCCAGGAGATGCTGGGGCATGAGAAGATCACGACTACCGAGATATACACGCGGATCGATCGGAACTTTTTGCGGCAAGAGATCATCGAACATCACCCGAGGAACAAAAAGTAGTTTAAATTATCGGCAAAACGAACGCTGCTCCGGGATTATTTTATATATTTGCTAAAAAAAAGTATAACGTATGAAGTTTATTGTATCAAGTGCCACGCTGCAACATCACTTGCAGGCGATTAGTAGGGTAATCAACGTGAAGAACACGTTGCCCATTCTGGATTGTTTCCTTCTGGATTTACAGGGGAGCACGTTGACGCTCACCGCGGCTGATAACGAGACGCGGCTCACGACAACCGTGGAGGTTAGTGGTGTGGAGGGGAGTGGAAGCTTGGCGATCAACGCGAAGAACCTCCTTGACCCGTTGCGCGAACTGCCGGATCAGCCCCTTACCTTCGATATCAACGATGAGACGCTAGAGGTGTTTATCTACTATCATAACGGGAAATACAACTTCGTGGGAACCAAGGGAGATGAGTACCCCGAGCCCAGACCCCTGCGGGATTCGGCCATGTCGTTAACGCTCGATGCGCAGACCCTATTCTCGGGCATCAACCGCACCGTGTTCGCAACCGGCGATGATGAACTTCGGCCCGTGATGAACGGGATCTACTTCGATATTACCGCCGATGACCTCACGTTCGTGGCGTCGGATGGCCATAAGTTGGTACGGGTAATTACTACCGCGGCGAAAGGAGAGGGGCGTTCATCGTTTATCCTTCCCAAGAAGCCGGCTAACCTGCTGAAGACGCTTCTTCCTCGCGAATCGGGAGAGGTGGTCATCAAGTTCGATACCAACAACGCGTACATCGAAATGGCATCATACCGGATGGTGTGTCGTTTCGTGGAGGGACGATTCCCTAATTATAACTCGGTTATTCCCCGAGATAACCCCAACACGGTAACGCTTGACAGGCTGGGATTGCTCAACACGCTCAAACGGGTGGCAGTATTTTCCAACCCGTCAAGCAGCCTGGTGAAGCTACAGCTCTCTGAAGATAGGATCGTGGTGTCGGCCCAGGATATCGACTTCCTCACCGCGGCCGAGGAGGTGATCCCGTGCAGTTACGACGGGAACATCATGAACATCGGCTTCAAGGCGGTCTTCCTGATCGATATACTAAACAACATCCCGTCGGAAGAGGTGCGCGTGGAGCTCTCTGACCCGTCGCGTGCGGGGCTTATCCTCCCGGTGGGCGATAAAGAGGAGAATGTAGATATGCTTACGCTGTTGATGCCGATGATGTTAAATGATTAATGGCGGCTAAATGGATTTGAACTTGAAGAACCCGTTGGTCTTTTTTGACCTGGAGACCACCGGGCTGAATACAACTCGTGATCGTATCATCGAGGTATCGCTGTTGAAGGTGTACCCCAACGGCAAGGAGGAGGTGAAAACCCGTCGGCTGAACCCCGAAATGCCTATCCCCCCTGAATCGACCGCCATTCATGGCATCACGGATGAGGACGTGAAGGATTGCCCCACGTTCAAGCAGATTGCCAAATCGTTGGCCGACCAATTGGAGGGGTGTGACCTTGCGGGATTCAACTCAAGCCGTTTCGACGTGCCGATGCTGGCTGAGGAGTTCCTCCGCGCCGGGGTGGATTTTGACATGAGCCGGCGTAAGTTCATCGACGTGCAAATCATTTACCATAGGAGAGAGCCACGCACCCTGGAGGCAGCCTACGCTTTTTACTGCAACAAGCAGCTAGATAACGCACACTCCGCTGAATCGGATACGAGGGCTACCTACGAGGTACTTAAATCGCAGCTCGATCATTACCCGGATCTCGTAAACGATATCGATGCGCTTTCAAAAGAGTATTCCAGCTTTAACGACAACGTGGACCTGGCAGGGCGCATGATTTATGACGAGAAAGGTGTAGAGGTTTTCAACTTCGGTAAGCACAAAGGGAAACCGGTCGAGGAGGTGTTAAAAAATGAACCCAGCTACTACGCGTGGATGATGGATGGGGACTTCCCCTTGAATACCAAGCAGGTGCTCACCAAGATCCGACTGCGCGGGATGACCGGTTAACCCCTTGGCGCATAATCAATGGCTCGCTTCTTCATCACGCTGGCCTATAACGGTGAAAAGTATGTCGGCTGGCAAGTGCAACCTAACGGTGTAAGTGTCCAGCAGACGCTGGAGGAGGCGCTCTCAACCATCACCCAACAACCGCTGAAGGTGGTGGGTGCGGGTAGAACCGATGCCGGGGTACACGCCCGAGCGATGGTTGCCCATTTCGACTGGGAGGGGGAGCCCTTTATTGCCGAAGAGTGGCTGCACCGGTTGAACAATTACCTGCCTAGGGATATAGCGCTCTCCTCGATACGACCGGTGCAACCGGATGCCCATGCGCGGTTCAGTGCCCTTGCGCGTACCTATACCTACCATGTGACTACCTGCAAAGACCCTTTTCTTCACCCGTTTCACTACCGACTGCGCTACACGCCTGATATCGCCTTAATGAACCGGCTTGGCAAGGTACTACAAGAGTACGAGGATTTCACCAGCTTTAGTAAGCTGCATAGCGATGCGAAGACGAACAACTGCCGCGTTACACGCGCGGAGTGGGAAGCTTGTGGTGAGGATACCTACCGTTTTACCATTCAAGCCGACCGTTTTTTGCGAAACATGGTGCGCGCGATCGTGGGGACGCTGCTGGAAGCGGGTAGGGGGCGGCTCGATGAACACGGCTTCCGGCGTGTTATTGAAACTCGTGACCGCGGTGCGGCGGGCGACTCGGTCCCCGGGAACGCGCTCTTCCTCGAAGAGGTGCATTACCCCGATTCCATTTGGTTATAATGTGATCATCCCCGCCATCAAGGCGAAAATTTTCACCTTGATGGCGGGGATACATATATTCGCATGAACTGAGAGGTTTCTTAATCGTTCATCGATATAAGAAACTCCTCGTTGTTTCTTGTACGCCGCAATCGACTCAGCAGGAACTCCATCGCCTCTACCGAATTCATATCCGACAAGAAGTTACGGAGTATCCACATGCGGTTAAGCGTCTCTTGCGCCAGGAGTAGGTCGTCACGACGCGTGCTGGAAGCGATGATGTCCACCGACGGGAAGACCCGCTTGTTGGACAGCTTCCGGTCGAGTTGTAGCTCCATGTTACCGGTTCCCTTGAACTCTTCGAAGATCACGTCGTCCATTTTGGACCCCGTTTCGGTTAGTGCCGTTGCAATGATGGTGAGTGAACCGCCATGCTCGATGTTGCGGGCGGCCCCGAAGAAGCGCTTCGGCTTGTGCAAGGCATTGGCGTCCACACCTCCCGAAAGGACCTTTCCCGATGCCGGTTGCACGGTGTTGTACGCGCGTGCCAAACGGGTAATAGAGTCCAGCAGGATCACCACGTCGTGCCCGCACTCCACGAGCCGCTTCGCCTTGTTCAGCACGATCTCCGCGATCTTCACGTGTTGATCAGCTGGCTCGTCGAACGTGGAAGCGATCACCTCCGCGTTCACGCTCCGCTCCATATCGGTTACCTCTTCCGGTCGCTCGTCAATAAGCAGGATAATCATGTACACCTCAGGGTGGTTGTCAGCAATCGAGTTAGCGATATCCTTCAATAGCATGGTTTTACCCGTTTTCGGTTGTGCCACGATCAAGCCCCGTTGCCCTTTACCGATGGGTGAGAAAAGGTCTACCACGCGACATGACAGGTTGTCGTTGTGCCCCTTGGTCAGGTTGAACTTCTCATCCGGGAACAAAGGTTTCAGGTGGTCGAACGGCACGCGGTCGCGTACCTCGTCGGGCAAGCGGCCGTTGATTTTATCCACTTTGACCAGCGGGAAGAACTTCTCTCCCTCTTTGGGGGGACGAATCGGCCCCTCTACCACGTCGCCCGTTTTCAGCCCGAATAGCCGTATTTGGGATTGCGATACGTAGATGTCATCGGGTGAGGAGAGATAGTTATAATCTGACGAACGGAGGAAACCGTATCCATCTGACATGATTTCTAACACACCGGAGGCGACTAGGATGCCATCGAAGTCGTACCCCGGATCCTTCTCTTTTTCTCTCTGTTGTGGCACTGGTCCTCTGCCATGTTGCTGCTGCTGTTGTTGCTGCTGTTGTTGTTGCTGTTGCTGCTGTTGTTGTTGCTGTTGTTGTTGCTGCTGCTGCTGCTGCTGCTGTTGTTGTTGTTGCCGGGGCTGTAAAGGCGAAGGGGAGACCAGGTCAAGCATTGAAACCCGCTCGCTAACAGGTACTATCTCCCTCTGAGCAGGAGTGGTAGTATCATCCCGTGGGCTATCTTCAGCCACTACCGGGGGCAGCTTGGATGGGGATGGGGTATTCCTTTTGGTATCATTGCGTCGTTTGGAAGAGCGAAACACCAGTTGAATGGGTTTATCGGCGGCTTTTGGGGCGGGAGAGCTTATCTCTTTCTTTTCTCCTGTCACGGGGGGTGTCCCTTTATCTGTTTCCTTTGTCGAAGCAACTACCTTGGGCGGTTCAGGTTTCGTTGGCTCCGCCATTTTTGCTGGCTCTACTTTCTTAGTTGGTTCTTCTTTCTTGGCCGATTCAATTTTCTTGACTGGTTCAACTTTCTTGACCGGTTCAACCTTCTTGACCGGTTCAACTTTCTTCACCGGTTCTGCCTTTTTGATCGGTTCTGTTTTTTTAGTCGGCTCTTCTTTTTTCACTGGTTCTGCCTTCTTCGCCGGTTCTGTCTTTTTCACTGGCTCCTCTTTTTTTGAGGAACGTCCTTTGTTGCTGGCAGAAGCGGCGGCTTGTGTTCGTTTGCCCTGCGGGGATGCCTCCCTGCCTTTCGTGCTTTTTGGGTTGTCGGCCCTGCCTCTGGTGTTACCGCCCTGTCTTGAACCGGTATCGGTTAGCTTTTTCGTTTGGGCAATCGCTTGTTCGTCAAGGATTTTGTATATTAGTTCCTCTTTCTTGTACGCATCGGGTCTTCGTATGCCCATCTCCTTGGCAATAACCCGTAATTCTGTGGTGAGCTTCTCATTAAGCTCAATAATGTTATACGTCATTTGAATGTATTGAAAATCGTTATGGTTTTAATAAACTACATCTATAGGAAATCCATACGTAAGTATAGACTAATGCCACGTTAATCTAAAAAGAGAATAGGGGCTGGTATGATGTTATGAATTTGTAAACAAGTGGCAGTTGTATGGGTATACAGATTGAGTACTGCCGTAAATTCAGGGCAAAGGTAGTACTTTTTTTGAAACCAGTAAAAAAAAGAGGTTTTTTTTTACCCATTGCCCCATTTTACCACAATTTTGGGGTTTATCACACCTGTTTATCAGGTTAGTTTTGTATGTCGATCCGGGTGTTGTTTCCGCGTCGTCGGTTCAATTCGTTCTTGTAGATCAATGACCTTCTGCTCTCCAGCGCGTTGGTTCCCGACTGTTCGGTAAAGAGGTCGTTCGCGATCACCGCCCAAGTGTATGCCTCCTCCATGTCGCCCATCATCTCGCGGGCGAATGCGATGTTATTGGCTGCTTTCGCTTTATCTGTTTTGTTGGACTGGGTCCGGAAAAGGGTTTCCCATTTTGCAATGGCTTCCGTCCACTTGGCTCTCTCGGCCAATGCGGTCCCCTCCCGCATCAGGGAACTGCCCGTGGTGTAGTACCATCTCTCCTGCTTCAACCACTGAGGGGCAAACACGTAGGTCATCTTCTCCGCGGCACGTACCGCCAATAGCTTCATGGCCTCTTCACGGGAGGGAATCATGGCCTCGCTGTAGACCCAGTCGTCCTGAATGTCAAACCCTTCCCACCGCAGGCTATCTTCATAATGTACGGTGGGTATCTTCCCTTCCATTGTTGGCATGTAGATGCGCCAGGTAGAGTTTATCTTGGCTCTCAGGTCGCTGTAGTTATATCCCTGCCGCTTGAAGTGATCCCGTTTATCGGTCTTTATGATGAGCATGTCTAATGAAATCACCGCGTTGGCTCCGGTTTCTTTCCGTATCCTGTTCATCGTTTCCGGCATGAGAGGTTGCTCTTGGAAAAAATGGGTATCGCTCCTTAACGGCTCATTGTAATAGAATACCAGGTCAAAGTACTCCTCTTCATCCAGGAATTGAGCCAATGCCTCCGTATAAAAGATGGCCACGCTGTCGGATGAGGCTTTTGCCCGCTCCGATTGGGAATGGCCGATGGGTCGATTCTCATGTCCCACGTTATCGGGTTGTTTCACCACGTTGTTCACGACAACCAGTGAACGCACGTTGTCCGGCAACGTTATTAGTGCTGGTTCACATGTCTCCACGGTCACAAATTTAATCCCGGAGCAACCGCCCACGACCACTAATAGGTATACGATACAAAGAAACGGGAAAGCTTTTCTCATACGATTCAATCATCAATCATTCGCTCCTTATAAGATGAATAATATGCAAAATGGTTTAAAAACACCCCCTTTTTTTGTGAAATTAGGGTCAAAACCGCGCACATTTGCAAATTATGTGTATATTTGCGGACTGAAAAAGCAATTAATAAGTCAAAAACGAACGAAATAGACGGAAATATGGTATTTAACATGATTGTGTTGGCGAAGCAGGTTCCCGATACGCGTAACGTGGGGAAGGATGCAATGAAAGCCGACGGTACAGTAAACAGGGCAGCGTTGCCCGCGATTTTTAACCCTGAAGATTTAAACGCTTTGGAGCAGGCATTGGGCATCAAAGAGCGTTTCCCCGCTTCCACGATTACCCTGTTGACCATGGGACCGGGCCGTGCGGCCGATATCTTGCGTGAAGGGTTGTTCCGTGGTGCCGATGACGGCGTTTTGCTGACCGACAGGGCGTTTGCCGGTGCCGATACGTTGGCCACCTCCTACGCCTTGTCGATGGCGATTTGCGAAATCGGCCAGTTTGACCTGATCATCGCGGGACGGCAAGCCATCGACGGCGATACCGCCCAGGTGGGGCCACAGGTGGCTGAAAAGCTGGGGATACCGCAGGTGACCTACGCCGAGAGTATTGAAGAGATTAGTAAAGAGGGGATAACCGTGAAGCGCCGCCTCGATAACGGGGTTGAGATAGTGGAGGCGCCCCTGCCGCTACTGGTTACCGTGAATGGAACGGCCCGCCCGTGTCGCCCACGCAACGCGAAGCTGATGATGAAGTACAAGCATGCGAAGACGGCGACCGAACGTCAGACCGAGCAGTGCGATCGCGATGAACTCTACGCCGAGCGGCCCTACCTGGTCCTCACCGAGTGGAGCGTGGAGGATGTAAAGGCCGATAAGGAACAGTGTGGTCTCTCCGGTTCACCCACCAAGGTGAAGAAGATCGAGAACGTGGTGTTCCAGGCCAAAGAGAGCAAGCGGCTCACCGATGACGATAACGAGATCGACGAATTGATGAGGGAACTGATAGAAAGTCATACCATTGGATAAAGAATCAAACATGCATAACTTATTTGTCTATTTAGAGATTGAAGAGGGCGTCGTGGCCGACGTGAGCCTGGAGCTACTGACTAAGGGACGCTCGCTGGCTAACCAGTTGGGATGTCGCCTCGAAGCGATAGCGGCTGGCGCCAAACTCGATGGCGTGGGAGAGCAGGTGTTCCCTTACGGGGTGGACGTGCTGCATATGTTCAGGGATGAGCGACTCTCGCCCTACACCACGCTTCCGCACACCTCCATCGTGGTGGAACTGTTCAAGAAAGAGAAGCCGGCAATTTGCCTGATGGGCGCGACCATCGTGGGGCGTGACCTGGGGCCTCGTGTTTCGTCTGCACTGGGCAGTGGTCTCACGGCCGACTGCACGTCGCTGGAGATCGGCGATCACCTGGAGACCAAAACGGGCAAGACGTACGAGAATCTGCTCTACCAGATTCGCCCGGCGTT
>JAMNYO010000105.1 GCA_023622765.1 Bacteroidota bacterium | reverse complement strand
AGGACCGATGATGCGAGTTGCACGTAGAGTACGCCATGCTTGAAGTAGATGGAACGGGTGTAGCTAGAGACCCCTTCGCCCAGTAGCTCATGCCACCCTTTTACCACGCGGCGCTCGCCCAGTTGCCTCCGTATATCATCACGGTTCTCCAAGAAATCAGACAGTAAGTCCGAAAGGGGTTGCGCGTCTTTTTTTTTCATGGTTCTATTCGCTCATCGGTGTAACCCCTCCATCTATCACCGAGTAAACGCGGTAATTATCGTGATACCTTTCCAGGAGCTTATCGAAGGATTCCCGGTTGGTATCCGAAATAAAGATCTGCCCGAACGAGGGTCCAGAGACCAGATTCACGATCTCCTCTACCCGGTGGGCGTCGAGCCTATCAAAGATATCATCCAGCAGCAGGATGGGAACAGCGTGCCCCCGTTTCAAGAGGAATTGAAACAGCGCAAGCTTAAGGGAGACGAAAAAGGTCTTGTTCTGCCCCTGGGAGCCCACTTTTTTCATGGGATACCCCTCTAACGACATCTCCAGTTCGTCGCGGTGAATCCCAACGGTAGTATGACCCAGCAACATATCGCGCTGTCTATTCTGTTTCAACCCCTTCCCGAAATCGGTACTGGTGAGTTGAGAGTTGTAAGCGAGCGACACGCTCTCGTTAGAACGGCTCACGCGACCGTAGAACTCGTTAAAGATGGGAACTAACTCCTCCACGAATGCCTCCCGCTTTTGGTGGATAGGATCTCCACTCGCGACCAACTGCTCATCCCAGAGCTCAAGCAGGTCCACGTCGAGATCCCCCTCCTCTCCCTTCAGCAACACGTTTCTCTGCTGCAACGCCTTGTTATACTGCACCAGCGCCCGCAAGTACTCCTTGTCGTACTGTGATATGGCCATATCCATGAACTTCCGCCTCTCCTCACTTACCCCCGCGATCAACTCGTTATCCGCGGGTGAAATCATCACGAGTGGGATTAGGCCATAGTGGTCGGTTAGCTTTTCATACGCCTTCTTATCCCGCTTGAACTGCTTCTTCTGCCGCCGACGAAGACCACTGTATATCTCGATCCGGGTATCATCGTTGGTCACGTACTTGCCTTGAATCATGCAGACATCGGCATCATGCCGGATGACCTGCGAATCCACCGGGTTGGTGTAGCTTCTGCAGAAAGAGAGGTAGTAAATCGCGTCGAGCAGGTTGGTCTTCCCCA
This sequence comes from Bacteroidota bacterium, assembly GCA_023622765.1. Lineage (GTDB taxonomy): Bacteria > Bacteroidota > Bacteroidia > Bacteroidales > Dysgonomonadaceae > Proteiniphilum. The sequence goes on along the minus strand of JAMNYO010000105.1, from coordinate 7,589 downwards.
TCCCGTTGTTTCCCACGAAGCAGTTAATACACGGGGAGAAGCAGAGTTCCGTCTGCTCGATGTTCTTGTAGTTCAGTATGGATAGCTCTTCTAAAATCATATCGGTTAATCGTCGCTCATCAGGAGCCGCTGCAGGTCCTCGGGGGAGATGTTCATCTTAAGTCGCCCCTCCGAGGCGAATGCTATCTTACCCCGCTCTTCCGAGACGATGATCACCTTGGCATCGGTCTCCTGCGAGATACCCAGTCCCGCCCGGTGCCTTAGTCCCAAGTGCGCCGGTATGTTTGGGTTCTGCGAGATGGGCAGGATGCAACCGGCCGCCTTGATCTTCTTCCCCACGATAATCATCGCCCCGTCGTGCAAGGGACTATTTTTAAAGAAGATGTTTTCGATAAGCCGCGAGGAGATATCCGCATTCACGATCTCTCCCGTCTGCTCGTACAGCCCCATGTGGATATCCCCCTGTATCGCGATCAAGGCACCCGTTTTGGCCTTCGACATGTTCATGCACGCGAGTACCACCGCCGTGAGGTGCGAGTTGTCTTTCTTGTTACTTTCGCTCGGGAAGATCAGCTTGGCGATAAAGTTCCACCCCTTTTTAGAGCCAAGCGACATCAGGAATCGACGAATCTCGTCTTGAAAGAGGATCACTAACAGCAATAGCCCCACGCTCACGAACTGGTCAAGGATGGAACCCAGCAACACCATATTGAACACCCTCGATACCAGGATCCAAATCACCATGAAGACAAGGATGCCAATCAGTAGCGGCCGTAGCCCCGAGATCTTGACCAGACGGAAAAGATAGTAAAGGAGCAAGGCGACCAGTACTACATCGATGAAATCCTTTAAGCCGAAATGCGCGAACATACCTTTAATTTATGTTTCAACTCTTGCACGATCTTGACACACTCCACCGCCTCTTTCACATCGTGTACCCTCAAGATGTGGGCACCCGAGAGCAGGGCGACCGTGTTCAACACGGAGGTCCCGTTGAGACTCTGCTCCGGCGTTGAGCCAAGGAGCTTGTATATCATCGATTTACGCGATATACCCACCAGGATTGGCTCCTCAAAGATATGAAAATATTTCAGATAAGCCATCAATTCGTAATTTTGGGAGACCGTTTTGCTGAACCCGAAGCCCGGGTCGAGGATCACGTCGTTCACCCCCAACTGATTCAGTTGCGCGACCTTTTCGGCGAAGTAGCGAAGCACCTCCTGCACGAAGTGATCGTAATCGGTCAACTGTTGCATTGTTTGGGGCGTTCCCCGCATATGCATCAGTATGTAGGGCACGTTCAGCCGGGCCACCGTGGGAAACATCTGCTCATCGATTTGTCCCCCCGATATGTCGTTGATCAGGTTCACCCCATGTTCCTCGACCGCCTCCTTCGCCACGTCAGCGTAGAAGGTGTCGACCGACAGCAGCGCCTGGGGAAACTCCTTCCTGATCAGCCTCAAGGCAGGCATCAACCGACCCGCCTCCTCCTTGGCATCCAAGAGGCGGGAGATGGGCGTGGTGGATTGCGCACCCACATCGATAAACGTGCCCCCCTCGCGAAGGATTTGGCCGCACCGTTCCACGATATCCCGTTCAGACTGCTTCCGGCTGCCGGAGTAGAACGAGTCAGGGGTTACATTCAGTATCCCCATCACCCTCGGTTCTGAGAGGTTCATCAACTCCCCGTTTAAATTGATCGTTTTCACCTTCTCTTTACTTTGCATAGGATTATTTTGATCTTTATGTTTCGGTATATGGAACGTTTAATGTTTTTTTTCCATCCGTAGACAACCTTTTATTCTCAAGCTTCAGCTAAGCCTTCACCTCAGAGGTGTAAAAAGCACTTCAAAGCAAAAGCCCCCCAAATCATAACACCGAATTGGGATCCTTGTCCGGGTAGTCGATGGTGTAATGCAATCCACGGCTCTCCTTACGTGCCATTGCCTGCTTGATCACCAGGTAGCCCACCTTGATGATGTTCCTCAGCTCGCAAATTTCGCGTGAGACCACCGACCGTTGGAAAAGGTTCTCCGTCTCCCGAAAGAGAATGTTGAGGCGGCTCATCGCCCGGTTCAACCGCAGGTCGGAACGAACGATGCCCACGTACGACGACATGATCTGTCCCACCTCCCGGTAGCTCTGCGTAATCAACACCATCTCCTCTGGCGAGGTAGTTCCTTCGTCATTCCAAGGAGGTATATCTTCCTGGAACGGGTACTGTTTAAAGCGGGGAATCGTGTGTTTCGCCGCCGAGTCTGCGAACACCACCGCTTCTATCAGCGAGTTAGAGGCCAAGCGATTCGCCCCATGCAGCCCAGTGCAAGCACACTCACCGTTGGCGTAGAGACGATGAATGGAGGTAGCCCCGTTTAGGTCCACCCAAATCCCCCCGCAAAGGTAGTGTGCCGCCGGAGCGACAGGAATCATCTCTTTGGTGATATCGATCCCAAACGCGAGGCATTTCTCGTATATCGTGGGAAATTGTCGCCGCGTCTCTGCCGCATCCTGTCGCGTCACGTCGAGGAAGACGTGATCCTCCCCCCGCTCCTTCATCTCGGTGTCGATGGCGCGGGCCACGATATCGCGCGGGGCCAGGGAACCCCGCTCGTCGTACTTGTGCATGAACTCCTTGCCATCCAGCGTCTTTAAAATGGCCCCGTACCCCCTCATCGCTTCGGTAATCAAGAAAGAGGGTCTTGCCCCGGGGTGGTAAAGCGCCGTGGGATGAAACTGCACGAACTCCATCCCCTTTACCTCACCTTTCGCCCTCGATATCATGGCGATGCCATCGCCCGTGGCCACGCTCGGGTTGGTGGTGGTTTGATAGACCGCACCGATACCTCCCGTGGCCATCATGGTCACCCTCGACAAGAAAACGTCAATTGATCCGGTCTCCTCGTTAAGAATATAAGCGCCATAGCACTCGATACCCGGCGTATGTCGGGTTACGATCTGCCCCAAGTGATGCTGCGTAAGTACCTCAATGGTGAAATGACGTTCAAACACGTCGATATTAGGATGGGCCCTAACTGCTTCCACAAGGCTCATCTGTATCTCCGCCCCCGTTTTATCCTTGTGGTGCAGGATGCGAAAATCGGAATGGCCCCCCTCTCGATGCAGGTCGAAGTTGCCCTGCTCATCTTTATCGAAATCCACCCCCCATCCTATCAGCTCCCGAATCTGCCCGGGCGCTTCACGCACCACCTTCTCCACCACCACGGGGTCGCACAACCCAGCACCGGCATCCAGCGTGTCGGCAATATGGTTCTCGAAATGATCCCAGGGGTGGGTCACCGAGGCTATACCCCCTTGGGCATAAAAGGTGTTGGCCTCCTCCAGCAGGGTTTTGGCCACGAGCGCTACTTTGCCATGGGGTGCCACTTTTAGCGCGAAACTCATCCCCGCGATACCGGAACCAATTACCAAAAAATCGTACTTATAGATCATTTTCACCGCAATTATAGTACAAATGTAGCTTCAAGAAACCAATTTTACCCCATATTTAAGGGATAAAAAATGTATCTACATAACTAAGATGGTTAAAAAGTTTCGTTTTGTTGGATTTTTGACTTCTATATACTTACTTTGTAGTAAGGGTAAGCCTTGTGCCCAAAGTAAAACCACTGAAACTCGCAGCGCATGAAATATCTGGTTATCCTCTCCCTTCTTTTTTACAGCATCCTCTCCGCCAACGCGTTGACGGTAGGGGAAGCAGTGGGAGGTGTGGAGACAAGTCAACACTTGGACACCATCCTCGTGCTGAAGGGCAGGGTGCTTGGTGGTGACACCAATGAACCACTTGTGAACGCGAGCATCACGGTGTACGGTAGCCATATATCGAGTGTCACCAACCAAGAGGGCTTCTTCTCCATCCGGGTACCCACTTCCTACAGCCACTCGCACCTCGTGATCCGTCACCTTGGGTACGAAAACGGCCATATCCCGGTCACCACTTTAATTGACACCCCGGATAACCAGATCACGCTTAAGTCATCGCCCTTCACGTTGAGTGAAGTAGAGGTGGTCTCCGGTGATGGTACCGAATTGGTGCGGGAAGCATTGCGGCGAATCTACCTGAATTACTCGGACACACCCAACATGATGGTCTCCTTTTACCGCGAGTCGGTTAAGAAAGGCTCTCGCTACATCTCCCTAGTGGAGGCGGTTTTAGATATTTACAAAGCGGCCTACCCATCGTTCAACAGTGACCAGGCCCGGATTTACATCGGTAGGAAAGCAACTGACATCTCGCCGAGGGACACCGTGATAGTGAAGTTCCAAGGGGGTATTAGCGATGCCTTGAGGCTTGATATCGCGAAGTACCCGGAAATCGTTTTCGATACGGACGGGTCGGACTACACGTTCCAGATCGATGGGCTGATCAATTACAACGATAGGCCGCACTACGCCATCTCGTTTGCTCCGCGGAGAAGTATTCAAGACATCTTATTTCGGGGAACGATTTACTTGGAGGCTTACTCCCTCGCCTTTGCCCGCATGGAGTTCAACATGAACGTGGAGGAGAGGGAAGACGCATCCCAAATCTTCATTCGCCGCAAGCCACCCAGGATGAAGGTGGAGGTGAACCGCGCCCGCTACGTGGTAGATTTCAGCGAGAGCGAGGGCAGGTGGTTCTTCAATTATAGCTCGACCGACGTTGAGTTTCGCGTGCGATGGACCAACCGTCTCTTTGGGCTGTTTGCCACCCACTACACCATCGCCTCTGAGATAGCCATCACGGATCGGTACAACGAAAACGTGGTGAGGTTCCCGCGTAACGAGCGAATCAAGTCGACCGACGTGATCGCGGAGAAGGTGGAGCATTTTCTCGACCCCAACTTTTGGGGGGAGTACAACGTGATTGAACCTGATCAGGCGATAACCGACGCAATACGCCGGCTTAGCGGGAAATTGAAACGTCGCGAGTTACGCTGAGATAGCGCCAAAGATAAAATAATCGACCAATCCGTTTGTAATGTGATTTTTTAAGCGTATCTTTGCCGTCCGAAAAAGTTTTTAAACGCAATTCAAAACAAAACATGTATTTAGATTCTGAAAAAAAGAAGGAAATCTTCGCTAAATACGGGAAGTCTAACACTGATACTGGCTCACCAGAAGCGCAGATAGCATTGTTTTCCTACCGTATTTCGCACCTGACTCAACATTTGAAGTCACACAAGAAGGATTATAACACGGAAAGGGCATTGAGAATTTTAGTGGGTAAGCGCCGTCGTTTACTCGATTACCTAATTGAAAAGGATATCGAACGGTATCGCGCCATTATCAAGGAGCTGGGCATCCGGAGGTAATTCTCAAAAAGACATGAAAAAAGGCAGGTTGTAATGACCTGCCTTTTTTGTTGCTTCACCAAGAGAAGTAACTCCCCAAAGAGGAGATTTTCCCTCAGGAATCATTTCATACTGAACGAGAGCAGGTTGACGATTTAACGCAACCAAATTGACTCCAAAAGATATTGTATAACTATGTTTTATAATATGTTTTTTTATTTTGCTAATTCAAAAATGGAACTTATCTTTGCAGTGATAACCTAAAACAATCTTTTTTGCCTTAAGCCTGATATCACGTTAACCATTACAAAAGAGGCCTTCTCGACCGAGGGGGCCTCTTTTTCATGGGAGCTTTTTGATCCCCTTTTTCGTTGAACCTTTTTTCGCTGTTGAAATCTCTCTATCTTTACCCATGAAGGAACTTAGCCAGTGCTTTTTTGATTTTCGCGTGGGTCTCCTCGCTCACCGGAACGAGCGGCAAGCGCAAGCGGTTAAGGATCATTCCTTTTTCATGGAGCATGCACTTCACGCCGGCCGGGTTGCCCTCCACGAACATCAGGTGAAAGAGCTCGTTGTAGTTGGCCTCCATCTCACTTCGCGCGTTCACAAGATCACCACCGAGGCCGCTCTGCACGAGCCAGGACATCTCTTTAGGAAACGCGTTGGCGAAAACCGATATCACGCCTATGCCTCCCAATTCAATCACAGCAGTGGTTACGGCATCATCTCCCGAAATCACGTGAAACCCCTCGGGTGCACCCTCGGCAATCGTTTTTATCTGTTGTAGGTTGCCTGACGCCTCTTTAGTCGCGATCACGTTGGGGCATTGGCGTGCGACACGCAGGGTGGTCTCAGCCGTCATATTCACACCGGTTCGGCCCGGCACATTGTACAACACGATGGGCAGAGGCGAATGGTTCGACAATGTCCTGTAGTGCTGGAAAAGGCCCTCTTGAGACGGCTTATTGTAATAGGGGGTCACCGATAGAATCGCACTTACGCCCGTGAAGTCGGGGCTTTGCAACTCCTCCACCAAGGCAGCCGTATTATTGCCCCCCACTCCCATCACCACTGGAACCCTTCCATCAACCCGTTCAACGATGCATCGAACCACCTCCTTTTTCTCCGAACTGGAAAGCGTGGGCGTTTCAGCCGTGGTACCCAGGGCCACGATGTAATCGGTCCCGTTCTCCAACTGGTAATCCACCAACCGCGGGAGGGCATCAAAATCGATGGAGCCATCCGCTTGAAACGGGGTGATGAGCGCCACCCCCAAACCTGATAAATCAACTTTCGCCATACAACCCCTCTTTTTCTGCTTGTTTCTTATCCAACCGTTTCGCCTCTCTTGCCAGGCAAAATGACACCATATTTAACGCTTATCGTACAAAACAACACCACTTCCAGTGTTTACCGCGCAAAATGAATCTGCAAAGCAAAGGTACATATTTTTCCAATAGCTCGATAACAGCTACCGATAAAGTTTAAAAAAATCGCAACCGTTGAATGTGCAAAACATACGTAAATGTAAAGGTCACACTTACCAGCGCGAAGTTGAAAGAAATTATTGGGTGAGGATAGCGTGAAATTGGGGTGATAATGCTATCTTCGCGTATAGGCATTAAGAGATATATGCAATTTATCCCCGAAAAATACCGCATCCCTGACATCCCGATGCAACCGTTTATCGATGCGGAAGAGATATGGGACTACTTGAACCATACCCCTTCTACCCCCGAAAACGTGCAACGGGTGGTGGCGAAGTCGTTGGGAAAAAAGAGGCTCAACCTGGAAGAGGTGGCGATCCTGATTAACGGGACCGACAGCAAGTCGGTTCACTATATCAAAGAGGGAGCCAAGGTACTGAAAAAAAAGGTGTACGGCAACCGCATCGTGCTGTTCGCCCCTCTCTACGTCGGCAACAAATGCTCCAACGACTGCTCCTATTGCGGGTTCAGGGCCTCCAACCGGAATCAAGTGCGCGTTACCCTTACCGGTAAAGAGTTGGAGAGAGAGATCGAAGCCCTAGAAGAGGAGGGTCAAAAACGGCTGATTCTGGTCTTCGGAGAGCACACCGAGTACAACCCCGAGTTCATCGCTGAGGCTGCCCGAACTGCCTACCGCGTAAAAAAGGGAACCGGCGAAATCCGTCGGGTGAACATCAACGCGGCACCGCTGGACATCGAGGGGTTCCGTACCGTGAAAGAGGCGGGAATCGGTACCTACCAAGTATTCCAGGAGACGTACCATCCGGAGGCTTACAAAAGGTATCACATTCGGGGTAAAAAAGCCGACTAC
>JAMNYO010000020.1 GCA_023622765.1 Bacteroidota bacterium | reverse complement strand
AACAAACATCTTTAAAAACATCTTGCGTACCCCAAAATCAGGGTATGCAAAGATATATATTCTTGTTTATTAGGCAATTATAAAAACGAGTTTTTTTGAGTGACGAAGTCAGGAAATAATTGCTTCGCGTTTTTTACGCTTCAAGTCAAATCATGTTTCAGAATAAGAAGCTAAATCCTCTGTCCCGTGAAGCATGGAATCTATCAATCTCCAAGGAGAGGGATTTCTTTGCTTGTTCTGCCATGAAGACCAAAAATGGGTGATTATTGTCCTCATCCTGCGACTGCCGCAATGAGACTATGTACCCTTCCCTATCTTCCTTGAATACCTTTGTTGGAAAAATATCGTAAAGGAACTGGATGTAGTTCATAAGTAACCGTGAGGTACGGCCGTTACCATCAATCCACGGGTGAATAGTCACCAAGTTAAGGTGGGCATTGAAGCTCAGCTCGTACTTTTCACGAAAAGTAGTTGCAGCGTCCAATCGTTCTTGAAGATGGCTACACAATTCGGCTACCTTCGAGGGAACTTTCTTGTAATTCATATACGACTTGCCACCCGCCCCCGCTGTTACCCCGCATAAACGATACTCCCCTTTGGAAGAATCAAAGGAGCCGTTCAGCACGTTGTACAGGCTTCCGGTAGTACGCATCAATTTGGCATTCAAGGTTTGTAGAAGCGAAGGGGTGACAGGAGTTTTCTGTTTAGCTTCTTGTCTCGCCCACTCGTACGCGTTCTTTAAATCCTCATTCATCAGGTGGTAAACGAGTGGCTTACCTCCAGCCGTAATGCCTTCGTCAAAAAGTAGTTGGGTCTCTATTTCCGTGAGTGTGGAACCTTCGATAGCGGTTGAATGGGTAATAAGGGAGTAGAGGTGGTACTTTTCGTAGTCCACCGCATCACCAATGCCGAGTTTCACGAACATTTGGTGTAGTGCTTCAATCTCTTGCCATATCGTTGATTCCATTGATACCTGTTTAACACGTTCCTTTTATAATTACCCTCTGTCAAAGGTAGTGTAATTGCCTTGTTCTAACAAGAAAAACAGCTGTTTAGTTCATCAATCAAATAGTCCCGGAGTTTTGAATCACCGTTGTTTTCGGAAAAACTCGGTACACCGCTCCACGTTGTCGGTATTGATAAAATCAACGCCCATCTGATGCAAGGTGTTCCAAGCCGTCTCGTTATCCGGGCTGGCCCAGAAACGAATAGGCTTGTTCATCTCGTGTGCTTGATCAATGGCTTGCTGAACCGCTATCTTTTCAGATTCATTCATCGCCCCTTCTCCTTTCCAGCGTGTGTACTTGTAAAACGGAAGGCTGATCATCGCGATCCTTTCTAGTTGATCGGGGGAGTAGGGATGATCGAGCGTACCATCAAAGAAGATGGTAGGGGGATAGTTGTCGAAATCTTCAGGTTTGGGTACGTTACCTGTTATAACCACCCTAATGGCATTGGGATCAAGGGACGTGTCAAATACAGGACGATGCTCATGCAGTATCCCGATGATACAGCTCAACACGGGCTCCGTGGGCGATTTGATATCGATCATGAGTATTAGCGTTTGCTCCGAATCGGGCCAAACCCTGCCACCGTTTTTAATGAATTGCTCCACGATGGGGTCTAAATAGAGCTTCTTCAGCGTGTACGCGCTATCGAGATCTTCCAGGTCGTGCCCGACAAGCAGCAGCCCATCTTGATGAAATATATCGGCCTCAATGGATGAAACCTGTTGGGCGTAAGCTTGGTAAAACGGGACAGATTGCCAGTAATCGTTGTGGGAGTGTATTTTGGGATGATGCGGCGGATGCGACGCTTGAGAAAGCATCGGGATCAATAGTATCAAAAAGAGATCCCTGTATCTTCTTGTTTTGTGCATGTTTTCCTGTTTTAATAATACCCTTTACCAGTTTTACTTCTCGACTCAAGTGGGAGGGTTGCAGTGTTGGTAAAGGGTGCCTCAATCGGTTTTCTTCATCCACGAAGGGCAGGCTAATCTCGTTAAGCGATAACATCCCGAGATGACCGTCAAGGGCATCTCGGGATGTTGGGGTAGCCGAAGTGGCTTCGGGTGTTTCGGAAGGTTCCCGGGGTGTCCAGGTAGCCGAAAGTGACTTTTGTTATTTCGGGATACCTAGTGGCGCTTAGTTGGTGAAGAGGTAGCTGCCCGAGCCAATTTCAAACTCGATAACGCCATCGGCGTCATTCACCGCCCGTACCCCCTCCACGCTTGGGGTCTGGATGTTCCAGTCGCTCGGTAGCCTCACGATGGCCGACGTGTTCGCGGGGATGGAGATGCTCCAGCTAAACGAACCCTCCTCCTTGCGCCACTCGCTGTTAATCTCACCGTGGGACGAGAGGTAGGTGGCATTCACGTGAGTGAGTCCTTCAGGGAACTTGGGTTCCATCCAGAGCTTCTTGTAGGCCGTGCTTCCCGGGTAGTTTTTGATGCCGGCCAGGTCTTCGTAGAGCCAGATCAGCACGTCGCCCAGCAGCATCACGTGGTTCCCCGAGTTCATGCCCGGGTTGGCCGTATCGCCGTTCCACAGCTCCCAGATGGTGGTGGCCCCCTTCTCGAACATGAAGCCCCAGCTGGGGAAGGTGCGGTTGGTCGCGATCTTGTACGCGAGGTTCACGTTACCATGTTCGGTAAGTCCCCGCATCAGCTGCTGGATGCCCAGCACGCCGGCGCTCACGTGGCCGTTACAGTCGACCTCCGTCTTCTCCACGATGTTGTTGAACACCTCCGCTTCCCGTCCCTCTGGTACCAGTCCCAGTTGCAGCGACAAGATATTGGCCGTCACGGTGTTGTTGTCGTACCGCGCCGTCTCTTGGTCGAAGAAGCGCTTGTTGTAGGCCTCTTTGATTTTCGCGGCCAGCTCTTCGTATCCCGGGATGTCCTGCTCGTTCCCGGTGAGGGTTGCGAACTCCGTCATCAGGTTCAGCAGGCTATAGTACATGGTGGTGCTCAGTACCGGCCCCGCCGTTCTCCGGGCAGGGTCTTGCGAGTGGATGAGCTCTTCCGATTCGGGCGGCATGCACCAGTCGCCATAGGCATCTTTGGTGAGGATGTAGTCCTGCATCGACACCTCTTGTACCCGCTCCAGGTAACGCTTCATGGAGGCGTAGTGCAGTTCGATCGGTTGGGTCTCCCCGAACTGCTTCCACAGCATCCTCGCCGCGTAGAAGTAGGCGGCAGGCCAGGTCACGTCATCGTGATAGATGGTCCAGTAGCGTGGCGATACCACCGAGATGCTCCCTTCCGGGCTTTGTGAATCTTCGATGTCCTGCAGCCACTTACTGTAGAGCAGGGCGTTGTCAAACAGGAACGCCTCCCCGTAGCAGCCGGTAGCACGGTCGCCGAGCCATCCTTGTCGCTCGTCCCGTTGCGGGCAGTCGGTGGGCATACCCCGGTAGTTGCCTCGTATTCCCCAGAACGCGTTCTTCACCAGCTGGTTGAGGGTTTCGTTCGAGCTCTCGAACTGGCCGGTGGTCTCCATCTTGTCGTAGATCACCTTACCGGTGAAGTTGGCCAGGTCCGGTTGGTAATCCAGCCCGGCGACCTCCACGAAGCGGAAGCCGTGGAAAACGAACGAGGGTTCCCAGTTGATGTGGCCATCTTTGGCCGGCGTGTAGATATCGGTCACCTTGGCCCCCCTCAGGTTATCCATGTAGAGCGTACCATCGGGCTTCAGCCTTTCGGCGAACCGCAGGGTAATGGGTTGATCCTTCTTTCCCCGGAGCCCGTCGAGTGTGATCCAGCCCACCATGTTTTGCCCCATGTCGAGGATGTACTTGCCATCGGCAATCTCGTTGATGGAGATAGGTTTGAGTTGATCCATCACCGTGATGTTAGGGTTGGGTTGCGCGGTCATCACCCCCTCGGGGGCGGTCATTAGGTCGACCGTTTTCCACGCACTGTCGTCGTAGTTTGGCTCGCTCCAGCCGGGTAGCTCTTTTCGGGCGTCGTACTCTTCACCATCGAACTCGTTGTTCGCGATGATAGGCCCGTTGGAGGTCACTTTCCACGACTCATCGCTGGCAATCGTTTGGATCGTCCCGTCGGTGTACTCGATTTCCAATTGGGCGAGGAGCCTAGGCAGGCCGAAGAATTGGGTGCGCGACGCCCTCATACCGAAGTAACGCCCGTTGCCCAATTTCACCCCGAGCACATTGTTTTTACCCTTGATCAACGAGGTTACATCGTAGACGTTGTAGTAGACCCTTTTGGGGAACCAGCAGACCGTGGGTGCCAGCACGTCGTCAGATACCCTTTGGCCGTTGATGTAGGCTTCGTACGCTCCCAGCCCGGAGATGTAGAGGACTGCCCGCTGCACCCGTCCCGTGTTCTCGAAGGGTTTGCGCAGGTAACGGGCTGCCAGCCGCGTGTTGTCCTTATCGGTTTCGCCCGGGTTATCCATCGCGTCTTCACCGATCCATTTCGCATGCCACTCTGAGCCGTTCAGCAGCGCCATCGACCAGTGGCCCGTTTCGCTCCACGGTGTTTCACCCGCGCTCGTGCTTACTTTCACCCGCCAGTAGTAGACCTCCCTGGAATTGAGCGGTTCCCCCTGGTAAGGGATCAGTACAGACTCATCACCGGAGACGTTCCCGGTGTCCCATATCAGGTTGGTTTCGCTTTTGAGCTCCTTCTCGGAGCGGGCTACCTGTATCCGGTAGGATGTCTGCCGGACGTCTTGCATCTCAGTGGCGATCTGCCACGAGAACCGGGGGGTCGTTGTTTCTAATCCCACCGGGTTTTCTTTCATCTCCACTTTCGGGGAGGTGACTTGAACGGTAGCTTGCTGGCAAGCCGCGAGGGTGAACGCCAGCACCGTCATCATGGTAATGTATAGGTGTTTCATACGCTTGTTTTGTTTATTTCTCACTGTTAGGGGCCTATTGTGTTTAAAATCATTACACCCATGGGTGTAATGATTGTTTTAAACGTTAGTGAATGGCCAGCCCTACCGTGAGGTTCACGCTGTTCATGTTATGGCAGTAGCCACTAATATCCGGTGCGGGGTCTGACCCGGTGGGATTGATTCGGGTATAGTCAAAAATCCTCACGAACCTAGGGTAGGCGATGGTAGCGGACAGCTTGAAGAGCGCGGAGAGCTTTCGGGATAGTTTCAGGTTGTAGCCTATCCCCATATCCCCGGCCAACGTGTTGGCCGTCAGCTTAATAGGTTCCGGTTTCCGGGTTCCTATCTTAATCATCGCGTTGTTATGTACCATTCTCCCGTACCCCACGGAGCCCTGCACTACCCAATGATGTCGCCGCTGACCGTCCCAGAAGCGCAGCGATATCATCGGTCCCGCGTAGTTCTGTTGGATATCTCCCCCCAGCATGCGGCGATAATGGTATTTTATCCCGTATCCCGTGAGCGCACTTAAGTACACTACTAGATCGGTGCCCGCATGAAATACACCGCGATCGGAAGAGGTCCCTTTTATCGGGGTGTTGTTTTCTGTTACCCCTACCCTCAGGGGACCGAACTGATGGCCACCGCCCAAGTTGAGACTTAGGTAAACCATTGGGTACCAGGGGCGCAATCGGTTGTCGTCCATGCTTCGGAACATGTTCCGCTTGTAATAGAGTATCGAATCCTTATGGATCGTACCCTGCATCAGCTCGTCATCCCATTTGAATTCAATGGGGTAAAAATCGCCCTCCATCTTCCCGATTTTACAATTCAACGTGTCTCGCTTTATGGTCACCAGGAAATCTTGCGCTTTAAGGGAGGAGCAGGGTAGTGCTCCCCCCATGAAAAGCAGAAGGAGGAACGAAAAAACGGGTATAACTTGTTTTTTCATGAGCAAGAATTTACCGTTGTTCGACCATGGCTTTCGCCTCACCAACGTACTTCGGAAGCTTTGGCAACTCCCTCGGTATCGTTTTCTTCGAAACTTTTACCTCACCAACGTGCCCCAGAAGCTGATTTCAGCCAGCAGGATGCGCGGGTTGGCGGTGGGATTAAAGTGTTCAAGGCTTCTGAACCGGATATACCTGACGGTTGTCTCGGGCTTAGCCAATCCGTTTGCCACGAACTCAAACTCAATACCCCTATCCGATAGCGCGATATCTTCACCCGTGGGCGGCTGCCAGGGGGTGGCTATCCCGTTCCCCGACGGTTGCACGCAGACGAATTTGCCCAGGAGCGTCCAGCTGTCGTCCAGGCTGCCATTCGGGTTGGGGTCTAATGACCCGTAGATTTCAAATACCCTTGGCTGTCCCCGGGTCCACCGGTCGTCATTGTTCTTTCGTGGCCAGATAGTCATTCGACTCAGCTTCGCCTTTATCCCCATATCCCATGTAAAGGTACCGGGGAGGGATATCGGGTCTACCGAGTGCATGAAGTTGTTGGTATTCCCGTCCCAGAGGAGGGGTAGCGGGAAGCTCCCGTTCATCCCCATATCGCCCGGTAGCGGTTTGGCTACCCACGTGGTTTTGGGGATAAAGGTTACCGGGTCGACCATCCTCTGGTTGGCGTTGGCCTGGAACACATCGATGGCCAACGAGTCGGGCAGGTGCGTGCTGCTGTATGTCACGGGCGTTTTCAGGTCGAAGTAGGGAAGCCATGTTTCGGTCTCCTCGGGATCGACCTCGGTGGTTTTGAGGTTGCCATTGACATCTTTCCAGCTAACCAAAATGCCCACTTCGGTTTTTATAGGGTCTCCCCAGTTCAACTTGAGGTCACGCCCATCGTAATAGGTGCTTTTGAGCAAGCGGTTGGTGAGCAAGTTTCGGTATTTATCGCCGTAAACCGTGCCCGACACTTCAATCGGGATCGACTTGTTCCCATCCTCGTCGTAGGTGTGAATCATGAACGAGTAGGTGTTTTCGGCAATCGGTGAGATAATGTAGCTCACAGTGTCCTGATTCGCGGGCACGGGCAGCTCTACCGAGTCGGTGTAATTGTTCCAGAAAATCCTGGCCTTCTCCACCCGGGGGTCGGTTCCCCTGAGCCACGCTATTTTCACTCGCTTGTCGCCTGGGTACGTGATCGGCTCCTGTGCCGGCCCCGGGTAAATCAAGCCGTTGGGAACGACGTACTCCTCGTAAATATCCGTTTGGCTATCGCACGATGCCAATCCCCAAACGATGCCGAGTAAGAAGATAAAAAGTATGCTGTTTTTCATCTTGAATATTTTTTTAACCGTTTAATTGTCAATCCATTAGTTCTCCCCAGAAGCTCAGCTCCAAGATATGGACGGTGGAAAACGAAGCGTAGGCATAGGTAGCTATGGTCCTGAATCGGATATAACGAACCGGGGTGAAAGGTTCCGGGGCGAAATCGGTTACACCGAATTCAAACTCGATTCCTTCACGTGCAAAAGCGATGTCTTCCTGGGTGATTTGCGAGCCGGGTCCCGATGGTTTCAGGCTCTCGAATCGCCCGAGCGGTATCCAGCTGTCGTCCATTGCACCCGTAGGGTTGGGCGCGTTGGAACCCCATATCTCGAATATCCGCGCATGCCCCCGCTTCCACATGTCGTCTGAGTGACCGCGTGGCCAATACTTTAACCGGCTTAACTTCACTTGCCTTCCCAAGTCCCAGGTGAGGTTGTGTGGCAGCACTTGGGTCTCCATGCCGTGAAATCCGTCCTGACCTACATCATTATCCCATATACGGGTTATGGGGTAGTTAGCGTTCACCGGCGGTATATCACCGGCTAACGTGTAGTCCCTCCAGGTATTCTTGGGAATGAACTCTTCAAACCAGGGGGTTACACTTCCGATCACGGTATCGGAATAGTTGCCCCAGCGGTCGCGTATGTACATCGCGAACTCCTGTTCCACGGGATCCAATCCATCAACACCGCGATAAGTGAAGGTCCCTTTCGGCATGGCGGTGTAGTAGGTGATCAGCTCGCTCATGTACCCCCGGTCGGCCGTGTCGGCCATCAACACGATGGCTAAGTTGGCTTTTTCCGGGTTTTCGAAATCGATGGCCACCCCTCCAAACGTGTCCCTGAACTTCTTGACTGCCAGTTGCACGGGTGCCGTTGTCGGGTTGATCTGCACGATAAGTGGTGCCGACTCTTTTTCGTTTTTCCCCACGGAGTAGAGCTTAACGTCATACTGCCCCGGGGTGCCGAATCCCTCTATTACCAAGGAGTCCTTGAAGTAGGACGATTTCGTTTCATGTATCACGCCCGGTTTGATCTCGTATTCACCGCGGACGTAAAGCAGGTTCTTGTCTTCGGGTAAGGTGTATCTCAATACCGCCCCGCCCGCTCTGTTATCAACGATCACGTTGGATACCTGGGGGGGAGCCGGTATGCTCTCGTCGATGAAGTCGATGCGTCCCCCCTCCTTGCAGCTGGTAGCCCATGTGAATGATATCAGTAAAGTGATGATATATAATAAGTTATTTTTCATAATCTGCTATTTTAAGGGTTACCACCCAATATTTTGCACTAAGTTAGGATTAATTTCGATGTCTGCGGTACGAATGGGCCAGAAGTAGTCGCGTATGCCGAATTTTTGTTCCAGCAGGAGTTGCGGCTGGTACATCATCCGGTTCACCTCCTCTTCCGTTCCATCGATCACGGAGACCATCATGTTCCACCCTTGCAGGGGTTTATGGTATTCCGCGGGCGCGGTTTTCCAACGGCGTATATCCCAGAAGCGTTGGCCTTCGAACGAGAGTTCGATCAAGCGCTCCCGTTGGATGATCTCGCGCATCCCCTCCTTGGTTTCGTACTTGGGGTTGTTGGTATACGTGTCCCACGACTCTTTCACCCCTTTCAGGCGTCGCTCAGCCTTATGATGGGCCACGCGTAGCTTGGCGAGGAGATACTGTTGATCGCGTTCACCTGGGCTTCGTACGGGATGTATTTCTTGGGGATGTAACCCGTCCAGAGACCTTGCCCCTCGGTGCCATCGGTTTCCCCAATTTTAAACCCGAGGTATCTTAACGATGAGGCATTTTTGTCGTTGTATTGGCCTGCACCAAACCAGACGCCGCCATCAAACCCTACCCACGCGTAAAAACGGGGCTCACGTTCGAAGTGCATGTCGATGGTCATTCTCCCTTCGCGTATGTAGAGCCTGTCTTTCGCTTGCGCTACCCTTAAGTTGTAGAGGTCACCCACGTTTCTGGTGATGTCCTCATCCAGGGGCACCCCATTTTTGGTGTAAAACATCTCCGCGATCTTGATGGGCATGCCCAACCACTTGCAAATATCGTTGCTGTTGATGTAATCTGGGTTAAGCTTGGGCATGGACGCGTGGATCATCCCCCCGCTAGACGGGATCGAGATCATTTGCGTGTTCCCCCAGATGACCTCGCAGTTGTTGCGCAAGGTGAAGGCGTTCCGAAGGGTGATGTTCAAGACCGTGGTGTCGTTGAATCGGTTGGCCGCGTCATCGTACTCGTATAGCATGATCCCTGCATCGTGGCAGATATCGATCGCCTCCCTGCACGCCTCCATGGCCCTCTCCCATTTCTCGATCTCAAAAGTGGTGTTGAAGAGGGGCGTACCGTCGTGATTCTTCAGGGTAGCCTGGTCGTGATTGCCATTGAACAGCGGGCTGGCTGCCATCATTAGCACCTTTGCCTTCAGTGACTTGGCGATGGGTTTGGTAACCCGCCCGAAATCGCTTGCGGGGTCAAGGAGGTAGGTGACCAGCATGTCGCCCTCGCAAGCCTCATCCAGCAGTTCGACGATGTAGTCGATACACTCATCCAGCGGTTCACGTTCTACTTTCACGGAGTAGACGTCCACGTCCACCGGCATATTTTCCCGGATCAATGGTACCGGCCCATACATCTGCACCAGGCTATAGTGGTAGTACGCTTTTAATACCTTTGCTTCGGCAATCCACTGCTCACGCTCCCAGGCAGGTATGTCGGGAACCAGGTGGATGTTCTCAAGGAAGGTGTTGCAAACGCGCAAGGCTTGGTACATACCTCCCCATCGTGCTAGCACGGGGCTGGTGGCATTCTGCCTTCCCTCGCTGATATCGAGCCCGGCGAGTGAGAAGCGGTTGGAGAAATGGGTCGTGTTCCTAGTCCATATATCGTCTCCCCCCAAGGTGGCGGGGTCGCCTGACCCTCCGTTTTTGGGCATGTACGAGTAGCAGGTGGACAGGTACTTAAGGGCTTGTGTCCTCGAGTTGAACGCCATGTCGAGGGTGGCTACCCCGTCGGGAACCACGTCCAACCAGTCGCTGCAGGCGCTTACACTCAGAACGATGGCACACAGTATA
>JAMNYO010000134.1 GCA_023622765.1 Bacteroidota bacterium | reverse complement strand
AATCTTCCGAGAGGTAGTCTGTTATCAGGCCAGGCCTCGGGTGAACGAAGGCTCCCCCGAAACCTTGCACCTTGAACTCGTTCAACATCCTGTCGATGTCCTCTTTCGTGACATCGGTGTTCCAGACCCATAAAGGCGCCGGGCGAAAAGATGCGGATGGGTCTTTTACCTCTTTCATCACCTTTTTGAACCTCATCTCCCGTGGTTGATCCGCTGAGGCATGAGCAATGCCTTGAGCAACGAAGAACGACAAGAGGACAAGAGCGATTTTATTTATAGATGCAGTTACTGTCTTCATCCATATCTGCGAAATGTTTTGGATTCTGTTTAGCTTGGGTTTTAAATCTGTTGCGAACATTGGAATGATGTTTCTGGAGCGTTGGCTTCCGGTTTCGTTCATAGGTTTGATGACTGTTTTGCGCGTTGGAATGGCGTGAACCATATTTACTGTATGTCAAGCGGGTGATGATACACGGTGACGGTATATTATCTTATTACTCGTAGTGTAGTATCAGGGAGCTGCGCGGCTCTTTTAGCGTGAGTGGCAGTCCCTCTCTCAGTTCATCACCCGTTTTCTGGAAGCTCTCTCCCGAATCCCTATCCGTGAGCTTGTACGTTTTCCCCGTCTGCAGACCGGACAGGTGGACCGTGATCTGCTCTTCCGGGGCCTGGTCTCTTCGGAAGGCCACGATGACGCCCGTGTCATCATCCGGCTTGTGCAGCTGGTAGGCCAGCCAGATATCGTCGGTAGTCATATCTTCACGCGTGGTCAGCGGGTAGAAGTCCTCGTAGAAGTAGGGGCGTAACTCTCTGAATTCTTGGTAGCAGCGCTGCATCTCCGTGAACGAGGAGGAGGCGTCCGTTATCTTCCAGTTGAAAATGACGGAGGTACCCAGGCTGGAGCGGAACGTGAAGCGGTCGCTTTTTTGCACGCCCGTGCCGGTTAGGGGCAGGAAGAAGCTGAGCCCGTAGGTATGCGTCTGGTAGCCGATGGGCTCCCCGTAAGTGTAATCGGTTCGCCACATGGGGGCGCTGCGTTTCATCGTCTCGAAATCGAGGCGGCGTCCACCGCTTGAGCAGTTGTCTATAAGGGCCTCAGGGAATCGATCCAGGAGGTAGTCCCAGAACGCATACAGTCCCTCTATATGGCGTATCTCGCGTATCCCGGTACGTCCGGGCTCTTCGTTCTCCTTCCAGAAGTTATCGACCCTCATATTGAAATCTTGCCGGTAGTAGTCGATCCCATTCTCTTCCATGAAGTCGCCAATGTACTGGGAGAACCACCTTAGCGCTTCCGGGTTACCCAGGTCGAACAGGTAAGCATCGCTCCCCTCCGCCTCGAGCATCCACTGCTTGCGCTCCCTTCCCCATTTTGAATCTTTCATGACCCTCTCCGGTTCAAACCAGACCATGAACTTGGCACCGACTTGGTGCACGGCATCCGAGATCGGTTTAAGTCCCCCGGGGAACCTCTCTTGATCCACCTCCCAATTTCTCCGTAGTTGAAGCTGCTGGAAATAGGGTATACTGTCGGCTTCCCGTTTACTTTTGGGGCTTGCTGGTGAATCATGAACCTCCGGAAGGTGTTGTGGCCTGCCATGCGATCCGGATGGTTCCAGAAGAGCAGGCATACGCTGGGTTGCCGAATGGATTCGCCGGGACGTAGGTAGGTGTCCAGCCATTTCATGCCCGAGTGGATGGTCAGCCCATCACCGCTGTTCTTGTTGAAGCGTGCGTACCAGGTGCCCGTCCACCCCACGGCCAGCACGGCACCCTGTCCCGTTTTGGATGCCACGTTAAAGAAGGGGAAAGCGTGATCGGAAGAGCGTCCGTTCAGCGGGGCAATTTCGAGGCTTTCGCCCGGTGCGAACGTTTTTTCCCGGGGATTAAAATCGTTCCGTGAGGCTGAGCTCCCGTTCGCGTAATGGAGCGTGACCTCGTCACTGGCCCCGTACCTCCAGTTGACGTCCATCACTTTTACCTCACGAATGGAGGGTGAGTTGGTGCCTGATGCATTGGTGAAGTGGAGCACCCATTCTACGGCGTTGTAGTCGGGGTAGTACTTCAGGTCGCACTCCACGTTCAGTCCCGTTTTTTCATCGCTCCACCTGTAGATGTTGTGCATTGCCCCCTCGTGCAGGGTAACTCCCTTCTGCGACGTAAACTTCCACCTTTTGATAAACTGGCTCGAATGCACGTCGTTGTAAACGAACGAGAAAGGGGGCAGCTGCCCTTTTCTAAAGTGGCGGTCTACCCAATCGCCTACTATCACCTCTTTTTTACCAAATACCGAAACGGCTTGCCCGTACGAGGGGAGGACTATCATGGTCATCATGGCCATCATGGTCATTAAAAGGGGAACATTAAGTGTACTCTGTTTTTTCATTTCGTTGCTGTTTATTTTTTCACGCGGGCTGTTCTCTCGACCGCGAGATCTCATCCCACCCGGCTATTTAAGCGAATATATATTGGTTTTCCTTAAGAGCTCCTTGTATTCGTTCAGCTTGAAGGGCGGTTTCCCGTACAAGTAGTGGTTCGCGTACGCTTTCCCATTTATCGTGTACTTGATGAACAGGATCCCTTGCCCGTCCCTTTCAGGCAGCGTATCTATCAGGGTCCTCCCGTTTGCCTCGATGGAGAAGCTTCCCTTGTATATCCTGTCACCGGAAGCCACATCGATAACCTCCACGCTTCCCTCGGCGGGTTGTCGGGTGTCGTTCACGGCCACTAGCGGGTGCATATTGTCTTGTGCGTCGTTGATGAAAACGCAGGCGTTGTGTTGCACGTTTTGAATGAAATAGTATGCCAGTTTTTTCGAGTTGTAATAATCCACTACCGCATCCGACAGGATGGGCCACCCGTCTCGAATATTCCACCAGATGATACCAGACCGTTCGGGTTTGTCTCCCCTCCACATCTCCACGAAGAATTTCATGGCTTCGGCCTGAACCGATTGCGAGGCGAAAATGAAATCGTCCAGCTCTTTGGGAACCTCCCCGAAAACTAATCTCACCTGTTTGGTCATCAGGTCGTTACGTCCCCCTTGTTTGGGCTCGTGTGGAAATATTCTCACCGCCTTGGTCATCCATTCATCGTTCCAGAGTCCCACATTCCCATCGAGCCAGGGGATTACTGCGTCTTTCGTGAACATTTTCTCCAGGCTTGATCGGTTTGGGCAGCCATGGTAGCCGATCTCGCTCACGAAACGGGCTTTGGCTCGCGTGTAAAAGTTGTCTTTGTAATACCCCCGTGGTCCCCACAAGTGGTTCTCCGGGAGCAAGTCGTTGTGGCTTCCCCCTTCGTGAACGGCTTCGCTATAGTAGGGTGAGCTGGGCAAGAAATCGCGGGTAGGGTCCATTTCATAAATTACCCTGGGAAGCACTTTCCTGCTAATAACGTCTCGGTTGGGATTGATGTTGAAATCCACGAGCGACCAACGTAAGGCGGCGTCGTTTTCATTATTACCCGACCACAGTGCGAGCGATGGATGGTTTCGGAGTTTGGTGACTATGGCGATGGCCTCCTCTTCAATCGCCTTGGCAAAGTCATCCCTCTGGGGATAGAAGGTACACCCCATGGCAAAATCCTGCCATACCATGATCCCGTGCTCATCGCAAAGGTCGAAAAAGTCGTGATCCTCGTAAACGTTTCCACCCCAGCATCTTACCATGTTGCAGTTAATGTCGACCATCAACTGCATGGCCTCTTTTAATAGCGATGCGTCCCGACTGTGCAGGGCATCCAACGGGACCCAGTTGGTGCCTCGTATGAACAGTCTCTCGCCGTTGACCACGAAACAAAATCGCCCCGGTTGTCCCGGCCTGTCATTTAGCTCTGTTCTGTCTAGCTTGACCGTTCTTACGCCTACGCGGCATGTATGCGATGATACCGTTTTTCCCTCTTCCGTGACCAACTTCACCTCGGCATTGTACAACGCGGGGTCACCGTAACCTCGGGGCCACCAAAAATCGACATTGTTAAGGTATATGCTATGGCGAAAAGCGTGATTGGTGACTAACTGGCTACTGTTATATACCACCTCCCCCTCCCGCTTCAAGGTGACAATGGCGTTTGTGCGATCCAGCTGCTCAAAGGGAATGGCCAGTTGCACGTCAACGAAAAGTTTCGCTCTCCGGTTTTCCACGTCCACGCTGGAGGTCATCCAGTGCGTGTTCACAATTCGGGTGTTGTTTACCACCCTCAGTTCCACGTCGCGCCACAGCCCGGCGCTCACCAGCCTGGGCATGATGTCCCACCCGTAGCCGTGGGGTGCTTTGCGTATGTAGATTGATTCGACTGCCGCGGAATTGCCTATGCTAAATGTTCCCAACGCGAAATTTTGCGCTTCGATGACGGCAGAACGGATGATTACCTGCAACTTGTTCTCTTGTTCCTTTTCCAGTAGGGAGGTAACATCGAAAACATGTTCAATAAACATATTGTTAACTGAGCCCAGGTGGTGCCCATTTAACCAGATCTCAGCGATGCAGTCGATACCACCGAAGAAGAGGTGTACTTGCTCGTCGTCGTTGATGGCGGGCGATGCGAATGTCTTGGTATAACACCATTGGTAGCCTTCGTACTCGCGTAGGGAATAGATGTTGCTCCCAATCATGGGGTCGTTGATGAGTCCCGCCTTCAACATATCCAGCTCCACGTTCCCGGGAACGGTAGCCTGGATCTGTTGCGCGTTGATTCCCTTTAACTGGGCTGGGTTAACGACTGCCTCCCGGGGTTGCGGGAAAAACAGCAACTCCCAGTTGCCGTTCAGCGATAACGTGTTAGCCGCTGTTTGATGCTGGCACGCCAGTATGGCGAGACACAAGCATATCAATAGTTTTTTTTTCATTATTTAGAAAGTTTGGGTTACTCCATCGGCATGATTTCTGCACTGCTCATATTTTCGATCTCCACCTTGAAATCCTTGGGTGCCTCTAGCTTGTACTGGAGGGTGTTGTTCTCTCGACTCCAGGCCAGCTTGATTACCTCATCACCTACCGGCATAGAGCCGCTGCAGTGTTCCAGGTCGAGGTCGGTGAACCTGATCGTGATCCTTTTCTTCACGCGGTCAACCTCCTTGATTCCCAGTACGTCCCGGTATAAGACGTACCCTATGAAAGAGGCGAAACCGTGGTTGCAGCTCGCGTGGCTATGCATGTTCTCCCACAGCGTACCTGTCAGGTGAGCCATCGAGTAGAAGTAGTCTTGAATTTCAGACACCAGTTGACCCTGTAGGTTGTACCGCGACAAGATGTCCATGCGCAGGTAGTTCCCGATAAAGGCGTTCGCGCGGAACACGGTGGGGTGGGTCACCTGGTCGTTGCGGTTAGGTCCGAAATCGTTCACGATCTTGTTCCATAACTCGGGGTGTGAATCGGGCGTGGCGATATTGAAGAAGAACGCGTAGTATTGGCATGCCTCTGTGGTGTTGTTCGTGATGGTCAGCTCCCCGCTCTCTTCCCTGATGGCATTGTCCACGAAGAACTCGCCGTTGTAGGATTGATGCAGCACGGCTTCCTTAACGTTGTCCGACTTCTTTAACCACTCTTTGTTGCCGTAGAGTCGCCCGGCACACCCCAGTGCCGCGCTGTAAAGCATGTTGGAGGGGTAGTTCACATCTTGCACGAGCTCGTTGGCCTTGGACCATTCTACGAAGACCCAACTCTCCAGCTTTTCGAGCAGGCCATCCTCGTTTTCCAGGTTGGCGAAATAGGCCAGCAGGTTGGTGACACGGGTTTTTAGCTGTGCTACAAGTTGAGGATCACCCCCGTTGCGCGCGTAGTTATCAAGTTGCACGATGAACCAGAGCGACCAGTTAGGGATAAATACGCCATCGTTATGATCGGCCGGGTAACACATGGGAATCATCCCTTCGGGGAGGAACTCGAACCGCTCAGGCAGGGCGTAGTTCTCCAGGAAGTTGTAGCAAACGGCGGTTTTCCCGGTAAACGCCCTCTCCGAGATGGAGCTGAAGTAGCTGTCGCACAGCCATCCCGCGCGTTCGCGAGAGGGGCAGTCCATGAAGATATCCACCGCGTTTTGACGAAACGTCTGCTTGGCCGCTTCGAAAACCTTGTTCAGCTTGTCGTTACTGCTCGTGAACCAGGCATTCTCGTTGTTCGGGTAGGAGAATTCCCGCAGGTAGAGTTTTTCAACGTCGGCTGTTCCTTCTAATACCATAAGCTTAAGGTACCGGAAATCAAAATAGAACATGATTCTCGCGGGTTCAGTGCATTGAACCCGTGCCCCGATGAAACCGGAGAGGTTGGTGCCGAAGTCGTACAGGTTGAACTCTTCCTTTTTCAGGGAGGCAACGCTTGATGACGCGTAGGGCTCGTTGACTGCTTCCTGCGAGCTGGTCACAATCTCCTGTATCTCCTGCGAAACGGGGTATACCTCCAGCTCCGCTTCGGTGTATCCTTTCAGTTTGTCGCTTATTGACGCCAAGGAGCGGTCCTTGTGATACCTTTCGGGCGTGACTTTCGTGATGTTTCCTTTAGAGTGAAGGGCCACCGGCTCTTGCACGTCGAACGTGGGTATAGCCACGTGGCGGGGGAGGAGCGACACGGGTGGGTATGTGGCCAACTGTACCGTTTCCACTGGCACGTCAGATGCCGTACGCCACCGGTCATATCCTTCCGACAGTCGATAATACTCCGTGAAAGGACGTTGGAAGCTGTACCGTTCCACCTTTTGGAGGCGCTCCTTGATTTGAAACGCTTCGAAGTCACCTTCCGACCCGGTTGCACGCACCACTTGTCCATCCAGGCTCATCTCGGCCAATAGGAACGATGGCTGGTCGAGGGTGTAGTAGGAGTTCACGTTGTAGCCTGCCACTTCGATGGCGAGGATGTTTTCACCCTCCCGGATGATATCGCTCACGGGGAACTCGTCGATCCGGTAATACCCGTGGGCGGCCCTGGCGGGACCCGAGCCGATAAAATGGCCGTTGAGGTACATCCGGTAGAGGGTGGCTGCCGCGACTTTAATTAGGGCCTCTTGCCCTTGCTCAGCGGTAAAACTGGCCCTGAATCCCAGGTTCAGGTTCATCTCTTTCTCACGTCCTTCCGCCCACACCGGGAGGGCTTTTTCAAAACGGGCCGTTTTCTCTTCCTTGGAAGAGGGGGTGCACCCCAGGGCCAGGAAGAGAACAACGCTTGCCAAGATAGCGGATTGTTGTAATTGTCTCATTTTATGCGATTTTTTTTATTGAACCTTTGATGTTTAAAGACTATTTCAAACATGTCGGTTTGTATTATTTATTTGTTTCGGTATATCTATTATTCAAACCATGTAGAAACTGTCTCTACTATGCTTCCAGTTATTTTTTATACAATTCCGGTACTTCGGGTCGATCATCACCGTCCGGCATGTTCACCCGCCAGTTCAGCCTGTTGATATACAAGTGGCGGAAATCGAAGGGTTGTTGTATCCAGACCCTGAATAGATTCCCCTCCTCCCAGGTGTTGCCTGCCGAGGTATAGTCGCACATCTCCAGGGAATGTGTCGATCCGGCTTCATCCTTCAGGGGCACCTTAAACTGCATCCAGATGTCGGGGATCTCCGGTGTCACCTGTTCCAGATCGATGAACCCATTGTTATCGATGAACTTGTAGCGGTACATGGGAGGCTCCGTTACACCCGATCTATATGGGACCAGCCTCGTGTCAAAAGCGAGCACGATGGGGCCGCGCATGATGGCCGCATCATCCACGCCTGAGGGAGCCTTCACCACGCGTCCCCGAAAATCCATCACAAGTTCTACCTTGTCGTTATGGGACCATTCCCGTTCAATGGATGCATATTGACCGGGTATTACGTATCCGTCAAACTCTTTCCCGTTGATTTTGATGACGCTGTTTTCACTCCATTCCGGTATGCGCAGATCAAGGGAGAAGCGCTCTTTTTTGGGTAGTTGGATGGTGGCGACAATCGTTCCGTTTTCCGGGTAACTCGTCTCCATCTTGAGTTGTGCCTTCTGGTTAGCGGGGGTTATTACAGAGGTCTCCATCTGGCAGTAAAGATTGACGGTAATCCCTTTTTTGCTGCTCATGACACTCCAGGAGGGCGTTAGTAGCAGTGCCCTGGGCCCGTTGGCCACGCAACAGCTCATCACCACATCCGAGAACTGTTGGTGGCTGTGTACCCTTTCACCCATGAGGCTGGAGAAGTATGACCACCAGTCGCCTTTGGGGGACATGGCCGAAAGGAGCGCGTTATACAGGCTTATTTCCAGTTGATCCGCGTACTTGCTATCCCCCGTGAGCCGCAACATTTGGTATAGTAGCTTCATCCAGGTAACGGTAACGCACGTCTCCATCCCCTGGTAAATCGGCTCGGTTTGCCTCATCTTTCCATGGCACCACACCTCCGCGATCGACCCGGAACCCACGATCATGATTTCGTCGTCAATGATGGATTGCACAAAGGAGAGGCACGCATCAAGGTAGAGCTTGTTGCCCGTGATGCGATACATCTCACATAATCCCTCAAAGCATGACATCATCTCATAGGCTTTGGGTGCGCCGGCTATCTCCCATAGCGGGGTGCCGGACAGGGACTCTTGGATCAGCCGAATGCCCGTTGGGCTTAGGCGGTTGGGTGAATCCCACATCCGGATGATGTGGTTTGCAAAGTCAAGGTAGCGCTGTTCTCCTGTTTTTTGATAGAGCAGCGCGATGGGTTCCAACACGGAGGAGGAGGCCAATCCTTTCCAGCCGATCCATCCCGTGCCCGCGATATTGATCCCGCTATCCGCCCCCGCTTCCTTGATAAGGTGATCCGCTACCCTTTTGGCCGCTTCAAGCACCTTTGGCTCCTTTACCTGATCGTAATAGGCCAGTAATCCCAGTAAGACATATTTACGTCCCCAGATATCCCAATCTCCCAAATGATGTTCTGCCGGGTAGGTCCCGATATAACCATCGTCTGTCTGCGTTTCCAACAGATTGTGAACGGCTTTGTCAACGACTTCCCGGTTTCGGGCGATCGGTGTGTACCCGTATCCCAGCATGGCGGAAGTGAACCACTTCCCCCAGAATTCACACCGAAATCCCCACTCCCCGTCGTTTCTCGTGGCAAACGGTTCGATAAGGCGACCGATATCCTGTGCCATAACACGGTTCTCGATGCAAAGGTCTAACTTGTTGCCCAGGTATCCGCCTATTTGCACGCTCCCTTGCGGGGCGGGGATTAACTGATCATGCACCCCATTTCCGGTGCTGTTCTTTACTTGTGCCGGCAAATAGGCAGGAACGAGTAAAAGGAGCGAAAGGATAAGATGTTTTACCATATGTCTCTCTACATTAAGCGTGATTACTCTTTCACCGTAAACCGGTACTCACCGGGGAGCAGTTGCATACAGATTGTACCCGTTTTACTCCCTTTTTCTCCTCCTTTTCTTTCTCTTTCAATCCTGCCATTCCTGTCACTCATTTCATCTCTTCTAACCTTTTCAATTCTTGCAATCCTTTCATCCCTTTTAACTTTATCATTTCTTTTTTCCCCTCCGTTGCTTTCAAACAGTTGAATATACGGGGATGACGTGAGGGGCTTGCTTCCCTCTTTGACCTTCTCGAGGTCGCTTACAGGCAGATAGAGCGTGGCGATGGTGTTGGCCGGCACTTTGAAGCGATAGTAGTGTATGCCCTGGTTGGCATCGACTTTCCACTCGCTCTCAATGCGCCCGTACATGGAGTCATAGTGTCCTTTCGCCCATGTTATTCCTCCCGTGGGATCGGGTTCGGGCTGGAGGATAAACCGTTTAAATCCCGGGTATGCCTCGTCCCGCTCGATTCCCAGCGAGTGGTTGTACATCCACGACCCGATGGCCCCAAAGGAGTAGTGGTTGAACGAGTTCATGGAGTTATTGCCACCAAAGCCCTCCTCTTTCGTGTAGGAGTTAAGCCTTTCCCAGATGGTGGTGGCCCCTTGGTCTACCGAGTAGAGCCATGAGGGGTAGTCGCTCTGTTGGAGAATCCGGTAGGCGGTTTCGCTATACCCGTGATCGGAAAGGACCCGGTTGATCCATGCCGTGCCAATAAAGCCGGTCATCAACGAGTAGGGGGCGAACGCTTCGCCGCCGCTTCTTGGGCTCTCGTTCTCAACGCGTGCGATGAGGTTGGCC
The DNA here is from genome assembly GCA_023622765.1 of Bacteroidota bacterium. Taxonomy (GTDB): domain Bacteria; phylum Bacteroidota; class Bacteroidia; order Bacteroidales; family Dysgonomonadaceae; genus Proteiniphilum. The sequence continues at coordinate 16,702 of JAMNYO010000134.1, read as the reverse complement.
AAGACACGTTCTTTGACCTCTCCATCGCAGAGACCAAACGCGAGTGGTACCACGTAGGAGGTCTGCGTGCCGATCACCTCCCCTTTCCGATGCGGCTCCCTGAAACCCGAGTGGATGGTTTGCCCGGTCACCTGATCGATGTAGGTCTGGTTGAAAAAGTTTTTCCGCTCCCCGTACAACTGCAGGAACCATGCCGCGTCATCCGGTTTGTTTAGGAGGGTTGCCACGCGGTGCATCCGGTCCAGGTCGTATATAAAGTAGGCCTCCCAGAGCAGCGAGTTGTCATTTTTCTCCTGCTCGGGTCCCAACCAGTCGCCCAGGTTCCCCTCTGTGAGCACGCCCGTTTCGGGGTCGATGTACTCCAGCAGGTATTGGATGTAGGCTTTCATCGCGTCGTAGTGCTCGGCCAGCATCCGGGTATCGTGATACTGCATGTAGCTCTCCCAAGGCACGGTGATGCCCGCGCTGCCCCATAGGATACCTCCAAAGCCGCCACCCACCGGTGCCACGTCGGCAAAACGTCCATCTTCCCGTTGCGTGTCGCGCATGGCCAGCATGTGTCGCCTCAGGAATTGCGGTAAGTTGGCCGTGTAGGTGGCCGTGCGGGAGAAGACCGATATGTCGCCGCTCCAGCCCATGCGCTCATTGCGCTGGGGGCAGTCGGTGGGAATCGACAGGAAGTTGGCCCGGCTGGACCAGACGATGTTCTCCCACAGCTTGTTCACTTTTTGATGGGAAGTTTCGTAGGCGGAAGCCAACTCGTGGATAGAGCTCAGCACCTCGCCTTTCACCGCGTGGAGCGGCAGAGGTTTATCTATTCCCGTGATCTCGATGAAGCGGTAGCCATGAAAGGTGAAGCGGGGTCGGATCACTTCGTTGCCCCCCTTGGTGATATAGCTGTCTTGTGCCAGTGCCCCGCGGATGTTCTCGAGCATGATCGTCCCGCTGTTTTCCTTGAACTCCGGGAGATCGGGGTAGGTCACCTCGGCAAAGCGAAGCCTGATCTCTTTACCTGCCGTCTCTCCCGAAAGCGTGATGTGGGGTACTCCCACCATGTTTTGTCCCATATCGTAGACGTACACGCCTGGGCGGACCTCCTCCATGGCGATCGCGGTGAGTTCGTCGATCTTTTTGACGGTTTGACCGTACTGGCCAATCAGTTTCAGTGAGGAGAAGTCGTTCACGGCAGGCATCCGGTTCTGCTCTATCATCCGATCATGGGCAATTACACCTTCGGGGTTTACCTCTTCGGCTTTTTTCCATCCCGAAGGGTCGTACGAGGCTTTGGACCACCCCTCGATCGCGGCCTCTTTTCGGGCATCGTACACCTCTCCTTGAAAGAAGCTGCCGTAGGTTACCGGCCCATCGTTGAAGTATTGCCACGTGTCAGGATCGGATACCACCGTCTCTTCCGTTCCGTCGGCGTAAGTGATGACCAGCTTGGCCAGGAGCGACTGGCAGTCGCCAAACAGGTTCCAGAGGTACCCCATGTAGGTGATGGCACCGCTCCACCACCCTTCACCCAGTATGGCCCCCATGGCGTTTTCTCCCGGTTTAACGAGCTCCGTCACGTCGTAGGTTTGGTACATGTGGTGCTTGTTGTATTGCGTGAGTCCCGGGTTGAAGTAGTCATCACCCACCCGCTTGCCGTTCATGTACACCTCGTAGATACCCCTTGAGGTGACGTAGAGGCGCGCCTTATTGATCACTTGCCGCCGCGATTGGAAGGTGGTGCGGAGCATGGGCATCGCGTTTCTCCCCGTGTTCCTGGTGATAAACGTGCCCGTTTCACCGCCCGTGATGTAGTAGGAGTTTTCCGCGATGGAAAACAGCACGTTATTCGGTACTCGGTAGTTGCGTACTTCTACCCGGGAGAACGTGGCCGATTGACCCGGTTGGGCTGTGAAGCCAATCTCGCAAAGGTGCGGGAAGCAGATGTAGTCCCAGCTGTTGCCTATCGGGTTGATAACCACCGAGCCCAGCTTGTTGGTATTTCCTTCACCCATTTCGTCTCCTTTACCCCTGTTTTCCTCGTTATCCCCGTTACCCCTGTTATTTCCTTCGCTCCCTTTGCCACCCAGGTGGAATTCGGTCACGCTATAGGAGGTTTTCAGGGTTATCTCATGGGAATCATACCTGTTCTGTTGGTTGATTAGGGAGGTGGGAATGGGCAGTCGTTGCAGCGGGGTCTCCCGGCTGTCCCCTGGTGCGTACCCTACCCGGTAGATGTTCAAAGAGGCGGGCTCCCCGTTTTCCAGTCCCGATATATCCAGCTCCACCTCCACGTAGGAGGCATCTTTCTCGTTCTGGAGGTTGTAGATATTCAGGTTTTTATTCATGAGGCGGGGGTCGTTGGCCCCGTAAATGAACCCCGCTTTCGTGGAGCCGCTCTCCTCATCCAGCCGGATGGTGTAGTGGATATTGAAGGTGGGGAGGTAGTCGGGATAGAGCACCCGATCGTTGTCACCACCGGCCCCGTATCTTTTTGCCCTGGTTTTTCTACCCTTTCACTTTCTTTCCCCGCGTTGTAACTCCAGACGTTCACTTTCCAATGGTAGCGCGTGGTGGGTTGCAGCGCCTCGCCGGCGTACTCGATGTTCAAGGAGCGGTCGTCCTCGATGGTTCCGCTGTCCCATACCTCTCGTCCCGTTTCGTCCGTGACGATAATTTGGTAGGCCCGTTGCATGATACCCGGCTGGCGGGAATCCATCTGCCAGCTGAAGCGCGGTTTCTCGATATCAATGCCCAAGGGGGTCTCCTCGTACTCCACTTTCAGGGAGTCGAGCCGGGTAGGGGAACAGGCTACCGCTCCCAGCAGGAAAAAGAGGGCCGCTGTTGGCAAAGCAATCCGGTTGGCTATTATTTTATACAGTTTCCACATTGGTTTATATTGTTACGCGTTCTTAATCTTTGGTGGTATTTGGTTGTTGCTGTTTGCAGGTTAATATACTAACTTCATGAATGATTACGCCCCAGCAGGCTGGGGCGTAATCTCACAAAAATGTATTAATAGTTGATTTTCTTTATCGTTACGGGTCCGAATAGTCCCGAGGGTTGCAGCGGGCTGTTCTCGTTGTACGGGTTCACGAGGCACCACGTCTCCCGTTTCGCTATCGGTAGCTTCAAATCGCCGATCACCCGGTTCATCCAGTTGTTCACCACGGTGACTTCCAGCTGGTTCTCTCCCGCTTGTACCTGGTCGGTGATGTTCACCCTGTAGGGGGGTGTCCAGGCGCCACCGGCGTAGGTGCCGTTAACGTGCACCTTGGCCATAGCGGTCAGGCTTCCCAGGTCTAACCAGATGGTTTCCCCTTCCTGTTTTTCGGGTAGGGTGAATGGGATCAGGTAGGTAGCCTCACCGGAGTAGTATTTTATTTGTTCATCGCTTGAGGCAGTCCAGTCCTGCAGCGCTTGGAAAGTGACAGGTTCGCTCGGCCCTCTCCTTGAGGGGTCGAACCGTACTTCCCATGGTCCTAGCAGCTCTTCCATGATCTGCTCTTCCGGGTAGTTATCGGATAGGTTCAGAGAGGGGCTCGATGTTGCCTTGTCACGGAACACCACGAACGCGCTTTCATACGGGGCGAGTTTCATCGGCACCATGGTCGCTTCGCCTCTCTGTTCGTAGGCGGGCAGCAGTCGAATCGATCCATCGATGGCATTCCACAGTTCGGGTTGTTTTCCGGTGATCCTAAACTCCGGTTGAATCTCTTTCGCCTCGTTGGCTTGGTTGGAGACAAAGTAGATGTCTATCCCCTCCAACGCCCTATGCCCGTAGTGGATGGAGTTGTCGTCCGGGAGCTTGCAGTCGGGGATACAGCCGATCAGCTGGAACGCCTCTTCCAGGGTGAGTCCGCTCATGATCCTCCCTTTCCCATAGCTGGCCTCTTTGGTGTTTTCCCCATCTACTTTCGCCCAGAGCTCAGCAGCCAGATCCTGTACCTGTTTGTTGGCCTCGGGCTGATTCTGGAGGCTCGGGGAGCGGGTGGGGGCGAGCCCCAGCACGTTGGCTCCCTTGTTCACCAACTCCTTGATCTTCTCGAGCAGTTCGGGCCGCATGGTCTCTTGCTTGGGTAGCACGAGCAGTTTGTACTGGGTACCGTGCGGTAAGGTAAGCAGCCCGTTCTTCACATCCATATCCCGCATAATCACCTCGGCGTTGATGTAGTCGAACTGGTAACCTATGGGCAGTGGTGGATCGGCTACCCCCGTCATCTTCGGGGCGTCTTCTCCGATAAAGTAGGCCACGTCGGCCACGTTCAGCCCCTGCTGGAGCATGAAGTTGGACCGTTTTAGGTAACTTGTAAAGAGGTCCAGCTGTGAGAACCAGGTGTTTTTGCGGTCGAACTCGTTGCCAAACCAGGCGTTCACGCCCGGGTTCCTTTCCTCGTAGGGCTGCATGATGAAGACGTGCAGCAGGGTGTTGTTGATCCCCTCGGCGAAGAAGCGGTCGGTACGTTGCTTCATCATGGCCGGGTAGCGCGAGTAGGCGGGTCCCCCGCAGGTGTTCGACTCGGCAGATATCCCCCATACATGAGGAACTCGCCGGGGAAGCCCCAGTGGCCGTAGTTCTCCAGCCAGGTGGTGAGCCCGTGTTGATGGCTCACCTCCCTGAGTCCCCCCACGTAGTCGTAGGCCACCTTGTCGGCCACCATGCGCCGCACGTCCCACAGGAAGGCATCGGATGCACGCTGGCTGTTGACAACGAACCCCTGGTAAACTGGGAGGTAGGGTAAGGGGTCGTACCCGTATCGTTCTTGAAACTCTTCCAAGAAGCCATCGGTCATATTTTGTCCCCCCGTCTCGTAGCTATCCTGCACGACCACCTTGAACGATCTTCTGTCCTCTTCGGGAATCCTCCTTAAAATCTCCCCGAGGAACCTGTCAAAGTGCTCTTTCACCCACTTCTTGCTCATCTTGTCAACCTCGAGGCCTGTTGCTTCCGGTGAGGCGGGTGCATTGGTGACGAGGGTGGGGGCCATTCCCATGCGCAGGATGGTCCACTCCCCTTCGGGCACGTTCCAGGTGAGCACGCCGTTTTCATCGAGTTGGCTTGTAAGGTCGATCACCTCTTCACCCTGGAGAATGAGTGTTTGATCGCTTGGCTCGGGTTGCTCCCTCCAGAGGTAGTCACCCCAGTAGGGGAGTGGGGTGGGGTGCATCTTGGCCAGCGTCTTCTCGCTGTACCTTTCCAGTCTCGGCACGGCGCTCAATAGTACCTCTGCCAGTCCGGCCGATGGTTGCACGTTACGCAAGGTTAGCTTAAACTCCGTCGCGGTGGCTTCCGGAAGGGTGATGACTACCGGTGCGTAGCGGTCGAACCCCACGTTTAGGGCGGTGTTGGAGCGGTTTACCTCGAACTCGGCCACCGTTGTATATTCACCGCCCTCCTGCTTCGCTTCGAGGGTAGCTCTCGCGTGCAGGGGCGACTCGGTAATCTGTAGGGTAAGGCTTCGCGCGGTAAAGGGCTTTTCCGTTTTGAATAGCAGTTGGAACTCTCCAGCGGCGGGGAAGGTTATACCGGTACGGTTATCCCGATCCGTGATCTTTGATAGTCCCTGCAGGGATGGTTGCGACTCTATGGTCGCGTTCAGGTGGCTTAGCCTGTGGGAGTCGTTCCCCGGTGAGGGGAAAGCGACGACCTTCATATCTTGGAACTCCTCGGTGGGCCGTGGCAGGGCCTGTTTTATCTCTCGCGGCCCTTGCACGGTTACCCGGGAAGAGGCCAAGTATCTCATCGCCTCCTTTCACGTTGCCGTAGGGGAGGTCATCAATACCGATGTTGCCGATAAAGGCACGGTTTATTCCCGCCTCCTTCATGGCATGGAGGTCTTTTACCACTCCCTCTTTGGAGATGTGATCCGATATCCAGTACCAGTAGACGCTGGTTTGAATGGAGTCGGGGGGCGTGATGAAACCGCTCTCCAGTGCAGCAGAAAGTTCCTTGGAAGGGAGTTTAGATGATGGCGTACATGACACGCCCAAGATCAGAAGGATTACCCCTACGAAAAGGGTTGCCCGTAGAGATAGGGAATGTGCTGTTTTTCTCATTGCTATGTAGTAGTTAATTTGTTTCGTGATCCCGGTCGCTCATCTCCCGGATAGTTTTAGCCGACCCGCCCAGCCCCGCAGAGGGGTTGGGCGGGTCGGCTAAATTGAATAGACTATTGACTTCGGTTGGGAGTACTCATCGATTATTAATCTACCTGAAAAGGGATCAATGAGGTTTCCCCTTGCCGACTACTGCTTCGTGAACCGGAGTGCCTTGAAATTGTGCCCTCCCTCGATGTAATACTTGATTCTGTGTTTCCCCTTCGTGAGGTTGATCGTTAGCTTATCAGCAGGGGTGGATACCCAAGTATATACACCCCATCCCCCGGTGTTGGGAACTCCGATGGTGCCGGTCACGTTCACACCGTCCACCTCGATGTGGAAACTGCCGCTACCGGGAACCGCTACTTGCGCTTCCACCAGGTATTTGCCCGCGTCCTGCACCTCCACGGTGTAAATCAGCCACTCTCCTGGGTTCGTGTATCCTATGTTGACACCGGCTCCCTCGACTTCCACCCCGGTGCCGTATTCGTCACCGTTGCTTTTACGGTAGTTGCCATCTTGCCCGGTTCGGTCGGTCGCTTCGTTATCGTGATACGCGTTGCCCTCCCCGCCAAAATCAAAGTCAGCCGCCATAAGCAGGTAGGGCGCCGCCGCGGAAAGCAGGTGTGGCCCTTTGAACGGGCGGGTTATGGCCGCGTCTACCTTTATCTTTCTCTCGATATCGCCAATCTTGTAAACGATGTAGGTGATCCCTTCGCCAACGGCTTTGATTTCGCCGAATGGGTCAACAGTAGCGATGGAGGGGTCTTCGGAACTCCAACTGTAGCTGTCGGGGAGGTCGTTCACGTTCTCGGGCACGAACGTAACCTGGATGGTTCTCTTAAATCCGATGAACAGCTCAACCTCATTTTCGCTAAAGATAACATCTTCCAGGGGAATCCGCGTGATGGCTGTGATGGGTATTTCCCTGGAAATCTCGCCGCTTTTCACGATGATGTTGGCAACCCCTTCTCCAACGGCCTTTACCAGCCCGTTCGCGGTAACGGTGGCTACTTCCCTGTTATCGCTGGACCAGGTGAAGTCTTCATTGGTGGGACTGGCCGTGATTTGCACGGATTCTCCCACGAACAGGTCTAGTCTCGCTTGATTCACGTAGATGTTCTCATGTTTTGGCTTTGGCACCTCTTCTTCGCATCCGACAATCATCGCGATAAACAGGAACGCGAGGGGGTATAACAGATGTTTCATTTTCATTTCGTTTTATATTAATGATTAAAAAATGCAGCATGAAAATCGGCAAGTTAAGAGCGTACGACAATTTTTTACTGCCACTTGCTGATAGTTCCGTAATGTTATTTGCATGGCGGTAAAGATAGTGATTTTATTTCATTTTAACCACTTCTTGCCATTTTTTAAACATTTCCTCTGTTGTCTACTGTTTCGTGAACCTGAACGCCCTGAAATTATGGCCTCCCTCGAAGTAGTACTTGATTTTATGTCTCCCCTTGGTGAGGTTGACCGTTAGCTTATCTTTCGGGGTAGCGAGCCAGATGAATGCACCCCATCCCCCGGTGTTTGGCACACCTATGGTACCGGTAAAGTTCACGTTGTCCAACTCGAGGTGGAAGCTACCGCTACCAGGAACCGCCACTTGCACCTCCACCAGGTATTTGCCCGCGTCTTGCACCTCTATGGTGTACAGCAACCATTCACCCGGGTTAGTCCATCCCACGTTGTTGCCCCACCCCTCGATATCGACTCCGGTGCTGGTGTCATCACCGTTGCTCCTACGGTAGTTGCCGTTTTGGCCCGAAGAGTCGTAATCATCAACATCATAGAATGCGACACCTGGTCCGCCGAAATCAAAGTCGGCTGCCATAAGCACGTAGGGGGCTGCCGCTGAGAGCACGTGTGGTCCCTTGAATGCGCGGGTCGTGGCCGCGTCTACTTTTATCCTCTTCTCGAAATCGCCGATCTTGTAGACGACGTGGGTTATCCCTTCGTCAACGGCCGTGATTTCACCGTTTAGGTCAACGGATGCAATGGCAGGATCTTCGGATCGCCAGCTGTACGCGGGGATATCGTTCACGTTTTCGGGCACGAACGTGACCAGGATGGTTTTCTTGTTCCCAACATAGAGCTCGACTAAGGTTTCGCTAATGATAACATCTTCCAGGGGTATCCGAATGATAGCGTTGAGGGGTACCTTCGTGGAAAGCTCCCCGCTTTTCACGATGATGTTGGCAAACCCTTCTCCCACTGCCTCTACCAGGCCGTTCGCGGTGACGGTAGCCACCTCCGGGTTGTCGCTGGACCAGGTGTAGGTGTAGGTTCCATCGGTGGGACTGGCCGTGAGTTGAACGGTTTCACCCACGAAAAGGTCAAGTTCCTTTTGATTCACGTAAATGTTCTCTTGAACCGGCTTCTGCGCGTAGTCGTCGCATCCCGCGATCATTGCGATCAACAGGAGAGCGAGGGGATATAGTAAGTATTTCGTTTTCATTGTAATGGTTCTCTTTAAGTTTCTAATTTCATCTGGTAATCGCTCACTCTTGTTGTTCTTGGTCAGCATCGAATTCCATCCTTAGTTCCTCTTTCATTTCGTATACCGTGTTGCCATTCTTGTAGTTGTAGCGAAGCAGAAACGTTTTATAGGTTTTAAACCCGTCATCCTCGATAAAGAAGGTGTTCGGGAATTGGCTGTCGCCATCCACTTGGCCCACTTCGATGTTCCCGTAGGGCGAAATGGTCACCTTGTTGTCGTCACCTATTGTCAGCACGATCGCGAACCTGTTGAACACGTTAGTGTTCGATTCGTAGGTTTCGTTTCCCGCCATAACGCGTACGCTATTTTTCGTGAGTGGATGCATCACTTTGGTTCCCGGCATCTCCAGTTCACTTGCGGAGCCTGCAACTCTTAGCTTGGCTCGCATCGAGTAGTTGGTGTTCCCGCTAGCATCCGCCCAATAGTTTTTCGTCCTCACCCGGTAAAGCAGGTAACTTTTATCGGGGTTAACCTCGTAGGAAGAGTGCGACTCCACCCTTAACGAGATAAAGTAGGCGGTGTCGGGGGAGAGCCCGTCAGGGCGAATTCGGATGGGAAGACGGCCGTTGATCTCCCCTGCCGGGATGGTAAACCGGTAGCTATCGATGTCGTATTTATCTTGCGGGAGCGGTTTCCCATATTTCGATACATCAGTGTCGTAATTGGTACGGTTGAAGTCGTCTAATAACGATGGGTCTTCTACCAGGGTCACCACGATGTCCTTGGTGGTGGGGTTGGTGCCCCCCAGCGAGGCGGCCACGTAACCAATCGACTCCTCTCCCAGCTTATGATATTTTCTCGACACGTTGTCGCTTTCGCTAATCAGTGCGAAAACATTTTTATACTGTTCACGCTCGAATACTTCATCCCTGTCGCATCCGGTAAAAGCGAGGAGAAGGAGCATTGACAGAGCTATTCCTAAGCTCTTTCTATGATGTCTTGTTTTCATATGATTAAAACGTTTATTTTTAAAGGTATCATATGGAACTCGCTTTTAATCATTTTCTTGTACGAGAATAGTTGTTCTGCTCGTTTCATACGATTATTTTATCTTTATATCTCGGTTTAACATGACTAGTTACTCTTCCCATCCGGGGTTTTGATCCAATGATGGCAGCAGCCTTACCTCGTTGAGGGGTATGGGTAGCCAGTTGAGTCTTTTGTTGACGATGCGCGAGCCAATGCGGGCAGTGTTGGGGATAACCCGGGTGTAGAACACCTCCTTGGTCCCCTCCACGTTCATACCCCTGATGGGAACGCTCTCTACCTCTTCGTAAATGCCCCATCTTCGCACGTCGTAGTAACGGCGGTTCTCGAACAGGAACTCCACGAACCGTTCGTCAACGATCATCTGTTGTACCTTTTCGGCATCTTCCGTTCCATTCATCCCGGGTAGTCCGGCACGGTAGCGTACCTGGTTGAACGCCTTTTTAATCTCCTCCATGTCACGGGACAGGGTAACCGTTTGGTCACCTATTTCCACGGTATGTGCCGTGGTAAGGTTGTTCAGCGCCTCCGCGTACGAGAGCAGTATCTCGGCATACCGAATGATGGGGAATCCTTTATCCATCCTTCTCGCGTTGGTACCTCCCCACGAGTCGGAGGGGTGTATGAACTTTTTCAGCACGTAACCCGTGATGGGATAGTCTTGAGCCGTGGTGACACCGCCCTTACCGTTCGGGGAGTTGTAGTAGTAGGTGATGGTTTGGTTGTAATACCCCGAAGAGGTGGAGGAGGTCATGGGCCAGAAACATTCGCTAAATCCTACTGAAGCGTAAAAACGAGCTTCCCGGTTCACGTACATGTTGTTCACGCCGGCATTTAAGCGGTACCCGGAGAAGGTTTGCACGTTTTTGGAGAAATCGGTCTCGTTATAGGGGTAGATGTCGCTGGAGTTGTTGATGGAACGTCCATCGACCATGGAGAACGCATCTACCACCTTTTGGGTCAAACACATACCGTTCCACCCATCTAAGCGCTGGGGGAACGACATCCGGGTGTTATCGCGGATGGCCCCGCTTCTCTTCCCCCATACGTACTCGGGGTTCACCGGGATAACCGCTTCACCGTTAAACATTTCGGAATAGGAGCGATAGGGGTCAATGCCCGCGGCACCGTTGGGCCACTCGTTGTAGTAGTCCGGGTCGGAGGTAACGCCTTCCGGCAGGGCGGGGGTTTCGGAGTCGGCTTGCACCGTGTGTAGCCTGTACATGGGTATACCCGAGTTTTCCATCTCCATTACCCGTTTGGCCGCGGCGGCGGCCAGTGCCCAACGTGACTCATCGTACGTTTGTGAAACGTACAGCTCGCCATCGATTGATCGTTTCCAGTTGCCAAAGTAGGATCGGGCTACCCCTCCCCCGTTATAGAGGGGGCTGGCATGAATAAGCCGTACCCGGGCTACCAACCCGTAAGCGGCCCCCTTGGTGGGGAGTCCGAACTCCATTAGCGGTACCGTGTAGGGCAGCAGTTCGGCAGCAGCCTCCAACTCGCTACAGATGTACTCTACCGCTTCATCATAGGTGCTCCTGTGGCGATCGTACTCCTCTAATGCCGCGTTAGATTCAATGATCTTGTCTCCCAAGATGATGGGAGGACCAAAATCCATCAGGATGTTGTAATAGGCGTATGCCCTCATGAAGCGGGTGTACCCTATAATTTCGAATCGCTCCTTGGTCGTCATGTCGGCAGCCTCGTCGATGCGGGCCAGTATGGTGTTGCACTTACGAATGATTTTGTACATGTTGCCCCACACCCCGCGGAACGAGTGCATGGAGTTCGCGTTGATCTCGCCCAGTACGAAGCGCATCCCGTTATAGTTGTGCGATGTCCAAAAGCTGGTGAACCCCTCGTCGGTAGCCAGGGGACCGGGTGTATGCTGATCCTGTAGTATATTCCCTTCGTCGGGGAACAGGCTAGAGGCTCCCCACATGTAGGCTTCCACGTATCGTTTTTGCGCGAACACCGAATCCAGCTTCAGTTCGTCGCTAAAGTAGTTGTCCACGCTAAGCAAATCCTTACACGAGGAGAAGAGAACGAGTAGGGACAGCAACGCCCCAAGCAACGTGATATATATTTTATTCAATGACTTCATAAAGCAGTATGTTTACAGGTTGATATACATTTGTAACGTGTAGGTGGTGGGGATCGGGTAAACCTCCCCGTTCCGTTGCGCCTGTTCCGGGTCGAACAGCTTCACCTTATCCCACACCAGCAGGTTGCTACCTACCAATTGAAAATCGATGGATTGCACCCTCATCTTTTGCAGGAACGGGTTCCTCAGGTTGTAGTTGATGGTAACCTCTTGCAGTCGCAGGTACCTTGAGTCTCCTTTCCAGAAGTCCGACAGTTGCGAGTTGTTCTCGTTGTAGCCGTAGGTGAGTCGCGGGAAGCGCGCGTTCGGGTTTTCCGCCAGCGCGGGGTCAATCCCGTTCGCAAGAGCATACTCCTTGGGTATCCACCTGTTGTTCGGGTCACTGGCAATGGTGAGCACGTTGCCGTTAACCCCTTGGTAAAAGGGGACGTACCCGGTGCCGTTTCCATTACCCACGTGGAAAAAGTCGGTTTTCCCTGTTCCCTTAAACAGCACGCCCACGGTAATGTCCTTGTACCTAAATTCTCCCCCAAAGCCGTACATCAGCAAGGGGTAGGTGCTGTAGGAGAGGGGAACCCGGTCGTCTGAGTTGATAACGCCGTCACCGTTCACGTCCCGGTACTTGATGTCTCCCGGCATCAGTCTCCCAAATTGTGCCGGGCTGTTTCTCACGTCATCCCAATCTTTAAATAAACCGATGGCTTGGTATCCCCGAATGGTGCCCAGCGGGTAATCCGATGCCTCTTGATACGGGTACTTGGGGTTGGCCTCTTCCCAGTTTTGCACGTTATTCTTGGAGTAGGTGAAGTTGCCCCTCACGGTGAATGAGGTCTCTTTGTTGAACGCGTGGGTGAAACTGGCATTCCCGTCCGCCCCGTAGCTCTTCATTTTGCCCACGTTACCGAATGGCATGGTGACCAGACCGGCGTAGTCGGGTATCTGCACTCGCTCCATAAAGATACCATCGCGTTGGTCGTTGAAGACATCGAACACCACCTGTAACTTGTTTTTAATGAAGTTGGCTTCAATCCCTAAGTTTGCCTTGAGCGCTTTCTCCCATTGGAGGTTATCAGCCCCGATGGTCGCTTCGGTGATGCTTTCTACGCCAGCCGACCCCCAGGGACCCACGGAGCCTCTATTGACCATGGTGAGGTAGGGGAATCTCCTGGAGCTGATGCGGTCGTTTCCCACCGTGCCGTACGATCCCCTGAACTTGAGGAAGCTAATCCATGGTAGCCCGTCTTTCATGAAGTCGTAGTTGGAGGGTACCCATCCCACGGCCACGGAGGGGAAGAAGCCGTATTGGCGTCCCGGCTGGAAGTTTTCGGAACCGGTGTAGCCGAAGTTTAAGTCCACCATGTAGGTATCGCGGAAACCGTAGGTGAATCGGCTCGACACCCCCTGGTACCGGAGCGGGATGGCGCTAAGGTTGTTGGTTCCTTCGCTTGCCCACTTCTGATCGCTCAGGTAATAGTAAATTAGCCCGGAGACGCGGTGATCATCCGCGAACACCTGGTCATAGTTGAGCGTGCTTTCAAAGTGATACTTTCGGAATTGGTCGGTGGATTTTCCATACGAGATCCCGCCCTCTTTCACCCTTTCAATGGTGATTAGCTTTCCATATTGGTCGCGTCCAACGGCTTGGAAGAGCGATGGTTGAATGCTTCTATTTTCTGAGAAGTTACTGTAGAGGTCGTAAGCCCCTTGTGCCCTAATCCTTAGGCCTTGGAGGATCATGGAGAGATCTTGATCCAGCGAAAGCGTGAACTTTCCCTTGTATTGTTGATCGCTACGCCGCCCCATGTGGTTGATCATCACCATTGGCGACCGCAACGAAGCGGTCGTTGATGTGGCCGGCAACTGACCGTTTGAATACCGTATCGGTAATAGAAGGGGGTTCAGGTTGGATTGCGCGTACCAAATGTAATCGGTGCTTGCCACGCCGGGGTTGTTTTGGATAGAGAGGAAACCATCTGTCCCAAAGTAGAGCGTGGTAGATGGGGATAGCTCAAGGTCGATGTTCGTCCGGTAGTTGTAGGTGTTGTATCCCGTGTTGGCAGCGTACACGCTGCTTTTATCGTAATTGTAGGCGGCCGACTCGATGCTTGCGCCCAAGCTAAGGAAATAGCGGGCCACCCTGGCACCTCCTCGGGCGCTGACGTAATAGGATTGGGTGAGCGATTGGTCTCGTAACACCTGCTCTTGCCAACTGATGTCGGGGTAGAGGTCGGGGTCGGAACCGTCTTGGATAATGTCTAATTCCACATCGGTGTAGATGGGGGCGTCCCCTCGAACTACCCTTGCCTCGTTTGCTAACTTCGCGTATTCAAACGCCCTGAGGTATTCGGGCACCCTTTTTAACCGGGAAACGGAGAAGTTGGCACGCCCCGTGATGCTCAGCTTATCCACCTGTCCCCGTTTGGTAGTAACCAGCACCACACCGTTGGCTCCGCGTACGCCGTAAACGGCCGTGGCGGAGGCGTCCTTCAGTACCGAGAAGCTTTCAATATCGGCGGCGTCAATGGTGTTGATGTCCCCTTCCAGTCCGTCGATTAAGACGAGGGCGCTGGCGTTGGCCCCGAACGTGCCGATACCGCGTACCCAGAACTCAGAGATGTTTTTCCCGGGCTCCCCGCTCGTTTGCATCGAGATTACCCCGGCCACTCGTCCACCCAACAGGTTTGCCACGGATGAGGCGGGTGTTTGCAGTTCGCTCACATCCACGCTAGTCACCGATGCCACGGTGGATATCTTCCGTTGACTACCCAACCCCGTGACGATTACCTCGTCTAACTCCTGGGCTGCTTCCGTGAACTTTATCTCGATATCTTTTTTCTCTTCGGTTACCAGGTATTCGATGCGCTCGTAACCAACGAACGAGAAGACGATCATATCCCCCCTGGAGGCACGAATGCTGAATTTACCGTCGGCGTTGGTAGTAGTTCCCACGCTAATTTTATCTCTAAGGTAAACGGTAACGCCCGGTAGCGGCGTGTCCGTTTCATCGTGGACCATCCCCTCCATCAGGAAAGAGCGTTGCTGCGCGGGTAAGAGAAAATATCCCGCGAGGAGCAACCATACTATACATGTTATACGTTTCATCTGCTTTATATTATAGGTGTTGTTTTCATTGAGGTGTAAGTACGCGGCAACGCGCGCGGTAGATTGAACAGGGCTTCTGCTTTGCCGCCATCCCGCCATCCTGCCGTACCGGGCATTCCTAAAACCGTTTCCACCATTTTTTCAGGGGTGATTCGTCGGATGCAGTGGTTGCTGCAATCCGCAACGTAAATATTGCCGTCGGCATCGCTGTAGATTTGACTGGGGTTGCGGAACTGGGATACCTCTAAGGGGCCGTCTCTATGCCCCCCACTCGTGGAACCCGATAGTTTTTTAAACGAGTTCTGTGGGTTAGATACGTCGATGCTGCAAATGCTGTTCGCGTTCACGCCGGAGTTACCCCAGAACGATATGTATAAAATATTGGGTTCAAGCGGGGTGAATGTTAGCCCGTAGCTGTCTCCCTGTTCCGTTTTAAAAATGGTTTCCACCTCGTAAGTCCTGGGATCCATTTTCACGATATGCCCGTGATAATAACGGGTGTAAACATAGCCATCAACCGGGTTCACTACTACGCTATGTTTATAGCCTTCACCGGGTCTGTCACCATCGGGTGGCCATTTCATTTCACGGAACCTGGGGGCCCACATCTCTTTGGGGTCAAGGGAGATGAACGAGCCAACCGTTGTTTCGGTCAAGATAGTCACGATTCCCGTTTCTAAATCTACCGCTGGAATATTCGCCGTGACATCTCTCATGATAGTGATCAGCTCGTTGTTCTCTTCGTCTATCCTAACGATATGCATGTGTCCATTATGTCCACCAAATTCATAAGGCCCCCTGGTGGTGATGAAGATATTGTCTTCATTATCCACGCAAATGTAGCGGGGTTGCAGAATCGATTGAGAGAGGTCCCCATCTTGATAATCATCTTGATTCCCATTCCCGGCGATGGTGTTTACCGTGACCGACGAGAAGTACCGGAAAGTCTTGTCGTACACCAGTGAGTCGTTCCCAATAGCCACGGAGATAATGCAGGTGTCCCCGGGTAAGCGGGGTGCAAGCACGTACATCCTCTTACCGGTCGATCCAATCACGGCTGCCTTCTTGCTGTTAAAGTAGACCCTGATCTTCTCCGGATCCGTACCGAAGTTAGATCCCTCCAACATCACCTGTTCCAGGTAGATACCGGAATCGGGGTAAAAGGTGGTCAGTTGTATCGGCTTACTGGGATCGTACTCGGTACCTGTACCCTTCTGATCATCTTTGTCGCACGATACCAGCACGAGTAAAAAGGCAGCCAGTGCCCAGACCACTCCTTTCATGAACGTAATTTGTTTTTTCATACGATGTTATAATTATTGTAAAGTGTTTGAATCTTATACATATTCTTCTTACCATTCAGAACAAGCGATACCATTGCAACAGAAGCGTTTAATTCCCGGGAAATCGCTTTCAAAGAAACTCTTTTTATCTTTAACTGACAACTCATTCATTTTAACGCAAAAATAGAGGTTAATAGTTTAATTAAAAAGAGTTTTGTTATGCTCCATAACATATTTTAATCAAAAACGACCCATTTGAAATAATTCTAAATAATTTACCATTGATGAACAGTCACAAACAAACGATTCGAGGTTCAGTCAATCTATTATTTAACGATAAAAAAAACGTAGCAGAAAAATCAGAGGGTAGACATTGCACGCGCAATCAGTTACAACTACCTCTTAGCTCCACTTTGCTCTACGGCGGCGAAGTTACAAACTTTATTTCATTTTTGACATCTTTTTCAACAAAATTGAAAAAGATGAAAGGGTTGTCAAATCATGTTTCTTTTTACACGATTTGAAAAATATTTTTACGATTTGCGAACATCTTAACCCGGCAAATGGCTATATTTGCAGCGTCTGAGTTTAGTTATAATTACAAAGAGCTGTTGTTATGAAACATGT
>JAMNYO010000145.1 GCA_023622765.1 Bacteroidota bacterium | reverse complement strand
GTGAGGAACAGGCTGATTTCATGGTTGCTCTCCACAATATAGTCGGTGCGGTTTGCTATTCCCGCCGTACCTAAATCCGGAAAGGAGTAGGGTCCCGACCATTCACTCCCTCTGTTCATCGAGTAATAAAAATGGGTAGGCCCATCGTTGTTGTTGTGGCGGACGAAAGTAAGGATAAAGCCGGGACTGGTACAGTTTTCCACCGCTGTTTTCAGAGCCACCGGCATTTCCGCCTTGTCGGCAGCGATGCTGTGATCATTTCCCCAAGCCGTTTGCCCCTGTTCAAAAGCGTCTTCTATCCTCCAGGTTTCCCCACCATCGGTACTGCGGGCATATTTATGGCGTGCTGATGACTGGTCATACGTGTGTAACCCGTCGGTCGATTTATAATCCGCTTCGACGAGGCGGTGACTACAGGATAGCATCGTTACTACTATCAAAGCTGCCATAGAAAAAGGTTTCATACTTTATTATCGTTTAATGTTCATTCAAAGTTACTGTGATATTGTCGTTTCGCGTGCATCGGGGCTATTCGGTAACTCCTTTAACAGTTGTCGCAACTCGTTATACAAAAGCGGTGCCGTTTCCGGGCCAAGCGAGTTCTGCTCACCGTAATAGGGCTTATCCCCGTAGACATACGGTGCTTCTACATCCCACTGGCTCTTGGGGATGATATAGCCAATCTCGTCATTGGCCAGGCCGATACCAAAACGGAACAGCCCCGGCATTAGTTCGCGTAGGGGAGGTGTTTCTTGCGGGTCTATGGGAAAATCCCGACCGGGCAGGGCTACCACCCCTCCATTTAAAATTTCCGGATAGAGCTCTCCCGGGAAGGTGATGAAACTGGCTGGACCGATACTCCACACGGCCGCCTCGGTGCGCTTTTTCATCCACCCGGTCATATCCGCGTTCATTATCCCGATCGCGGCGGCAAGCTGAAACAGGCGATTCTTCAGGGGAAGATCGAACGTCTTAGCACGCAGGTTGATACCGGCCTTCTTTACCTCAACGCTATTTTCTTCCATCGTGCGGAGTATGATCAATCCAAGGGTATCACCTTGCGCACGGACCTTATCGAACGATGGTGCCACGTAGACCGTATCACTGAAGGGATCGGCAACTTCCGTTGATGCATGGGTAGTCATCAATCCGCCAACTGCACCGTTCACGTAAAGGGCAACACCTCCAATTCCCTTTTTAATAAGGCTGTCTCCGTGATAGACTCCTTTCTCGACAGCTTCCCTGAGGTAGTGGGGAAAATCGGAAGAGATGAGCAGGTTCCTGCTCCATAATGTTTCGGGATGATTGGCCCATTGAATGAGTGTGCCGAGTGTTTGAGAGGTTTCGGCATCCATCACTTGCATCATCCGTAGGCCTTCGTCAAAGATGTAAGGTTCACGGGTGTCTTGCAGCGTTACCCCTCCTTCCGTGAGGTTTTGTGAGAAACGGAAATAGGCCGGACGCAATACTTCAACAGCCTCCATGACAGATTGAACTACCCGCTTCTTCACGTACTCTTTCCACTCTTTGTTGACCCCGCTCTTGAAGGGCGATTCACCCCAAAGACCTAACATGTCAGGAGCTTCATGGGTATGGGTGGACGCGATTACCAGGTAGGTGATACCTGCTTCTTCCGGCACCATCTCCCGGATGTCGATGACCATCGGGTGAAACATACCGATCACGTCTACTGACACTAAGGCGAGGCGGGTATTGCCGTCATCCAGCACCATAGTCCGCGCCCATAGGTCGTCATGTACACCCTGGGCAGCTACCTTGTTGCCAAAACCGGCGATCCAGTAGGTGTCGAATTTCCCGTTCCCGTTCAGGTCTTCATACGTGTCTCCTTTATCGGGTTCGTAACGTGCATTGCTATCCACATCGTTCCATGGTTCAAAGTACTTCGGGGTAATGGTGACCGCTGCAAAGCCGGCACGCATGACGCCGGGTTCCTTGTTCTCTATTGTCAAGTCGACGCAATATCCTCGATGACGGTCGCGCACATTGCTGTAACCGTAGAGAGTGAGGGCGACAATCAAAACGATAAGCGATACTCCTATGATTTTCAGTGCTTTCATTGATGTTCTGTTTCTTTTCTCTGTAATTCCAATAAAGGACGGTAGCTGATAACTACAATCCCCTCCTTCTCAATCAGCTCTTTTAATTCATTGCTGGTGAAAAACTCAAGTTCTCGAATGCGTTTCGCTGCCGAATGGGTGATGGTGCGAATCTCTTCTCCTTCAGCTGATGCGTGAACGTATATTTCCGTAACTCCTTTCCACATGTACCCTTGTTCGTCATACAGCCCAGGTACTTTATCGCGAGGTGCTACGGTGCC
>JAMNYO010000007.1 GCA_023622765.1 Bacteroidota bacterium | reverse complement strand
CCGGGTCGTTATCTAGCTCGTATCCCCATAGCGGTTGACGGGGCTGGTAATGTCCCTCGTACCTCGGGTTACCCTTTTTAATCACCTCCCACTCACCGGTTCCATCCGCCCATAACTTTACCCTTCCTAACGAATCATCGTGACAGGATGGCCATATATAGGCGGCCACATAATACTCATCAGATTTTGTGACATCTGTCTCTCGATTTTCCACGCATGCGTAGTTGACCAACAACAGCCCGAAAACTACGGCTAACAAGTTCATTTTATTTTTCATCATATCACTTAACGTTAATTGTTAATTGTTAATTGTTAATTGCTTTACCGGTATATTACATTCACCTCTTTGAACATGAAAGGGTTATCGACAGCCCATCAAAGTACCTGATCACCGCACATTGACAAATTACCGCTAAAGGTAAGAAACAATATCCGACAAAACAAAAATGGCCAATCCTTGTTTTACTTGTAGATTGCCTTTTACGCACAAGTTTTTCACTTTCAAGCTCGTTCCATCTTGAGAGTAAACATCAACAAGAGTAAACAGAACATGCACTGGCATAGCCGCAACGGTAGAAAATCACGTGGGGAGGAGTTGACGGTTTTTTCCGACTCCTTCTCGACCAAGAATTTCGTTTTGAAGAGCTCCTCGGAGATCATCAAAGGACAGTCGTTTGAGGAGCCGTTTTTCTTTAGCGGGTTCATCTTCATGGTATGCTTGAAAGGAGAGGCCACCATTAGGCAGAACCACCGGGAATACACCTTGAAACCCAACTCCATCCACCTCTACACGCCGGGGCAGATATTCACGCTGGTGAAGCGTACGGACGACCTGTCCCTGGAGAGCCTTTTCCTTTCCACCGACTACGTTATCAAGCTACCACTACCTAAAGATTTCAAGTTGTTGAAGCGGATAAGAACCGATCCCGTGCGCACGGTAAGCGCAGAGGCAGTACGCGATTTAATCGATCTGCGTACACTCGTGACCAAATCGCACAATGCAGAGAACAACCATTTTCATGAAAAACGAACCGAAGCCCTTATCTACGCCCTAATAATGGATATCATGTCGCATTTCTCGGTATCGGTACCCCCCACGGTAACCGATAAGTCAAGAAAAGAGGCTATCACGGATGATTTTTTCAAACTGCTGTTCGAGTCGTTCCAAAAAGAACGCCAGGTGACTTTCTTCGCCGACAAGCTATGTCTCAGTCCGAAATACCTCTCCATGACCATCAAAGAGGTCACGGGTCACCCAGCAAGCAGCTGGATCAACGAGATGGTTATATTAGAGGCGAAGAGGTTATTGAAAGCAACCGAGCTTACTGCGTTGCAAATATCGGAGGAGTTAAATTTCCCTAACCCCTCCTTTTTCGGTCGCTTCTTCAAACAGCACACCGGCATGACCCCGCTACAGTTCAGGAAAAGTTAAATTATGAACCCTTAGTGGCGTTGTTAATTGACCCAGCCGATTCCGTTGATGCATCATTCAGGATCTTCATGAACTCCTCGCCCGTGATCGTCTCCTTCTCGAGCAGGAAGCTGGTCGCCTCGTGCATTTTGTCCAGGTTATCCGTGATGATTTGCCGCGCTTTATCGTGTGCCTCGTTGATGATGCGGTGCACCTCTTTGTCGATATCGGCCGCGGTCTCATCAGAACAGGCAAGGGAAGAATCCCCACCTAGGTACGCGTTGTTTACCGTCTCCAACGCCATCATGCCGTACTTGTCTTCCGCCGCTCTGCCACCGGTGAGGGTCGCGATCCGGTTGAACAGATCTTCGCGGCTCATCAGGTACTGTTCGCCCTCATCAACCTGCATGGTATACCCCAGCGCGCCTGATGTTCGGGGGATAATCGTGATCTTGTGCACCGGTGCGGAGTTAGTCTGCTTGGCAGCCACCATGGCGTGCCCGATCTCGTGGTAAGCGATGACCTTCTTTTCCGTTTCGGAGATAACCATCCCCTTCTTCTGCGCACCGGCGATGACCGTCTCCACCGACTCCTCCAGATCCTCTGTCATTACCATGTCACGTCCCATTCGCACCGCCCTCAATGCGCCCTCGTTCACGATATTGGCCAAATCCGCCCCGGAGGAACCCGCCGTGGCCCGTGCCACAAGGTCGATATCTATCTCCTCGTGTTTCACCTTCTTAAGGTGCACCTCCAGTATCGCCTTCCGCCCCTGCAGGTCGGGTAGTTCCATCTGGATACGCCGATCGAATCGTCCCGCCCTCAGCAATGCCTTATCCAGGCTCTCAGGTCGGTTCGTCGCCGCCAGGATGACCACCCCCTTCTTGCTATCAAACCCGTCCATCTCGGTCAGCAGCTGATTCAGCGTCTGCTCTCGCTCATCGTTGCTACTCATGCCATCGCGCCGCTTGCCGATAGCGTC
>JAMNYO010000143.1 GCA_023622765.1 Bacteroidota bacterium | reverse complement strand
CAGACGGGATAAAGCTAATAAAAAGGAGCGTGAGCGGGATAATTCCTCCCCGTCAAATTTTCATTCTCAAGGGTGTTTTAATTAAA
This sequence comes from Bacteroidota bacterium, assembly GCA_023622765.1. Lineage (GTDB taxonomy): Bacteria > Bacteroidota > Bacteroidia > Bacteroidales > Dysgonomonadaceae > Proteiniphilum. The sequence continues at coordinate 9,404 of JAMNYO010000143.1, read as the reverse complement.
CATGTCGGTTTCATACGATTATTTTATTAATTTTATATGTTTCAGTATACTTTCCTTACAGCCTTTTTACCCGTATATGTCTGAACTTCAGTTTTGAGCCGTGCCCTAAGAAGGCGATGTGTCCCGATTCATTGAGTAGCCCGGGGTGCTCTTTTCCGTCCATGGTCCCATCCTTGGAGGCTTCACGTATGTCCCCATCGACGATGGTTGCCCCGTTCAAGATAACGGTTATGCGGTCTCCATTCGCGATGACCTCTTGGTAGTTCCATTCTCCAATCGGCTTCAGGTAGCCCCGTTTCGCGGGAATGACACCGTATACCGAACCGTGGTACTGGTAGGGTTGAAGCTTCTCGTAAACGGGCGCTTCATTATCCAGGATTTGTAGTTCCATACCCACGTACGCGGCATCTCCCTCCGTGGAGGTGCGGATACCTAGCCCGTTATTCGCGGCGGGGGTGAGCATGAATTCAAAACGGAACACGAAGTTATCGTACTGCTCTTTCGTGTAGAGGTTACGTGTCCAGCCCCTACTGTTGCTTTTTGGCTCCACGACCATGACCCCATCTTCGATGAAGTAGTCGGTGGTGTTTCCCGTCCAGTGGTGCATATGGGTCCCATCGAAGAGTACCGTGAAGCCCTCTTTCTCTTCCTCTTTAGACAGGGTATAAGGTTGCACCCGTTCAATTTCCTTGATGTAGATGTCCCTGTAAGCTACCTTGCTGCCATGGGCTTGCAGCTCGATTTGCTCAACCGGGAAGATAGGTTGGCTCCGATCCCAGTAGTTCTCTAGGATCACGTTGTCGGTCACCAATTCGCCGTTTAGCCAAACCGAAACCCTATCCCCAATTATCCGGATACGGAACGTGTTCCATTCGCCCACCTTCTGGTCGGCCACTTTTAACGGCTTGCTCGGGTTTTGCTGGTTGTTGTAGAGCCCACCAGATCCGACCTGTGCACCCACGTGAACCCGGGCCGTATCCCATATCTGTACTTGCGGGGTTCCGCGGAGGTAAATGCCGGCATCGGGTTCGGGACCCGGGAACAGTTTCCAGTCGATTAACATTTCAAAGTCACCGTACTGCTTTTCCGTGCAGAGGTTATTGAACCCGGTCCCATCGAACACGATACAACCCCCTTCCACTTGCCAGTCCCTGGCTGCCTCTTCATTGGCCTCTTTTTGGGCGGTTGCCAGTTTTCTCTCGTTCATTTTAGCCCGTTTGATGGGGTTTTCTACCAACCCTTTCCAGCCATCTAGGTTCTTTCCGTTAAACAGGGAGACGAACCCTCCCCCCAATGGGTTTTCGGATAGGTACTTGGCGATGGATTGGCGTTGGTAATCAGCATCGGGGTTGGAAAGCGTTTTGCTCACCTTGTTCAAGATCGCGGCCGTCTCTTCTCCCGCGAAGGAGGGGTTAGCTAGCGCAATGGTCATGGCCGCCATCGCGGCCGCTTCGCTTGTGGCCGGTTGATCCATGAACGGTGCCACGAAAAGCATTGCCTGGTAGTGACCAGTGGTTCCCATGAGTTGGATCAGTTGGTTCTTCTGCTGGTCGTTTTGTGCGAACTGCATGGCTTCGCGGGCGTAGAGGTACTTGATAGCTCCCGTTTCTCCCGAATTGCGGATGATGGGAATCAGTGCGTCGGTCACTTTTTCCAGCTCCGTTTTGTCATTGCTTGCACGGGCGATGTCCAGGAGCGAGTAGGTTACGTGGAATGATTTCCAGGAGGCCAGCGCGTTAAAAGCGGCCTCTTTTTCTGCGCCTGTCGCCTGACTGTACGCTTCCGCGATGGTCTTCAGGGCCTCTTGAGATCCACTGTTAGCCAGTGCACTGTAGTAGAGGTGTTTGTTCACGGAACGCTTCATGTGGCCCGTGACCGTTTCCAGTTGTTGATTGGCCGGGAGGTAGGAGAGCGCAGTGTTAATGGCTTGTTGCAGCGCGGGGATTTCTGTTTGTCCCGGTTGTTCCAGTAGCGTGAACAGGTCGTTCAAGTTTTTATCGGTCGCCACCGCCTTCAGCGTGTTGGCCGCCGCGGTTATCACCGTTGCGTTGTTGGTAAACATCTGGTTAAACACCAGGTTGTACTGGTTCTCCATTTTACGTGCTGCAATCAGCTCCAGGATCGCTTTTTTGCCCTCGTCACCACTCATCTCAAATACGGAGACTAGGGTGTTGGCCATATCGCCCTTGAACGTTAATAGGGCACTTTTCCCTATGGCAACGGTCTCATCGTTATCGCTCTTCAACATCGCGGCCAGTGCGATCAGGGCATCGTCACCCCCATGCCTTACCAGCGCTTTGGCAGCCGCTTTCTGTACCATAGGGTTAGAGGAGGTGGTTAATGGGACGGCAAGGGTCAAGATGTTACCCACCTCGTGGTTGGATAACCAGTGGAGCAACGTGGCTTGAAGGTCTGGCGATTTGGCTGATATAAACTGTTTCTCAACCAGGGCGACCGCCTTTTTATCGTCGTGAAAGGGAAACGCGTTTAGCACGCCGTTCAGGTAGGTGAGGTTCCCATCTTTGATAGCGTCTTGCAAGATTTTCTCCGTTTTAGCGTTGGGTAGCGAGAGTTGCAACTTGGTTGCCGCGACCTTAATGTCTTGGAGGTTTCGTTTCTTAGCTGCCGTGAAGAGCTTTTTTGCCTCTTTGTCGACCAGCTTCGGTTCACTGGCGCTTAGCTGGTTCAAGAGCGTGAGGTAGGAGGCCGTCGCGTTGTTTTTTTGGTAGCTAAAGTCGGCCTCCGTGGCAGCGGCACGCATGGCTTTCACCGACTCTTTTGTCCCTGCTTGGGCCAGCGCGTTCAGTAGCACTTGTTGCATCTCGCCTGAGGGGTTTTGTTGTAAGAGTTCCAACAGGGTCGACTCGACCTTTGGGTAGTCTGTTTGCCCTAGCGCGTTGACCACGTGCATGCTCAATCTTTCCGATTGGCTGTTTTTAAGGGCGTTCAGCAAGGCTTCGTTTGCTTTGTCGCTGTTGATAGAAGCCAGAGCCGTGGCCGCGGACGGTAGCAGGTAGTCATCACCCAGCAGGGAGGCTAGCATTTCCACGTTGCTGTCCGTGGCGATCGTCCGCAGATGGCGCACCACGAAAGCTTTCACCTCCTTGTCCAAGGGTTGCTTCAGCGCTTTCTCGAATGCGTTGGCGGTCATTTCACGGGCAGCCGGGTCATTTGCCACGTAATGCGTCCATCCCGTGATGGCAAATTCGAGCGTTTCGTTGCTCTGGTCTCCCGGGGGGTACATTCTGCCTACGAGGTCCAGCATTCCCTCTTCGCCGGTGCTGACCAGGTCTGCCATCAACTCGTTGTACTGTTTTTGCGTGCTTGCCGGTAGTTGGGCCAGTGCATCGGCGATGACCGTTGCTTTGCTTCTTCCCGCCGGAAGTTGCGCCTGTGCCGTGTTGATTCCCAGTAGGAGGCACAGGGTAACTACTATATATTGTAAATGTTTCATACGATCTTTCATTATTGTATTTCGGTATATTACTTATATCGTCCACGGTGCGCGCATGGGTTGATTCACCAGGCGGTTTGCTTCCTCATCGTTCACGAACAGTTCGTTAACCGGGTCGAACTCCAGCGTCCGGTTCAGCTGGAGTGCCACGGCACCCATGTTCACGATGGTGCAAGAGCGGTGGCCATTTATCTCGTTGAGTGCAAACTTCTGCCGATTGCGAACGCACGCCAGGAAGTCGACGTTCTGCTCCTCCGGTTCCGGGAAGTCGGCCAGCTTCTTCTCCCAATCGGGTATATCGCATTTGAAGTTGCGGTAGACATTCCCGTTGGGGCCCGCTATGTAGGGAGTGTCGGGTGTTCCGTAATCACCGCCCCACAAGATGATTTGGCATCCGTCTTCGTAGGTGTAGGTGATGGAACGCCATGTGCCAACCGCATCGTGATGTTGCTGCGGTGCGTCAACCTCTACTTTCACCGGGCTCGTGTTGTCCTTTCCCAGGAGGTATTGTACCGGGTCGATGTAGTGTTGGCCCATATCGCCCAATCCCCCGCCGTCGTAGTCCCAGTAGCCACGGAACGTGGCATGTACTCGGTGTGCGTTATAGGGCTTGTAGGGTGCCGGTCCCAACCACATGTCGTAATCCAGTTCCTCGGGTATCGGTTGCGGCTCCAGGTGGTTCTTGCCTACCCAGAAGAATTTCCAGTCGAAACCGGTATGTTTGCTGATGGTCACTTTCAGTGGCCAACCCAGCATCCCGCTATCCACCAGTTTTTTAAGTGGTTTCACCGGGGTTCCCAGGCCGTAGAAGTTGTCTTTAAATCGGAACCAGGTGTTCAGTCGGAAGATATTACCATGTTGTTGTATGGCTTCCCGTACCCGCTTGCTTTCGCCTATGGTACGTGTCATTGGCTTCTCGCAGAAAATATCCTTTCCTGCCTTGGCAGCCTCTACCGACATGATCCCGTGCCAGTGGGGTGGGGTGGCGATGTGCACGATGTCCACGTTCTTGTCGAGGATCAAGTCCCTAAAGTCGTGGTACAGATTGATAGCCTCTTTTACCTTGGCGGCTGCTCGTTCGAGGTGCTTTTTATCAACATCGCACATGGCGACCACCCGTGTGTTGTCGTAAGGAATATGGCCTTGGCCCATGCTCCCGACCCCGATAATGCCCTTCGTTAGCTCATCGCTCGGGGCCAGCATACCCCTTCCCAGCACGTTGCGGGGCACGATGGTTAGCAGGGTAACGCCCCCCATCGTCTTTAAAAAATGTCTTCTGGAAGTCATCGTTAAATAGATTAATGTTTAAAAATAGGTTACTCCTGATGTTGCACACCGGCCAGCGGGATGGTTTCGGGAACGTTATCTACCTTGCCCATGTCATATGTGGTGGGACCAAGGTATAGGTCGGAGTTCAACACCTCCTCGCGGGTGATGTCTTGTCCGGTATAGGCAGCCATACGTCCCATGATGGCCACGAGCGTCGAGTTGGCTTGGTCCTCCCCGTCGTTGATGGTCTCACCGGTGCGGATCGCGGTAACCAGGTTGATATGTTCTTGCACGAACGGGTTGGTGACGTTCCATTCCGAGGAGGTCTCCCCTTCGGCCGGGTAGGGATATTGCCAGATCACCTCTCCGTTCCAGTTGTACAGTTTCCCTGCCGCGTCGGCATACCCTTTCGTGCAGTTAATCTGTTCCACCTTCCCGTTGGAGCAGCCGTCTATTTGCCTGGCCGCGCAGTGGGTACGCATCCCGTTTCCGTATAGGTATTCGATGCTGAAAAAGTCGTACTGGTCACCGGTTACCCTACGTTGGCGACCTCCCCAGCCACTTGCTTTCACAGGGTACTCGCCCAAGTACCAGTTCATCACGTCGATCTCATGGATGAACTGCTCGGTGATATGGTCTCCCGAGAGCCAACAGAAGTTCACCCAGTTTCTCAGCATGTACTCCATGTCAGACCATCCGGGTTTTCTGCTGCGATACCACAATGCCCCCCCGTTCCGGATGATGTTTGCCCCGGTGATCTCCCCGATTTCACCGTTCAAGACCCTTCGTCGTGTCTCCATGTAATCCTTTTGCGAACGGCGGATGGTGCCGCTGATGATGTTCAGGTTAAGTGACTCCGCCCTCTTTACCGCTGCCAGCACCTTGCGGACTCCCGTGGGATCCACGGCGATCGGTTTTTCCATGAAGATGTGCTTCTTCGCGTTGACCGCTGCTTCCAGGTGCACGGGTCGGAAGTGGGGAGGCGTGCAGAGCAGCACGACGTCGATACCCGCGTCCAGCACTTTCTCGTAGCTATCAAAGCCGATGAAGCAGTTCTCGTCTGCCACCTCCACGTTTTTTTTCTCTTTCAGTATCTTGCGGCAGTTATCCATCTTGTCTTGGAACACGTCGCCCAGGGCAACGATCTCGAGGTTGGGACCTGCGTTGAGGAAGTCGATAGCGGCACCGGTCCCCCGGCCCCCGCACCCTATAAGGCCTGCTTTTAAGGTCTTCCCATCGGGTGCCTGGTCAAGTAGCGTCGGGAGCGTCATTCCCGCACCCTTAGGTTGCTTGGGCGATGAACAGGAGCTAAGTAACGGGATGCCTCCAACGGCACCAATTCCACCGACCGCACCGATCGCTCCCGCGGCGACCGAACCTTTCAAAAAGTTTCTTCTTGAGAATGAATGATTCTTTAATTCCATTTGTGGTATATTTATGTTTTATTATTGTTTTGATTTTAGTAGAAAGCCCTTAGGTTGCCCGATATAATGGGTCTCATTTGGACGGGTTTAACGTGATAGACTTTAGAAATAGGCAATAATTTGATCCATCTGTTCGGAGATCTTCTTCAGGTGATTCCGGTCGCCGCCCGGCACCTCTACCGTGAGCCATCCACCGGTGTGGTTGACTTCCCGTAGGGCTTGCATCACTACCGGCCAGTTGCAATCTCCTTGCATCAACTCCACGTTAAACCCTTCCCATAGGCCTTTCGAGTTCATGCGCTCGCGGCTGAACTCCTTCGCGTGCAGTTTCATGATACGCCTGTTCAGCGTTCTGATCCAGTGCTCGGGCCAACCGTAACGCAGGATGTTGCCTACGTCGAAATACCAGCCCACCAGCGGGTGGTTGATCTCGTCGACGTACCGTTTGGCTTCCACGGGGCTGATCAGGAAGTTACTCCACACGTTCTCCAGCCCGATTTGCATGCCGGTCTCTTCCGCGTAAGGAATTAGCTCCCGGATGGCCTGCTGGGAGTTGATGTAGGCTTGTTCGTATGATACCTTTTCGTTCACTACCCCTGGCACCACGAGTACCGTGTCACCTCCCAGCTCTTTCACCTGCTTGAGGGACAGGGCAATCGAATCGATGCATTTTTTCCTTATGGTGGGGTCGGGGTCAGATAACGGGGAACCCCAGTGATCCCTGTTGCAGACCGTGGGGAACTCGATACCCGATTTCTCTTTTGCATCGAGGAGTTCCGTCATGGGTATGTCTACAGGAGCATTAAGCTCCACACCGTGGAACCCGATATCAACCGCCAGTTTTAACTTATCGACGAGCGGTAGCTCTTCCTTGATCATGCCATAGCCGAGGCTTTTCTTTAACGTGGCTTTCTGGCCGGCTACTCCGCTTTCTATCGCACTTCCCTTTCCGTATGGCACGGGCTCGGCCAAGTTGCTTTTCACGGTGGCCGATAACGGGGTTACCGCTGCTACACCCGTGATCACGGCCGCAGATTTAATAAATTCTCGTTTGTTCATATTAGGTTGTTCATTAATGTGTAGTTTGCAAAATAAGCGCTAAAGGTAAAGAATTTTTGCTTAGGGTTCTTATCAAATCGCGCAAAATATGGGCAGGATAACGTGAGCATCGTTTTTTAAGCGTTCTTTTTAAGCATTGTTTACGATAGGTTTTGTTTCAAAGTTACCATATGGACTTAGTCGTTGATTGATTCAGTTGTTCTTAAAGTCAGTGGGGTAGGTGACCCTCTCTCGTATAGTTCCGTCCAGCGGGTGGAGCCAGGTCTCGAACTCCCGTTTCCCCTCTTTTAGTACCACTACCCGCACGCCGTTTATCTCGGCGGTGTAAGTAGTCCTCCACCCGCTGAAATGGCCGTACGCCAAGGCAATCCCGTGGTAGTCCACGATGTAGTCGTTCACATGTTCATGCCCCACGAACGTGCCCATCACGTCGCCCATCTCCTTCATCGCGAAGAACATGCCGGTGTTCAGCACGGGACTGCATTCCGGCTCCTTCCGCACACCGTACCGCGTGTTCTTCTCGTCGTCAAATGCCAGTCGATACTCCGGCAGCGGGATATGGAAGTAAGCCACGGCCGGTAGCGGTTTCAGGTTATTCTCAACAGTGTAGAAGAGGCTCTGCTTCCGGTACCATTGAATCTGATCGGGGGTGATCCAGTCGTACCCGCTCACCCCGTTCATGGTGGAGTAGTCGCCGGAGTCAAAACAGTACACCAATGCTTTTTCATGCAGTGGCTTGTCGCTACCGTAGATCGGGATCACGTTGTCCATTACCCGGTCGGGAGTGGCTCCAAACGGACTGTTCAGGTTATAGGGGTATGCGGTTATCATGGCCGCGATTTCATCGCGTGTAACGCCGTATTCATGGTCGTGGTTACCCAGGGTGACGATAAACGGGATCTCTCTTTCGATGGTCGGTGCTGTAACACGGTTCCACCCCTCTTGTACCGGTCCGGTCACGATATCGCCCGTGTAAACCACCAGGTCGGGCTTTTCGGCATCCAGAACCCGGTCGATTAGCAGCAGGGTGGTATCTGACCTTGCATCCCCGTGGCGGTAATGCATATCGGTGAACTGCACGATTTTGAACGTTCCATCCTCGTTAAACGAGAGTTTTTGCGCGCTTAGCCCGAACGTCATCGTGGCGAGCATCGCGAGAATTATCCATTTTTTCTTCATACGATTTGATTGTAATAATCCAATGTTTGGAACCTTTGAGATTCATGTTGCACGCGGCTTTCGCGATGCGGTTGTTTTTGGTTCACGTTAGGCCAACGTTTATTGTACTCGATTGGTTACTCTTTGAAATCGTTTATTTTCAACACCCACGCGTGGTCGCAGGGCATACGATGTGCCGGAATCATGGGGAGGGTGATCGTGAGTCGCCCATTTTTCAGGGTGGTCTTTATTTTTCCCTCGTACCCGAGAAGTTCCACTTTTCCCGCCTGTTTCACGTTAGGCAGCACGATCGGTGCGTCCATCCACTCTTTGAGGATAACGTATAGGTCGCCCTCCTTTCGTGTAAAGGCAATCACCTTGCTCTCGGGTTTGTTCTCGCTACGCCACGCTTGTGTTCCGTAAATCGCTTCGCCGTTCACCTTGAGCCATCTTCCTATATCGAGTAACCGTTCTTGCATGATTACCGGGATAAGTCCGTTGCCATCGGGTCCCACGTTCAACAGGAAGTTGCCCCCGTTGGACACTTTGTCAATTAGCGTGTGGATGAGCTGCTTGGAGGTAAGGTAGTGCTCCGTGGTCTCAAACTGGTTGTACCCGTATGACGTGCCGATACCCCGGCTCTCTTCCCACGGGTGATCGGCTTTGTCACCGATGCCCTTGTTGCTGTGGACGAGGTCGTACTCCGTGGTGTAATAATCGCCGTGTTGGCTGCGAGTCTCCTTGCCCCAGCGGTCGTTGACCACCACCTTATCTTTTACCGGTGACGCGTTAAAGAGCCAAGCCAGGAACTCCTCGCTCTTCAGCGTTTTGCTATCGTAATCCCATTCCCCGTCAGAAAAGATAATGTCGGGCTCGTACGCGTTCACCAACTCCTTCATCTGGGGGATCATGTGCGTGTCTACCCACTCTTCGATGGTAGTGGGTGAGTAGAGCGGGTGCGCCCATTCCAGGAGCGAGTAGTAGAGTCCGAAGTGGAGACCTGCTTCCCGTGTAGCTTGAGATAGCTCACCGATGAGGTC
>JAMNYO010000127.1 GCA_023622765.1 Bacteroidota bacterium | reverse complement strand
ACCAACTGGTCAACCACGATCCCCTCCGACTTCTCCAGCTCGTAATCGGCCGGTGTCGCGCTCACGAAAATGATCTCCGGTGTGAGCGACTCGAACTCGTCAAAGGTAAGGGGGCGGTTGTCAATCGCCGCCGGTAGCCGGAACCCGTACTCCACCAGGTTCAGCTTCCGGGAGTGGTCGCCCCCGTACATAGCCCGTATCTGGGGTACCGTCACGTGGCTCTCGTCGATCACCGTCAAGTAGTCGTCCGGGAAAAAGTCGAGCAGACAGAAGGGACGTGTACCCGGGGCCCGCCCGTCAAAGTAGCGGGAGTAGTTCTCTATCCCCGAGCAGTAGCCTATCTCCTTAATCATCTCCACATCGTAGGTAACCCGCTCGTAAAGGCGCTTTGCCTCCAGAGGCTTGTCGATGGAGCGAAAGAACTCCACCTGCTTCCCCAGGTCGACCAAAATCTCATCCACCGCCCGGTTAATACGCTCACGGGTCGTTACGAACAGGTTAGCCGGGAAAATCCGGTAGGAGGTCAGCCGCTCGATGGTGACACCCGTCAGGGGGTCGACCGACTCGATCGACTCGATCTCATCGCCCCAGAAGATGACCCGTATAATATAATCGTGATAGGCCAAGAACAGCTCCACGGTATCCCCCTTAACCCGGAAGTTACCGCGGTTGAATTCGGCAGTTTCATCGCGTGAGTAGAGGCTATCTACCAGCAACCGCAAGAAACGATCCCGCTCCATAACCTGACCCTCGCTCACCTCGATGATGGTCTTGTTAAAGTCCTCCGGGTTGCCAATGCCGTAGAGGCAGGATACGGAGGAGACCACGATGACGTCATTTCTGCCCGAAAGAAGCGACGAAGTAGTGGCGAGCCTGAGCTTTTCGATCTCATCATTAATCGCGAGATCCTTCTCGATATAGGTATCGGTGGTGGGTATGTAGGCTTCCGGTTGATAATAATCGTAATAGGAGACGAAATACTCCACCGCGTTGTTCGGGAAGAAGCCCTTGAACTCGCTGTACAGTTGTGCGGCCAGCGTCTTATTATGGCTTAACACCAATGTCGGCTTGTTCAGTTGAGCGATCACGTTAGCGATAGTGAACGTTTTCCCCGATCCCGTGACGCCCAGCAAGGTTTGGTAGGGCACCTTCTGTTGAAGTCCCTCCACGAGTGCCGTGATAGCTTCCGGCTGGTCACCGGTCGGTTTAAATTCAGACGTGAGTTGAAATCGCATAAGCTACTTTCTAAACAAACAAGAGCCTGTTTGGTTTACTTGGGAACCGTATCCCGCGGCCATTTCCGCGAAGGGGCAGATCCGGGGACTCGCCGGTTTACTCGGGGATACTACACGTAACTGCACTGGCACTGTTTCCTCGTCTTCGGAAAACAGACATAAATTATTCTGGGATAGTATCCGTAATAAGCGATTCCACGAGGGCGGACAAAAGCGCCTCCCGTTTTTGGCTCGCCTCGGCGATGTAATCCCCCCGCAACTGCCCCTGTTGGGAGAAGTGGATATACTCGGAATAGGCCTCGGCCGTGTTGGCCCTTGCTGCCCCGGCCCAGCTCAGCGAATCCAGGCGCTTCTCCACCAACGAGGCGAAAGGGATATCGGGATGCTGACTCAGAAAATCACGCAACTCTGCCGTGTTATTTGACGCTTTCAGCCGCTCCCACTGCATCGCCTCTTCCGACTTCAGCTTTCGTAAGGCCTCATGTGCCTCATCAAAGTGAGCCCCGCGGGGAAAAGTTGCCATGTAGTCAAGGTACCCCTCCACGCTATTCATGTTCAAGGCCGTATCCCAACCCCTCCGTTCAAGGTTCCCCTTCCGTACGGTCTCGTTGAACACCGCGTATCCCCCACCAAAAAGAAGTAGGGCAAGCAAAATCAACACGGGTCCACCCAACCACTTGCTCCTCACCTGTTTCTTTACTTTCTCTTGATATTGCCCTACTTCTAATTCTTTCGCTGCTTCCGGTTCTGGTTCCTGTTCCCATCCCCTTTC
>JAMNYO010000139.1 GCA_023622765.1 Bacteroidota bacterium | reverse complement strand
ATTGGAGAAGCATCGGCAAAAGGTGTGGATATACAAGCGGATTACAAGCACGCGTGGAACAAGGATTTTTGGACCTCCGCCCGCGCGAACTTCACCTACTCCACCAGCCGATACGAGGTGTACGAGGAGCCGGAATACAAAGAGTACTGGCGCCACCACAAGGGTTACTCCATCAAACAGAGGTGGGGATTTATAGCTGAACGGCTCTTTATCGATGACGAAGAGGCAGCCAACAGTCCCTCGCAGGCCGCGTTTGGTTCTCAATACGGAGGTGGGGACATCAAGTATACCGATGTGAACCAAGATGGTGTGATCACCGAAGCCGATAGGGTACCCATTGGCAACCCCACTACCCCCGAAATCATCTACGGGTTTGGAATCTCTACCGGCTACAAGGGTATCGATGCATCCGTGTTCTTCCAAGGTCTGGCGAACGAATCTTTCTGGATTGACGCGGTAGACATGTCGCCGTTCGTTGGCGACACCCAGCTATTGAAAAGTATCGATAAGAGCCATTGGAGCGAAGACAACCGCGACATCTACGCGTTTTGGCCCCGCTACAGCGCGTACACCAACCGCAACAACACGCCCGTCAGCACCTGGTGGATGAGGGACGGGTCGTTCCTCCGCTTGAAACAAGTTGAATTAGGGTACACCTTCCCCGAAAAACTCACCAAAATGATGCATCTCTCCAACTTCCGCATCTACCTGTCGGGAAGAAACCTGTTTAGTTGGAGCAATTTTAAGATGTGGGACCCGGAAATGGGAAGCTCGGGACTCAATTATCCCATCCAGAGAACAATCAACGTGGGTTTGAACGTAACGTTTAAATAAATAGGACTATGAATAAGCGAACAGATATCATCAAAAAAATTAAATTGGCCGCGCTCGCGTTGACTATCGGGCTGACGGCTTGCAACGAGTACCTGGACGTGGTGCCCGATGATGGGATGGCAACTATCGAGACAGCATTCAACCTGCGCTCTACCGCCATACGCTACCTAGGCACCTGCTACTCCTACATGACGGAAGAGGGCACTTCGGGATACGACCCCGCGCTGCTGGGAGGCGATGAACTGTGGGACCTGGTAGGACGAAGGGTCACCAACACAGCAGGGCGTGTACCCAGTAGCATGTTCCAAATCGCGAGGGGGCTACAGAGCGCCACAACGGTGTACGCCAACGACTGGGCCTACATGTACCAGGGAATCCGCTGTTGCGATATATTGATCGAAAACGTGGATCAAGTTCCGGATATGCAAGAGTGGGAAAAAAAGCAATGGAAAGCCGAAGCGAAGTTTCTCAAGGCTTACTTTCACTTTAACCTAATCCGCAAATGGGGACCGATACCTATCGTGAGAGAGAGCTTACCTATCGATGCCGACGTTGAACAGGTGCGCGTTTACCGTGACCCCATCGACGATTGCTTTGACTACGTCATCGAACTGCTGGATGAGGCCATACCGGACCTACCCCAGGTGAACCCATCCGTAGATGAGTATGGAAGGACAAACCAAGTCATCGCGGCTTCACTCAAAGCCCGCGTATCGGTCTACGCGGCCAGCCCCCTGTTTAACAACAACGTGGACCAAGCACCCCTAGTAGACGCTCGAGGCATACAGCTGTTCCCGCAGGATAAATCGGAAGCGGAACAACAAAAACGGTGGGAAGATGCCGTGGCAGCGTGTAAAGAGGCCATCGATCTTGCCAAACTTGCCAATATACAACTGTACGAATATGACCACGAGTACCGGGTGAACGACACCCTCTACCTCGACTTCACGCTACGCGGCATGATGTGCGACCGGTGGACCTGGGCTGGAGGCATGCCCTGAGTTGCTACGCCTTTATCGGCGTCCCGTTGAAAATCGCGGAGCAGTTCTACACGAGCAACGGACTCCCCCTTAACTTCGATAGGGAGAGGTTAGGGAAGAATGAATACACGCTACGCGATGGCGATGCAGCACACTCCTACTACATAGAACAGGGATACACGACCATTCAACTGAATTTTGAACGCGAGCCACGCTTCTACGCTTTTCTGGGCTTTGACGGCGGCAGGCGAAGAGCAGTAGCGAATCGGGTCCTGTTACGGGGTACTATCCCAAAAAGATGTACCCCTACCGAAATCGCATGAGCGCCGATGGGAGTGCCTTGTCAACCTACTGGTACCCATGGCCCATGATTCGCCTTGCCGACCTCTACCTGCTTTACGTGGAGGCCATCAATGAAGCCGAGGGACCAAGCGGTGCGCACAGCGCAGAGATGTTTGAATACATCAATGCCGTACGCGAACGCGCGGGTATCCCCGATGTGAAAACCTCTTGGGATCAATATAGCACCTCCCCCGGGAGATACAACACCAAAGCGGGTATGCGCGAGATCATCCATCGGGAGAGGCTGAACGAGCTTGCGTTCGAGAGCCAACGCTTCTGGGACCTGCGACGCTGGAAAGAGGCAAGCAGCGAATACGCGAAGAACATCTACGGCTTTAGGGTAATCGCACCCAACCCGGAGGAGTACTACACGAAAATATTAATCGCCGAACAGCCCT
>JAMNYO010000122.1 GCA_023622765.1 Bacteroidota bacterium | reverse complement strand
GGCATCATCTCGCCAGGCATTGGCAAACTCACCAGCAGTCATGCCGGCAACTTCCGCAAACCCATACAGGTCATCCGATCCCGTGTCGATTGCCAGCTGGATCCGGTTGATGACCCGTGAAAAGGCCGTGCCGCCCGCCTGTGCCTCAATGCCCAGGGCAGACAGTGCTGTGGCTATCCCGAGGACATCCGCCTCGGACATATTGGCTTGCCTAGCGGCTCCTGCCAATCGTTTCGCCATCTCCAGGATTTCTTTTTCGGTCGTCGCTGAGTTGTTGCCCAGTTCAACGATCGCTGATCCGGCCCGGTCAAAGTCCTTCTGTGACATGCCCATGATGTTGGCGAATCGGGCAAGGTCGGTTGCTCCTTCTTGTCCGACGATGTTCGTTGCCACCGACAGGTCCGCTATGACCCTGGTGAACTCCACGATGTGGTCCTTGTCGATGCCCAGCTGTCCGGCGGTTTCTGCCAGGGCCGTCAGTTCAACGACACTGACCGGGATCTCCTTCGACATATCCCGCAAGGACTGGCCCATCTTGTCCAGTTCTTCGCCGGTCAGGTTGGTGGTCTTGCGGACCCCTGCCATACCGGACTCAAAGTCGATTGCCGCCGTGACACCGGCCGTGCCAATCGCCAGGATCGGGGCCGTGACCTTCAATGTCAGGTTCTTTCCGACAGTGGCCATCTTGTCGCCGACCGCCTGCATCTTCTCGCCGGCTTCCTGGAGCTTCTTACCGAAGATGATGTGTTCATCGCTGATGTCTCTTAGGGCCTTTTCGTAATTACGGAGCTGTGACTCGGTCTCGATAACCTCACGCTTAAACTCTCGGTATTGATCCTCAGCGATTTCTCCCTTTTCAAACTGCTCCTGAACCTGGGCCTCCGCTTCTCGGAGCTGGTCCAGCTTTTCACGGGTCGCCTTGATCTGCTCGCCCAGGAGCTTTTGCTTCTGTGTGACCAGTTCGGTGTTGTCGGGAGAAAACCGCAACAGATTATTTGTGTCGCGCAGTTCCTTGTTCAAATTGCGTGAGACGGACTCGATCTCTTTTAAGACACGCTCTAGCCCGGTTTTGTCGGCTCCGAGCTCGATTGTTATGCCCTTCACTCTTCTGCTCATACCCCACCTCACATCCTGAAAAATGCGTCAATATCCGCCTGGGTCGCCTGGCGTGGTGCCGCACTCTTGTCATCGTTGTCGCCGACCCATGTGTCGACGTAATCAAAAAACTCATCCAGGGTCATCTGGTTGAGTTCGTCAAAAGATAGCCCGACCCGCTTCGCTATCACGAGCAGGCTGACCTCATAGTTTTCTAAATCACTTTTTCTTTGGTTTTTCTTTCGGTTTTTCCGGGGACGAACGAAAGGTGGCATCCTTAGCAACCTCCGTCACGTCCAGCATGATATCGGACAAGTTGAACCATTCGAACTGGCCCAGCCAGGTCTCAAAGTCGACCTGCTTCCCGCCCTTGGTCGTTTTCTCCATCGCCCAGATCATCTGCAACAAGTTCACGTCGTCGAACGTTTTCAGGTCGCCTGTCAGGTAGATGTTTTGAATATCTAACAGGTCGCCGCTGAACGACTGGCCGAACTCCCGCTTGTAGTACACCAGCGTCATGGGGCTGGCCTGGATGTCGACCTCCCGGTCGCCTAGCTTGATCCGTTTCATTCTCTCCTCCTAAACTAAAGGGGCCGGGTCAAACCGGCCCCGTGTGTGTTACGCCGTCGGGACAAGCCCCAGGATGGCCTGACGCAGGGCCGCATCGGCTGCATTGACCTCCTTTTGCATGGCGTTCGGCTTAGCTTCGATGATCTCGGCTTCACCAAGGGCCAGTGCGAGCTCATCCCAGCCATCATCCCAGCCGGTGCTCTCGAAAGAACTGGCCAGTGCGATGGCGGCTTGTAATGACGTCTTGTCAACACTGACCGGCTCCGCATCAGGCAGAACCACCTGGGTGAAGAAGCTGTTGTAAATAGGACCATTGGTAGCGTTCAGCTCCAGGGTGCCTTTGACGATCTTCTTG
>JAMNYO010000148.1 GCA_023622765.1 Bacteroidota bacterium | reverse complement strand
GGGGTATCAACCAACGGTTCCCGTTTCACCGTCAACCTCTTCTGCACAAAAACCAAGGGATTGGAAATTTGAGTTGCGGAGCATGGCCATAACTCAAGGGCGACGCATGGCGGGAGCAAGGGCGCTCTGGCACGCGAACGGTATGACCCGCGAGCAGATGGGTAAGCCGATTGTCGCGATCGCGAACTCCTTCACCCAGTTCGTGCCCGGGCACGTGCACCTGCATGACGTGGGGCAACTGGTGAAACGGGAGGTGGAGAAACTGGGCTGCTTCGCGGCCGAGTTTAACACCATCGCGGTGGATGACGGTATCGCGATGGGGCATGACGGGATGTTGTACTCCTTGCCATCGCGCGATTTGATAGCCGACTCGGTGGAGTTCATGGTGAATGCGCACCGGGCTGATGCCTTGGTCTGCATCAGTAATTGTGATAAGATTACCCCCGGGATGTTGATCGCCGCGATGCGGTTAAATATCCCCACGATATTCGTTTCGGGTGGACCAATGGAGGCGGGTGTGATAGGGGATGAGGCGGTCGACTTGATCGATGCGATGATCGAGTCGGCCGATGAGTCGGTTCCCGATGAGCGGGTGGATCAGCTGGAGCGGCTGGCTTGTCCCACCTGTGGCTCCTGCTCCGGCATGTTCACGGCCAACTCGATGAACTGCCTCAACGAGGCAATCGGGTTGGCCCTCCCCGGTAACGGAACCATCCTGGCCACGCATGCCGATCGGTTACAGCTGTTCGTTGATGCGGCCAGGCAGATCGTGGAGAACACCCACAAGTACTACTTCGAGGGCGATGAGTCGGTATTGCCGCGCCATATCGCCAGCCGCGCCTCTTTCCTGAATGCGATGACGCTCGATATCGCGATGGGGGGATCCACCAACACCATCTTGCATACGTTGGCCATAGCGCACGAGGGAGAGGTCGATTTCACGCTCGACGATATCGATGCGCTATCGCACCAAACGCCCTGTATCTGTAAGGTGGCCCCTAACACGAAGGAGTACCACGTTCAAGATGTGAACCGGGCAGGAGGCATTATGGGTATACTCAACGAGCTGGCGAAAGCGGGGATGATCGACACCTCGGTACGGCGTGTCGATGGGCTGACCCTGGCAGAAGCTCTCGATCGATACGATATCACGAAAGAGACGGTTCACCCGGAGGCGAAGCGTATCTACTCCTCGGCCCCGGGCAATCGTCGAACCATCACGATGGGTTCCCAAGATGCCCGCTGCGAACAGTTGGATACCGACCGGGAGAAGGGCTGCATCCGGAGTGTGGCTCACGCGTACACGGCTGATGGCGGACTGGCGGTGTTGAAAGGAAATATCGCCGAAAACGGCTGTGTGGTGAAGACAGCCGGCGTGGACGAGGAGATATGGAAGTTCAGTGGTAGTGCCAAGGTATTCCACTCGCAGGAGGAGGCGTGCCAAGCGATTCTCGACAATAGGGTGAAAGCGGGTGACGCGGTGGTGATTATCTATGAAGGGCCTAAAGGAGGCCCCGGGATGCAGGAGATGCTTTATCCTACTTCCTATATCAAAGCACGCCACTTGGGAAAGGTGTGCGCCCTGATTACCGATGGCCGCTTTTCCGGTGGCACGTCGGGCCTCTCCATCGGTCATGTCTCGCCCGAGGCGGCTGCAGGGGGGAATATCGGGTTGGTACGTGACGGTGATACCATTGATATCGATATATCAGCCCGGAGTATTCACCTGAGGGTGAGTGATGAAGAGTTAAAGAGGAGAAGGGAGCAGGAACTGGCCAGGGGGGGTGAGGCGTTTAAACCGAAGCCACGCCCCAGAGAGGTGTCGAAGGCATTAAGGGCCTACGCGGCGTTTGTTAGCTCGGCCGATCTAGGTGGTGTAAGATTAATTTAATTGAATGATAGTGAAAGAGAATCAGGTTCAATCAGTTGTCGCGTTGGCGGCCTTTAAGGAGCTAGAAGCGCACGGAGATAATGGGAAAGGGGTAGGGGATGACGCTCTAAAAGAGGTAGAACCGAGGGTAGATATCCTTTCGGGGAGCGAGATCATCGTTCGAGCCTTGATGGCTGAGGGGGTTGATACCCTGTTTGGTTACCCTGGCGGCGCTGTCATACCGATATTTGATGCGCTGTACGACCACAAGGAGCGAATGAACCATATTTTGGTGCGCCATGAGCAGGGAGCCGTGCACGCGGCACAGGGGTACGCACGTGTTTCGGGCAAGGTGGGGGTCGCCCTAGTCACCTCTGGTCCGGGTGCTACCAACGCCATCACCGGCATCGCCGATGCCATGATGGACAGTACTCCTCTGGTGGTGATCTCCGGTCAGGTGAATTCCAACCTGCTCGGCTCTGATGCCTTTCAAGAGGCCGATGTAATCGGTGTAACTCAACCCATTACCAAGTGGGCGCATCAGGTTCGCCGGGTGGAGGAGATCGCTTGGGCTATCTCCAAGGGGTTCTACATCGCTTCGAGCGGTCGCCCGGGGCCTGTGGTGATTGATATCGCCAAGGACGCGCAGGTGAACAGTTGCGCCTACTCGTACGAGCGTACCACTTTCCTGCGCAGTTACCAACCGGTACCCGAGCCGGAGGAGGAGAAGATCAAGCAGGCCGCGGGGCTGATTAACCGTGCCAAGAAGCCGTTGGCGTTGGTGGGGCAGGGGGTGACCTTGGGGAATGCCGAGCGTGAGTTACAGGCTTTCCTAGAGAAGGGAGGAATCCCGTTTGCATCCACCACCTTGGGGCTTTCGGCCATGCCATCGGACCATCCGCTAAACCGGGGTATGCTGGGAATGCATGGCAATGTTGCCCCCAATATCAAGAGCAACGAGTGCGACGTGCTGATCGCTATTGGTATGCGGTTTGATGACCGGGTGACCGGTAACCTCGACACCTACGCTAAACAAGCCAAGGTGATTCATTTTGATATCGACCTGTCTGAGATGGATAAGAACGTGATGACGACCGTGAAGGTGGTGGGCGATGCCAAGCAGACGCTTCCGCTGGTGACTAGCTATTTGGAAGAGCGGACACGTCCCGAGTGGCTGGCGGAATTTGAACCCCTTTATGAGAAGGAGTACAATCGTGTTATCAAGAGTGAGCTTTACCCTGAGGGGGGAGCTATCAAGATGGGTGAGGTGGTGAACAAGGTGAGCGAGGCCACACGGGGCGAAGCGATCTGCGTGACCGACGTGGGGCAGCACCAGATGATGAGTGCCCGCTACTTCAAGTTCACACGGAACAGGAGCTTGGTAACCTCGGGCGGTTTAGGCACGATGGGTTTTGGTTTGCCGGCGGGTATTGGGGCTAAGTATGGTGTGCCGGAGCGCACCGTTTGCATTTTCGTGGGTGATGGGGGGTTGCAGATGACCATGCAGGAGTTTGGTACCATCATGGAGCATGGTGTAGACGTGAAGATCATCCTGTTGAACAACAGTTACCTGGGGATGGTGCGTCAGTGGCAAGAGCTTTTTTTCGAGGAACGCTATTCATCGACGCGGATGAAGAACCCCGACTTTGTTAAGGTGGCCGATGCGTATGGTATCAAAGGGCGCAAGGTGACCCTGCGCGAGGAGTTGGATGAGGCCATCCGCAAGATGCTGGAGCATGATGGTGCCTACCTGCTGGAGGTGGTGGTCGAAACAAAGGGGATGGTCTTTCCCATGGTTCCTGCTGGTGAGAGCATTACGAACATTTTATTGGGCAATTCACAATGAGCAAGACATTATACACGATTACCGTTTTCTCGGAGAACAGGGTGGGGGTGCTGAACCAAATCACCACCATCTTCACGAGACGGCAACTGAACATCGAAACGTTATCGGTATCTCCCTCCACCATCGAGGGTATTCACAAGTTCACCATCACCACGTTTGCCAATGATGAGGTGGTGATGAAAAAACTGGTGCGCTTGATTGATAAACGGGTCGATATCCTTAAGGCCTATTACAACAAGGACGAGGACTTGGTGCACCAAGAGCTGGCACTGTACAAGCTTTCCACGGAAAAAGTGCTGGAACATGGCTCCATCGAGTACCTGGTGCGGAAATATAACGTGCGTATCCTAGAAGTTTCAAAGGATTGCGTGGTGTTTTTGAAAGCGGGTCACTTCGCGGAGACGCAAGCGCTCTTCGAGGAGTTGGCCAACACCATCGGTGTGTTGCAGTTCGTGCGCTCGGGACGTATCGCCATTACCAAGTCGAAGGTGGAGCGGTTGAGCGATATGCTGGACAAGCGGGAAGAGCAGAAGCGGGCACTCGAACAGGAAAAGGCTGTAGAGTAGGATTAGGTAGGAGAATAGGAACGGGGGTTGGAACGCGGAGAATATCTGCGAAGCGTAACCCGAAAGAAAAATGAATAGACAAGAGTTAAGTTAAACGTAAAAAACAGAATACAATGGCAAAAATGATTTTTGGCGGGGTGGAAGAGAACGTGGTTACCCGCGAGGAGTTCCCTCTTGAGAAAGCAAGGGAGGTGTTGAAAGACGAAACGATCGCCGTGATCGGGTACGGTGTGCAGGGGCCGGGCCAGTCCCTAAACCTGCGCGACAATGGCTTTAACGTGATCGTGGGTCAGCGTAAGGAGAGCAAGACCTGGAATAAGGCGGTGGCCGACGGGTGGGTGCCGGGTGAAACGCTTTTCGAGATTGAAGAGGCGTGCAAGCGGGGTACCATCATCCAGTACCTGTTGTCTGACGCGGCGCAAATCGCTCTTTGGGATACAGTGAAACGACACCTTACCCCAGGTAAGGCACTCTATTTCTCGCACGGTTTTGGCATCACGTACAACGACCGTACCGGTATCGTTCCTCCGGCGGATGTGGACGTAATCATGGTGGCCCCCAAGGGGTCGGGTACCAGCCTGCGCCGTATGTTCTTGGAGGGTAGGGGGCTTAACTCCAGTTATGCCATCTATCAAGACGCGACGGGGAATGCGTTTGATCGCGTGATAGCCTTAGGTATTGGTGTGGGGTCGGGCTACCTGTTCGAGACCGATTTCAAACGGGAGGTTTACTCCGACCTGACAGGGGAGCGCGGCACGTTGATGGGGGCGATTCAAGGTTTGCTACTGGCACAGTACGAGGTGCTGCGCGAGAACGGCCATACCCCTTCGGAGGCGTTCAACGAGACGGTAGAGGAGCTCACGCAGTCGCTCATGCCTCTCTTCGCCGAGAACGGGATGGATTGGATGTACGCCAACTGCTCTACCACTGCCCAACGGGGTGCGCTCGATTGGATGGGACCGTTCCACGATGTAACCAAGCCGCTCTTCGAGAAACTGTACAAGGAGGTGGCCAGCGGCAACGAGGCGCAGCGCTCTATCGATAGCAACTCGCAACCCGATTACCGGGAGAAGCTGGAAGAGGAGTTGAAAGCCCTCCGCGAAAGCGAGATGTGGCAAACAGGCGCGGTGGTGCGGAAGCTACGCCCGGAAAATAATTGATGGCTGCTTAGCAAACGTTTTTACATCTCCTCGTCCTCTTTCATGAGGTCGAGTTTTTCGTCGTCCCTACCTCGGTCAAAAAACATCTTCTTTAGCGGGTTATCTCGTGCCTCGTCATAGAGTTTTCGGTTGCGCACGATCTCGATGCCCAGGTAGATGGCTTGGCGGAACGATTCGTCGGAGGCTTCGTTTTTCCCGGCAATATCGTACGCGGTGCCATGGTCGGGCGAGGTGCGCACTACGGGTAACCCTGCCGTGTAATTGACCCCGGAGTTCATGGCTAACGTCTTGAAAGGGATTAACCCCTGGTCGTGGTACATGGCCAGCCCGCGTGCGGGTTCAACCCCAGCACGGCGATGCGTGGCTTCTCGATGAGGAAGTCCCGTTTCAGGCAATGGTTCAGCGTTCTTAGTTTCCTCAGGATAAGCTCTTTGCTAATCGAGGATGGCACCTCGGAGAGAGGTATATGACCGGTCGTCACGGCCACTCTCAGTGATCCACTCACCAAGGTCATCAGGGCTTTATCGTTCCCTTTGGCGAAGCGATCCTCCAGGAACTCGGTATGTCCCGGGAAGGTAAACCGGTCGCTCTGCATGCTATCCTTGTTGATGGGGAGCGTGACCAGCAGATCGATTTTCCCCTCGTTCAGGTCGTTTGCCGCGGTATCCAGCGCGATGAACGCCGATTCTCCCGCTTCGCTGCTCGCGGTTCCCAGCTCGATTTTGGTCTCTTCTTTCACGCAGTTCACCAGGTTCACCTTTCCATCTTGCGCGTCTTCCGCCCGGTTGATGATGTAAAAGTTGATCGTGTTGTTGTCCAGTACCTTTCGGTGGTAGGATGCCGACTTCGAGGAGCCGTATATCACGGGAACGAAGAGCTCCAGTTCCCGGACATCCGAAAATGTTTTTATCAATAGTTCGTACGCGATGCTATTGACATCGCCATGTGTGATTCCTACTTTCGTTAAATGTGCCATGCTTAGGTTGTTTTTAATCACCATTGCGGGATTTTCCTCTCCAGTAATCCTGTTTATCCGCAAATATACGATTATTCAGGTGGATATGGAACCTATCGGGGAGATTTTATCTAAAAATAGTTTAACGCTTGTGCGCGGTCGACAGCATCCCGCAAGCAGCCAATATGTCCTCCCCTTTTGATGCCCGAATGGTACAAGTAATCCCTTTGGCGTTCAGGAAGTCCCGGAACTTGATCATGTTCGCTTCGGGCGAAGGGCGCAGGTCGCTGTTGGGGATCACGTGAAACCGGATCAGGTTGACCCTGCAGCTTATTCCCTCGAACAGTTTTGCCAGCTCCCGGGCGTGCAGGGGTGAATCGTTTACCCCGTCGAACAGGATAAACTCGAACGAGAGGCGACGCTGCTTGCTCCAGTCGTGTTCGCGCAACATTTCGATTACCGAGGCAGCAGGCATCGATTTCTCGATCGGCATCAGGGCAAGTCGCTCTTCCGAGAAGGGATTATGAAGGCTGATGGCCAGGTGGCACTTGCTCTCGTGGAGGAAACGCTTCAGGTTGGTCCTATGCCCAATGGTCGAGAGGGTGATTCGCCTGGGGCTCCAGGCGAGACCGTATTCCGCTTGCAACAGTTCCAGTGCTTTCTGTACGTTCTCGTAGTTGTCTAACGGCTCACCCATTCCCATGACCACCAGGTTGGTGATTGCCTCTGAGTCGGGGGTCGAGTAGAGTTGGTTCAATATCTCCGTCGCGGTTAGGTTGCCTTGGAAACCCTGCTTCCCAGTCAAACAGAAGTCGCAGCCCATACGGCACCCCACCTGCGAGGAGACACAGAGGGTAAGCCGTTCCCTATCGGGGATGGTCACCGTTTCGATGAACTGGCCGTTGTTCGTCTTGAACAGCATTTTCCGCGTTCCGTCTACCGAGGTTTGTATGTCCAGCGGCTCGGATCGTCCCACCTCGAATTTCTCCGAGAGAAACTCCCTGTTTTTGAGTGAAATGTTGGTCATCTCGTCGATCCCCCTCACCCGCTTCACGTATACCCAATCAGCCACCTGCTTGCCGGCAAACCTGGGAAGCCCAAGTTCTACCACCGCTTCGGTGATCTCCGGCAGGGTCATCCCCAGTAAATAGCGCTTCTGTTCCTGTTCCATCTCTTTTCCCCTTTTCCTCTCGGTTGATTTTTGGTTTCACGCCACCCACCACTTTCGTCAGTGCTAGACGTAACACCGACTTTTAGGGTACAAAGATAATACCAACCTGTCGTATTCGCCGCATGGGTATTGTGATTTTTTCCTTCAGCTATTGTTTGAATGGATGCAAATAATCATTTTAA
The DNA here is from genome assembly GCA_023622765.1 of Bacteroidota bacterium. Lineage (GTDB taxonomy): Bacteria > Bacteroidota > Bacteroidia > Bacteroidales > Dysgonomonadaceae > Proteiniphilum. Next base: position 12,095 of record JAMNYO010000148.1, on the reverse strand, counting down.
ACTGCACTGCTCGTATGCAAATCGGTTTTTTTATGTAGGTTTGCATAAAAAAAGATGAAACGTACACTCTTTTTAACGCTATTCGCTTCTATCATGGCAACGACCCTGTCATCACAAGAGCAGCCCGTCTTGTTGTTCCCTGGCGGCGCACCGGGTGAATCAGGGAAGATGGAGCAGGTGGACGATCTGAGCGGCAATAAGGTTGCCGGATGTCCTGTGCTCCGCATCGGTAACGTGGATAAACCGACGCTCACCTTTTACCCCGCTCCCGCTAGCAACAATTCGGGGGTTACCATCCTCGTGAATCCAGGTGGTGGTTATCATATTTTGGCCTATGACTTGGAGGGGACGGAGATCTGCAGGCGATTTAACGAGTACGGCATCAATTGCGTGCTGGTGAAGTACCGTGTACCCCGCCGTGAAGGGTTGGAGAAACATGAAGCGCCCTTGCAAGATCTGCAGCGTGCCATCGCGTACACTCGTTCTCATGCTGCCGAGTGGGGCATTGATCCTGGAAAGATCGGGGTGTTGGGCTTTTCTGCCGGTGCGCACCTCTCAGCCATGGCCAGCACGGCTTATCGGACACGTACCTATCCGGTGGTCGATAGGTTCGATGAGGTGAGCCTTCGTCCCGACTTCTGTATCCTCGTTTACCCGGCTTACTTATCGGGTGAGGGTTTCTCCATATCGCCAGAGCTGCGGGTCGATGCCGATACACCTCCTACGCTCCTCATCCAGACGCAAGATGACAGCAGCCATATCAACAGTAGCCTGTTTTATTTCCATGCGCTGAAGGAGGCTAAAGTGCCGGCAGGGATGCATATCTACCCATCGGGTGGACATGGGTACGGGCTTCGCAACACGGGGCATGCCGTGAACGAGTGGCCTGATCGTGTTTTCTCTTGGTTAATAGATAGGGGTGTGCTGGAGGAGTAGCTTAGCGTGAGGCTGCAACGGCAACCGTGTTCTCCTGCTTCTGAATTTTCTCTCGGTTTCTTGAAATTTTGGGCATACCAGGGATCACCTCGAAGGTGTACCCTTTACCTTGCAACCATTCGATGGATCGGGGGAGCGCGAACTTCATGTTCTTCTCCGCTTTCAACGAGTCGTGGAATACGATGATGGAGCCATCGCGCGTGTACCTTTTCACGTTTTCTAAAACTTGTTCGGGCGATAGCTTCGCGTTGTAATCACGCGTGACCACGTCCCACATCACCACCTTGTACCCTTTCCTCTTGAGCAGGTGCGGCTGCGGGAAGATCATGTGGCCGTGGGGTGGACGAAACAGGTTGGAGGCGATTAAGCGTCCTGCTTCCAGCGTGTCATCCAAGAATCGGTTGGATGCGGTTAACCATCCCTGTAAATGATGGAAGGTGTGGTTCCCCACTTGGTGACCACATTCTAGGATCTCCTCGTAGAGGTAGGGGAATTTACGCACGTTATCGCCCACGCAGAAAAAGGTCGCTTTCACGTTGTACTTCTCCAACTGCTCCAACACCCAAGGGGTGACCTTGGGGATGGGGCCATCATCAAAGGTCAGGTAAACCGTCTTTTGATGCGGCTTTTTCACGCGCCAGAGGGCTTTTGGATAGAGTGCCCTATATAGCAAAGGGGGTTGTTCAATCATCATACGCATCTTGATTTTCTATTCAGCCGAGCCGCTGTACTGTTCCATTAGGCGGGGACTGAACTGTTGCATCATCCCCAGTGATTTTTGCATGACGCTCTCTTCGGTAGCTCTACCTATCGTGTCGTTGGGTTCGAGGGAGTAGTACCCTTGCAGTGAACCGTTGGTAATCTCTCTCAAGATCTGATCGCCCAAGTATGGAACACCCGCGGTATAGAACCGGTAAGCGTGTTGCAACAGCTCGTCGGTTATCGTGATGTAGTTCTCCTTATCGTGTTGCTGGTATAACCGCGTGATGAGCATCATGGGGGTGATGTTGTTGTAAATCACGTCGCTCATCGTGTTGGATAGTTGAGCGGGCCTCAACCGAGTGAACCAGTTCAGGTTGGCGTCTAGTCGTCCTTTGATGGTTTCGATTAAGGCTTTCGCTTTTTCCTCCTCTCCCAGTCGGTAGTAGGCTTGTGCAAACATCACCCCATCGCTTCCGTACCGTACGGTCGAGTCAGGGACGATTCCCGTTACCTTGTCGAGAGCGGTCAATGCTTTTTCGTTTTCACCTGCCTCCACGAGCGCGTTCACCAGTTGCGAGAAGTAGAGCCGGTAGGTAGAGAGCATCCTCCTGCAGGTCTCGTCGAGGTAGATATCGGGGTTTTCTTCCAGTCCGCCCCATCGGAACTTGTTCACCATGTTGTCGTAGGCGGCGTTGATGTTCACCCCATCATGTAGCGGGATTCCCGGGACCACCTGGTAGGAGAGCCCGTTTAGCGAGAAGTTGCTGTTCTGTAGGTTCATGTAGAGTGATGGTGTGATGGTGGTAGCGAAATGCACATCGCGTTCCCAGTTCCCCTCGTTGATATTGTTCAGCATCTCCATGATCATCAACTCTTGGCGGTAGACGGCCTGTTTGCCCGCCAGGCTGATGTGCATCCGGTCTGACGGTGAAGCGGCCAACCGTTCCCAGTCGACCTTTGTCGAGTCGACCTCCAACCTCACCAGGTCGGATGGGATCACCTGTGTTTCACCGGTGGTAAAAGGATTTTTCGGCCTGTACTCGCCGGTACGCAGTTGCTCCATAATCCGCTTAAGCGAGACGGTATCCCGGTAGGCGCTTGCGTCGAAGTAGCTCCCGTAGCTGATGGGGGGGATGTTGTTCTCCCGCAGCACGTCTTCTATCTCCTTACGGGTGATGATGAACGCCGCACCACCCGCCTCGCCGGAGTATTTGGGGCGCTCCCACTGTATGGGCAGGGGGGACGACTCGTAGGCTTGCCGCAGTAGTTGGTCCACGTACCACTCCGTTTGCAGGAAGCTGAGGTTGGTCACCCGTGCGTCGGTGCGGAACCCTTCGGTCTCCTGCACGTACCAGAGCGGGTAGGTATCGTTATCACCGTTGGTGAAGATAATCCCGTCTTCGCCCACCCCTACCAGGTAGTTCATACCGGTGTCCCGTGCCAGGGTACGGCCCGACCGGTCGTGGTCGTCCCAGGTCTGAGAAACCATTTGCAGCGGCACGAACAGACAAGCCACCGTGGCCAGGGTCGTGGCGACTGTGGTGTTTTTTATCCGCTCCCTCAGGAAGAGGCTGATGCCGGCAACGCCCATCCCGATCCAGATGGCAAAAGCGTAGAACGACCCGGCGTACGCGTAATCCCTTTCCCGTGGCTCAAATGGCGTTTGGTTAAGGTAAAGAATAATGGCCAGACCCGTCATGAAGAAGAGCATAAAGACGATAAGGAAACTCTGTAACCCTCGCTCTTTCAACTTCAGCTGGTAAAGGATCCCGATAATCCCAAGGAGCAGTGGTAGCAAATAATACTTGTTGCGCCCTTTATTATCGGCGATATCTGGGGCGATCTCGTCTTGCGGCCCCAGTCCCAGCACGTGTTCATCCACCACGGGGATACCGGTGATCCAGTTGCCCGAAGATAGTCCGCCATCGGCTTGAATATCGTTTTGCCTGCCCGAGAAGTTCCACATGAAGTAGCGCCAATACATGAAGTTGATCTGGTAGTTGACCATGAACTTCAAGTTTTGCCAGAGAGTGGGTTTTTTGTTACGGTCGGTCACCCCTCCCCACCGCTCGTACCCCCGGATATGGTTCACGAACGATGGGTTGTTGCTGGTCGAGTGCATCCTGGGGAACAGCATCGTGTGGGTATACTTGTAGATGGGAGAGGTTACCTTCTCGTACCGGTCTTTCTCGTCCGGACTGTTTTTTATTACCTGTTGGTAGGAGGTTCGTTCTCCTTTCATAATAGCCACCCCATTGCCATCCCGTTCTATACGCGATGCATAAGTAGTGCCGTGGACGAGCGGTGTCTGCCCGTACTGCTCGCGGTTTAGGAAGCTGGCCAGTGAGAAGATATCTTCCGGCGAGTTCAGGTCGAGTGGGGGATTGGCACTGGAGCGGATGGGAATGATCGCGTAAGCTGAGAAACCCACCAGAATGACCATCAATATCGCCATCGAGAGGTGGATGAACTGGTTGTTCAGTTTTTTATACTTGAACGCGAAGTACGCGCCAACGGTTACAAGGATAACCCACAACCAGGCGCTACTCCCGATGAAGAGGATGCCCGTCAACCCTAGGCTGATAAAGAAGGCAAGCCGCGCCCTCGACTCCTCTCCCTTCCTGGAGAGCGTTTCGAACAGTCCCCACGCGAGACTCGCCACTAGCAGCACTAGGTATACCAAGACGCCACTGTTGTACGAGAGGCCCAGCGTGTTCACGAAGAAGAGCTCGAACCATCCGCCCACTTTGGTGAAACCGGGGATAATACCCCATAGCACCACGACGATGATTCCGAAGGAGGCGAGTAGCGCAAGCAAAACTCCCTTTAACGTGGGCGCATCGTTTTTCTTGAAGTAGTAGACCAAAACGATGGCCGGGATACAGAGCAGGTTCAGGAGGTGTACGCCTATCGACAACCCAATGACGTAGGCGATCAATACCAGCCACTTGTTGGAGTGAGGTTTGTGTGCGTTGTCCTCCCACTTGAGGATCAGCCAGAAAACCAGGGCGGTCAACATGGAGGAGAACGCGTAGACTTCGCCCTCTACTGCCGAGAACCAGAACGTGTCGGAGAAGGTGTAGGCCAACGCTCCCACGACACCGCTACCGATAACCGCGATGGTCTGACCAACGGTCAGTTCAGAGTCGCCCTTTCGTAATATCAGCTTACGGGTAAGGTGTGTGATGGTCCAAAAGAGAAACAGGATGGTGAAGGCGCTCATTAACGCCGACATGCTGTTGACCATTTTCGCTACTTGAGACGGGTCCTGAGCCAGTTGCGAGAAGAAGTTTCCAACCAACATGAAGATGGGGGCCCCGGGTGGATGACCCACCTCTAGTTTGTAGGCCTGGGTGATGAACTCACCGCAATCCCAAAAGCTGGCTGTCGGTTCAATGGTGAGGAGGTAGATGACGGCCGCCACGGCAAACACGGCCCACCCCGTGATGTTGTTGATTAACTTGTATCTGGTCATTATTTTCTCTACATTATTAGTATTTTAGGGAAATCCCACCTGATGCAGCTGGTTTAATCGGAAAATCGGGGCAAAGATACGGAAATCTCCTTACACTGAAGGAGTAAAAAGTGTCCATTTATGGAGAACGTTATTAAAAAACGTGAATCAGATGGCCTTCCCTTCGATGAATATCGCGAAAATAGGCTGAACAAAGCAAAAATAATCCTAATAAAAGAAAAAATAACGAGAATATGTTTTATAACATGTTTTCACCTTTTTATCTGTTTATCAGTATATTATGCTATCTTTAGGATATTTCCTGCCCCTTTGTCATCTAAAAAAGAATAAAGAAGATTTGCACGTGAAATAATAAAAAGTTTACTTTGGTAATCGATAGGGAAAAATGAATAATTAGAAAGTCGTTTTCGCGCAAATAAACTGAAAAACTAAGTAATGGGGCAAAATAATTTATTCGCAAAAGCAAGCGTTCTATTGTTCGCGACCTTACTTTTTTTCACACTCAATTCATTTTCACAATCGCTTCCTGAGGAGTTGGAGACATCGGTGGTACCGGAAAAATCGGTGACGCTTGAGAAATCCCGTTCGGAAGTGACGTATAAGCAATTGCATAGCTCGAGCTTTAGCGATGGGAGTGGTCTGTTTGCCGATGGCCTGAAGCTCAAGATGGACCTCTCTGTATTTGAGGAGGTGGAAGAGCAGCAAGTAGAATTTAATCCCGCCGATATTCCGGCAGATGATATTTACGGTGGAATGTGGGGGAACCGACACGTTAACATCTACGGCAGTTTGGAAAATGCCCCCGACACGTTTATGGTAGACTTGGAAAACTTCACCATGCCGGTGGATGGGTATGTAACTTCCAACTTCGGGCGTAGGGGAAGCCGTCGCTACCATTACGGTATCGACTTGAAGGCACAGACGGGTGACACCATCTATGCCGCGTTCGATGGAAAGATTCGGGTTAAGCAGTATGAAAGGAGAGGGTACGGGTACTACTTGGTGATTCGTCACGTGAACGGGTTAGAAACCGTTTACGGGCATCTCTCGAAGTTCTTGGTCGATGAGAATGATTTTGTCCTTTCGGGGCAGCCCATTGGCTTAGCCGGTAACACCGGCCGTTCGTACGGTTCGCACCTCCATTTCGAGACCCGCTTTCTAGGTAAACCCATTAACCCGAATTTCATCATCGACTTCGAGAACAAGGTCACCCATCGCGATGAGTATCTGGTGACCAACTCCAGTTACCGGAAGACGAACAGCAGTAGCCGCGTGGTGATTTCCAATAGCTCGGTCAACGGTAATAGCAGCAGTAGCGTGGCATCGAGCGATGCGGCATCATCCGAGAGCACCAACAAGTTCGTGTCGGGCGAGGTGAGCTATCACCGGATACAGAGTGGTGACACTCTGGGTGCGATCGCGAAGCGTTACGGGACGACGGTCGGCGAGTTGTGCCGTTTGAACAGCATCACCTCACGTACCGTGTTGAGGATAGGTAGGACCATTCGGGTCTCGTGAACTTATGGATAGACCCTAGCTTTCACAATAGAAATAGAACGAAAGTGGTAGATAGGTAGTGATTCACGTTATAGAAAAGGTACAAGAATGTAAACTTGTACCTTTTTTTTGTATCTTTGTCCGAATTCAAGAAGAGACAAAGCCAACTATGGACAGTACAAATACTCAGTTTGACGAGGTGATTCGTTTGTGTCGCGAGGTTTACGAGAAGAAGTTGCATGACTACGGTGCCTCGTGGCGCATTCTTCGTCCCGAATCGGTTACCGACCAGATTTTTATCAAGGCCAACCGGATACGCTCTCTGGAGATGAAAAAGGAGAGCCGGGTGGGAGAGGGGATTGTCCCCGAGTTCATGGCTATCGTCAATTACGGTATTATTGGGTTGATTCAACTGACGCTTGGCTACGCTGATGGGGTGGATATCTCCCCGGAGGAGGCGATGAGGTTGTACGACCAACAGGTATCAGAAACCAAAGAGTTGATGCTCGACAAGAACCACGATTATGACGAAGCGTGGCGAAGCATGCGGGTTAGCTCCTACACCGACATTATCTTGATGAAGATTTACCGTGCGAAGGAGATCGAAGAGTTGGATGGACAAACGCTTGCATCGGAGGGTGTGGATGCAAACTACAAGGATATGATTAATTACGCGATTTTCGCGTTGATTAAATTAAGGTTCGGGGAGGTTGGCAATGGGCAATTAGCAATTAGCAATGGGCAATGAGCAATTAGCAATTAGCAATGGGCAATTAGCAATGGGCAATGAGCAATGGGCAATGGGCAATGAGCAATGAGCAATGGGCAATGAGCAATGGGCGATGAGTGATGAGTAATTCAAGGGGTAAGATAGTCGTTTTTCTTGTGGAATGTACCCGCCTGCTGGTTGGTGCTACGTTTCTCTTTTCCGGCTTTGTGAAGGCGATTGATCCCTCTGGTTTCGCTTACAAGATAGAGGATTACCTGATCGCGTTCCAGCTTGTGGAACTGTTTCCACTGGCCCTTCCGGTGGCCCTGCTTATGGTGGTTGCCGAGTTTGCCCTGGGTGTAACCAACCCGGTGGAGGATTGCGGCTGCTTTGGTGATGCGTTCATCATCAGCAACTGGCAGACCTTTTACAAGAACCTGCTGCTTCTGCTGGGTACGCTCTTTTTGATGTTGAACTGGAGGAGGATGAAGCCGCTGTTCTCGCGCGAATCGGTTTCGCTGGTGGCGATTTTCACCCTCGTTTTCGGTTTTCTTTTCTCGTTCTACAACCTGTTTTACTACCCGATCATGGATTTCAGGCCCTATCACGTGGGTGCCAATATTCCGGGGCAGATGCAGGTGGACCCGGAAAAGGGTGACCTGCTGGAAACCATTTTTATTTACAGAAAGGAGGGGGTCGAGCAGGAGTTCACCGAGGAGAACCTCCCATGGGAAGATAGCACGTGGACCTACGTTGATGCCCGGATGCGGGTGGTGCAGGAGGGGGAGAAGCCGGCGATCGAGGATTTTGCCCTTGCTGCCATCTCCCGCGACGATTCGGATGGCGGGTGGTATGTCGGTGGGGACGTGACCGACTTGATCTTGTCGGAACCCTCGTATCAGTTCTTGATAATCGCCTACTCGTTGGAGGGGGCCCGTGAGAGACGTTTGGATCGTTTTATCGATGCCCGAAGCTACGCGGAGGCGCATGGTTACCCATTTTACCTATTAACCGCCTCTACGCCCCAGGAGGTGGGAAACTGGGAGAGGCGGCATCAGACCTGTTTCCAGTTTATACAGGCCGACGAACGGGAGTTGAAGACGATGATTCGTTCGCAGCCGGGGCTGATGTTATTGAAAGGGGGAGTGGTCATCAACAAGTGGGGGTATCTTGGGATTCCCCGTTTCAACGAGGTGAATACTTCGTTAGATGACTCCCCGCTGGTCTCCCCACCGGATCGAAAGCGGGCCGAAGCCGGTCGTTTAGGTATAACCGCGCTGTTGTTCGTGGTGCCGTTGTTATTGTTGAAAGGGCGTGAGCGTCGTTTGTTAAAGCATTAATTGATTTAATTTACATATAATATGAGAAAGAAAATTGTAGCGGGCAACTGGAAAATGAACAAGAGCTTGCAGGAGGGACTTGAGTTAGCGAAAGGCTTAGACAAAGCGTTGAAAGGTAAAGCCGTGAATTGTGATGTAATTATCGGCACTCCTTTCATTCACTTAGCTAGCGTGGTGGAGGCCATTGACACGAACAGGATTGGCGTGGCCGCACAGAACTGCGCTGATAAGGAATCGGGTGCCTACACCGGGGAGGTGTCGGCTTCGATGGTGGCTTCTACCGGTGCCAAGTATGTGATCCTGGGTCACAGTGAGCGCCGCGCCTACTACGGGGAGACCCCAGAGATACTCAAGGAGAAGGTGAAGCTGGCGTTGGCCAACGGGCTTACCCCCATCTTCTGCATCGGTGAGGTGTTGGAGGAGAGGGAGGCGAACAAGCACTTCGATGTGGTGAAAGCGCAATTGAAGGCATCGTTGTTTGAACTTTCGGCAGAGGATTTTGCGAAGATCGTGTTGGCTTACGAACCGGTTTGGGCTATCGGTACAGGGAAGACGGCAACACCCGCCCAAGCTCAGGAGATGCACGCGTTTATTCGAGAGACCTTGATCGCAAAGTACGGGAAGGAAATTGCCGATGATACCTCTATCCTGTACGGGGGGAGCGTAAACGCCGGAAACGCGAAGGAACTCTTCTCGAACGTTGACGTGGATGGTGGGCTCATTGGTGGTGCCTCCCTCGGGGTGGATAAGTTCCTACCCATTGTCGAAGCGTTTTAACGGCTTGACAGGTTGTTACATGAAACCTCTTTTTCAATGAAACATTACTTTCCATCCTGTTTTCCCTTGATGGTTTCTATCTTGCTGTTAGGTATAGCACTTGTAACTACCATGCATGCCCAGTCACCGCAAAAACAGCGGAACGAAATACTGAAGGAGTTAAATGCCACTACCTCTGGTCAAGGGAGAGTTGCGGTACATGAGGACGAAAGTATCCGGCACGTGCTGGGTCGCCCCATGTCGCCCGCCCGTACGGTTTATACTTCGGCCGACGGGACGGTTCAGTTCCATCGTATGCGGGGCTTTAAGGTCCAAGCGTTCTCGGGGAACAACCAGCGTACCTCGAAAGATGAGGCACACCGGAAACAAGCGCAGATTAACGCTGCGTTCCCTGAGCACGAGACGGTGGTTCTGTTCGATTCCCCGTTCTGGCGTTTGCGCGTGGGCAACTTCGCCACCCGCGAAGAGGCGGAAGAGGCCATGCAGGAGTTCAGGAAGCGGCTCCCCTCGTTTGGCAGGGAGATGTATATCGTGGTGGATGAGGTGAAGATACCGATTAACCAGGCAGAATAGAGGAACAGATGTCATCCGAAGAGATAGAAAAAAGTAGGTCGGTTATCTCAGACCATACGCGGGACATCCTTGCGCTCCTGGGTGAAGATCCCGCTAGAGATGGGCTGCTGAAGACCCCGGAACGGGTGGCCAAGGCGATGCAATACCTCACCACCGGCTACTGGCAAGATCCGGAGAAGATCCTTCGCTCCGCCCTGTTCAAGGAGAATTACCGGCAGATGGTGATCGTGAAGGATATCGATCTCTTCTCGTTGTGCGAGCATCATATGCTGCCCTTTTTCGGCAAGGCGCACGTGGCCTATATCCCCGATGGGTATATCACGGGTCTGAGCAAGATTGCCCGCGTGGTGGACGTGTACGCGCGGCGGCTGCAGGTGCAGGAACGTCTCACCACTCAAATCAAGGAGTGCATACAGAAAACCTTAAACCCCATGGGTGTTATGGTGGTGATCGAGGCGCAACACATGTGCATGCAGATGCGGGGGGTGGAGAAGCAGAACTCCATTACCACCACCTCCGATTTCACCGGTGTGTTCCGGGAACAAAAAACGAGGGAAGAGTTTATCGCGCTAATCAGGTGATCAGGCGAAGATACCGAACCATACTACTTGAGGTCAGTTGCTGGTGAATCCAGCAACTGACCTTATTGTTGGTGCGCTACGCATACCATACATCTATAGGGTGCAAGTCCCGAACGTGCCTGCCAATAGGAAGCGTTAGTCAACGGCAAGGGTGTTGCCCGTGAGGGCAAATCTGAAGGAAGCCAGCGACAAACCCGTGAATGAACGTACAGGAACACGATACGAGGCTTACCTTGTGGGTAAGTGGGCAATGGACCGCGAAGCCCGATAATTGGACGAGAAACAAGGGTAGTAAATCGTGTCACTCACGGTGAAAGAAGTATGAGTTTACCGTAGGAGGTCTGTATAAGACAGGTGGAGGCGAAGACGAGCGAACTGTTGTAGCAAAGCCGTTATACAGAAGTCAGCAGACGCCATAGTAGCTAAGAAGCTCTTGTAACGAGAGTGGAGCGAAGGGCAGAAACATTAGAGCTGATGAGTTTTTTTTAGAATAGTAAAAGCCAATGCCAAGGGGCAGGAAATAACCTTATACACAGATGAAGCGAAAGAAAGGAGCAGAATGCTGTATTCAAGGTAACCTTTTCGTCACGGACGTACCCGTATGGTACGAAAGTGACGGGAAGGTCAGCCCCGTGTGGCTTTCTATATGCGAAGAAGAACGTGATCAGACGAGAGATTTGATGGAACGTTTGACGGGCTATTCAAATTTGCACGAAGCCTATCAACAGGTACGCCGCAACGGCGGGAGCAGCGGTGTGGACAAGCAGAGTGTCGAAGAGTTTGGTACATGGTTCAACAACCATTACAAGGAACTTCAAAACGATTTATTGTCCGGCACGTATGTTCCCCAACCGGTTAAAGGCGTTCAAATCCCCAAGCCGAAAGGCGGTTTCCGTCAGCTGGGCATTCCCACGGTCAAAGACCGGGTAGTCCAACAGGCGATAAACCAAGTCCTACAACCCATTTACGACCCGAGGTTTTCCCCTTCGAGTTTCGGTTTCCGCCCACGACGAGGTGCTCACGATGCCCTGCGTCGAGCGTGCGAAATCGTTAAATCGGGGAAAAGTACCGTCGTTGATATAGACCTGGCCAAGTTCTTCGACGAGGTCAACCATCAACGTTTGCTTTGGCTTCTGAGTACACGGGTAGGGGATAAGCGCTTGCTATCCTTGATCAGCCGTATTCTGAAAACCGACATACTTCGGGACGGGCTATGCAGTCAGCGTGTTAAAGGCACACCGCAAGGCAGTCCTTTAAGCCCGTTGTTGTCTAACATCGTCTTGGACGAGTTAGACCAAGAGCTGACACGTCGGAACTTGGACTTCGTACGCTATGCCGATGACGTTCAGATATTCGTGGGCAGCCGCAAGGCAGCCGAACGAGTACATGACAGCATAATAGGTTTTATCGAAAACCGAATGCTCCTGAAAGTCAATCGAGAAAAGAGCGGTATCAAGCCGAGTTACAAGGTGAACTTTTTAGGCCATAGCCTTTTACGAGGAGGG
>JAMNYO010000004.1 GCA_023622765.1 Bacteroidota bacterium | reverse complement strand
TCAGCAATCAAAACATTTCTTGGTCGTGATGAATGTGGTCGTTTTAACGATTCAACAGTTAACGGACTTTGTAAACTACCCTCATTCCAAAAGGAAATTTTATCATCGTAAACACGAATTTGCGTATGAGCACCCATGTAATTGCGATGTACCAAAGCGTTTAAAATAGCTTCACGCATTGCTTCTCTCGGATATTCCGGCGTTTCAATACGGTGCATTCCTTCAAACGAAATGTTTTTGATAATGAATTTGTGATTGATTTGATCTAAAACCGCTTGATACAAATTGATAATATTTCCTTCTTCACTTTCCTGAAAAATCAAATCCAACTCATCTCTAAAACGACCAATTCTAACATAAATACTCGGATAGAATTTACCAGGATCTTTGCCAAACAAAACCAAAGCTGCACGTTTTATTTGTCCGTTTTCCGTTAAACGCAGTTTGTCAAAAAGTTGTTCGGTTGATAACCCGTCCACTTCAGGTAAACGTCCCTTTTCTTTAGCCATTACCAAAAATTTGGAAACTGCTGTTTCGTCAATATCATCAAATGTAGCACGTGGTTCAACAACGTCGTCCCAAGTTTTGCCCGATTTCTTCAATAAAAATTCATTGAGCGAAGTTCCTGTTAATTCTTGTTTGGTGCTTCCGATGCGGTAGTAGTATCTTCCGCGTAATGAAATAGGAACAGAATAGGGAAGTGTAACAATTTCAATATAATGCATTTCGTTTTCTTCATGCAGATTTACCTCAACTGTAATTCCCATAGCATTACGGATTTTGTTGGGAATGTCGTCCATCAACCTTTTGTAATCTTCAATTCCTACAACATTTCCGTTATCATCTTTACCAATGAAAATAGTACCACCTTGTGCGTTTGCAAAACCGCAAACCCATTTCAGGTAGTCATCGTGCCAAGTACTTTTATATTCTATGTTTTGCTGTTCAGGCATTGTTATTATGATTTAATTCCATCGTAAAGATAATCAAGTTTCTCTTTTTAATCTCTCGATAAAATCATCCTCGATAAGTTGATGAAGCCGCTTGATGTCTTCGTTAAATTCAACGGTGAATCAGGCTCCCTCGTTCGGGGTGGTTCTCTACCGTGAGGTGTGCGTCGATTTCCTGCTGCATCTCCTCCACGTGCGAGATGACCCCGACGATGCGGTTCTCCTTGCGGAGCGATTTCAGGGTGTCGAAGACGATGTTGAGCGACTCTTTATCCAGCGACCCGAATCCCTCATCCAGGAAGAAGAAGTTCTGCTTGGATTCGGTGACCTGCTGTATGTTGTCGGCCAAGGCCAGGGCCAGCGATAGCGAGGCCTGGAACGTTTGTCCCCCGGAGAGGGTCTTCACGCTCCGCACCTTGCCCCCGTTCAGGTAGTCCCTTACCTGGAAGTTGTTATCGTCCGTGATCTCCAAGCTTAACCGTTGGCGGGTAAGCTGAAAGAAGCGCTCGTTGGCCGCGTTGCACAGGTTTTGCAGGTAGACCGAGGAGATGTAGTTCACGAAGCCGCTGGCCCTGAAAAGCGCCTTCAGGGTCGCGATATTTTCGCCCCGGACGTTCAACCCCTCTAACTCTTGCCTTAGCTTCGTAAAATTTTTCAAGTCTTGTTGCATGTTTTTCAACTTTTCCGCCATTTTGCCCTTCTCCTGCGTCTTTTGGTGTATCTCCTCCTTGAGCTGGTTGATAGCGGCAATGAGTTTCTCGTGAGCCGCGGGATCGTACGTGCGCTCCGCGATCTCCCGTTGCAGCTGTTCCAGGGTCGATTGGTTGCGCAGGAGCTGTTCCCGGTACCGTTCCAGGTTCTGCTTCTCGGCGGCAACATCTAAAGGAGTGGACAGGAGGCGTGTGACCTCTTCGAGCGAGGTGAAATTCGACTGGGCCAACTGCTCTTCCAGTCGGTTAGCCAGCGATTTGAGGGCCAACTCCTCCTGTTTCAACTCCTTGAGGTTGGTTTCAAGCACTCCGTTGAGTTTGTTTATTTGTTGTTGATATTTCTGCAAAAGTCGGTTGGTCTCGTTGAACGTTTTTTCAACTTGCCGGTATTCCTCTACTAATCGTTTTTTTTCCTGCTCGATGACATTGATTGGGATATCCTTGTACGCTTCGTGCTGAATGACCGTGAGCTGTTGCGCCAGGGTTTTCCACTCCGCAAGGTACCCCGCGAGGGAGGTTTTGATCTTCTGCAACTCTTCTTGGTATTTGTCTCTGGCTTGCTCCTTGGTTTGCCGCTCTTTTTCGGCTTGTTTAAGGAGCTTTTCCGCTCTTGTCAATTCCTCCTGAATCTGTTTAGCCGCTTCGAAAGCCTTGTTCAAGGCCTCCTCTTCCCGGTAAAGCTCCCACGGTGCTTTTACCTCCTGTTCCAAAGGCAGCAAGGGTGAGTCGGTGGGGAAGAGGTCTATTGCGAACCGTTCCTCGTGTGCAGCGGCCTTTTCCTGCTGCTCTTTTTTCTTCTTTTCCCACTCCTCCCGATGGTGAGTTGCCTCGTTTTGGCGGCTTTCAAGGAGCGTGAACTGCTTGTTTAAGGAAGCGATGTGCTCCAGTCGTTTTTCCCATGCGAGCTTCTGCTTATCTACTCTCTTTAGCTCCTCATTGATATCTTCGCTTGAGTATCGATCCGGATCCGGGTGATGCAGCGAGCCACACAAGGGACAGGGCTGGTTCTCTTTCAGGTCATCGGCGTAAGCCTTCAGTTGCGCTTTTACTCGCCAGTGGTTCTCCTGATCGCCGAGCAGTCGTTGTTGCTCTTTGATTTTCCCGTTCTCCTTTTCCAGATGGTAGAAGATGTTGGGGTAGGGTATCCCCGGGGGCGTTGGGGCGGGAATAAGGGTTACAGCGAGTTCGGGTGACGGTTCAGGTAACGACTCTGGTAGGGGTTTAGGAAGTGATTCCGGTAGGGGGCCTTGCAACGGGCCGGGTAGTGATTCGTGTAATTTCGTGAACAGTGGGTCAGCTGTAAGCTCCCGTTTCTCTTTTTCCAGCTCCTCCAACTGTTGGGTATACTTTGCCACCTCTTCCTCGCAACTTTTCAGTTGCCGTTGGATCTCCCGTCTCTCCATATGCCATCCCTTGAGGGAGGTTAGGAGGGTTAAGTCGGGCATCTTATTCCGCATTAATTGGATCGATTCCTCTTGTTTCAGCTTTTCGGCTTTTGCTTGCTCGAGCGACTGAACGGTCTCCTCCCAAATTTTGGATTCCTTTTCCAAACGCGTTTGTTCATGCTTGATGCGCTCTTGGGTACCCCTCATCGCCAGCAGCCGCTCCAGCTCCTCCGCCCTTTTCTTTACCTCATCCCGCTTCTCTTGCTTCGGTCTAATCTCTTCCAGTATCTTCTCCAACCGTGCTATCTCCTCGGTTTCGCTCCGTACCTTTTCCTGGTCGCTCTGAATTTGCACCCTCCGCTCGGTTGCTTTCTCCTCGTACGCTTTACGTGACTCCAACAGGTGCTTGAAACCGATGACCGCCTGCTCGTAGCGTTCGATTTTCTCACGCAGCTCTTGGTAATGGGGCGCTTGTTCCGCGAGCTCATTGCGTTCCTTTTGAGCCGCCTCCCGCTTCTCGAATAGCTCCTGCAGTTGGCGGAGCTTCTCCTCTTCCCGTTGCTGCTCTTGTAATTCCTTGTTCAACTCCAGAACTTCTTTCTCCAAGGCAGCTAACGATTCACTGCAGGAGGTAATCTGCTCGGGGTCCACCTCGCCCAGTTGTTGCAGCTGCCCCTGTATATGCTGTCGTTTCCCGTCATTCTTTTTTTCCAGCGAGACCACTTTGTGGTAAAACTCGAACTTATCCAGGTTGAACAGCTCCTTCATCATCTTGGTGCGGTCCCGGTTTCCCAGCTGCAGGAACTCCTGAAACTGCCCCTGGGGGATGATGATGGTGCGCTTGAAGTTGTCGTAGCTCAACCCGATTGCCTCTTCGAGCGCCTCTACCTCTATGGGTTCCCACTGGCCCTCCCGTTTCCGGTAGGCGGTACGTTCCGGCATCCGCACCTCATCGAAGTTGCGGCTGTTGCGGCTGCTTTTCACGGTAGTACGGTAGGTGGTTTGCTCTTTCCCGGCTTCAAAGATGAAATCGATCAACATCTCGTTCGATCGCAGGTTCATCATGTTGTAGTACCGGTTGTCGCCCGACAGGTTCAACCGGTCGGTTCTCCCGTAAATCGCGAAGGTAATCGCTTCCAGTATGGTGGACTTGCCGCTTCCCACCGGCCCGAAGATACCGAACAGGTTGGCGGCGGTGAGCCGCGTGAAGTCGATGGTCTGCCTCTCTTGGTAGGAGTAGAGACCCTGTATGGTGAGTGAAATCGGTATCATGCTTCCACCTCCTCTTCTGCTAATAACTCGGTAAACAGTTGCATGATCTCTTCGTTGGGTTCTTGCCCCTTCTCATGTTTGAAGTAGTCGCGGAATAGCTCCTCCATCTTCTGGCTTAGGTCGATCTGCTTCGTATGATACTCCGTCCGTTGGCCGGCGAGGGTGACTTCGGGGATGATCGATACGATGCCCGGATGGGCGTCGTTCAACCTTCGTCGGTCAGTGGCGGTCAGGAAGGTGTCGGTCACGAGCGTCAGCTCCACCAGCGCGTTTTGATTCTCGGAGAGCCACCGCAGCGCCTCCTCCACGCCCCCTGCCCGCTTTCGCGAGAGCGGTTTGGGTTGGGTGAGTTCCACCTTTTTCACGGTGACCGTTTCGCCCGGCACCGCGTCTATGATCAGCAGGTATTTCTCTTGGTTTGCCTCGGAGAAGCTGTAGGAGAGGGGGCTGCCGCTGTAGTAGACGGGACATGGAGCCGAGCCTACGCGTTGCATCCGGTGCAGGTGCCCCAGGGCGGCGTACTGCACCTGTGCCGGGATGTTCTCCGTGTAGACTGCCTGTGCGCCACCCACGTGCAGGATGGGCTTCTCATCTTCTGGCTCCTCGGGGAACGCACCGCCCTTTTGAACCATGAAGAGGTGCGTCACCAGCAGGTTCACGCCGTTGGTATCGCAGTAGCGGTCCGCCAGCTGTTGCCACCTCTCTTGCAGCAGGGTGCGCATCTCCCCCTCGCTATTTTCATGGCCAAGGTAGGTTTTCAGTCGGTACTCGTTGGCGTAGGAAGTCAGCAGGAGACGCAAGGGGGCATTATGCCCCGGCAGGGCTAATTCCACGAACCCCTCGTCGCTCCGTAACACCTTCAGCCCGCTGTCGAGGGCGAACGGGGGGACGATGGAGTGGGGGTAGCCGGTAAAGATGATGCCGCACTCCCGGGCCAGTGGGTCGGGCGACTCGATCCGATCCGGCGAGTCGTGGTTCCCCGCGATCGCGATCACCGGTCGCCGCCCGTCGTTCGTCAGCCCTTTCAACGTTTTGTATAGCAGCTCCACAGCCTCCGTGGGGGGATTAAACGTGTCGAACAGGTCGCCCGCGACCAGCACGACATCCACCTCCTCCCGGTCAGCCACTTCCCGGATCTCCTTCAATACGGCCCGCTGCTCCTCCAGTCGGGAGAAATCATCCAACCGCTTGCCCAAATGCCAGTCGCTCGTGTGAAGTATCCTCATTGCTTTAATTCGTGTTACCTTTTATCCAAAGGTACTGCTTTTCATGAAAAGTCGGAAATATCTCGAAATAAAGCGTACCTTTACATGGTGATGGGTTGGTATATTTTAAGAAATGATCATATGAAAACACATCTCCTTCGTAAGGTAAAACGATGGTTATCGTTTGCCCTTTGTACCCTATTGCTCTTCCTTTTTCTCTCCTGCTCAGGTTCAGGAGAAAAGGGGCAATGGGTGAGTGATTTGCTTAGCGAAGCAGAGTTTAAAGCTCCCGAACGGGAGTATTATCCAGAAACGTGGTACCATTATATCGGGGGGAACGTTTCCAAACCGGGCATTACTGCCGACCTGGAGGCGATAGCACAAGCGGGTATCTCCGGCATTCAACTGTTCCATGGGCAGTTTGGCGGGGAGTGGCCCGGGGTTTCGCCCCAGATTCAATCCTTGAGCGAGGATTGGGACGAGCTGGTTAAATGGACGGCGGAGGAGTGCCAACGGCTGAACCTGCGGTTCACCATGCAAAATTGCCCCGGCTGGTCGTACGCCGGCGGGCCGTGGATTGAGCCGGAGAACTCCATGCGGCACCTGGTCTACTCGCGAACCGACCTGACCGGGGACACCACATCAGCTATCAACCTGGAGAAACCCAGGAGCAGCGATGTAGCTTGGAGGGATTACCGGGACCTCTTCGTGATCGCCTTTCCCATGCCCGAGGGGGATACCGGTGAACGGCTGGTTCCTTCCGGGGTCACGAGCAATCGTTCTGACCTCTCCTGGGATAATTGGCTGGTCAACCGGCAAACCATCACGCTTCCTCCCTCGGTGGACGAGCCTACGGTCCTGGACTTCACCTTCCCGGAAAAAACGACCTTGCGAACGGTTCAATTTCCGCCCATCGACTCGTATGCCCACGCTTGGGTCTACGCGCCGGGGGTAAAGGTGACCGTTTACGCCAACCTGCCCGGCGAAAGGCGGCAGGTAGTCTCTCTGGATATGCCTGCCGCGAACTGGCAGGACGACCAACCCATATCGATTGCCTGCGCGGAGGTGCCTTCCGATTCCTACCGGATCGAGATAACCAACCTGCATGAGATGGCCCTGCGCTACATCCATTTCTACTCGGCTGCCCGCCAACAGAACTGGGAGTCGGAGGCGGCATGGACGCTGAGGCGGATCGTCCGAGAAGCACATCCCCAGCAGGACCCGCGCACTTGGATCGATCCCGCTACCCTCGTGGACTTGACCGGTAAGATGGATACCTTGGGCAGGCTCGACTGGAATGTTCCCGAAGGTGAGTGGACCGTGCTCCGCGTAGGACATGTCAACACGGGCCAGAAAAACGGGCCGGCGCCTGCCGAGGCGACGGGTTGGGAGTCGACCAAGCTCCACCCCGATGGGATCAGGGCCAATTTTGACGGTTATATCGGTCGCCTGATCACGGGCGACGGGGTGCTGAAAGATGGCTTGCTGCAGGGTGTTTTGCTGGATAGCTGGGAGTGCAAGACGCAGACCTGGACGAAGGATCTCGACAAGCTATTCGAAGAGAAGTGGGGGTATAGCCTCCACTCCATGTTCCCGGCCCTGTTTGGTTACGTGGTAGGTAACCCGGAGCATACCGCGCTGTTCCTGCGTGACTGGCGCGTAACCCTGAACGATCTGCTGGTGGAGAACTTTTTCGGGGAGATGAAGCGGTTGGCCGGTGAGCATGGGCTGACGGTCTCCTTTGAGACAGCGTCGGGCGATGTATTCCCCGGCGATATACTGGAGTATTACAAGCATGCCGATATTCCCATGTGCGAGTTTTGGCAACCCCGCTCGGATTCGTTCGTGGGGAGTATCGAGTTCAAGCCGGTCAAGCCGGCCGTTTCCGCGGCCCGGGGCTACGGGAAGAGGAGGGTGGCGGCCGAGGCGCTCACCTCTTTCGAGTTGACCTGGAACGAGCATCCCCGTTTCTTGAAGGATATCGCCGATGACCATTTCGCCCGCGGGGTTACACACCTCGTTTTCCACACCTATACCCATAACCCGCGAACCGACTTCCTGCCCCCCAGCACATCGTTCGGAACGGCGATAGGTACCCCGTTCCTGCGCTTACAGACCTGGTGGAAGCATATGCCTCACTTTACCGACTACCTGGCCAGGTGTAACTACATGCTGGAGAGAGGCAGGCCGGTATCTGACGTGTTGATGTACCTGGGGGACGAGCAAAACCATAAGCCTTTGCAGCTCCTCCCTTTCCCCGAAGGGTACTCCTATGACTACTGCAATCCCGATATGTTGTTAAACCGCCTGTCGGTGAAGGATGGCAGGCTGGTCACCCCCGAGGGGATCGAGTACCGTGTGTTGTGGTTGTACGACTGTCAAAGAATGTTGCCTGAAACGTTGGAGAAGATCGCTTCGTTCGTGAAGGCGGGTGTTGTTCTTGCCGGTGAAGCCCCTAAGGGAATCGCCACCTTAAGCGGTGGCGAGAAAGCGAACCGGGCTTTCGGGAAAGCTGTTGGGAAGTTGTGGGGCGACGGCTCGCGAGAACAGCTTAGCTTAGGGAAAGGGAAGGTGTACAACACCGCTGATATTGCCGCGGTATTGATGGCGGAAAATATCCTGCCCGATATTGTAGCCCAATCTCCCGACCTGCGCTGGCTGCATCGACAGACCAATGGGGCTGACATTTACTTCCTCTCCATGCCGCCCGAGAAAGGATACCGGGGTACGGTTCTCTTTCGTGAGATGGGCAACGTGGAGCTGTGGGATCCGTTGTCCGGTAATATCGCCGCAGTATCTTCCCGCGTGGTGGGTAATCACACGGAGGTCGAGCTGGATATACCGGTAAGCAACTCCTGCTT
Source organism: Bacteroidota bacterium (assembly GCA_023622765.1). GTDB lineage: Bacteria > Bacteroidota > Bacteroidia > Bacteroidales > Dysgonomonadaceae > Proteiniphilum. The sequence continues at coordinate 30,343 of JAMNYO010000004.1, read as the reverse complement.
CGTCGTCTTTAAAAGGGAGGGGGCAGGCAAGGCAATTCAGTCGGGTGAGGTTGTCCATTCAGTTAAGTCATCTCAACCTGGTAGGGTATCTCAATCGGGAGAGTCACTTCAGTCAGTTGAAGCATCACAATCGGCTGAGGTGTCTCAACCGGGAGAGTCACTTCAGTCAGCTGAAGCATCCAAACCAGGTAAGGTGTCTCAACAGGGTGGGGCATCCCAAGCGGTTGATGCAGCTCAAGAGGCAGAGGAAACCGAAACCGGTAGGGTTTTCATGGTGTGCAATCAATCGGAACCGACGGGGCGGCTGGATTTGAGCGATGCCTCCTGGCAGCTTCAATTTCCCGGGGACTGGGGGGTGGAAACCTCACCGCTACAGACCCAACGGCTTACCGCTTGGAAAGATCTCCCGCTGTCGGACGAGGGGAAGTCTTTCTCCGGAACGGTAACGTACGAGACCACCTTCACCTTAGACCAAAAATCTGCCTCAGCGGCTTACCGGCTGAATTTGGGTCGGGTGGAGGTGATTGCCAAGGTTAAGGTAAACGGTAAAGAGGTAGGCACCTGCTGGACTTCGCCGTACGTGCTGGATGTTACGGAGTACCTGCAGGAGGGAGAGAACAGTTTGCAGGTGGAGGTGACCAGCACCTGGTTCAACCGGCTGGTGTACGATGCCGGGCTGCCCGAGGAGAATCGTAAAACATGGACCATAGCGGGACCCGCGGCTAATGACCCGTTAAAGGAGTACGGGCTGCTAGGGCCGGTTACCTTAGAATCGGTTGATTATTGATTCTTGGTTTAATACCACTTGTGGAGTGCCTGTGGAGTGCCTGAGGAGTGCGTGTGGAGTGCGTGTGGAGTGCTTGCGGAATAGTTTGTTCGGAGGTTTACCCCCGAAAGCTTTTTTCTATCTTCTCTATGGTTTCTTTGGGTACGTCATGCTTATTTGCTAGTACCCTCCAATAGGATACGGCTTCAATTATTTCGTCAATAATCTCGTTGCCTGATTTAATATTCATCGCTTCTGCCACGGATAGTAGGTCTTTTCTTGTGAAATTGTCCCACTTGTTATTGATAGACATTTGATGGTGTGAAGTCCATTGCCCTTTCGGATTATAAGACCAAGTTATGTCGTAAGCTGGAGACAAGCGCCAGGTACCTGACTTATCCATGATGAAAGAGATGTTCTTCGTGTGGTCGTCTTGATTGCGAGCAGCGACATTAAAGACCATACGTTTATACATTTGCTCGGCATCTGTATATGGTAAACGCAATCGTCTCATCACCTGAAAGAGCTGTTCGTATGAAAAGGCACGGGACATCCTGTAATCATAATGAGCCATCCCGCATAGCGTTTGGGTATGTAGCTTTTCCATAGGTGTCCGGCAGAGCGTCAGCAAGTAACCCGGGTAATCCCATAAAAGTCTCCTTCGATAATTCAGGAAAAGAGTAAATGCTCCTCTGCGAAACGGGCATCATCAAAGGTGATAAATCCCATCCCCTGTTAATAAAGTTAGCATCATACTCAAAGGTAGCTACCTGCCTGTCCTCATTCCAGAGTACGGCACCTGCAAGTGTATTCCATATATATACTTTTGCCACTTTTACCATGTGGTAAGTTCCTCCTCTATATTCGTTTTTGTATTACTTGCCCTTTGCCTCATTTTTTTGCCATCCATCATTTGGGCGTACGCGATGGGGCTGATTTCAGGTTCACGGAAGAAGGTATCCAGTAAATGTAGGGCCTGAAGAGCTCTAAGAATAGCTATCAGTGTCGAGAGAGAGACGCTATTGCCCTTTTCCATGCTGGCTACGCTGCTAAGAGAAACACCGGCTCGTTCTGCCAACTCTTTTTGCGTGATATTTTGCTCTAATCGAATTTGCCTTAGTTTTTCTCCTATTTTGGCAATTAATCCCTTATCCGTAAATATATACCAATCCATTTAACAAGTGTATTTACAACTGTTATGCTGCAAATATAGGAATAATAGTTGGAAATGCAATGGTTGTTTTTTGGAAAAAGTATTTAGGTTTACTCTTGGTAACTTGTTCGGTAACTTGCACGGTAACTTGTTCGGTAACTTGCACGGTAACTTGTTCGGTAACTTGCACGGTAACTTGTTCGGTAGCTTGTCCGGTATCTTGTTCGGTAACTTGTTCGGTAGCTTGTCCGGTATCTTGTTCGGTAACTTGCATGGTAACTTGCATGGTATCTTACATGGGGTGGCAACTCTCCAAAATCGTGATCTAACAGCTACCCGCCTACTCGAACCGGATGGATTTCGCGGGCGTGATCCGGGCTACCAGGTAGGAGGGACCGATCATCATCAACAGGGAGACCGCGAGCGTACCGATGTTCAGTAGCAGGATGTGGAGGATGTTAAGGTCGATGGGCACGGCCGTCAGGTAGTAGGTGGCGGGATCCAGCTTCAAGACTTGAAACTGATCCTGGATAAAGCAGAAGAGCAACGCGATGAGGTTACCCCATAACATGCCTTGACCAATCAGGAAAGCGGAGAGATAGAGGAAGACCCTGCGGATGCTGATGTCCGCGGCACCCATCGACTTGAGCATGCCAATCATGTTGGTGCGTTCCAGGATGATGATCAGGAGGCCCGATATCATGGTGAAGCCCGAGACGACGAGCATCAGGATGATGATGACCCACACGTTCATGTCCAGCAGGTTGAGCCAGTTGAAGATCATGGGGTTGATCTCCTTGATGGAGCGGGTGTAGAATGGGTTGCCCAGGCGGTCGGTGTGCGACGACATCTCGTAGAAGAGCTCTTGCGAGATCTTGTCCAGTTGGTCGTAGTCGTTCACCAGTAGCTCAATGCCGCTCACCATGTCGTCTTCCCACCCGTTCAGTGAGGCGAGAATCTCCATTTTAGTGATCACGAAAAGCTGGTCGTACTCCTCGAAGTTGGTCTGGTAGATGCCGACGATGTCAAAGCGACGGGCCCGAACCGGTTCTTGGATAAAGTAGCAGGTGAACTTGTCGCCCACTTTCAAGTGGAGCTTGTCGGCCACCTCTTTCGAGAGGATGGCCGGGTTGGCGGTCGCCGTATCGTTGGGTTGGATGATGGATCCCTCCAGCAGGTTGGCACGGAAAAAATCCCAGTCGTGCCGTTCCGATACCCCTTTCAGTACCACGCCCATGAAGTCGTTGTCCGTCTTGATGATGCCCGGCTTGGTGATGAATTCCTGGAAGTGGCGAATGTTCGGGTTGGCCTGCAACTGGTCGATTAGTGAATCGGAGACGGCAATGGGCGTGTGCTCGTACGAGCTGTTGCTCTCGTACGCCGTGATTTGAATGTGTGATCCGAAGCCCACTACCTTGGCGCGCACCTCTTTCTTGAACCCCACGATGATGCATACCGCTACGATCATCACCGCCAGTCCCAGTGCGATGCCCGCGATGGCAATCTTGATAGCGGGCGATGAGACCCGTTTGTCGTTTTTCTTATCGCCTTTATAAATACGCTTTGCTATGAACAGCTCCGCATTCATATTCAAGGGTGTAAGGGTATGCTTCCAGTGCTTTTTCCAGCACGATAAGAGCACTGTTTAAATCCTCCTTGTTGATCACGTAAGCGAGTCTCACCTCGTTCTTACCAAGGCCAGGCGTCACGTAAAAGCCTGAGGCGGGTGCCATGAAGATGGTCTGTCCCTCGTGGCGGAAGTCCGAGAGGCACCACGCGCAGAATGCGTCGGTATCCTCCACGGGTAGCCGGGCGAGCGTGTAGAAGGCCCCTTGCGGCATGGGCGAGTAAACCCCGGGTATCCGGTTCAGCCGGTCAATCAGGAAATCGCGTCGGCTCTTGTATTCGTCGAAGTTGCGTTGCATGTACTCCCCGTTTTCCTTGAGCGATGCGTTGGCAGCTATCTGACCGATCAAGGGGGGGCTCAATCTCGCTTGACAAAACTTCATCACCGTTTCGTGCAGACGCCTGTTCCTGGTGATCAACGCACCGATGCGGATACCGCACTCGCTGTAACGCTTTGATACCGAGTCGATCAGCACCACGTTCTCTTCTATACCCTCGAGGTGACATGCCGACACGTAGGGTGTATCGTTGTAGATGAACTCCCGGTATACCTCGTCGGAAAACAGGTAGAGGTTGTATCTCTTCACTAGGTCACGCATCTGCTCCATCTCCTTGCGCGTGTAGACGTAGCCGGTCGGATTGTTGGGATTGCAGATAAGTATTCCCTTGGTATGCTCGTTGATGAGTTGCTCGAACGCCTCCACGGGCGGCAACGCGAAATCCGTCTCCATGGTGGAGGGGATGGTTCGGATGGTGGCCCCGGCGGAGATGGCGAACGCCATGTAGTTCGCGTAGGCCGGTTCCGGCACGATAATCTCATCGCCCGGGTTCAGGCAAGCGAGGAACGCGTACAGCACCGCCTCCGAGCCCCCCGTGGTGACGATGATATCCTCGGGTGACAAGTGAATACCGAACTTCTCGTAATAACCTACCAGGTTCTCCCGGTAGAACCGGTAACCGTCGCTGGGACTGTACTCCAGCGTGGTTCGATTGATGCTTCGGATGGCTTCGAGCGCGGAAGCGGGGGAGGGTAGGTCGGGCTGTCCGATATTCAGGTGGTACACCCGCACCCCCTCTGCCTTGGCGGCATCTGAGAGCGGGGCTAACTTACGAATGGGCGATGCGGGCATCTGGATGCCTCGATGAGATATTAGCGGCATAATAAATGGTAGCGATAAGAGCTTTAACGAATCATTTTGTCAATTAAATCGCGAAAATAGATGAAAAAACGATTTTTCACAAGCCCTAGGGATAAAAACTCGAAAAAGAGTATCGGGGATCCTTCCCGCCGCAAAAATAACAAAAAAACGGGAACAATAGGTATATCTCACCATGCAGTGCTCTGACTTAACAAATTCGTAACAAATATGTAACCGAAATGTAACAATCATATCGTAATTTCGCGTAGATATTTTGGAGTAACATAGAACCTGTATTGCTTTATTGCCTTTGATGAAACGATTATTGTTGTTTACCTCGCTTCTGTTCGTCTCGCTGCCCTTTTTCCTGTCATCGTGCAAAACGGGCTCATCGGATTCTCAAAAAGGCACGTCCCGCAGTACCATCTCCGGTGCGGGGGCCACGTTTCCCTATCCCTACTACAACATTGTCTTCCGCGATTTCATGCGGCTGAACGAAGGCCTCACCGTGAACTACGGGGCCATGGGAAGTGGTGGTGGGATACGTAGCTTGCGTGACCGTTCGGTGGACTTCGGTGCCAGCGATGCCTTCCTGACCGATAAGGAGTTGGAGACGATGAACGGCGAGGTGATTCACATTGCCACCTGCCTGGGTGGGGTGGTGATGGCTTACACGCTAGAGGGGGTAGAGAGCTTGCGACTTACCGGCCCCCTTATCTCCGACATATTCTTGGGCAATGTGAAAAAGTGGAACGACCCGCGGATCACGTCGATCAACCCGGGAATTCCTTTGCCCAACTTGGATATTACCCCCGTTTACCGCTCTGACGGCAGCGGTACCACGTTCAACTTTTCGGAGTACCTCTCCGTGGTTTCTCCCGAGTGGAACCGGGTTATGGGAAAGGGGAAGGCGCTGAAGTGGGAGGCCGGGATAGCGGCCAAGGGGAACCCGGGTGTGGCGGGTATCGTCCAGCAGACGGAGGGCGCCATCGGTTACATCGGGTCGGAGTACGCGCTCACCCTGAACCTCAAGACAGCTAAACTGAAGAACAGGGCGGGTCGCTTCATCGATGCCACGCTGGAGTCCATCTCCGCCGCGGCCAACGTGGATTTGCCGGATGATATGCGTGCGACCATCACCGATTCGGCCGATCCCAACGCGTACCCCATCAGCCTGTTCACCTGGATATTGGTCTACAAGGATCAGCAGTATGGCAACCGAACCAAGGAGGAGGCGATGGAGCTGCTGGACCTGCTCCTCTACATGCTCAGCCCCCCGGGACAAAAGGTGGCGGCTCAGATTAACTATGCACCTCTCCCGAAACAGGGTTTGGAAAAAAACTACCGCCTTCTCCGGGGGTTACACTACGGGGGTGAACCCCTGTTTGATGGTCTTACTGAGGAAAAGTTGGAAAATCGGACTGAAGATGGCGCAGACGGTGGGTAGTTCAGATGCGCCAGACGAGCCAACTGTGGGTAGCCGTCCTGACGAAAGCGGTGACGATGATGGTAATGAATTGTAATTAAGGGAATGAATGAAAGATAAATTATTCCGGTTCGCGCTATTTTTCGCGGCGCTAATTATCCTTTTGCTGAGTGCCGGGATTATCTACTCGCTGGTGAGCCGGTCGTTGGACACCTTTAACGAGTACGGCGTTTGGGGTTTTATCTCGAACGCCGAATGGGATCCCCGTAAGGCCACCGAAGAGTACGGTGCGCTATCATTTATTATAGGCACGCTTTACACCGCCTTTTTCGCGTTGCTCATCTGTATTCCTTTCTCGTTGTCCGTTGCCCTCTTCAACGGCGAGTATTTCAAGGGTACCAAGGTAGCCTCCGCGGTCAGCTCTGTCGTGGACCTGCTCGCGGGTATCCCCTCCATCGTGTACGGCTTGTGGGGTTTCTACAGCGTTCGTCCCATCGTGATCGCGCTGGGGGTGAACGCGCAGGGGTTCGGTGTCTTCCTATCGTCCATCGTATTGGCGATCATGATTATACCCTATGCCTCTTCTCTCAGTACCGAGTTTATCTCCATGGTGCCCAATAACATGAAGGAGGGTGCCTATAGCTTGGGTGCTACCCGGTTGGAGGTGATCCGGCGCATCAGTTTTCCCACTGCCTCTTCGGGGATCGTGGCTGCCTACATCCTCGCGTTGGGTAGGGCGCTGGGTGAGACTATGGCCGTGACCATGCTGATTGGTAATACCGATAGGATACCGAGTGGCTTGAGAGGCACGGGGAACACGATGGCGAGCGTGATCGCGAATCAATTCGGGGAGGCAGACGGACTGAAGTTAAGCTCGTTGATTGCTATCGGCTTGATACTGTTTATTATAACGGCCATTATTAACCTGATTGCCAAGATGGTGATGAAAAGATTGACGAAGGTATGATGGAAAAAATGTCGACTTTGAATCGATTGAACCCGGATCAAAAGAGTTCGGATCGAACGCGAAAAGGGAAGGATAAGCTCGCCTTAGGACTGGTCTGTTTCTTCTCGTTCGTCGCCATGATTCCCCTCTTCCTCATCTTGTGGGATGTGGTCTCGAAGGGGTACAAGAACTTCAATCTGAGGCTGTTTACAGAGGTCACCCCGTCGTCGATGGACGCGTTGCTGGCCCGGGTGAACAACGAGCCCATCCCCGGGGGCATATTGAATGGTATTACCGGAACCCTGCTGATCGTTGGTATGGCCATTCTTTTTTCCGTACCCCTGGGTTTGGCGATTGGTATCTACCTGGCCGATAACCAGGGCAAACGCTTCACGAAGGTGGTCAGCTACTTGACCGATCTCCTGCAGGGGATGCCCTCCATCGTGATTGGTATTATCGCCTACGCGTGGGTGGTGAAACCCCTGGGCAGTTTCTCCGCCTTGGCTGGTAGCGTGGCGCTCACCATTATGATGTTGCCCATGATCGTCCGATCTACCGAGGAGACGCTCAAGATGTTACCCGGCGCCTACAAGGAGGCGGGTTTGGCCTTGGGCTCATCCTATACCAACGTGGTGTTCAAAGTGTTGCTACCTTCCGGGTTCGGGGGTATCTTTACCGGTATCCTGTTGGCCATTTCGAGGGTAATGGGAGAGACCGCACCGCTGATGTTGACCGCGTTGGGGGCGTCTGTGGTCAACTGGCGCGTGTTGGAGCCCACGAGCGCGATCCCGCTGTTGATTTGGGATTTCTATAATGACCCGAACCTGGTGGACCTCATCTGGTCCTCTTCGCTCTTGTTGCTGATCGTGATATTCTTGTTAAACTGGATTGCTAAAACTGTAGCTCGTAAATGGAAAGTGTAAAAGTGATAAACGGTATGAAACCGATTTTGGAGTTGAAGAACCTCTCGGTATCTTACACTCCGGGGAAGAACGCGGTGGACAATGTAACCACCGAGATATACCCCTATACCATTACCGCGATTATGGGACCGTCCGGTTGCGGGAAGAGCACGCTCCTGCGCGCCATCAACCGTATGCACGACCTCTACCCACATATTCAGACTACCGGCGAGATTTTGCTCAAGGGTGAGAACGTACTCAAAATGGACGCGATGAAGGTGCGCCGGTTGGTAGGGATGGTGTTTCAACAGCCCAACCCGTTTCCCACCATGAGCATTTACGATAACGTGTTGGCCGGTTACTCGCTAAACGGGATACGGCTCAAGCGTCGTGAAAAGGATGAGATCGTGGAGCATAGCCTGAGAAGCGTGGCGCTATGGAACGAGGTGAAGGATGTGATGAGCAAGCGGGGATCGTTCCTCTCGGGGGGTCAGCAGCAGCGGCTCTGTATCGCCCGTACGTTGGCCATGAGACCGGAGGTGTTATTAATGGATGAACCCACCTCTGCACTCGATCCGATTTCCACGAACAAAATCGAGGAATTATTGTTGGAATTGAAGAAAGAATTCACTATCATTGTAGTTACGCACAACATGTCGCAGGCAGCACGCATTTCCGATAACTCGATGTTTATGTACCTGGGAGAGTTGATCGAGCATGGTAACACCACTCAGATGTTTACCAAGCCCAAGAACAAGCGCACCGAGGAGTACTTAACGGGTGTCTTCGGGTAGTTTTACGACCGAGATAAAAGAAAAACAGAAACATTATGGATACGCAAAAGATCATGAGAGAATCGACCCCGGCGTTTGGTATCAAGGATAAGTACCTGGAGCAGCTTCACAGCGACTTTCAGTTGCTCGCGGAGATCGTGTTATCGCAGTTAAAAATGGTCTCCGCTTTGTTGGACAACAGCCGGGATAAAGAGTTAGTGGCCGGGTTGAGACGCAACGAGAAGATCATCAACTCGTTGGACATCACCATCAAGGAGAAGGTGATCAATGCCATCATCTTGTTTACCCCGCGTGCGTCAGATTTGCGGCGGTTGATGTCGTATCACGATATGACCATCTCGATGGAGCGGGTAGGCGACTTGATCGAGAATATCACCCTGGCCTTTGGAGAGATGGATTTGTCGTTGCCTGGTTTCGAGAAGTACAAGAAGCCGATTGGCAAGATGTTTGATCAGACCGACAAGATGTTAAAGAGCGCGCTTTTCGCCTTTACCGGGATTAGCAACGAGATGGCGTACGACACCATCCAAATGGACGATAAGCTGGATAGGATGGAGAGCAAGATCGAGAAGCAGTTAGCTACCGATTTCGACGGGCAGGTGCAAAACAAGCAATCGCTCGTTAATATCATGAATCTGAACAGCGTATCTTACTACTTGGAGCGGATAGGCGATAAGGCGGTCGATATGGCCGAGGCGGCAGTCTACCTCATAGAGGGGAAAGATATTCGGCACAAAACGTTGCCAGGGTAGTGAAAGGGTTAGCGAGAGAGAATGATGGAAGAGAGAATTTTGGTGGTCGATGATGAGAAAGACATTCGTGATATCCTTCAATACAACTTAGAGAAAGAGGGGTTCATTGTCGACGTGGCCTCCTCCGCCGAGGAGGCCGAAAGCAAGCTTATCAACGCGCACCGGTTGATCATACTGGACGTGATGATGGAAGGTATCTCCGGGTTCGCGCTCGCCGGGAGGTTGCGAAAAAAAGAGAACCACGTGCCCATCATCTTCCTCACGGCGAAGAATAGCGAGAACGACGTGCTGACCGGCTTTTCATCGGGCGGTGACGACTACATCGCGAAGCCCTTCTCCATGAAAGAGGTGGTTGCACGGGTGAAGGCGCTGTTACGACGTGCTCAGTTGGCTATTCCTCTCGTGGAGGAAAGGTGGAGTTTTCAGGGGCTGGAGGTCGATTTACCGACCAACCGGGTGACTGTGGAGGGGAAGGAGGTATCGCTTACCAAAAAAGAGTTCGAGATATTGACGTTGCTGGTGCGCGTTGCACCCAACGTGCTCACCCGTGTCGACATCCTCGATAGTGTTTGGGGTGAACACGAGTACGTGCTGGACCGGACGGTGGACGTCCATATCACCCGCTTGAGGAAAAAGCTGGGAAAATACGCGCACTTTATCGTCAACCGGTCCGGTTTCGGGTATTATTTCAACTTGGACGCGCAGGGGCAGAACACGGAAGGGTTGAACAAGTAACCTCGCTTTGCTATGGGGTGCCTGTAGCCTTGAAAATGATGCTGAGTGAAAACGCTTTTCAAAAGCCCACTAATTAATGAGGAATTGACTATGAAGAAAATCGTGTCTTACAGAACGGCAGTCATGTTGGTGTTCACGGCGATCATCGCCGCGTTCACGGTGGGGGTTATCTTGTTCGAGCAGCGGCAGATGAAGGAAGAACGCACCAACAGCCTAGAGCGGCTACTGGAGTGCAACGCCAACATCGTCCACGAGTATATCGTTGAGAACAGTATCCCGTTAGGCGAAGAGTTGCGCCAATTGGAGGAGCAACTGCGCTACTTGAATCCCGAGTTGCGGCTCACCATTATTGACTGGCAGGGGCAGGTGCTTTTCGACAACCTGGTGGATGCGAGTGAGATGGAAAATCACTTGAAACGACCCGAAATCCAGAAGACCATCGGCCTTGGGAAAGGTTCTCACGTGCGGCGATCCGAAAGCACCAAAGTTGATTACCTCTACTTCGCGAAAAAGTACGAAGAGGGTTACTTCATTCGTTTTGCCATGCCGTACAACGTGAAGGTGCAGAACTTCATTCATGCCCATAGCTCGTTCATCTACTACATCCTCATTTTCTTCGTGCTCTGCATGCTGATGGTCTACTTCTTTGCCAATCGCTTTTCCAGGTCGCTCAAGGAGTTAAGGGCCTTCTCGCTGAGCGTGAAGCAAGGTGCACCGGTACCCTCCGGCTTCAGGTTTACCGACGATGAGGTGGGGCAGGTGAGCGCTGATATCGTGGAGCATTACACCCTGCTCCAGGAGAATCGCCGGAAGCTGGTTTCCGAGCGTGAAAAGTTGCTACAGCACTTTCAATACTCCGAAGAGGGAATCGCCATCTTCTCGGATGAACGCGAAAAGATATACGCCAACTCCTACTTCCTTCAGTTCTTAAACGTAATCCTGGACAAACCCACGCTGGAGGTCGAACAGCTGTTCCGGGAACCGTTTTTTAGTGACCTGGTGGCGTTCCTCGATCGGAAGGATAGGGGGAATGCCCCCTACATTCAACGGATTGAGAAGAGCGGGCGGCAGTTCCTGGTACGTGTCATCGTGTTCGACGATGAGAGCTTCGAGATCTACTTGAGCGATATCACACGATCGGAAAAGACGCGACAACTTAAACAAGAGATGACCAATAACATCGCTCACGAGTTACGCACGCCGGTAACCAGCATACGGGGCTACCTGGAGACCATTCTCGATCAATCTGAAAGCCAAGACGATGAACGGGTACGCCACTTCCTGGATAGGGCGTACGTCCAAACCATACGTTTGTCGGAGTTGATACAGGATATCGGCATGCTGACCAAGATTGAAGAGGCATCCGATCGGTTCGAGTTAGAGTCGGTGCCGCTTAAGGGGCTACTCGAGGAGGTGAAGACCGACCTGTCGGCCAAATTGGGTGAGACGGGCGCCAGTTTAAACGTGGTGGTGGCTGACGACGTGGTGATACACGGCAATCGGACACTGCTTTACTCCATCTTCCGCAACCTTGCGGAGAACTCCATCGCGTACGCCGGTGATAACGTGGAGATCGTGGTTCGCTGTTACAGCGAAAGCGATGATGCCTACTTCATCGAGTTCCATGACAACGGCGTGGGGGTAGATGAGAAGCACCTGGTCAGGATCTTCGAACGTTTTTACCGCGTGAGCGAGGGGCGTACGCGTGTGACCGGTGGTTCAGGGCTCGGGCTCTCTATCGTGAAGAACGCGGTGCTGTTCCACAAGGGGAGCATCGTGGCGAAGAACCGTGCCGAGGGGGGCCTCAGTTTCCTGATCACGTTCCCGAAAAAATAATATCCTAAAAATAACATCGTGTGTAACGAGCATGAGTATCATTCATGCCTAGCAGATGATGCAAGTGAATTCATACAAGATAGCATTGAACCTTATGAAATTTGTAGGAGCCCATGTTAGTGCGGCGGGTGGGGTGGAGAACGCTCCTGTGAACGCGCAAGCCATCGGGGCGAAGGCCTTCGCTTTTTTTACCAAGAACCAGCGGCAGTGGTACGCCGCGGCATACAACCAGGAGACCATCGAGCGTTTTAAAGCGAACGTGGAGGAGATGGGGTTTCACCCCGACCATATTTTGCCGCACGATAGCTACCTGATTAACCTGGGGCACCCCGAGCAGGAGGGACTCGACAAGTCGAGGCGCTCCTTTTTCGACGAGATGACGCGGTGCGAGCAACTGGGGCTAAACCGGCTTAACTTCCATCCGGGCAGCCATCTCAACAAGATATCCATTGATGACTGTCTTGATCGGATCGCGGAGTCCATCAACATGGCGTTGGACCGTACCAACGGGGTGATCGCCGTGATTGAGAACACCGCGGGGCAGGGCACCAACCTGGGGCACACCTTCGAGCAGCTCGCCCACATCATTCACGGGGTGGAGGACAAGAGCAGGGTGGGGGTTTGCCTGGACACGGCTCATACCTTGTCTGCCGGTTACGAGATCCGTACCCGCGAAGCTTTTGGTGCTACCTTCGATACCTTCGACAAGGTGGTGGGTATCCACTACCTGAAAGGGATACACCTGAACGATTCCAAGAAGGAGTTGGGCAGCCGGGTAGACCGCCACGCGAGCATTGGTCAAGGGGTGATGGAGATGGACCTTTTCTCCTTTATCATGAACGATCCCCGCTTCAACGATATGCCCATTATCCTGGAAACGCCCGACGAATCGCTCTGGGCACAAGAGATCGAGTTGCTCTACTCGTTGCAAAAGGGAGATTGATTCAATCGATTTTATTGGGAAGGGTAGTCTGTTTTGGAGTAGCGTGGTCAAATTGAAGGACTGATTAACCCTGTGCGCTTTAAAACAAGCGGCAGTGTCTTTATTTGATACGCTGCCACTTGTTTTAGGTATACAGTCGGGGAGTTAATTCAGTTGAATCTCGTCAACGAAGATAAACGCGTTCTTCCCGCTTCCCGGGTGCCACTTGGGCATAAGGGTAGGCTGCACCGTCACTTTAAAGTAACGTGCCGTGGTAGGGTCAAACGAGAGCGAGTGGACGACAATATCCGCCCAATGGTCGCTGTGCTCATCCGCGATCGTCTCTTCGGCCACCAGCGTGTATGTGGTACCGTCTTCCGATGCCTCCAATGCTATCCTTGAGGCGTCAAAAATCCAGTCGCCCGTCACCACCGCGTTGCGCACGGTCAGCGAGGAGAGCTCCGTGGGTTGCAGCATATCGATTACCGCCACCAGGTCATTCCCTTGAAAGCCTATCCACCTGCCGGTGCGGTAGTTGGTGTTTTGTCCCTGGAGCGCGTCCACGAGCATCCCCGCCCCACCGTACGTGTAGTTGGGATCCGGTGATGTCAGCAGCTCTATTGGCTTAAAGCTCGATTTGCTCACCTGGATCGTTTCGCTGAACACCCGGCTCTCCTTCCCTTCGCGTAAAGCCACAGCCCTCAACTCCGCATCCTCGCTAATGGAGAACTTGTGCTTGTAGGGGAGTGACGATTTGTTGGGTTCCGTACCGTCGAGCGTGTAATAGACGGGAGCGTTATCTATGGTGCTGAACTCCACGTCGAGGGCGTTGGTATTGAAGTTGGCCGTCAGCTTGGCATCCACGTTAAAGAGGTGCGTGGCGTAGTTGTATCCCATTTTATCGTACAGGGGGAACAGGCGGGCCAATCGCTCCAGGAACTGGTCGTAATCCTTTTTCTCGGGTTGCAACCACTGCACCTCGCACATGGCGGCCAGTCGCGGTAGCGTCATGTATTCCACGTGCTCCGGTGTTTTGATATACTCCGTCCAGAGGTTGGCCTGTGCTCCCAGAATGTGCGTTCTCTCCTCTTCCGTGAGGGTTTCGGGTACCGGATCAAAGCTGTATACCAGCGATAGCGGCACGTACCCGCCGATGGCCAGGGGCTCCTGCCCCGTGTCTCGTGACTGGTAGTAGTCGAAGTAGCAGTAGGTGGTAGGGGTCATGATCACGTCGTGCCCCATCTGGGCCGCCTGGATACCGCCTCCCATGCCGCGCCACGACATCACCGTGGCGTTGGGGGCCAGCTCCCCTTCCAGTATCTCGTCCCACCCGATGATGCGACGTCCATACTCGTTTAAAAATTTCTCGACCCGGGCGGTCACGTAGCTCTGCAGGTAGTGTTCGGCCGTGTGGCCATCGCGGTCTCTCAGTTTCAGCTCCTTGATCCGTGCCTGACAGCGTGGGCACTTCTCCCACCGCACTTTGGGTGCTTCGTCACCCCCGATATGGATATACTCCGACGGGAAGATCTCCATCACCTCTGTTAACACTGCTTCCAGGAAGGTAAAGGTGGCTTCGTTCCCGGGGCACAACACATCTTCAAACACGCCCCACTCCCTGGCAACCTCGTACGGTCCCCCGGTGCAACCCAGCTCCGGGTAGGCGGCCAACGCGGCCAGCATATGACCGGGCAGGTCAACCTCCGGGATTATGGTGATATACCGTTCTGCCGCGTAGGCTACCACCTCCTTTAACTCCTCCTTGGTGTAGAACCCACCGTGGCGAATGGTGTCGTACTCGCCGGTGTTGCGACCAATCACGGTGCCGTTACGGTACGCGCCTATCTCTGTAAGCTTGGGATAGGATTCAATTTCGATCCGCCAACCCTGGTCCTCTGTCAGGTGCCAGTGGAAACGGTTGAGGTTATGCAGTGCCAGCAGGTCGATAAATTTCTTCACGAACGATACCGGCTGGAAGTGCCGGGACACGTCGAGCATCATCCCCCGATGCCCAAAGCGGGGAGCATCGTTGATGGTTACAGGGGCGAAATTCACCGAGCGGTAGTTACCCACCGGCGTGGCTTTTCTCAGGGTCTGTATGGCGAAGAAAACGGCCGCCTCGGAGGCACCGTCAACCCGTATGGATTGGGCATTCACCTCGATGCGGTAGGCTTCGGGGTTCTCATGTTGCAATCCAACGGAAAGGACAATGGTATTTCCTTTCGCGGCTTTCGTTGCTTCAGTTTTGCCCGTTTCTGTTTTACCCGCTCCAGTTTTGCCCGCTTCAGCTTCACCTGCTTCAGCTTCGCTTGTTTCTGCCGCTACGTCTGGCCTGATGCCACACGACAATTCCAGGAACTCTGCCAGGAACTCGGCGTTTCGCTGCATCTTTTCATTGCCTGCCGGGTAGGTCACGAGGGTCGATTTAGAAAGAACGAACGGTTCTCCCTCCGCGATGGCTATCTCGTTGGGTAGCGGTACCGTGTTGTAATCCGCTATCCCGCTGTTTTTGTTGCCTTGGCCATCACAAGAGATCGTTAGAAACGCTCCCGCGATCAGCAGCACGATAATGGATAAATAATGATTCTTCATATTCTCTGTTTTTTGTGATTGTATAATTGAATTTCCAAAATGCTCTATTTAGAGTTCGTTTCGCACACATATTTCGAGCGCATTAATCTACTTACAAAAATAACGATAAAAGCGATGCGCATGCTATTTTTTTAACCACGAATAAGCTGTTCCAGTGCCTCGGAGGCATTTTTCACCAGCCTGGCCTGGGTAATCATCTGCTCGTATTCATTGATCACGATAGCGGTTCCCCCCATTTTCACCCGTGGGTTGCGGTAGGTCATCCCGCTTTCCACCGGTTCGCGTGCCGAGAGGTGAAACTCTTCGGCACCGCTTTCACGGGCGATCGCGGCAATGTTCCGGTAGTTGATCCCGCTCCCGGGCATGATGATGATTCGTTCTTCCGCCTGCTCCACCAGTTTTTTCAATAGTGGCACCCCTTGTTCTGCCTTGGGCTCCTGCCCGGAAGTGAGGATACGGTCGCATCCCAGCTCGATAATCCTTTCCAAGCTATCAAGCGGGTCGCGGCACATGTCGAATGCCCGGTGGAAGGTAACGCTCATCTCCCCGGCCGCCTCTATCAGTTCCCGGTTCCTGGCCATATCCACCTCCCCCTCCGGCGTGAGGCAGCCGATCACGATGCCGTCCACTCCCAATGCGCGTGCCGTTTCGATATCTCTCAGCATCACGCGGTGTTCCAGGTCGGAGTACAAGAAATCGCCCCCGCGAGGACGGATGATCACGTTAAGTCGGATCTTCAACAGCTCGCGTGCCAAGGCTATCTCGCCGTGCGATGGGGTGGTACCCCCCTCTGGGATCCCTGCGCACAGCTCCACGCGGTAGGCGCCCCCCTCCTGGGCGGCCAGGCAGCTGACCACCGAGTTGGCACAAATCTCCAGCTTATAATTTGGTCTCTCCTTGGTCATGTTCATGAAAAACGAAATTCAGGGTCAATAATGGATGAACCCTAATCACTCCCTTTCGCGGTACGTGTGAAAAACAGGGCGTTCACCGTCAAAAATCACGTAAAGATAAGCAGTTCAGGGCAAAAATGCAAAAGTGGGGAAGTTCCCCTTCTCATTCTTCATGTATTAATTTTTTCACTAAAGAGAATTGATCTGAAATTTTTTTCTTCTGAGGTATCTCTGGTTTTATATTCATGTTGATTTTCTTTGCATTACGTTTAAGCATATTGAGATACGATAGCTCTGTTTTACCCTCTACGACGAATGCAAAAGTGGGTGTAGTTTTTCTCTGCTTTATTTTTCTTCTTTCTCTCATGGTGTCAAGTTCAAGTAATAGTCGCCCGGGTAGGGTATTGCGCCCAGTTTACCCGTTTTGTAAGCATTTAGTACGTTGCTCGTATTGCGAATTACCGAACTGTCAAAGTCCGCTAATGAGTATAGTTCGGTACTACCAGT
The DNA here is from genome assembly GCA_023622765.1 of Bacteroidota bacterium. Classification (GTDB taxonomy): domain Bacteria; phylum Bacteroidota; class Bacteroidia; order Bacteroidales; family Dysgonomonadaceae; genus Proteiniphilum. Next base: position 13,354 of record JAMNYO010000004.1, on the reverse strand, counting down.
ATCATCTTTGTTCGTAAACCAAATAGCATCGTCTCTAAACAGGTCCCTATCATTCAATATTTCCCTGTTATGCGTTGTTGCAATTAGTTGTGACCCGTTAGTGTTGAGAAGAAAGGTGAGAATGAAGTATTTGTATAAATCGGGATGCAACGAAGCCTCAAGTTCATCAATGGGTAAAATCACTGATTCTCTAATCAACAATGCCAATATTCCTGCCAAACCGTAAAATCTTTGCGTGCCACTTGATTCCAGTTCGAAAGGGAGTCTATAGTTTTTATTTTCTACCGAATGTTCAAATGCAATGTTCCTACGCATAAACTTGTCAGAGAATTTTTCGGAATTGATAATTTCGTTATTACTTCTTTTTTTTCTAACAATGTGAAAAGGCTCATCTAAATATTCACGTAAATTAACCTCTTCATCCTCTACGATAATATCAGAAATGTTTGAATCGGCTCGTTTTATTATGTTCACAATATCCGTATTTGTAATGCGCTTTTTTTCAACAAGATCGCTTGCAAATATCGTGAGAATCGAGTTGTTTTGCACTGTGGTCATCAATGTTGATTCAAACCAGTCGACAACCTCTTTAAGCTCCTTAATGTTTATATTAGTTTTAAGGAATCCCCCCAACACGGTGTTATTCCAAAGCGTATTTGTTTCAAGCGCCTTTTTGGTTAGGCTGTCAACGCTTATGGTACTTCCAAATTCTATTTCGCTTAATTGCTTTGATGTGTCAGTATATCTTTTATAGATATTTGCTTTGTATGAATTCCAAAAAGTCAATTCCTCGTTAATAACAGCCTGTTTCGAAAAAACTACCTTATAATTGTATCTTTTTCCGTTTTGTATAAACTCTATTGAAATCTTAGAATTTTCTTTTAGTGGATCGTCTACAAACAGAAAGGGTTCAAAGTCGAGAACATCGCTTTTCTTGTTTAGGGGTTGTAAAACAAGAACTCTCAGGAAATCCAATGCTTTCAGCACGGTTGTTTTGCCCGAAGCGTTAGCTCCGTACAACAAAGCTATCTTTAGCAAGCGCCTTCTCCCTTGCTTAACTATATAGGCCTCTTCAAGGTGAGTTTTATTTGTCGCTTCGAACGACAAGGTTTGTTCGTCCTTGATAGACCCGAAATTTTTAATTGAAAAATGTATAATCATTTTAGTTTTGTTATTTGTAATTCATTTGCAAATATAAGGAACAAAATTGTAAATCGATGGATAATTAATGAAAAAGATGCAGTGTTTTGCAAAAATTGCATTTGAAAGGTGGGCTGTTATTTGATAACTGCTGATAGGATACAAGTCTTTTTTGCCTGTCGAGCCATTTCAGCTCCTTTTTTTAAAAATGGTTGTAAAGAAATAGTTAGCATTCAACACGATAAAGAAATACGCGTTTTTTTATTATTTTTGCATCGTGATTCGTGATGTGTTGCTCATGGACTAAAAAAGGAATAATTAAACAATTAAATAATCGTATGAAACTACAGGACTTGACCATCAAGGAGTACCTTGAAAAGACCGCTTCCGGGGATCCGGTACCCGGTGGGGGAAGCGCTTCGGCGTTCAGCGGGGCCATCGCCTCGGCATTGACATGCATGGTAGCCAACCTCACCATTGGGAAAAAAGGGCACGCCACTGTAGAGGGGCGTATGCGGGAGATTATTCAGGAGATGGAAGAGAACATCGATTTCTTCGTGGAGAATATCGATCGCGACGCGGAGTCTTACAGCTTGGTGATGGAGGCCTACAAGATGCCCAAGGAGAGCGACAAGGAGATAGCGGTTCGTTCAGAGGCCATTCAGAACGCGATGAAGCATGCCTCGCTGGTTCCCATGGAGGTGGCGGAAAAGGGCCTGGGCATGATGGACACCATCATCGAGGTGGTGCAGAAGGGCAACCGGAACGCAGTGACCGACGGCATGGTGAGCATCATGGCTTGCCGGGCGGCAATCATGGGGGCGCTGCTGAACGTGCGTATCAATATTTCCGGCTTAAAGGACAGGGCGTTCTTCACCACGCTCACCGAGAAGTGCGACCGGATTGAGCGGGATGCCACAGCCAAGGAGCGAACCATGCTCGACTGGGTTAAATCGAACCTGTAGGAGCAAAAGAGGTTTTGCACCTCGTGAATCTCTCGCGAATATACTTAACCCAATCAGGTTTGTAAAAACCTTATTAATAACAACTTTCTTAGCAAGAAGCTTCTTACTTAAATATTGCCAAGAACCTTATCGGGGGTGATTTGCATTATATTTGTTGTTCATGCGTAGCGGAATCGAGTATAACGCCAAGGTGTTGTGCATTTAAGTTGAAAAAGCTAACAGATATCGCTTGGGTGAAAAGCAAAAAAATCCGTAAGGCGGGATAAGCTATGCCTTACGGATTTCATTCACGGTAAACTTTTACTGAGTCGTTTTTACAGTGTCGTTTTATTGTCGGTCTAACCTTAAGTTATAATTCGATATTAAATTGTTCAATGTGCGGGATACAGAATAAGTCCCACCACTGGGCCATCCTCCCGTATGAACGAAAGTAAAGGTAATCGAAGTGTTCATATTGGCCGATACGGGCACCTCATACGTGTAACGTCCGTCGGTGGGATGAGCGAATGTGCCTATATTATTGGGATTAAGTGTTACGGTTGCACTTGCCGGAATGTCTCCATTAGTGATACCACTCCTATACCATCTCAAAGTACCATTGAAAAGGTGGTATGTCATTGGCAGGTTCAGCGTCACGTGATTCTGCAACTGTCCCACGGTAGTTGTTATAGCGTATCTTTCAGTATATCCCTGGGATATCCATCTGTCATAGGTCACGGTGACCGGCGTACTGCTAGCGGCACCCCCTGAATTATAGGTGTATTTCCCGAGTGCAGCCATGTTTAGTGAGCCAACCGAAGCCGATACGGTGGTGGCATCAGCGGGTATCGGCGTGTTGCTCCCGTAAGAGATATCACCAATCGGTCGAGTATAGTTCACCGTTGCATCAGAAAAGTAGTCGGCTTCCAATTTCACGGTTTCCGCCAGATAGGATTGGTTTGTTTTAAACTCAACATCCTGCAGTCCTGTAGCAGTTGCCGTGTAAACGTACCGGATTATGCCTCCCGGATCCACACACAGCTGTAAACCGGCCTCGGCCGCGTATAATCCTTGGGTGTAAATATTTACTGGTAACGGGAACAACTCGTCCGGGAAATCGTCGGGAATGAAAAATCGCAGGGTGGAGTTAAATCCCTGATAAGCTAATAATGCGGCGGGATTCAGGTTGTTAATGGTTACCGGGTTAAAGGAGAAGGGCGGGCGAAGCACCACCCGGATAATACGTACCAATTCGCCTTTTTCCACCTTGATTTGCGCTTGCGCGGGATCGGTTGGCACGGTTGCAGCGCTTTTAGCAGTGATGATACCGGTAGCATTGTCAAAACTGAAATCAGCGGGGGCACTACTCAATGCGCCTTCGTTGCTCATAATGGTTACCGAAACGCCGTCGTTGTTCACCGTTGTCGGGTTATTCACGATATCGGGGAAAAACTTGTACCACACGTTGAACGTTTTGTTGGGTTCGTTAATAACAACCAGCGTTCTCTCCACCTGCAACTTTCGGGTTCCGTCCGAAAGCATCGGGTATTTTTCAATAATGGGGTCAAGGGCCGTGTTGTTGTGCGAAGCACCCTCCAAAGCGTCGGAAAAGTTGGTGTATCCCTCTTTGCTAACATTCGTGATATCTACCTTGTAATGGTAGTTACGTTCAATATCGTAGCGTACTTTTTGGTCATTAATCAGGTCAATTTTGTAGAAATAGGGGTTACCGTTATAATTACCTTTTACTATTACTGTAGTTATCACCGTGGCATTTTGGTTTTTGCGTTCAAACAAAAACTTTTCGTTCATGTTAACTTCTCCCGCCTGCGCATTAAGAAGCGTCACGCCTACCGGCTCAGTAATGACACCTATCTCGAAAGTGGCGGTGGCAGTATTAAACGGGGCCATTGTTCCCTTCTCCGGCGCTTTGTGAATAGTAAAGCCCTCGAGTACGAAATTATCTGCCGTCTCGGTCACGCTGATTTTTGCCTGGTTGCGCAGTAATTCTATCGCCGGTGCGCCGGGCCCGGTAAAACAGGTGGTGTTAATGCCGTTTGGCAATTCTACCATCGTCCAAAACCCGGGATTTTGAGTGACAAATAAGTTCATAATCGCGTTCACGTTGTATCCCAGCATATCGAGGTCGTTAAATCCCGTCCAGTCGTAATTGCTGACAAAGTGAATGTAGCGTTTGTAACCGGAAGCCGGCAGTGTTACCGTAAACTCTCCACCGGTATCTGTTTGATTTTCTAATATAGCCTTCTCCCTTACAAGGAAGTTCAGGTTTTGGTCGAACACCAATAGCCACAGGTCGTTTACTCCGCCATTGCCGCGAGTTTGCACGGTCTTAAATTCCGGTATGGAAGCCGTGAACTTTACCGTTACCTCACCGTTTTCAGGCGCGACAGGCTCTAGCTGTAACAGGTTGTCTTGCATGCAACCCGTCAAGGCGAACAGTAAGCCGAATAAACTGTAAAGTATTTTTTTCATATATCGTGTTGTTTTTATCGTTCATTCCCCCTTATTACCGCCCTTTTGGTATCAATTTTTTATATCGCGGATACAGCGGACGTGGGCACTTGTTGATGAACCACTATGAGTAATAGGATCTTTCATTTCATAGGCACCATTAAAACTGTATGCATCCCAATAATAGTTTCCACGCATAACTACACCTTGTGGATTATTGCTGTCATGTTGCAGGTCATCGATATATTTTATTTCCGCCTCGGTAGGTAAGCGCCAATCGTCATAGCGAACAGTCACTCCATTTTTGATGGTTTCTTCCCAGTAGCTATTGCAATTATCAACAGCATCATCGTAGCCCATCGTAGATGTAGCTCCCAATTGGGAAGCCATCATGAACTTGGGCGACACCATCCTGGACACTTCCAGGCTGTTGACGGTGTTGCCATTGTCGATTAGCGGAAATCCCCAGATAATATTTCCATCTCCCGAGGGTGCTAACGTGGTAATGGCATACATATAGGGATTGGTATGTTGCGGTAGCAATTGATTTCTTAAAATGGATCTTTCACCTTCTTCCGACGTGAAATAGGTCGACGGGAGTTGTCTGATAATAACTGTTTCAATCAAGCCGGATTGCCCGTTGGTAACTTTAAACTCGATGTCTTTTGGTATGTAGTTAACGGGGATGGGGCTGTTTATCTGAATCGTCCCCGATGCCACGTTCGGTTGTACGGTAACGGTGGGCATTTGAGCGGGAGAAACATTAGCCGTAACGGGTTGTCCTGTTACATAATCCACGTATGTGTAGGTTGCTTTTAATGAGCCATTTACAAGGGTTACATTGGCAACGGAAGAGTTAAACGTGAGCGTGTAATTGGCCATATTGGGCATTGTCACATTTGTTTCCGATACCACGAGGTAATGTGCGCCCATGACATTGATATAAATATCTTCCTCGCTCCACGATTTAATGGTATAGTTGCCGGTCACTTCTTCCGGATCTTCGTCAACCCGTCCTATTATCTTTATCGTAACGGCTATGTCGTAGAGGTAGTTACGGTGCAACACGTTCTTATAGTTCGTGGCATCTTCGCCAGTGAGGTTTTGTGGGGTAAGCGGTATGCGGTATTTGAAATTTCCCGTGATGTCGTTTGCTGTGTCCCTTAAGGGGACGGTCAGATCGATATAGCTCTCCCGACCGCTGTTAGCCCCTTGCCAGTTATTGGCGTAGGCGTAAAACGGGGTTTGGGTGGTTTGCCCTCCGCCTACAGCGGTTGCAGACAGTGGCATTGCTGGGGTCGATTTCCAATCCCCGGCACCCAGTGTTGGTGCACTTCCACCGGCTATTAGCGCCGTTTTATCGGTAAAATGCATCAATTTCGCGGTGCAGTTTCCAAGGCATTCAAACCCGGGTACGGTAATGTTTACTAAACGCAGCCGTATTTTCGCGGCGGCACGTTCCAGGTTAACTGTTCCCAAATTGGGATCGTTCAGGTCGATGGTCTTTGTGATGACACCATCCATTAAAAATGAGCTTTGCGGTGTGGCGCTACCTCCTTTTGTCACGAAATCACCGCTTTGCATCACGAGGCTCTTCAAATCAGCGGCGTTATCGCCTCCTTCCACGATGGTCGTGTAATTGGCTGTGCTATTAGCTACCACGTACACATCATATTCCACGGTTCCATCAAACAACGCTTGTTTATCGGCCGGGATAGGCAGGGTGGCGATGTTTGTAAGGGCGTTGTAGTCAATATCAGCAGAGAGCGCTTTCCACTTCAGGGTGTTGCCTTGATAAAAGAATACATCCAGTTTCTCCAGTTTGTTTTCATTAAACGTACCGTCAAAGTCCCCGCTTTCAGTTAAGCGTGTCGTTGCCGGTGAGGGGCTTTTTATAAATGCCACGTGGATGGTAAGTTTGTCGCTTTGCGGTGATTCCTCAATAATATCGCTCATGCACGAGGCAAGAGTTATAAGGAGTAACAAAGCAACAAGCCTACTGATTGATATGGAGATTATTTTTTTCATATCGGTTCTTCTTTTTTGTTATTTACGGTGCAGTCAATTGGGTGATTACGATTCTATAGCCGACACCCACCAGTGATGTTCCCGCCAACAGGGGAATTTCCACGTATCCCGCTGCTGAGCCTGCCCAGCCCACGTTGATGTAAAACTCGGTTGTACGTTCCTCGGTAGTATCCGGGTCATATTTGGGACTGATGCTAATGGTATATGTACCCAACCCGTAAGGCGATGTTCCGGGAGTTACCGTTGCGTTGAAGTAGTCGGGGTTGGTGAATTGCGGTGTCCATGCCGCCCCATATGGATTTGTTATTGAGAATGTGAACGTGATCGCATCCGCTGTCTGTGTCACGTAATAATTTTTGTTCTCCAGTGTCGGCTGTGGATCGAGAGAGGTTTCATAAATACGGTCGTACGTTAATACGGATTCAAGTTTATTCCATGGCATGACGAATGTTGAAAGCGTCAACCCGTCAAATTCTCCAATATTGGATATAGTTGCCTCGATGTTGTATATATGGTTTCGCTTGATGACATAGGGATGTGCAATATATCCCGGGTCGGTTGAGGTGGCAGTTTCATCGTTCACGTATGCCTGGTAACGGGTATTTACTCCATTGTATCTCGCTTCTATGACAAGGTAGGTTGCGCGATTCAAGGTGTCGGAGCCAGGATTTTCATACAGGTACATGGGGGTTGCACCTGTCCATGCATCCACTCCAGATGTAGTAAGTTCGTATTCTCCTGCCCCGGTGTAAATATTATCCCTGTAAACTTGGCCAGGTACAGGTTGTCCCTCTATGAGCGCCGATTTAGTAGTACCGCGAAATAAGCGGACGGATTTGATGATGATATCTGCCGGAGTGTCTCCTTTTATTAATCTCAAGTTTATGCGGGCCATCAATCGAGTGAGTGATACAGTTACCTCCGTGGGATTGTCCGGGTCAACCGTGGGCATTACTACCACATCTTTGGTCCCCACCATGGTAAGGGGTGTGTTTAACGGTAACGCTCCCGGGTCTGTAGGTGGAGTAACGATGTTTTTCAACTGTTGCTGGGTGATTACATTGTTAAGGTCAGTGGTCATGCCAGACCGTTCGTTCGCCACCACGTAAACGGTTTTGGGACCGGTGGCCACGTTTAATACAAACGGGTTATTGAAGTCGGGGTTTCCAGCCGTGAAAACTTTGTTTACTTCAAGCACCTGACCCACGAATACGAAAATACGCACCTTGGTGATGATGGCATCACCGCTATTAATCGGATCTCCCGCGTCACGTGTTGTCACCCCATCGAGCGACATGACAATCAACCCGCGTTCTTCGGTCTGCATCAACTCTTCTCTTATGCAAGAGGTGAGCATTCCCGGTATTAGCAGGAGCAATATCGCGATAAAGCTACAAGTATATTTTATTCTTTTCATACGATTAGTTCATTTTTATATTAAAGTGTATGTAACCCTTCGGTTTCATACGATTAGTATTAAATGATCACGTACTGATGTACCACACCCCAGGGTGTTATTACCGACATCACGCTGACTTCTGCCCGGAAGTCAATAATAATATTGAGCAGGCGTCCCACTTCGGGAACGAATGCCTTTCCGTCTGCTCCTTTATTGGTAGAGTAGATTACTTCGCCGTTAAAGAGGATTTCCAAGCTGAATGATTGTCCTGTTCCGTTTGGGTAGGTTTTAAAAACGGGAGCGGTGAGCGTTCCGTCTTTAAGTTGCGAAACAGGGATGTAATTCACTGCCGTTCCGGTCAGGTTACCATCTTGGTCGTACGTGTTCAGCGACTCTTTCAGCCGGAAAGAGTATTCCCCTTCTTTGTTCTCGTTCCACTGCTTGAGGTGTATGGCCGAAATGGCGACTTGTGCCGTTTTGCGTCGAATGGTAACTGTTTGGTCGCCCGTTGGCTCAATGCTTCCGTACTCCACCGGTACCGTGAGGTTACCGTAGAAGAGGTCGGAAGGCGATTGCGCGGTGCCGTTTTGACCTTGCTCTTTGAGTTTGTCGTCTTGCGCCCTGAGTTTAGCGTAAAGATCGTTCAACTGTTTTACCGATGCCTTATCAGGAAAATCGACCCCGCTGGTGTTGCCCCATGCCACGAACGAGAGCGATTGGTGTCCCGGGTAGTCCAGCTTGATACCCACCGGATTGCGGCTTTTCACGGCCGCGGCGTCAAGCACCACGGCGTCCACTATCTCCCCGTTCTCGTTGAACACGAAGAGGATGACCTGTTGCACGTCTCCCGAATCGGTAATATCTTTTTCGTCTGCATCCACCGCCTTAATAAATAGCCTGAACGGGCGAGGGCAGTCCGAGTAATCCTCTTTCAGGCAACTGCTTAGCAACCCCGTCAGCAAAAGCGCTATCACGAGTAAAAAGCCCTGTTTTTTCGCGTTGCTCATATTGTTGTTTTTTATTGTTTCTCTGTTCCGCGGAGGGGTATCACTCCCCGCCGCGGTATTCCGGTTTCAGCATGCGCCGGATTGCGTTTTATGTAACGAAAGTTGATGATTACCAAGTTACTGTTTGATCTACTACCTTCCACGGTTCAACTTCAACCTTCACATCCAATAGGGCATCTTCAGCCGGGTCGATAGCTGGATTACCTATGCCCTTAATGGTGAGGTATATATTGTACTGCGTGTTACGACGTACTATACCATCACCTGTTGATTCGCCTACAAACGTTGTGCCGTCTTTGGCTTGGTTAATCCAAACGGGATAGTAGGTATAACCGTCAGCGTCGGTATATAAGCCTTCGGCAACTACCGGATCCCCGTTTAAGGTCGGCTTCCCGCGCAGAACGATAAACATTTTGTTGGCTGTTGCCATCGGGTTCACGTAGAAATAGGGTGCATTGGTAATAACAATGGGGAGAATAAACGGTCCTTCTTTAAAGGCAGTCGCTAATTCACTGGTTCCGGCACCTTGCTCATAAGTTTCTGGCTGCGAAGGCCACAGTTCGCCGTACATCCAGTTCCCGGAAGTTGTGCTCGGGTCGAAAATTTTAGCTGTTTTTTGCACGTTAAACATGGCTACCTGCACGTCTGTTAACGCGTTAAATATTGGATCATCTACTGGCGTCAGGTCTAGTACTGCCGATGCAATGGCTACGCGTGCGTTGATGCGTGTAACTTTAACCGGATCATCTCCCAAACTTGTTGATTGGTTTGGCACAGAAGCACCGTAACCAATGGTGTTTTTACCTGCAACAATGGTTTTAGTAAGTTTTTCGGCCGTCATGACTAACCCGGTTGTTGCGATGTCATCCACCGGTAAGCTTTGCGTGGCAGCTTCCAATTGAGCTTTTGTAGTAGTTCCGCTTAACCCTTGTCCGTTCACAACAATGTAGATGTCGCGCGAACCGGTATGAACCGCAATATCTTTAACTTCCGTTGTTGTAGATTCTCCATACCCATCGAGTGAACTTCCGGAGAATATCCACACTTGCATTTTCTTTACAGCCGATTCAGCAGCCAATCCATTTGGTTTAACTCCCGGATCAGTCAAATTTCCTGTGGCACGCGTTCCCGGGTTCGCATCCTGCACGATCTTCACGTTTACGGTTGCTTCGGGCTTGTCGGTGAAGTTTTCCACCTCGTTGTTACAAGCTGTTAGCCCTAAGCCTAAGGCGATAGCGCCGACTAAAAAAAGTTTTGCTACTTTCATACTTTTAAAAATTTAAATGGTTTAAGTAATTGATTTTGTTTTGTTTGTTTGTTTTGTTTGTTTTGTTTGTTTTGTTTTCTAATTATTCTTTTTCGTTTGTTACTGGTTTATTTTGTTCTATTTGTTTTGTTTGTTTTGTTTTTGTATCGTCTGTTTTAGTTGATTATTATATTGGTTAATATTGCTCATTCGCTAAGTACTCATTGTTCATTGTTCATTGCTCATTGCTCATTCGCTAATTACTAATTGCTCATTGTTCATTGCTCATTGCTAATTGCTCATTCGCTAACGCGCCTTTTCTGTCGTCGCTTGGCAAAGTTCAAGTAAACTTGGCTTTGCTCTCGCTCCTAAGAAAATTGCTAATTGCTAATCCTCCATTGCTTTTTCCAACTGTTCCAAATTATGTTTAGCATCCTCATCGCCACGAGCGGCGGCTTTAGCGAAATAGTCTTTCGCCTTTGTCAACTCATTCATGCGCGCGTAAGCCACGCCCAAGTTGTTCCACGCTCGCGGGTCATTCTCTATTCGGCCCAACCGATCGATAGCCGCCTGGTTGTTACCCCCCTCAATATCGGCCGCCGCGCTGTTTAAAATGGCGATCGGTTCATTCGGGTAGAGTCGGGCCGCTATATCGAATACCTCTTTAAACTCTTTGCTCGCCGGCTCGTACGTTTGCGCGACGAGGAACATCTCGTTCAGGCTGAGCAGCTTGGGTCTCGTTTTGATAACCACTTTCGCTTCATCCACGTTGAACGGGCGCGAGACGAACGACACCTCGTAATCGTTGCGGCGGAGCGGCGGGTAAAAGTCATTCAACAGTTCGTTATAGGTTTTCCGGTTGTCAAGGGCGATGAGGCGTGCATCGCGCGCGTCATGGTCAGACACCTTATCAATAATATTCACGATGGCATCCTTGTTTGCCAGGTTGGATGCCTCAACGGCCTTTCTCAGCCCGTTCCAGTCCTCGCCGAACCACTGCACCTTGAACTGCTCGCGACTGTAGCCGTACTCCTTCTCCATGTACCGGGCAAACGATTCGGCGCGCCGTTGCGACAGTTGCATGTTCTTCTGGTAGTTACCCTCGGGCGAGGCGTACCCGGAGATGGTGAAGTTGGTGATGGTCAGGTCGGGATCACCTTTCAGCTCCCGGATAATGTTACCCACCTTGGCCAGCTCCGCGGCGTTATTTTGGAAGTCGGGCAACAGGTCGTGCCGTCCTACCCTGTAGTTGAGGTGGGCGCTATAGGTTTCGCTGCGCTGCTTCACCGGTTCTGCCTCGGGCACGATGTAGGATACGCGGTAGGTGGGGATAAACCGGTCGGGCAGGATCTTCTGCGAGAGGAGCTTGTCGGGTTGCGCTTCACTGCAGTCGGCACAGCCGATTACCTCACCCCTCAGGATCAGGCGCGCGTCACGCTGCCACTCGGCGAAGGGTAGGGAGGTAGCGTAGCGCAGCGACTGTGCGGTCCCGTTCTCGCGTACCAATTGATTGCTCTCCGGCATCTCGAGCCGTGTTTTCCCTTTCCATTCGAATGGCCTTTCCAGTACCTTGTTCCTAAGCTTACCTTTCACGGCCACGGGTTCCAGTACCACCTCGTTGCCGGTCGACACGATCACCGGCGTGATAATGAGCAAGTCGTTCTTATCGAGTTCGAGGTCATTCAGGATGAAATCGAGGCTAACGGTCGTGATTGCGCCCTCCTTTAACACGGTTTGGTTCTCAATCGCGACCTGTTCCATGTAGTTGATTTGCGCGGAAGCCGTTCCCATGGTTACAAACAGGGCCACCATCATTGCGAACAGGATATATATGTTTTTCCGTTTCATACGATTATTTTATTTAAATTGTTCGGTGTGCGAAACCTTAATGAATGAGGAAAATAAGGGAGATGGCCGCTTTGGTCACGCCCAGGTAATGGTCAGTTTCGCTCGCTATCTTCTCACCGCACTTCACGCAGGCGAACTGGTCGTAGGTAAGGTAGGCGTACCCTGCACCGATGTTTAGCTCGAAATTCCATCGGGGTGCCAATACCCACTGGTACCCGTAACTTAACCCACCGCCAAAGGCGAAACCCTCGTAGCGGTGCTCTTTTAACCTTGACAGTCGTCCAACCGGTATATCCAAGCCACCGACGTTGTATTCGCTTGCCAACGCGTGAAACCCGAAGAAGTGGCCGTTGAAGCTTTCGCAGGGCCAATACCTTATCTCTGGCTGTATGATCCAATGCTTGAACTTCTTGTTGTCTTTGAACGTGAAGGGGTTGATTCCTCCTGTCAGCTCTAGCGTGTACCCGCGGTTTAGGGCAACCTCGTAACCACCGTTGATCGTGCCGCCTGCAGCCCAATGTGCAAGATTGGTTTTCAATCCTCCAGTTTGGGCAAAAGCGAGTAAGCTACAAGCCACCCAACCTAATACCAGGGAAGCTATTCTTTTCATAATTCTTTATATGTTTGTACTGATTTCACGATTGCTATTTTCTGTTTTAGCACGGTAAAAAAATCGGGATTTAGTAACGTGTAACCTCTGTTAATTAGCGCAAATACATAATATAATGAGCAATACACAATGTACAAATAGTCAAATGAACACTAAACTGTAACATTTCGCTGCAAAGGTAGTTTGTTTTAACGTCAAGCCGTTGAGTATATCTTGCTGTTTTTAAAATTGGGTAAAAATTCCCCAAACACGAGGTAATACATTTTTTACTAAAGTTTTGGCCTCTTCCATGGTTTTCTGCACGAGAATTTTTCCAGTGCAAATTTAGAGAGTAAGTAAAAATAACGTTAGGAATTACGGAGCAGAAATTTGACTTTATGGGGGATTTTTCTCGTTGAAATTTGACTAAAACGGTTGTTTTTTTATGGTATTATTCTCACGGTCAATATTATAATTAGTCAAATCTGTTTATTGGTTTACACTTTCTCCAAGCTATAATTTTACCGCCCCCGTTTGCGGTATTGAGAGGGTGTCATCGAGAAGAGTTGCTTGAACGTGCGGGAGAAGTAGCCCATATCTGCAAAACCGCACATTAAGGCGATCTCTCCAACGGGCGTTGAAGCATCAGCATCAAGCAGTCGTCGCGCTTTGCTCATCCTA
>JAMNYO010000030.1 GCA_023622765.1 Bacteroidota bacterium | reverse complement strand
TGCGGATGCATTTTGTAGGGCGGTTAAGGTGTTGAGTAGCTGTCCCAAGATAATCACTTGCGCCAGCGGCTCTTCGGGTATTGCGGCTAAAAAGTTTTCGCACTCTTTGTGCTGTATTGAACGGAATATTCTTATAGGGGTTACAGAAAACTTGGACTCCCCTTTGGCGAAAAGTGCACAAATCGTTATCCCGATGAAGATCGAGAGGGAGAGTGATCCCCTGAATGTTATGGCGACATCGAGCTTTATTGTCACCGTTGCTCTTTTTGACGCCCTTTTGGCTGCCATCATGGAAGAAACAGGTTACGAGCTTGATCAATTCGCACTTATCCACCCAAAGGCTTTTTTTTACGGTGAACGTATGTTGAAGTTGGCAAAAGCGGCTGATAAGGCATCCGTTGAATATGACGTGCGCATTATATTAACCCCACAACCCACCGATATATACTTGTTGGCGCAAGAGACGGAGCACGTTCACATATTTGCACAACATATGGATCCTATCACGATTGGTCGCGGAAACGGCTTTATACTCCCGGAGGCGGTAAAGGCAGCGGGTGCCACGGGGGTCATATTGAATCACGCGGAAAAGCCAATGACGATGAGCGATTTGTATAAAGCAATCAGGCGCGCGGATGAAGTAGGGTTAATTACCCTCGTGTGTGCTGATTCTATTAAGGAGGCCGAGGCCATCGCGCATTTCGCCCCGAATATAATCGTTGCCGAACCCACGGAGCTGATAGGTACCGGGCAGACCAGTGATGAAGAGTACGTGGTCGCCACGACTTCGGCGATCAAAAAAATCAATCCCGAGATACAGGTCCTTCAAGCGGCGGGCATTAGCAACGGTCAAGATGTGTACAAGGTTATCAAGGCGGGTGCCGACGCGACGGGAACCACCAGCGGGATTATGTTGGCGAAAGACCCCGAGGCCATGTTGAACGAGATGATGAGTGCACTTAGGCGGGCCTGGGATGAAATGCATTAAGTAGCTACACGCGTGTTTTTTTAATAATAGGAATCAATTTAATAATAGGAGTCAATCAAATCAAAAAAAGGAGGGAAAATGAAACTTTACAGGGGAAATATCCCGCTTCAATCGAAAGATTACAGGCCCGATTTTCATAACGTAACGGACAAGGTCAAGGAGATCGTACGGGAGTCCGGTATCAAAAACGGGATCTGCGTGGTGTACTCGCACCACACCACCTGTTCGGTAATCACGCAGGAGTGTTCTCACGATCTGAACTTTTTCGGTCGAGAATATTTGCAACAAGACCTGAACAACATCATGGAGAAGTTGATACCCACTTGTAGAACGGAAGGACAGTATTCTCACTTTTCCGGATGAAGAACCCAAGGGCAGTTTAAACACGGACGCTCACCTTCGCTCGGTCTTTTTTGGGCGTTCGGAAACGATACCCCTCATTGATGGCGAACTATCGCTGGGAGATTTCGGGTTCATCTATTTTATTGACTGGGATCAGATCCGTGAAAGGAAAAGTTTGTTGATATCGGAAAGCGGAGAGGTCATCCATCTATCTAAGCGGGCAAACAGCTATTTTACCGATTTCCCCGGCAGGGTTGAATTTGATGCCGAGGCGCGGTACAATGGTATCTGCTCGTTGATTAAATCGGCCGTACGCTCATTACCTGCTCAATATCACGTGGTTGCGGTCGCCATCTCTGGTGCAAGTGGAAACACGCTTTTGTTGGATGAAAACAAAAGCCCCATCCATAACGCGATTGGCTGGCAAGATGAGAGGGCGAAAACGTTTTGTCAATCCGATGGCTTCCCGTTCACTACCGAGTACGTGCGTTCCATCTGCGGGTGGAGAATGAGTGCCGGTTTCCCCTTGGGTATCTTAAGCTGGATCAAGCAAAATAGGGCGGATCACTATTTGTCCGCGACGTACCATGTGACCGATTTTGTATACTACAACTACAGGTTATCGGGCAATTGGGCAATAGACAGGTCAACGGCGACAAACTTCTATTTGGTTGATCAGGTTCGTATGGAGTATCATCAACCGTTTTTAGATTATCTGCAGATAGAAAAAGAGACCCTTCCATGCATTATTGGCAGTGGACAGCCAATCGGCAAGATCACGAAGCAAGCTTCGTTAGAAACCGGTTTGCCCGAAGATACGGTAATCGTGGCGGGTGCCTTTGATCACCCGTCATCGGCCAGGGGAACGGGGATGATGAACGTGGGTGATTTGCTTATATCTTGTGGAACGTCATGGGTAGGTTTTTTCCCGATGAAATCGAGGGATGAAGTATGGCGCCACAACATGTTGATCGACCCGTTTTTAGCACCGGAAGGAGCTTGGGGAGGGATGTTCTCATTTACCAGCCTTGGCGATTACATCAACCGTTACATTCGTATCCTGTTTAATGATTCGGAAGATCGATACAAGAGGTTTGAGGCAGCAGTTATACAGGCCCTCGATTCGAGCAACAAACCTTCGTTCGATGTAATGCAACAGGGGATTCACCCCGAAATGTACGTGTCAAAGATGCTGGAGCGGTACGAACTCCCGGAAGTCTGCTTATCGATGTTAGTCTCTGTCGCCGATATGCTGTATAAAAGGATTGAATCATGCAAGCAATCAGGTATCCCCGTTAAGCGTGTGACCCTTGTTGGAGGGTTCGCGGAGATGGAGGTTTGGAAAGCTATTTTTAATGAGAAGTTGGGTTTGACTGTCAATGGCATGAAACATGGCAGCCACAGTGGATGTTTTGGAGCCGCTATGCTTGCAGGCATGGGGGTAGGTATTTTTAATAACGAGTGGGATGGATTTACGAAAATGCATCTAAGCACTATGATTCTGTAAATGGACAAGCAGTCCATTGAGATAGGTGAGATAAAGTTAACGTAAAACATGAAACATGAAACATGAAAGAGAATGATGAAAATCAATTGCTGAACCGGCGCAGGTTTTTGAAAATTTCAGGTATGGGGGCAGGTGCTGCTATCCTTGGAGTTCAGCATGCCTTTAGTGGCACTCGACAAGCAGTCACTCCACCACCCATTCAGGGATTTGAAGATACCGGTAACGATCAAACGGGTAGTGCCGTATGGAGATCGGTGTCGGATAGAAAAATCCGGGTGGGCTTGATAGGGTATGGTGTATGTAAATTCGCGGCAGCTTTTGGGTTTCAGAACCACCCCAACGTTGAGGTGGTCGCGGTGAGTGACCTCATTCCCGAGCGTTGTGCGGAACTGGCTAAAGTAACCAACTGTAAGAAAACGTATCCTTCCTTGGAGGAGTTGATTAAAGATGATGCGACAGGGCTTACCTACATGATGTTCGAAACCTCCATGTTTCATGAAAGCCTCTATTTCATGCGTACGCTCTACAACAAGGGACATTTGGGTGAAATAGTGTATTCAGAAGGTGAGTATTACCATTACTTTGAAACTCCGTTAGACTCTTTTAATGAATGGCGCGTGGGATTGCCACCGCAATTTTACCCCACGCATTCCAATGCATACCATATCTGTGTTACGGGTGGAAGTTTTACCGAAGTGTCTTGTTTTGGCTTCACGAGTATTTTGGACCATTTAAAGCCTGAAAACAACAGGTATAATAATCCATTTGGCACTGAGGTGGCCCTGTTCAGGACGAGTGAGGGAGGAACATCGAGAATGGTAGTCAGCTGGGATACCCCGGGTTTCGGAGCCGAGGCGGGTAGGGTACGCGGAACAAGGGGATCCTTTTATAATAGTTACCAGGGGCTTGATACGGACCTCCCGGAATTGTTCAGGCCAGGG
>JAMNYO010000121.1 GCA_023622765.1 Bacteroidota bacterium | reverse complement strand
TATTTTCCGACCTCTCACACCACCGTATGTACTTACGTGTACGGCGGTTACATTAGAGTGGATTACGAAACAACTGTTTGTAGCTGTCTGATAGACTGTAATAGCCTTGTTTAGCAAACCAAACGTTGTTCACTTCTATGTTCAGGGCGGGACTGTTAGACAGTCGCCACCATCCCTTGCCACTAAGGGCTGTACGCCAACTTAATGTTTTCTCAACTCCAATTGACTTTTAGGAACATTCTGTTTTCGATAAAACCTATTATGCTATCATATACTCGTTCGGCTGCCTCGCGGCTGCCCACGAATATCTGAACGTCATCGGCATAGCGTACGAAGTCCAAGTTCCGACGTGTCAGCTCTTGATCTAACTCGTCCAAGACGATGTGGTAGTGTTACATTTAGTGTGTCCCTAGTCTACAACTCTCTATCTATCTTCAAACGCTAGTATATAACCACCCCGTGAATAGCATCACACTGTTTCAGCTCCTTGACAAGAGTAACCTGACAATAATTAAAACAAAAACATTACCTCCATATCGTTTAATACATTAAATTTGCCGGTAGCGGTCACCTTCTCGGGAGGCAACACCGCCGCTTACTGTTACGACGCGGCCCTCGGCAAGTGGTTGACCGTGGATCCCCTGGCGGAGAAGTACCCTAACATCTCACCGTACGCGTATTGCGGGAATAACCCGGTGAGGTACATCGACCCAACAGGCGAATTTCCTGTGGAAACAATTTGGGATGTTGGAAATGTGCTTTATGATGTTGGTGCTGCTGTTTATAATCATATTAAAGGTGACCATAAAACAGCACGTTCTCATTGGGGAAATGCCGCATTCGATGCAGGAGCAATGTTAATACCTTATGTCCCTGCTGGTACAAGTAAAGTTGTAAAAGCAGGAGCATCAGGGGCTAAGGCTCTTGACAGAGCGACGGATGCTGGAAAGACATACCAAACATATACTAAAGCGCCTAAAAATCCTGCTGACGGTGTATATTCGGGTAGGACAAGTGGCAAAGGGACACCTGAACAGAATGTTAGGAATAGGGATAAAAAACATCATATGAATGAAACACATGGACCTGCAGTGCTAGATAAATCATCATCTAATCCTGATGCAATTAGGGGTAGGGAACAGCAAAATATAGAAAATTATGGAGGAGCTAAATCGCAGGGTGGTACATCAGGGAATAAAATAAATGGTGTCAGCCCTAATAATAAAAACGCTCAAAAATATAAAAGCGCAGCACAAAAAGAATTTGGTAATAGATATGGCAAAACAAAGAATAACAACAGGAGCAATCCTTGAAGTAAATATTGAAGGTCAATATTATGTTTATGCTCAAATTCTACAAAATGGAGATGGCATTGCATTTTTTGATTATAAAACAGAGGATAAGCTTATTGACTTATATCTTTTAGAAAAATGTGAAATTTTGTTTATTATTGTAGTATATAATGATGTTATCACTCAAGGGAAATGGGTAAAGGTGGGGAAACTGCCTGTTCGTAAAGAATTAGAAGTTTTACCGATGAAATTTGTGCAGCAGTATGGGAGGCAAATCATGTAGAAGATAGAATTAGAGATTACTATTTGGGTGTTCCAAATATTTGGGTAGAACAATTAAAAATCAAATAAACGAAGGCTATAAAGAAGCTCGCCAAACAATAACATTATTGTTGTTGTCAATAAAAACTTATCGCCCGCAGGAGCAGCAGAAACTTATAGTCACAAAGCGAAAAGCGAATGGACACGCTTTATTGTATATTAAGAATGGTGGGTAGTATCCCAAAAAGTGTGTAATTTCTATCCTTGTAAGTTGCGATTTTATTCGCGACCACGATGAAAAGATAATGAGAAATTAACCCGCGGGGTTGAAAAAAACAGTTATATTTGCAAGAACCTTCAAGGAAACGGGAAGAACACGGGTACGAGACGGGTACCCGCTAAACACGCCCAAGCATGAAACCTTTATCGATTATCAAACTGCTCCTCGCCGCCGCGGCACTCGCCTGCCCAGGCGGCATTTTGGCCCAAAGCACCGGGGTGAACCACATCCTTACCTCCACCCTGCTGGACAGCACAGGGACGGCATCGCTTGACCAAATCGATTACTTCGACGGGCTGGGAAGACCCGTTCAAACCCTGATCAAGAAGGCATCACCGCGACAGCTGGATATCGTGACGACAAGGGAGTACGACCCGGTGGGGAGGGAGGCGAAAGCTTGGCTCCCCGTGCCAGTTGGCGGGACGGGGGCCTACATCGACACGGCAGAGGTGAAAGCCGCTTCGAACAGCTTTTACACCGATGCCCGCGCTCACGAGGAACCGGTCTACGAGCAATCCCCGATGAACCGGGTCAAGGAACGACACGGTCCCGGATCAGCGTGGCACACCGCGGGAAAGCCGGTCAAAACCGCGTGGATGGTCAACACCTCCCAGGGGGAACTCTCCTGCGCCATGTACGCCGTGGCATCCGACACCTCCATCAAGAAAACAGGCATGTACGCCGGGGGGGTGCTGTTCGTGACCCGCACCGCGGACGAGGACGGGAACGTCTCCTACACCTTCACCGACAAGCAGGGACAGGTGCTACTCGAGAGGGTGATGAACGGCAGCGCGACGAACGACACGTACAGAGTCCACGACGATCTCGGTAACTTGCGTTACGTGCTGACCCCGGCGGCGGCGGATGCCCTCGCCGCCACGACCACCTGGGACGACACCCACCCCGCGCTGAAGGACCATGCTTACATCTACAAGTACGACGGGAACAACAGGCGCGTACAGAAAAAATTACCCGGGTGCGAGCCTATCGTGATGAAGTACGACAAGGCAGACCGCCTCGTCTTCAGCCAGGACGGGAACCAACGATCGAGGAACGAGTGGACCTTCGCCTTTCACGACGCCCTCGGGAGGCTAACCGTTACCGGGACGTGGAAGTCTAACCTCCCGCCCGCCCTGGACAGCCTGGTGGTAAGGACCGATCACACCGGCACGGGGCCGTTGGCGGGCTACACCGTCAACCTCACCCTGCCCCCGGTGGAGCTGATGAACGTCTACTACCACGATGACCACGCTTTCGCGGCGGGATTCCCGCTACTCCAATACGCCGCGCCCCCCGCGGGCTACGGCACCAGGTTCGAAAACGCAAAGGGGATGATGACGGGAAAGCGTGCCTACCGGCTCGATGACCCCGCCAAGTTCACCCTGTCGGCCTTCTACCACGACCACCGCGGGAGGGTGGTGCAAACCCGGTCGACAAACCACCTGGGGGGACACGAGCTGGAGTACTTGGAGTACACCTTCACCGGCAAGGTAAAGAGGCGACGGACAGTCCATTCCGCCCCGGGGAAAACAACCCAAACGGAAACCTACGCGTACGATTACGGCTCCCCGGCAACCAACCCGGCCGAGCGCCTACTGGCGGTAACCCACGAGCTCAACGGGAGCACCCCGGTCACCCTGGCAGAGTACACCCACGACGAGGTGGGGCGAATGAAGACGAAGAAGCTGGCGACCGAGACATCTACCCACGACTACAACACGCGAGGGTGGATCACGCGGGTATCCGGGACGAGGTTCAACCAGGTGCTGGCCTACAACCAGCCCGTGAACGGGTTAACCCCCGACACCACTTTCTACAACGGGAACGTCAGCGCCATGAAGTGGAAGGCTGGAAATGAAACCACGGAACGGGGGTACAACTTCAACTACGACGGCCTGAACCGCCTTACTTCCGCCACCTATGGCGAGGGATCATCCTTGGCATCAAACCCGAATCGTTTCAATGAAACGGTGGGCTCTTATGACAAGATGGGTAATATCCTCTCCCTTCAACGAGGAGGGAAGCTTGACAGCGGTTACGGGTTAATTGACGACCTTACCTACAACTATGCGGGTAATAAAATGGTCAAAGTTACCGATGCCGTCACAACTCCCATCAACTACCCCGGGGCGTTCCATTTTATTGACGGGGCCAACGCGGCAGTAGAATACACCTACGATGCCAACGGCAACCTGGCGGGGCGAGGGTACGAAGCTGAGCGTGACCTACGCGGCGGGAGGCAACACGGTGAAGATCGAGCACGCCGGCAACAAGGTGTACCGTAACGGCACGTTGAGCATGATACTAACCGAAGAAGGGTACATCACCCTCGAGGGGACCACCCCCGCCTACCACTACTACCTGAAGGATCACCAGGGCAACAACCGCGTGGTGATGGACCAGGGGGGTACGGTGCTGCAGGTGAACCACTACTACCCGTTCGGCGGGTTGTTCGGCGAGGGGGTGCAAGCGTCCAACCAGCCCTACAGGTACAACGGCAAGGAGCTGGACCGTCAACTGAACCTGGACCTCTACGATTACGGCGCGAGGCACTACAACGCAGCCCTCGGCAGGTGGTTGACGGTGGATCCCTTGGCGGAGAAGTATTACTCAATTTCTCCCTATAACTACTGTGCAAATAACCCGGTGAGGTATATTGACCCGGATGGACGAGATGGAATGGTAACAGGTACAGGAACCCAAAATGGCCCTTATGTAATCACTGCAGCGTATTATTACGAAAAAGGCAGTTTAGATAAAGACCAAGTTAAAGGATTAAATAGTGCTGTAAAATCATATAATAATTTAGGAGGAAAAAATGGAGTTAAGGTAACAAATGAGGATGGTTCTGTATCATATGTAAAGTATAATTTAAGTGCAGAAGAGGTTGATAATGTTGATGCTGCAAGAGCTGGAACTCAATTTGAAACAAGCTCAGGGGAAACAAGGTATTACGGAAATAAGGTTGGAACAGAAGCTAATACTTATGGTAGTATTGATGAGCTCGGTTCTGCAAATAATATAAGAGTGGACTTTAACCCGACTAACATTGATGCTGCAGTTAGTAGTGAAGGTTATAACAAATCAAGTCTTATAAAAGGTGTGGCAATACACGAAATTGGACATAATCTTGGTGGAGAACACTCTGATGGAACTTCAACTATGAGTCAGGTTACAAAAACAATAACAACAAGCCAAATTTCAACGGGAGGAGGGAATAACAATGTAACATACTCTTATCCTTCAACATCAGCCAGTTTCACAAAAACTATTTTTCAAAGAAGGGATGCTCCTAAGAGTCATCCAAGTGATGGACGTATATGGACGCGAAAACAATAAAATTGTAAAAATGAAAAATCTATTATATAGTTTAATAAGCATAGCATTATTTACAAATTGTATTGCTAGTGCAAAAGTTATGTCAGAATGTGCTGATACTATTAAAATAGAGGGATTTTTTGTTGTAAAGTACATCCAAAGAGAAGTAGAATCTAGTCTGAAAAATGAAACTTTACGAAAAGAGAATAAAACATATGAGCATTTCATTGACTTTGATAAAGAAAGTTTCTTTTTGCAGGTTAGTGATACTAATATAAACTTAGTTGAAGCTATTAAAAATAGGAATCCATTTAGTCAAGAAGATATATATTTTCTTCCATTTAGTCAGAAAACACAAAATTATTTAAATAAATTCTGTTCAGAAAGTAACCTGAGAGTGGATCTTTTTGACTTCTCAGAAAAGGATAAAGACAGGTTTTACAAGATGGAAGGCGATGATAAATATTTATATAAGATTTATTACATTGTAGGTAACGATATAATTATTGTTTTGGAAAATAATGAATTGAATAAAATAAAGTTAGATTTAGCGGATGAGATAAATAAAAATGCAAAAACATTTAATGCCCATTTTGTCTACAAGATAGACCATTTGCAATGTAATAAAGAAATAATCGGATTTAAAATATGGGAATATAAATAACAAAGAGCCTTCCAGACCGGGAGGCTTTTTTCATACCGCAAGTTGTTGTTGGATATTTTCTTTAAACAGGAATTCCAGTAATTACGTGACAAAATTCTTTCCTGTTTAAAATCGTCATTTGTGATAGGAAGCGATGAGTTTTTATAAAATTGCAAACTACAGTTGACAAAATTTTCAATGTTTTGTAATGTATAGTTGCCAAATTATTGTCATGTTTGCAAACTATAACTTGCAAAACATTACATCATGGAGAAGATAATAGAAAAATCGCACAGCCGTTTATCATTAGTTGATACAACATTTGCGCGTTCATTGGCGGACAGAATAGATTGGAGTTCTCGTTTGATAAGAATTAGAGGTGCTCGTGGTGTGGGAAAAACCACTTTGTTACTTCAATATATGAAGCTGAAACATGGATTTGCAAATAATGCTCTCTATTGCAGTTTAGATGATATTTGGTTCGCGGAACATCGATTGAGCGATTTGGTTGATATTTTTGTAAAACGGGGAGGGAGATATCTTTTTTTGGATGAGGTTCACACCTATCCCCCGTGGTCGCAGGAGATTAAAAATTTTTATGATAATTATCCCGATTTGCATATAGTTTTTACAGGTTCTTCATTGTTGAATATTTTAAACGCTCGTAGCGATCTGTCTCGTCGTGCCGATATGTATATGATGCAAGGCTTGTCTTTCAGGGAGTATCTTGCGATGTTTCATAATATTGTAATGCCGACTTATTCGTTGTCGGATATTTTAAGCAACCATATAGATATTTCATTGTCCACTCTTGAAATCTGCAAACCTTTACAGTTCTTTTCTGACTATTTAAAATATGGCTATTATCCATTCAGTCTGGATAATCTGTCTCGTTATTATTTCAGATTAGAAGAGGTTATGAACATGATACTTGAGATTGAATTGCCACTATTGAGAGGTGTAGATAGAGCCTATGTACATAAACTTAAGCAACTGTTGCAGATAGTTTCGCGTTCCGCGCCGTTTGTCCCAAATATTAGTAAACTGGCTGAGAGGATCGGGGTTGCGCGTGCAACTCTTATCACCTATCTCAATTATTTGGAAGAGGTGAGATTGTTAAATCTTATATATAAAGATGCAGGTGGAGTGGCAAAATTACAAAAGCCTGACAAGCTGTTTCTTGAAAATAGCAATCTTGCCTATATGCTGGGGGCGGAGCAAATTGACAAAGGGGGTGTTAGAGAGACATTTTTTGTAAATCAGTTAAGCTATTTGCACTCTGTTAACTATTCTGCAGTCGCCGATTTTTTTGTTGACGGTAAATTCACGTTTGAAGTAGAGGGTAGAAAAAAAACGAAGCGACAGATAGGGGGCGTTGAAAACTCATATATCGTTTCAGACGATATTGAGTTTGGTACAGAAAATCGTATCCCACTTTGGATTTTTGGTCTGATGTATTAAAGTTGCAATCTAAGTGAAATCCACTTTTTCGAGCTGGTACAAATTGACAAGTAAAATCTGGCCAAATAAACAACTGAAATTCGGCCAAATTAACAAGCAAAAATCAGCCAAATTGACAAGCAAAACTCAGCCAAATCAACAAATCGCACTTATGTTTTTTTGGCAATGTCTTGAAACTCAAATACATTTGCCATGAGAAACAATGAGGTAGTGGTAATGAAAGTTGATGGTGTGCAGCTACTCTTGCCTCATTGGCAGAAAATATTGATACAACAAAGATGAAAGCTCCCGCATTTAAAATGGTTTTGATAGGCATCGGAGCATTTGCATATAGGCGGACTGATGGGGTTTATAAAGAATGAAATTTTACGCCTATCACGGCGTTTTAGAGGCGGAGACAATTTTTCCCACTTAAAATTTTGTCATCACGAAACAAAAAGGTAACTTTGCAGTCGCACTTGTGAAAGCAACAGTTGTCGCGGAAGTAGCGTTCGTTGCGGAAGTAGCTCAGTTGGTAGAGCACAACCTTGCCCCAAAAGGAAATGAAAGCGACCTTGGCAAGGTGTTTTTGAAGTAATCGCGGAAGTAGCTCAGTTGGTAGAGCACGACCTTGCCAAGGTCGGGGTCGCGGGTTCGAGTCCCGTCTTCCGCTCAAAGGGTACTACCCTTTCGTTGACCTTTCCCTTTTACCCGTTCCCCGTTCCCTTAAGAAGAGGTAGTAGTAGACGCAGCCGACAAGAAGCATACCCCCGACGATATTTCCCAGTGTTGCAGGGATAAGGTTGATTACTACAAAATCGCCCCAACCGATGGCGGCGCCCGAGTAGATGGCCGCGGGGATAAAGAACATGTTCGCGATAGAGTGCTCGTACCCCATCGTCACGAAGATCATCACCGGTATCCATATCCCGATGCATCTGCCAATCGTATCCTTGGCCGTTAGTCCCATGAAGACGCCGAGGCAGACCAGCCAGTTCGCCCCGATCCCCTTCACGAAAATGGTCCAGAAGTCTTGATCCAGCTTCGCCTCGGCCAGCCCGTGCAGGTAAGCACGCCAGGGGTCGGCATCGAACAAGCCCACGTTGGCCGAGAGGAGGTACGCGACAAATTGCGTGCCCACGAAATTGAACAGGTAGGAGAAGAGCAAAACTTTGAGGATGGTGATGACGGAGAGCTCCTTTGTCAGCAGAGGGAACGTGTAGCCCGCGCAGTTGCTCGTAAAGAGGTCGGCTCCCGTGATTACCACCATGATGAGGCCGACCGGGAAAAGGGCTCCCGCCACGAACTTCACGATCCCGGGGTTCATGGCCGCCGCTTGTGGCATCCCACCTGCCACCACCACCGTCAACAATCCCCCCATGGCGATGAAGGCACCCCCCAGTATGGCTATCAACGCGAATTCGGGGAGCGTTCGTTTCGATTTGCTAATCGCCGAGGCGCTAAACGCTTTGGTGGCCTCGGCCGGAGTCAAGTAGTTCATATTCATGCTAAACGATTTCTTACCAGGTAGTCGCCGCTCGTGACGTTCTCCAGCCATTCGGAGTTATCCAGGTACCACCGGATGGTCTTCTCGATCCCCTCTTCAAACTGTAGCGAGGGTTCCCATCCCAGTTCACGCTGTATCTTCGTCGCATCGATGGCGTAACGCAGGTCGTGCCCCGGACGGTCGGTCACGTAGGTGATAAGTTCCAAGGATGTACCTTCGGGGTTACCCAGCATCCTATCAGCCACCTTGATCATCGTTTTGATCAGGTCGATGTTCTTCCACTCGTTGAACCCACCGATGTTGTAGGTTTCACCAATCTTTCCCCGGTGAAAGAGCAGATCGATGGCCCGGGCGTGATCCTCCACGTAGAGCCAGTCCCGCACGTTCTCGCCCTTGCCGTACACTGGCAGGGGTTTCCGTTCTCGGATGTTGTGGATGAAGAGCGGGATCAGTTTTTCCGGAAACTGGTAGGGGCCGTAGTTGTTGGAGCAGTTAGAGATGACGACGGGCAACCCGTACGTGTCGTGATAGACCCGCACGAAATGGTCGGCTGCCGCCTTGGAGGCGGAATAGGGACTATGTGGATCGTACCGGGTCTCTTCGGTGAAAAGGGTGTCGTCGAACTCCAGCGAGCCGTACACCTCATCGGTAGAGACGTGGTAAAAGAGAGGCTTAGGACTCCCCTCCGCACGTGGGGCAGAGAGCCACTGCTGCCGGGCAACCTGTAGCAGGACAAGGGTCCCCATCACGTTGGTCTCCGCGAAGGTGAAGGGATCATTGATGCTGCGGTCAACGTGGCTTTCGGCTGCCAGATGAATCACGCCATCCACGTCGTACTCCTCAAACAGCTGGGTCAGCAGTTCCACATCGCACACGTCACCCTTCACGAAGGTGTAGTTGGGGCGATCCTCTATATCGGTCAAGTTCTGCAGGTTGCCCGCGTAGGTGAGCTTATCGAGGTTAATGATTCGGTACTCGGGATACGAGGTGACGAACAGGCGTACCACGTGCGAGCCGATAAAGCCGGCACCCCCGGTTATCACTATATTGCGTTTAAAGTTTTCTCTCTTCATCCGGTTGGTCGTTTTTACAGGTTCACAATTCTCAACAGGTACTGACCGTACTCGTTGTTCTTCATCGGCTCCGCGATCTCCGCCAGCTTATCGCTGGAGATCCAGCCGTTGTGCCAGGCGATCTCCTCGAGACAGGCGATCTTGAGGCCTTGCCGCTTCTCGATTACCTCCACGAAAGTGGATGCGTCGGCCAGCGAGCCGTGGGTGCCGGTATCAAGCCAGGCGAAACCGCGTCCCAAGAGGCTCACCTTAAGCTGCCTTCGGCTGAGGAAGGCCTGGTTCACCGTGGTGATCTCCAGCTCTCCCCGGGCGGAGGGTTTGACCCCTTTGGCCACCTCCACCACGCTGTTCGGGTAAAAGTAGAGGCCCACGATGGCGTAGTTTGATTTCGGCTCCTTCGGCTTCTCCTCGATCCCCAACACGTTTCCCTTATCATCGAACTCGGCCACGCCGTACCGTTGGGGGTTGTTCACGTAGTAACCGAACACGGTCGCCAGGTCATGCTGTTCAGCCTGTTGCACAGCCTGCTTCAGCATGGCAGAGAAACCTTGCCCGTAGAAGATGTTGTCACCCAAAACCAGGCAGACGGTATCCTCCCCGATGAACTCCTCGCCAATGATAAAGGCCTGTGCCAAACCGTCGGGACTGGGTTGCACCGCGTACTCGAAGCGCAGGCCGTAATCGCTACCATCGCCCAATAGCCGCTGGAAAGCAGGGCGATCTTCGGGGGTGGTGATAATGAGTATCTCGCGAATCCCGGCCAACATGAGCGTCGAGATGGGGTAATAGACCATGGGCTTGTCGTAAACGGGCAGCAGCTGCTTGCTCACCCCTTTGGTGATGGGATACAAACGGGTGCCGGAGCCACCGGCTAAAACAATTCCTTTCATCGTGAATGCACCTATTTTAGTAGATGGTATGCTATAAATGTAAAAGTACACAAAAAAACGCTATTTACATACGATTATGCTTTTTATTGTTCGGGGTATGGAGGCTTAGATACTTGAATCTAAAATGTCTGTTTCATACAGTTGTCCGTTTTTTCCCGTCCAGTAAGTCACACACCTTATTCAAGTAGCGCGCATCGGTCTCATCGAAGGCATCGAGTTGATCACTATCCACGTCCAGCACGGCTATAACCCGATTGCCGCTCCAAACCGGTACCACGATCTCGGAACGAGAAAGGGAACTACAGGCGATGTGTCCCGGGAACTGGTCGACATCCGGGACGACTACCACCCGCCCCTCCTTCCAGGCGGTTCCACACACGCCCTTGCCATAGGCGATACGGTTACAAGCCACCGGCCCTTGAAACGGGCCCAGAACCAGTTGATCGCCCGAGACACGGTAAAAACCGACCCAGAAAAAGCCGAACCCCTCCTTAAGGGCCGCCGCCACGTTGGCCATGTTGGCGATGAGATCATCTTCGCCTAACAAAAGGGCTTGTAGCTGGGGGTACAACGACTCGTACCGCTCCCGCTTACTGCTCCCCGTAACTTTTAGTTCGTCTGACATAATTACCTTGTTAATGGTTTACAAGTAACCCGCGTAGTGAATAACCTATCGAAAAAAGAATGGGTAAACCCATGCGGTAAAAAATGAATCGCGCGACCCATTACAAGCCGCGCGATCCGTTTATAATTCCATCCAGTAAAAATTCACTTTGCTTGCTCTTGTGCTTCTTTAATCATCTTCGCGTTGGGGAAGATAAACACCTCCACGCGGCGATTCTCGGCACGACCTTGAGCAGTGCTGTTATCGGCTACAGGCTGCGTGGAACCAAAGCCTTGCGACTCCATACGCGAACCAGCTACCCCTTTCCCAATAAGGTAGTTATAGACCGACTCGGCACGACGTTGCGACAACGGGTTATTGATGGCGTCGCTACCAGTACTGTCGGTATGGCCGTACACCTTCACATCGGTATCCGGGTTATTCAGCAGCGAGGCGGCGAACTTATCGAGGGACGCACGCGAAGCTGTATTGAGCGTACTTGAGTTGGTCGCGAAGAGAATACCCGATTCGAAGGTCACCTTGATTGCCTCGCCCTCGTTCACCTTCTCTACCTGAGCACCTTCAATCTGCTCCAACTCGGCGGCTTGCTTATCCATTTTATTCCCAATGATAGCGCCCGCGCTACCCCCTAAAACGGCCCCAATAGCCGCACCGATGATCGCCCCGCGACCCCCACCGGCGATGGCACCTACACCGGCACCAACCGCGGCGCCGCTACCGGCACCAATGGCACCGCCTTGCGCCGTTTTACTAGCTCCACAACTAGAAAATACCATCGCGACACTCAACAGGGCGATGGCCAGCACTTTAGAAAATTGTTTCATAGTTAGTTTTGGTTTTTAAAAAATCTGTTTACAATAACAATAACTTACTCGAACAGGTTCAAGGTATCGCAGTAAGCCAGTTCCCCGGCCACAATAGCCTCGATCTGCTCGTCGGTATAATCCCTAATACCATCTTCACGAGCGTTATCGAAGATGTACTCCAACAACTCGTCCTCATCAATCTCCACCTCGGCATCGTCGTCCTCATCCAAGAACCCCTTCACCTCGTAAAACTCGTAAATCAGGTCGACAATGTAGTTGATCTCGTCGTCCGAAAACTCACCTTTCATCTCTGGAGGCAAGCAGTCCTGAATGAACTGCAAGGATTCATCCTCATCGTACTCAAGTACTTTCTTTTCATCGCTCATAATGCACAACAGTTTTTCGTTTATACTATTAAAACAATTATTGGATAAATAAGTTCAACCATCACCCATCACCTCCTGTAGTTGCGCCTGGCAGCCTCTTTGGCACGCTCCCTGGCCTGTTTCTCCTGCATCTTTTGCGCCTCTTCGAGCCGGGCCATGAAGCCGGACTTCTTCTTGGGTTTCTTTTTGTTGGCCTCTAACTGCGCAAGAAGCTTTTCCTCATCAACGAGCTTCCTCATGGCAAACGTGATGCCCACGGTAAACAACGTGGAGAGGAAGTAGTAGTAGTTGAGCCCCGAAGGATAGGAGTTGAGGATAAAGAACATGAAGAGGCTCATGAAAAGGGGCATCTGCTTCATCCCGGGCATCGTCTGCTGTCCCGTGTCTGTCAAGGCCATGTTGTATCTCGTGTAGACGATATTCACGGTGGTCATCAGGAGACAGAAGATGCTGATGTGGTTACCCAGGAAGCGGGTGATAATAGGGATGTTCCCACCCCATGATATCAGCGCATCGTAGGTTGAAAGGTCGTCGGCCCATAGGAACGATTGCTGCCTCAGCTCGATGGCCGAAGGAAAGAAAAAGAAGAGGGCCAGCAGCACGGGCATCTGGATGAGCATGGGGATGCAGCCGCTCATGGGACTGACTCCAACTCTCTTGTAGAGATCCATGGTGGCCTGCTGCCGCTTCATCATCGCATCTTGATCCTTGCCCGGGAACTTCTCCTCCAACTCCTTTATCTGGGGACGAAGCACCCGCATCTTGGCGGACGACATGAACGATTTGTAGGTGACGGGCAGGGTGACCAGCTTCACGCAAAGGGTTAGGATCAGGATGATAAGTCCCATACCCCACCCCAGAGAGCGGAAAAAATCGAAGATGGGAATCACGAACCACTTGTTCACCCAACTGAGCCACCGGTAACCGAGGTAAACGATCTCCTGCAACTGAAGTCTATCGCCCTTAGGCAGATCTGCGTCATACGCCTTTAGCGTGTGGTAATGCACGGGCCCAAAGTAGTAGTTGAAGCGGAGGGAAACAAGGTCGGCATCGTTGCTGAGGGTCACGGGCGCCCATACCTCGGCCTTGTACTCCTTAAGGTAGGCGGTGTCTGTCAACACCTTGGTATCGAGAAGCGTGTTGCTAAAGGGTTGATCACCGATGATTACCGACGAGAAGTACTGGTCTTTGAACGCGAACCACTTCACCGGCTCGGTAAGCTCCTCGTGGGCGTTCTTATTCTCGCTCATCCGCTCCACGTCTTGTCGATCGTACTTGTAATGGATGCGCGAGAAACGGTTCTCGAACATGCGGCCCCGCTCCTGCTGACGTATCTTCTGCTCCCAGTTGAGGCGAAAATTGGTTAAGCTCTCGGGGTGAAGTCCCTCTTGCATCCCCACCACGTGGATATCGAACGCCATCATGTACTCATCCTCGGGAAGGGTGTAGATAAAGTCGATGTATTGCTGGGGCGTGTATGCAAGACGCATCGTTAAGCTTTGCCCATCGGCACTTACAATCGGCGTGAAGAGCTCGT
This sequence comes from Bacteroidota bacterium, assembly GCA_023622765.1. Taxonomy (GTDB): domain Bacteria; phylum Bacteroidota; class Bacteroidia; order Bacteroidales; family Dysgonomonadaceae; genus Proteiniphilum. Next base: position 28,819 of record JAMNYO010000121.1, on the reverse strand, counting down.
TCTCGGTAGAGAGGCGCACGCTGTGGCGATTAAAGAGGTCGAGGTTAAAGCGGGACTCATCGGGCTTATCAAAGAGGTAGAGGCTATCACGACTGTGGTGCAGGAACTCCTTAAGCTGCACGGAAGCAATGCTCCCCCCGCGAGTATCGACCAGAAGACGCATCTTCTCATTCTCGAGTACCACCTTCCGGTCGGCCACCACGGGCTTCACCAGGGAAGCGGGCATAGGGGCCAATGAATCGGTCTCAGCCGAAGCGGCTTCAATCGCAATGCTTTCCACTCCTTCGACAGCAGTCTCAACACTATCGGTTGCAAAGACATCGGCTGCAGGCGTCACAACGCTAAAAAAATCAGCAACGGCCTGGCCATCACCATGAGGCGAATCGATCACTTCCTCCTGTATGGTCAAGCTTTCGGCCTCTTGTTGGGCAAGTGACTCCGTCATCGCGATCGAATCGCGCAAACGACGCTGTGCCTCTATCTGCTCCTTGCTTGGGCGGTTATAAATGGAAAATATAACCATCACCGCACCAATCAAAAGCAGACCTATAACTGTATTTTTATCCATATCAAGATGTTGAACCGACAGACCTCTCTTCTCCAGTGCGAGAAGCCTCCCGTATAAAACTCATAAACAGGGGATTAGGAGAAACGACAGTGCTGGTAAACTCGGGATGAAACTGGGTACCCAGGTACCAACGGAGGGCTGGTACCTCTACCACCTCAACGAGGTTAGATTCGGGATTGATCCCGCTACACTTCATGCCTGCAGCCTCCAACTGATCCAGGTAGCGGTTGTTCAGCTCGTAACGATGGCGGTGACGCTCCTTGATCCTGGTTTTCCCGTATGCCTTAAACGCGAGCGACCCCTCCTTCAGTACGCAGTCATACTCTCCAAGGCGCATAGAGGCCCCCATGCTGGTAATCGCCTTTTGATGCTCCATGAAATCGACGATGGGATCTTCTGCCTTCGGGTTCATCTCCGTGGAGCTCGCACCAGGTAGGTTCATGACCGAACGAGCGTACTCGATGACCATGCACTGCATGCCCAGGCAAATACCGAAGGTAGGGAGATTCTGTTCGCGCGCGTAACGAATGGCGACGAACTTACCCTCGATACCACGCTGACCAAAGCCGGGAGCGATGACCACCCCATCGGCACCCCCCAGGATATCGGCCACGTTGCTATCGTTGATCTGCTCGGAGTGACAAACGTCAAGTACCAGCTTCCGGTCGTGGTAGATGGCTGCCTGAGAAAGGGACTCGTGAATGGACTTGTACGCGTCGGGTAGTTCGGCGTACTTGCCCACCAGTTTGATACACACCTTTTGGGTAGCCTCCTCGCGTTTTTGCAAAAAAGCTTTCCAACTCTCCATCGCCGGCTCATTGCCAAGCGGCATGTTTAACTTGCGAAGTACCACCTCGTCCATACCCTGGCGCTGAATCATCAGGGGTACCTCGTAGATGGTGGAAACGTCGACCGACTGTACCACGGCACCCTGGTCCACATTACAAAAAAGGGCCACCTTGTCCAGGATATCATCACCAAGCTTCCGCTCCGTGCGTAGCACCAGCATGTCCGGCTGAATACCGAGCGACTGAAGCTCTTTGACCGAGTGCTGCGTGGGTTTCGTCTTCACCTCGCCCGCGGCCGAAAGGTAGGGCACGTAGGTGAGGTGCAGGCAGAAGCAGTTACGCCCGAGCTCCCGCCTAAGCTGACGCACCGCTTCAAGGAAGGGGGTCGATTCAATGTCCCCAACGGTTCCCCCTATCTCGGTGATCACGATATCGAACTTGTGTTTTATCCCAAGCGACTTGATGTTTCGCTTGATCTCATCCGTGATATGCGGGATCACCTGCACCGTTTTACCCAGGTAATCGCCGCGACGCTCCTTGAAGATCACGTTTTGGTAGATGCGACCCGCGGTGATGTTATTATCCTTGGTGGTCTGTATGTTTAGGAAACGCTCGTAATGACCTAGGTCAAGATCTCCCTCGTGGCCGTCCACGGTCACGTAGCACTCGCCGTGCTCGTACGGGTTGAGCGTACCGGAGTCGACGTTAATGTAAGGATCAAACTTCTGGATGGTTACCCTGTATCCCCTTGCCTGCAATAGCTTGCCAAGCGACGACGCTATGATTCCCTTACCGAGGGACGAGACCACGCCGCCCGTCACAAAAATGTATTTCGTTTCAGCCACAACTTGAATTGTTACTATTTTTCAAAGGTGCAAAGGTAACCATTTTTTTTGGATCACATGGGTACAAGCGACATATTCTCGCACCGCATGATCTTCCCGGGGAAGGCTTGCACGATAGAATAGTTGTGGGTGGACATGATAACAGCGGTACCCCGGTTGGATATCTCCTGCAAGAGGGAAACGATTTGACTCCCCGTCTCGGGGTCGAGGTTCCCCGTCGGCTCATCGGCCAACACGAGGGCGGGCGAATTCAACAGTGCACGGGCAATCACCACCCGCTGCTGCTCCCCGCCTGATAGCTCGTGGGGCATCTTGTAGGTCTTGTTCTGCATGCCTACCTGCACCAGCACCTCGTTGATCCGGTCCTTGATCTCCCGGCGGTTCTTCCACCCGGTAGCACGCAACACGAATTCCAGGTTCTTCTCTACCGAACGATCGATAAGCAGCTGGAAATCCTGGAACACGATGCCGATCTTCCGGCGAAGGAACGGGACGAGCCGGCGCTTGATGCCGGCCAACTCATAATCGAAGACGCGGGCGCTCCCCTCCTCGATGGGAAGTTCGGCATACATGCTCTTCATCAGCGTGCTCTTCCCGGAACCTACCTTGCCAATCACGTAAAGGAAGTCCCCCCGGTTAACGGTGAGGTTCACGTTACTCAAGATGATATTCTCCTCCCGGTTGAGCTGCACGTTGGAGTAATTAATGATCTGTTCTTGAATCATCACTTTTCGTTGACACCCTCATTTTTGTTGGTCAGCAAATCATCGTAAAATTTGGCGTAACTCACGAACATATAGGGAGACACCCACAGCATGGCAATACCCAGCGTCACTATGGCGAGTAAAAACCAGCCTATAAAGCGCAAGTTGAGGCAGAAAAACTTCCACTTGTATCCGTACATCAGCTCCCTGCTCTTCTTCAAGGCTTCCACCGCAGTGTAATCCGGGTTGTCAACCAGTATAAAAAAGGTCATCGAGTAGGCGATAGCCAATATGAAGCCCGGGACGATTAAGAGGAGCATTCCCAATCCGATGAAAAGCAACATCAGCAACATAGCCACTAACGCCACGGCAAAACGTTCGAACCCCTTGAAAAGCTGCTCTATTTCAGCCTCCTGACCTCGTGAAACAGATAGAATGAATAACGCGAACCCCAAAGCCAGGGGGCCTCCAACAAGCAAGGTGCCTGCAACCGGAATGGCACCTGCAGCCATCGAAAGCAAGACATACACCACATATGTTCCCACGGCTATGCCCCACTTTCCTTTGAGGGACTCTTTAGCCATTCTCATCAACACCACATTTTTCGTCATCATACCTGCTTTTGTTTTATTTGGGTGAATTATTCTAATAAATGTTCACAAATATAGCCACTTTTCCTGAATTTAGACGGCTGCATGAAGCGATTTAAATACATATAACTAAAACCATCTCCGCTATTCTTGAAAAAATTCGTTCCTTTGTGGGAAATAGAGATGACAGGTACAATAAAACAGCATACAATGAGAAGGATTACCCTTTTGCTACTCGCGGGCACGGTTGCCCTGCAGGTGGGAGTAGCCCAAGCACCGACTCCCGAACAGAATCGACGCTACTTCGACATCAACAAGAACATCGATATATTCAACTCGATCATCCGGGAGCTCGACCTCTTCTACGTGGACAGCATCGAGGTGAACCAACTGGTACAGGGAACGATAAACAGCATGCTCACCCGACTGGATCCTTACACGGAGTACTACTCGGAGGAAGAGGTGGGCGAGCTCCAGTTCATGACCACGGGCGAGTACGCGGGTATCGGTGCCATCATCTCGTACAACGAGGGCCGCGTGGTAATCAACGAACCGTACCAAGGGCTACCGGCCGACAAGGCAGGGTTAAAGGCGGGCGATAGCATCCTGCAAATCGATGGGGAAGATACGCGCGAGTCGACCGTGAAAGAGGTGAGCGACCGGTTGAAAGGAACACCCGGCACGACACTTAAGGTAACCATTGCCCGACCGGGTGAGAAAAAGGAGCGGACGATCCCCATCACGAGGGAAAAAATCGAGCTAAACCCCATCACCTACGCGAACGTGGTGGATGACAGTATCGGCTACCTCCACTTCTCCAGTTTCACCTCAGGGAGTGGTAAGCGGGTAAAGGAGACGGTCAAAGAGCTCAAAAAAGAGGGGGCCACCTCGCTCATCATGGACCTCCGCGGGAACGGGGGAGGTATCCTGGACGAAGCAGTGGAAGTAGTAAACCTGTTCGTGCCGAAAGGGGAAGAGATCGTTTCCACCAGAGGGAAGGTGAAGGAGTGGGACCGAAGCTACCGCACCCGCGAGCAGCCCATCGATGAACTCATGCCGATCATCGTGTTGATCGATACCGGTTCGGCATCGGCCGCCGAGATCGTCGCAGGGGGTTTGCAAGACCTTGACCGAGCGGTCATCATGGGAAACCGTTCGTTCGGGAAAGGGCTGGTGCAGACACCGCGGGACCTGCCCTACGGGGGAAATATTAAGATCACGACCTCAAAGTACTACATCCCAAGCGGCCGCTGCATCCAAGCACTGGACTACTCGCACCGCAACCCTGATGGAAGCGTGGCGAGGGTGCCCGATTCGCTGACCAACCTCTTTCACACGCGCAACGGGCGGGAAGTACGCGACGGGGGAGGCATCACTCCCGACATCACGGTTCCACAGAAGACGGGAAGCACCATCGCCTACTACCTGATGATGGACAACGTGATCTTTAACTTCGTAACCAAGTGGATGGTACAGAACCAAGAGGCTTCCGCTCCCACCCCCGGTACGTTCCACCTACCGGACACGGATTATGAAGCGTTCAAGGAGTTCGTGAAATCGAAGGATTTCGAATACGACAAGATGAGTGAGCACTCGTTGCAACAACTGAAAAGCATCATGGAGTTTGAGGGGTACATGGGCATGGCCTCGGAAGAGTTCAAGGCGCTGGAGGCTAAGTTGCATCCCGACCTGGATAGGGACTTAGAGCTATTCAAAGAACAGATTACCAGCATGATCGAGACAGAGATCATGCAACGATTCCATTACAAGAAGGGGGTACTTCTCCACCAGCTCGCGAGCGACAAGGTCTACCACAAAGCGATCGAGCTGTTGAAAGATCGGGCAGGGTATCACCGCGTATTGCAACCCTTACCGGCCTCATCGGTCTCACCGATAGAGACAATGCCGGCAGATCAGGTTGCCAGTTAACCCATTTAAAACAATCAAACCAGGATTTAACCGCTCCCTGCAAGTGTAGCGGATTCCAAGTTCACCCATTCATTTACAACACCCGGGCAACGATAACACCGGTACAGGATGGCTGAGCCGCGCAGTAGTCGCCAAGTGAGTTTTGGTCCACCACAACCTCTCCCCGGGAGGAGGAGGCATGAATAAAGGTCAGGCTATCGCCCCGCCAAAAGGTAAAGCCAGTGTGGGTGGTATCAAGCCCTTCTTTACGGGTAGTAAAAGCCAAAACCGCCATATGTGGGATGTTAGAAGCAGCATCTTGAATCTTATCTTTTGGCAAGTAGCAAAAACCACCCCTGTCACTCATCGACTCTTCTACAACACGTATCTCCTCGAGCAGTGTATCGTTGTTCCTCAATTGCCGGTATGCATCCCTATGGGAGGTCATAAAGTGAATCTTTTTACTTTCACGGGTACCACCCAGTTCACACGAAATATTTTGCAACAAGCCGTTTTGCTCGTGATTGTATAGCCAGTCGGACGTGTAATGCAAACGGGAAGAGTAACCATCCAGATTCCCATTTCGGTAGCGAATGCGCTTCAGTTGGCGGGTGAACGCATCAAAATCATGCTTCCCCGAACGAACCGTGTTGGTCAAGGCAATAACCGTTTCGATGAACGTTACGCAATCGAGCTCCCGGAGGTTAACCACCAACTTCTCCTCGTCGGTCACCTCGAGCGTGTGAGCCACGTAGGGAGTTCCCTGAAAAAACAGGGCTGTTTTTTCCATCAACAGCTCCAACCTTTTCCCTTCGTGGACCCCTGCACTAGTTCCCACATGAGGTTCAATATAGGAGAGGTAACTATTGAAAATCTGCTTGTCCTCTAATGTGTAGATGACATCTTGCAGGATCCCACGGGGTTTGCAGGGTGTACTTGTAACAGGCAACATCGATGGACAAGGCAAGAGCACCATCAAAAGCGCCATCATGGATGTACGAATCAATTTAGCCATTCGATTATTGTTACGCGAGTGACTATTTTGGCTTGGTCAACGACAACAGGTAAAAATCCAAAAGGGTGATGGCCGCCATGGCCTCAACGATGGGAACCGCCCGTGGGAGCACGCAGGAATCATGTCGTCCATACGCCTTTACCCGGGTCTCCTCGCCATGAACGTTCACCGTGTCTTGCTCCTTTACAATGGTAGAGACCGGCTTGAATGCCACGCGGAAGTAGATATCCTCCCCGTTGGAGATGCCCGCCTGGATGCCGCCGGAGTAGTTGGTGCGGGCACGCACGGTACCCCCATCATCGTAAAACGGGTCGTTCACTTCCGATCCGCGCCCGGAAACATCAAACCCCGTCCCGTACTCGAATCCCTTCACGGCATTGATGCTCAACATCGCGAAGCCGAGGGCGGCATGAAGTTTGCCGAATACCGGCTCACCCAACCCCACGGGAATACCCTTGATCACGCAGGTAATAACCCCTCCGATGGTGTCGCCTTGGTGGCGCACCTCGTTGATCAGTTGATCCATCTGCTCCGCCACATCGGGGTCGGGGCATCGAACCATGTTCTCCTCCACACGGTCAAGGTCGTACATCCGGTAATCGTTCTCAAGGGCGATATTCCCAACACGCGAGGTGTAGGCCTGTATTTTCACACCCAACCCGTTCAGGTACAGCTTGGCCACCGCACCTGCCACAACGCGGGCAACCGTCTCACGGGCCGAGGAGCGCCCCCCACCCCGGTAGTCGCGCAGGCCATACTTCTGCTGATAAGTAAAATCGGCATGAGAAGGGCGAAAGATATCCTTCAAATGGTCGTAATCAGACGACTGCTGGTTGCGGTTCCTCACCAAAAAGGCGATGGGCGCACCGGTAGTCCTCCCCTCGAACAGGCCCGAAAGAAACTCCACCCTGTCAGGTTCATCCCGGGGCGTAGTAATGCGAGATTGCCCAGGACGACGTCGCTTCAACTCCTGTTGTATGAACTCCCTATCAAGCTCCAACCCTGGGGGACATCCGTCGATAATCCCCCCTACGCCCAGGCCGTGCGATTCACCAAACGAGGTCAACCGAAATATATGGCCAAACGTGTTCATGATCTATCCTGTTTTTCATTGTTTTTATTCCTTCCAAACATCTAACGGGTGAAAATGACTGTCCACGACGTGAATCCTTCGTTAATCGGGTTCACTTTCACCCTTATCCGTACTCTCCTCGGCTACCTTATCCAGTTGCTCCTTCCGCTCCTCTTTTTCACGAAGCACGGTGGCCAACACGTCGCCCACCCCGCCCAACACCTGATTGGAAGAGAGCAACGGGATCGATATATGGCTGTGGTACCCTTCTTCCGCGGTCGATTGTAGCGGGTAGAGCAGCATGAAGTTCCTGTCCTTGAAATGATGGTTGATGTAGTCCGGGATTCGCTGCATAACCGGGTGATAGGATGCCTTTCGATTTCGGCTCATCACGATAAACAGTGCCTCGTCCTTACCCATTTCTTTCGCGAGCGAGGGGAACTCGTTCCAATCCTCGAACAGGTGAAAGTCGCCATCCACGGGGTGAATCCTTTGCACCTTTCGCAAGATATCCAACATCGCCTCATCGGCATAAAAGCTGAGCTTGGCACCTGTATTGCGCCCCAGGTTCCATAACTTGGAGATCCACAAGGCAAACCCGATCTCCTTGTCGGCGTCTCTGGGCACGATCACAAGACGACGTTTGACGGTAGAGAGCGGCTGCATGGCCTTGTACACGTAGAGGGTAGAACGCGATTTATCGAGTACCCCCTCCACCAGGTTCCCAAGGAACGATTGGGATATCTCCTGCCTCATATGGAGCCCCATCACGATATCGGTGATGGCGTACTTCTTCACCACCCCCAGTATGCCGTTTAGGATGTTCATATCGTAGCGCTTCAGCGGCTGTATGATAGTCTCTGCACCGGCACCCAGCTTCATCGCCTCCTCCAATAGCTTCTCGGAGTTTTTTTCTGCTTCGTGAGTCGCTTCGCTGCTTTTGATGATGTTCAGGGCGTACAGGTCCCGGGTGTTCTCCTTCGACTTGATCACCAGGCTAAACTCGATCAGGTCTTTAAGGGTGTCCTTGTTGGCCACGGGGATAAGGATCCGTTCGTCGAGATCGCTTTCACCCTCATCCGTCGTTCCCTCAGCAAGGGAGGTCGCGATCGCCCCCTTCTGCGCCCGAAGGGAGGAGACGGTACAGGTGATCAGGATCATCACGATAGCCCCGTTCAGGATAGCGTCGTCCAGTAACCCCACCCGATGACCGACCATCACGGTGGCCAGCGTGGCAGCAGCCTGCGAGTTGCTTAGCCCGAAAATAAGCATCCGCTCCGCATTGGTGTACCGGAAAATCTTTTGCGTGAACAGCGCGGCCAGGAACTTCGACAGGATAGCCACGACCGTCATCACCACGGAGACCTTCAAGGTTTCTATGTCACCGAAAAAGACACGATAATCGATGAGCATCCCCACGCTGATCAGGAAAATGGGAATAAAAATGGCGTTCCCCACGAAATCAACGCGGTTCATGAGCGGAGATACGCGGGGAATCAACCTGTTCATGGATAACCCGGCCAAAAACGCGCCGATAATTCCCTCGATGCCGGCCAACTCGGCCAACAGCCCGCCCAGGAAAATCATCGTCAGCACGAAAATAAACTGGGTAGTATTATCGGGAAAATGCTTGAAAAACCAGCGGGTAAAGAGCGGGAAACCGACAACCACAATCAAGGCAAACAGCAGTATCGAGATGGTAAGCTTCGTCCAAAAGGCAATACCGATCCCTCCCTCGTTCATGCTGACAATAACCGCCAGAACAAGCAGCGCAAGGGTATCGGTAATCACCGTACCCCCTACCGTAACCGTGACCGCACGGTTCTTACCCACCCCCATCTTGCTAATCAAAGGGTAGGTCAGTAACGTGTGAGAAGATATCATGCTGGCAAACAGTACCGATGACATCACGGTCATCCCTAGGAGGTGGTGTCCCGCGAGGTAGGAGAAAATCATGGGTACCGAGAAGGAGATCAACCCGAAAGCCAAGCTTTTCGTGCTGCTCTTCTTGAATTCGGCGAGGTCAATCTCCACGCCGGCCAGGAACATGATGTACAGCAAGCCCGCGTTGCCCAACATGATCATGTTGCTGTCGCGGGTCATCAACCCCAGGCCGTACGACCCGATAACAGCTCCCGCTATGATTAACCCGATAAGGGATGGCACCTTTATCTTGTTAAAAAGAATCGGGGCCGTCAGGATAATGACGAACAGGATCAGGAACTGTAGCGTCGGGTTCGTGATGGGTAGCGTGAAATCGACCGCTAGTAACATGGCGTTGAGTTATTCCGATCCGCAACCCTCCGGTCCACAGCCGGAGCAGTTGCTACACCCGCCCGATAGCATCATGGCCATCTCTTGGGATGTGGTTTCCCGAACGGACAATACCCGTCCATCGAAATGCATGGTCTCCCCCGCGAGCGGATGGTTGAAGTCCATGGTAACGGTATCGCCTTCTATTGCAACCACCGATCCCATCAAGCGGTTGCCTGACGAATCCATCATCGGCAACGTATTGCCCTCGAAAAGTACGTTCTTATCGATTTTACCATCGATCTCGAATATCTTTTTGGGCAGTTCGATGACCCGTTCCTCCTCGTATTCACCGTACGCCTCTTCGGGGGTAAGGGTAAACGAGAAGGTATCACCCTCGCCCAACCCCTTGAGCTCACGCTCAAACGCGTCGAGCATCATGTTGGCGCCAAAGATAAACTGTAGGGGACGGTCAACCGTGGTCTGCTCCATCAGTTCACGCTCCTCTCCCTCGCCCACGTGTAGGTCATACGTGAGCGTAACCATTCTGTTGCTTTCAATCTTCATGTTGTACTATTCTATGTTTTATCCTCTATATTACTATCTCGGTTGAATTGTGCATCGCAGATTCACTGCCTCTGAAACAACTACTTCACCGTTTCACTATTGCACCATCAAAGGGTCAATTGGTTCATTGGTTTCTCAGTTCACTGGCAGCGCCGGCAGTGCGTTCCTCAACTGATCAAGGGCTTTCTCCAACACATGCCGCGACGTGCCCACGTTGAGCCGCATAAAGCCCTCACCCTCCTTGCCAAAGATGGCCCCGTCATTGAGGGCTAGTCCCGCCTTATCCACGAAAAAACGGACCAGCTCGGGCTGCGAAAGACCCAAACGGCGGCAGTCGAGCCACACCAGGAACGAAGCCTCGGGGATCATAGCCTCGATCGCGGGCACGTGCTCCCTGAGATACCCATCCACGAACCGGACGTTCCCCTGCACGTAATCCAACATCTGCCGGAGCCAGTCATCGCACTCCTCGTAGGCCGCTCTCGTAGCGGTGTAAGCAAAGAGCGTCCCTTGCTGCAGCTCACGCGGCTGAAGGTAAGCCAGGAACCGTTCGCGCACCTCCTTGCCGGGGATCACCGCGAACGAGCTGACGATACCGGCGATATTGAACGTCTTGCTGGGAGCCATTAAGGTGAGGCTGTTCGCCTCGGCTTCAGCCGATACCGTGGCAAAAGGGGTGTGCTGGTGACCTGGAAGCGCCATATCGCCATGAATCTCATCTGATACCACCAGTATATCGTTCTCGGCACAGATGGTAGCTAGCTCCCGCAGCTCCTCTGGACTCCAAACCCTGCCACCAGGGTTGTGCGGGTTGCAGAGGATAAGCATCTGGCAGCGCTGGTTCGACACGATCTCCCGCAAGCCATCGAGATCCATCCGGTATCGTCCTCCCTTCAGGATAAGGGGGTTGGTGACCACCTCACGACCCATGGATTGTGTAACGATACGGAAGGGGTGGTAGACCGGGGGCTGTATAATCACCCGATCGCCCCTCTTGGTGAACGTGTCGAGCGCAAACGCGATGCCCTTCACCACGCCCGGTATGAAGTTGATATGATCAGGGTTCACCTCCCAGCGATGGCGCCGCTTCAACCAGTTTACGATAGAGCGGGTGTAGCCTTCCGAGGGAACGGTATAGCCGAAAATCCCATGCGATACCCGCTCTTGCAGCGCACGGGTAATCGCCGGGGGCGACCTAAAGTCCATATCGGCCACCCATAACGGGATCAGGTCGTCTCTCCCGAAGAGCTCCTTCATCCTCTCCAGCTTCACGCAATCGCTGTTTGACCGATCAATCAGCTCGTCGAAGTTATACGATTCGTTCATGTTCCCTGTCAATAATAGACACTCTCTAACCAACGGTTATCGCGTACCCGTTTTCCCCCGTAGTAGAGCGACTCAAACGCGAGCCCCAGCACAAACTGGTGAGAAACAACGCGGGTGACCAATTGATTTTGGTCGGTTCTATAGTAGTCGCCTAGGTAACCTACACGCAACGTGACGTTTCTAATCGGCAGGTCGATCGTAAAGTAGTTCCGGAATGCCTGCTGGTTATGAAACGATGCGAAGTGAAGGGTTGACTGGCTATTTCCAAGGGTAAATATCTCGTAGTAGGAATGGCCGTATTCCGGCGAAAAAAATAGACCGATGAAAGGTGTGCCTAGCTGCCACCGAAACGTTACCCCCCGCCAACCGTAAAAGGCCATAACCGAGAGGTTCAAGTTGGTGGATGCCTTCAACGAGCCCGGGTTATTGCTGTTTCGCATGTTATAGATACCGCCAAGGGATGCCTCCCAACCACCGCCTGCCAACAAGCGGAACCGGGACTGTTGTAACAACGGGTAGAAGCCACTAATCCGGTAATCAAGTTCACCGTAATACTCCGAGGCAGAGGAGGTGGGGTTTTTCGTGACAGCACCCTGAATCTTGCACTGCTGTTGCAGCAGGAGGCGGGCGTTGGCGTAACGGGAACCGTTCAATCGGTCGTGCAGGAGCGTGAAGGTGGTTCCATCGTACCGAAGGGGTGACAGGTAAGTGTCGTTTAGAGTGAGCGCACCTACACCGACCAACGTCGACTGATTCACCGGTCGAATCGGTTCGGGCGGCATTGCATCCTGCGGCCACAGGAGAGTGGCTACGGAAAGCCAAACGGTGAGTATAATTGCTCCCTTTTTCATTTAATCAAACAACTTCATCTGCCCTGTGATCTCATCCAGCAGATCGGCATCCGAAAGTGATGCATCATTATTCTCCTCCTCTTCGATCTCCACCTTCATTGGTAGCTGCTCCTCAGATTCTGGTTCCGGCTCCGGGAAACGGGTGGGTTCAAGTTCTTCCACACCCTCCACCTCGTAATTGGAGATCCGTTTCCCGCGTGCACGGTAACTCTTCACGCCGATAAACTCTTCCACATCAATCTCGATAGGTTCCCTGAATTCGTCACCACCCCCAAAGGTAACCTTTACCCGCGGGAAATCGACATCGGTCAGTAAAAAGAGACGCGAATCGGGGTTCTCCCCGATAAAACTCATCGGCTTATCAGAGTCCTCAAACGTGAAGCGCTTGAGGTAGGCATATTGCTGATTGGCATCGTAAAGGGCCGCCGACCACACCTTGGGCTCGTCAAACTTCTCTACCCGTAGGACATCGGTGGGGAAGTGGTTGCTAAGGTCGAAGTTGCAGACCCAGAAATCGCCACCCTTGGTGGTAACCAGTATCTTGTCGTCCCCTTGGAACTCGCCCAGGTAGTTTCCTCCACCCTCGTAGTTCAAGCGGAACACATCGGGGTCGAACCACACCTTGCGGCCACCCAGTGTAGAGAGCCCTTTTTGCTTTAGCTGGATACGGTGAACCTCCGCCTTGGTAAGGACATTGCCCATCGCCTGTCGGCCCTTGATCGCGATTTCGCTGAAATCCTTCTCAAACTGCAGCACGCGCATTCGAGGTTTCGGCTTCAGAATGACCCGGATGGTCTCTGCCTCCCCGTTAGGGTTGGCGCTAAAATAAACCACACGAGAACCCGGCTTGCCTCGAGTCAGGTCGTACTCCCTATCCCTTGAGACCCCCGTAACAGCGAATCGCTTGATGTAGTGGGGCGAAGTCCTACCGTGGCGGTATACCACGTTGTAGATGGTGCGCTTATCATTGCGATTGAAAACGTTCACGTAGAGAATCCCCTTTCCAACAAACATCTTTTCACTCACCTTCACCACCTTGTAGGTGCCATCCTTAAAGAAGACGATGATATCATCGATATTCGAACAGTTGCAGACAAACTCGTCCTTCTTCATATCCGTACCAATAAAACCCTCTTCGCGGTTCACGTACAGTTTCTCGTTGGCCATCGCCACCCTGGAGGCATCTATTGTTCCAAAGCTCCTGATTTCGGTGCGGCGCGGGAACAGCTTCCCATATTTCTCCTTCAGCATCAGGTACCACGAGATGGTGTAATCAATCAGGTGATTCAATTGATGTTCGATCTCATCGATCTGCTGCAACAATTTCGCGATCAACTCGTTGGCCTTATCAACGTTAAACCGGAGGATCCGTGCCATCTTGATCTCCATCAGCTTGAGGATATCATCACGCGTGATCTCGCGGATAAAGTCCTTCTTGAAAGGCTCCAGTCGCTTATCCACATGTGCCACGGCGATATCCATGCTCTTGGCCTCCTCAAACTGCTTATCCTTGTAAATCCGCTCTTCGATGAATATTTTCTCGAGCGAGGCGAACAACAGCGCCTCCTCCTTCTCGTGCTTCTCGATCTCCAGCTCCCATTTTAGCAACTCTTTCGTGCGGTCGACCGATGCGCGCAGCACGTGACTCACCGTGAGGAAGTGTGGCTTGTCGTCCTCGATCACGCAGCAGTTGGGCCAAATATTGATTTCGCAGTCAGTAAAGGCGTAGAGTGCATCGATGGTTTTATCGGAGGAGACCCCCGCGGCCAAGTGTACCTGTATCTCCACCTCCTGTGCCGTGATATCGTCCACTTTCCGGATCTTGATTTTGCCCCGATCGTTAGCTTTTAGGATGGAATCAACCACGCTCGACGTAGTTCGTCCAAAGGGGATGTCCCGGATGACCAGCGTGCGGTTATCGAGCTTCTCAATGGTGGCCCGTACTTTCACCGATCCTCCCCGTTCCCCATCGTTATACCGTTCAACATCAACATACCCGCCCGTCTGGAAATCGGGGTAGAGCGTGAACTCCTTCTCTTGCAGGTAAGCCACCGCCGCATCGCAGATCTCGTTAAAGTTATGGGGAAGTATGCGGGAGGAGAGGCCCACCGCGATGCCTTCGGCACCTTGTGCCAGCAGCAGCGGGAACTTGACCGGTAGGGTTACCGGCTCCTTGTTGCGGCCGTCGTACGAGGGCTTCCACTCGGTCGTCTTAGGGTTGAACACCACCTCGAGGGCAAATGGGGTGAGCCGCGCCTCGATGTAACGAGGGGCCGCCGCACCGTCACCGGTAAGGATGTTTCCCCAATTACCTTGGCAGTCGATCAACAACTCTTTCTGTCCAAGCTGCACCAGCGCATCACCGATGGAAGCATCCCCGTGCGGGTGAAACTGCATGGTATTCCCGATGACGTTGGCCACCTTGTTGTATCGGCCATCATCCATCCGCCTCATCGCGTGTAGGATGCGGCGCTGAACCGGCTTTAGCCCGTCTGAAATATGGGGTACAGCACGCTCCAAGATCACGTACGAGGCGTAATCCAAAAACCAGTTCTGGTACATCTTGGAAAGGCTTAGCGAACTATCGTCCCCCAACCTTACCGGGACCTTTGAGCCGGAGAATGAGGTGGTGGCAAACTCCTCATTGGGGTCGTCAATGGGATCGTTAATAAAATCGTTATCTTTAGTTGAAGACATAATTTATTTGTACACGAGGGCAACACCTTCCTCTTGGTCGTTATTAGAGGAACCAACATCGCCTCGCTATCGAGTTATTGTTGCGTGTAAAAAATCGCTCAAAGATAGAAAAAAGGAGGATATTTTCAAAACCTTGCGAATTTATCGCTATTTTCGCGATAGAAGGCTGTTTTTTGCTTTCAAAGCGAATAGGGTCATAATAATACAATGATAAAACTTGGGAAGATGAAAACATTACAGACAACCCAACTAACCTTCACGCTGCTACTCGCGTGGCTACTCACTGCCTGCGGAAGCGTACCCTTCACGGGAAGAAGACAACTGCTGCTGATATCGAACAGCGAGGTGGTTGCCTTAAGTTTGCAGCAATACCAGGAGTTCATGAAAACGGCTCCGGTTGAAGCAGGCACGGCCGACGCACGAATGGTGACACGTGTGGGAACACGCATCGCGAACTCGGTAGAGACCTTTTACAAGAACAACGGGTATGAATCGGAATTGGCCTATTTCGATTGGGAATTCAACTTGATTGCCGACAAAAGCGTGAACGCCTTTGCCATGCCGGGAGGGAAAATCGTGGTCTTCACCGGGTTGTTACCAGTGACCCAAACAGAAGAAGCCCTAGCGGTGGTCGTCGGCCACGAGGTGGCACACGTGATCGCCCAGCACAGCAGCGAGCGGCTTAGCCAGCAAATCGCCCTGCAATACGGGGGTGCCATCGCCGGGGGACTGATGGGTAACTCCCAAGCCATGCGGGAATTAGGCAGTACTGTCTTCGGCCTCGGGGCGGAAATCGGCGTGATGCTGCCTTACGCCCGCAAACAGGAGTACGAGGCAGACGAGATCGGGCTCATCGTCATGGCCATGGCGGGGTACGACCCAAGGGTAGCCGTGCCGTTCTGGCAGAGGATGGCCGATGCCGGTGGCGTTAACGTCCCCGAGTTCCTTAGCACGCACCCCTCTGACAGCAAGCGTATAGCCAATATAGAGAGGATTATGCCCCGGGTGCTGCAATACTACAAGGGAGCAGGCGTGCAAAACCGCACTACCGCCCCCATACAAACAAAAACGCCCGTGCCAACGGGCACGGGTCAAGCAAAAACATCGCCCGAGTGGGTCTTCTAAATTACCTATCTCAGCCGATCGAGGGAACGCACCAGTGCCTCGTCGGCTGAAATTCTTCGAATGGCCAGTACTACGAACAGGATGGCGACGGCTGGCATTACCATGCCAGTCCCCATCCTCACGAACTGCAGGTTGCCCGTAGTGGTGAGCTTGTAAATGAGGTAGCCAAAGTAGAGGTAAAAAGCGACCATGATACCGATATTGACCTTAGACAGCCGAATCTGTAACTTCCGCTTACGAAAAAAGAAGATGCTGACGAACGATAGGATAGCGCTTATCAACCCTATACCCACCAGCCCCCACGTGAAGTGATGCAGCTCCCCGTTGAGGTAAACGCCAACAGCCTCCACTACCATCCGATCACCGTTGTAGGTAAACGATCCCAATGATGTGGCGCAGGCAATCAGCATGGCCGAACAGGCCAATAGTAAGAAGATGGTTTGAATGCGTTGCAACATGATGGCTAAGGCTAAAACAGCTCTTTATCTTTCTCCGGGTTGCGGTGATAAATGCCATCCTCCTTCCACTCCTCAATGGCAATCAGTGACGGCTTGGGCAGTTTCTCGTAGAAACGCGATATCTCTATCTGCTCGTGGTTCTCGAACACCTCTTCCAGGTTGTCGCTATAGGAAGCGAACTCTTGGAGCTTGCTATCCAGGTCACGTTTCATCTCTAGTGAAAGTTGATTCGCCCGCTTGGCGATGATCATCGTCATCTCGTATACATTCTGCACCGGCTGAGCCAACTTCATCACGTCGCGTGTCTCCGTGTTGGTACTTGCAGCAATTTTTCTGTAATCCATTTTTAATATATAACGTTTATAGTTTCTCAACAATCAGGTGGTGGGCAACACATCAATCTTGTTTTGTGCCTCCTTGTAGTACCCCTCTGCCTCACCCCGGTACTTCCCCTCTGGGAACGAGTTGGTATAGTTGAAGTACTCGTCGACCACCATCCGGTAGCGCTCGGGCTGCGTTTGCAAGGTGCTCCGCTGCGCGTACTCGTAACGGGCGCGGAGGATAATAATCTGGTAATCCTCCATGTACTTGGAGTAGGGATAGCTCTTCATCGCCTCCCGGGCAGTAATCACCGCCGCCTCGTAATTGTTGCCCATGTAATTCCCCAGGTTGAGGTAGAGCTGAGCAGCCTGAAGCTCCTTTAAGGCAAGCTTCTCCTGCAGTTCAAACAGGTAATCCTTGGCCTGCTCCGCACGCTCTGTCTGGGGGTACCGCTCAATATACTTTTGAAATTCGATGATCGCGGTGTAGGTCTTGGACTGATCGAGTCGCGAATCAGGCGAGTCGAGGTACATGCCGTAGGCGGAGTAAAAAAGGGCCGACTCGGCGTATTCCCCTTTTGGGTAAGAGGTGTAGTAGGTAGTGAACGACTGCGTTGCGGAGAAGTAATCCCTAGAGTTGTAATGGCTTTGTGCCAGCAGGTAGAGCGACTCCTCCGCGTAAGCCGTCCCCTTCATAAAGGGCACAAGCTCCTCAAGCAGCGCGATGGAGCGACTATACTTCCCCTCGTTGAAATACTTTTTCGCGTAACTGTACTTCAGATCCCGGTCGGTACTTTTCAAAATCTTATTGTACTCGCTACAGGAAGCCAAAGCCAACGTGAGCAACAAAAAGCAGATCAGTTTTACTCTCCTCATCGTACAAGTCATTTTTAGAACAGGCAAAGTTACGCAATCTTTCTCATTTGTAGGCAAGGAAACTCCTTTTTATTCAATTTTAGGATTCTTTCCTCACGAATGCCAGGAGGCTTTCCACGTGCTTCCGATCATTCGACAACTTGGGCACCTTGTTCTGCCCGCCCACCCTCTCGCGTTGCTTCATCCAATTGTAGAACGTTCCCCTCGCCATCGCACGAATAACGGGCGGTTCAAGGGAGAGGTTGTACGAGCG
The DNA here is from genome assembly GCA_023622765.1 of Bacteroidota bacterium. Lineage (GTDB taxonomy): Bacteria > Bacteroidota > Bacteroidia > Bacteroidales > Dysgonomonadaceae > Proteiniphilum. The sequence goes on along the minus strand of JAMNYO010000121.1, from coordinate 10,603 downwards.
TTTCGCCTCGTAATCAGAGTTGAGCCTTTTAAGACTTTCATCGAGTTGTAGCGCGAACAATTCCAAGCTTGGTGGTGATACTTCAAACTCGATCAACCACTCGTGCGCCCCGTTGTGATGTTCATCGAAAAAGATGGGTGCGGCCGTGTACTCGACAACCTTTGCTCCCGTCAGTCGGCAAGCCTCCTCCATGGCCCGCTCGGCGTTATCCACGATCAACTCCTCACCAAACGCGTTGATAAATTGCTTGGTGCGACCGGTGACCTTAAACAAGTAGGGATCGGTGGAGGTGAACTCCACGGTGTCCCCCAGCTTGTAGCGCCAAAGCCCCCCGCTGGTACTGATCACCACGGCATACTGCTTGCCGACCTGCACCCCCTCTAACGGAATCGTTTCCGGCGAATCATTGCCTACCTGTTCCATCGGTATAAACTCGTAGTAAACCTCGTTGTCGAGCAGCAGCAACAGGTCGCTGCTCTCCGGCGAGAACTGGACCCCGAAGAACCCTTCCGATGCGTTATAGGTCTCCCAGTAACTCATCCGATCGACCGGTATGATCTTCTTGTACGGCTCTTGAAACGGAAGGAAACTCACGCCACCGTGAAAAAAGACCTCTATACGAGGCCACAACTCGGGAATCGTCTTCCCGGTATCTTGCACGATTTTCTTCAGCAACACCAGCGTCCACGAGGGGACACCCACCATAGCCCGTATATCAGCCTGCACCGCGTACTCGGTAAGCCGCTCCAACTTCTCTTCCCAGTCGGAGATAAGCGCGATACTTTCGGGTGTCCGTCTCCGCTTAACCATTTTCGGCAAGTTCCTCATCAAGATGGCGGAGATGTCGCCCGTGAAAATACCATCCCCAATCCGGTTCACCTGCTGACTCCCACCCATCACCAACGTTTTCCCCAAGATGAACGAGGTATCGGGGTGATGTATCGCGTAGAGTCCCAACATATGGTAGCCTGCGCGATAACTGCCGTTAAAGAGCGACTCACGGGTTACCGGTATGTACTTGCTTTTATCTTCCGTGGTTCCCGACGACATGGCAAACCACTTGACAGGCGTATCCCAGAGCACGTTTTTCTCTTTTTCGATGATAACCTTGTCCAGGTAGGGGCGTAGATCTTCGTAAGCGATGAGCGGCACCCTCGCGCGGTAGTCGGCATCGCCCTTCACCTCACGAAAGTTATGCTCCCTCCCGTAAAACGTATCGCGGCCATGCTTCAGCAAGTAGCTCAGCGTGTCGTTCTGCGTGCCAAGGGGATATTGAATAAACCTCTCAACCGGCTTATAGTAGGAACGAAGTATGGAACGTGCTATTCTCTGTATCATCCTTGTTCGAACATCGTTACAGTTGGCCAACCTACTAGCCTAACGTAAAAAACCTACCACACGGGGAAGGTGATGCATTACAGCAAATAGGATAGTTTTGGGCATTACAGGGTGTGGTGACCCTATTTAAAAACGCGAAGTTAGGCAGTGGTTTCCAAAAACAGAAAAATAAAATCACAATTTTAGATAAAAAGGCAAATCAGCCGATACGGCTCACCTTGATAAGGCGCTCTTCATCGATAATCTTAATTTTTCGCCCATCGATGGCGATAATGCGTTCATTCACGAAATTGGAGAGGGTACGAATGGCGTTGGAGGTGGTCATGTTGGAGAAGTTTGCCAAATCCTCCCGAGCCAAGTAAATGTTGATGGTAGCCCCATCCTCTTCTAACCCGTAACATTCTTTTAACAGGAGGAGCGTCTCGGCGAGGCGACCCCTCACATGCTTCTGGGTCAGGCTAACCACCCGGTTGTCGGCCACACCCAGGTCTACCGACAACATCTGGATGAAAAAGAGGGCGAGGTTCCCGTTTTTCCGAAGGAACTGTTCGATCAACTCCATGGGGAGAAAACAGACCGTGCAAGGCTCGAACGCGGAGGCAGACGAGACGTGTGGTTCACGGGCGAAATAGGCTCTGTAGCCAAAATAGTGGACCGGGCAAAGAATGCGGATAATGTGGTTTCGGCTACCTACCCCCCGCTTGTATATCTTCACCTTACCCTTGAAAAGACACATCAAATCCTTTGGGGTCTCACCTTCAGTGTAGATTAAATCATTCTTCTTGAAATGGAGAATACGCGCGTTGCCGCGCAACTTCTCCCTCTCAACATCCGATAAAACCCTCCATATATCCGTTAGCGAGGAGGACAAATCAATTATCCCTCTATTCTTCCCAGCCATCCGTGTTATATAACTATGTTTAAAAACACAAATATAGCAGTTTTTTTACACTATAATTGTAAAATAAGGGAAAGTTTTTGTTAAAACTTGGCGCTCCAGGTGAAAGGGGTGAAAAAACACCTATTTTTGTAACGAAAAGGTTTCTGTAACGATAACTTGCATCAATGGGAAAACGGATTGCAAATAGTCTTATTTCACTCCTTTTTATCTCCGCTGTTTTTGCCTCGGGTACCGCGTTTACCATGGTACCTGCTTCCTCGCTGGTAACCATCATCGTGGAACCTGCTTTCACAGTGGACGGCACATATATTGAAAAACTCGCTTCCCAGGTTGCAACAACCCTCGCCACAGAGCCTTCCCCTGCCACAGATCCCTTTTTTACCGTTGATTCGATTTTATTCCGGGCGATGAACGCCGCGGAGAAGTACAACGACCTGGTAGAGAGGTACACCGCGGAGGTGTACACCCGGACCTACGTGGAGACGATCAACAAAAACTTCCTCTACAAGTACACCCACCTGATTCCTCACTTCGTCTTACACGATCCGAAAAACGATGAGGCGTTGATTGAAACTTTCAGCGAGCTGAGGTACGACTACCCTAATAACTACGTGCAAGATATCCGCCACGTGATGGGAACGCTGACCAAGCAAAAAGAGATTGACCTGATTCCTTTCAACCTGTTAAACATCAATATTTACGGGGAAACCACCAATGATGAGAGCTTCTTTATGCCCATCCGTTTTAGCACGGCCAAGTACTACCGTTACTCCCTGTACGAAACATTCAATGAGGGGGACAAAAGCTATTACCACGTTCATTTCACGCCGATTTACGAGAACTCGAAACTACTCAAAGGATCGTTTATCGTGGAACGAGGCACCTGGCGGGTGATATTTTTCAGGGGCGAGGGGGTAGATATCTTCTCCAACTTTTCGTTCGAAATCACGATGGGCAACGAGTGGATTACCAACTACCTACCAGTGGAGTTCACCATTTACCAAACCGCATCGTACCTGGGTAACATCCTTGCCAGCCGACACCTGGCCAAGTTAGCCTACCGGGATATCCTCCTGCGCCAGCCGACGAAGCCGGAGCGGTCACTCAACATCAGCGACTTTTACAAGGTGAGACTCGATTCGGTGCCCGTACAAAACAGCTTGGAGTTTTGGGAAGAAAAGAGGCCCATCCCGCTACAAGCAAAAGAGAGGGATGTCATTAGCGGGTACCAGAAGCGATGGCAGGATAAAAGGGCAAACGGCGACACCTTAAACGGCTCCAGGGTTGCGCAACAGGTGGCACAACGCGTGGTGATGAACTCCAAGTACAAGTACCGGTCCACCCGTATCGGTTACTCCGGGTTGCTCAACCCCCTGATGCTTGCCTACAACTCAAGGGATGGGATCAGCTACAGGCAAAAGCTCTCGTTCAACATTGACATGAGCCATCAACGAACCGTGAAGATCAACGTGTTTGCCGGCTACATGTTCCACCGAAAGGAATTTTTCACCGACCTAACCACCACCTTCAATTACGATCCGTTTCACCTGGGAAGTGCTACCCTCTCCTTAGGAAAGGGGAACCCGACCTACAGTTCGCTCTTTGTGGAACAAGTTCAAGACAGCCTTAAAAAACAGGGGATCAAGTTCGAAGACATCTCGCTGAACTACTACCAGGACTACTACCTGTCACTCTATAACACGCTGGAAGTCACCAACGGGTTCCTTCTGCAGACAGGCATCAACTACCATATCCGAAAAAGCAAAAACAACACGATAAACCTGCGAAGCAACACGGTAAACAGCGAGCCGATCAAGGAACTGTTCGGAACACGCCGGTCATTTGTCCCGTTCTTGCGCGTTAGCTGGACCCCCAGGCAATACTACCGCTACGAGGGACGACAAAAAATTTACGTGAGATCGGACTTCCCCACGTTCAAGCTGGAGTTGTCAAGGAGTTTTCAAAACATCTTGGGCAGTACCTCGGAATACAACCGCGTGGAGCTTGATATTAGCCAAAACATCCCAATCGGGTTGATGAACTCCCTTCAATACCACGTGGGAGCCGGAATGTTTGTCAACCAAAAGACCGAGTATTTCGCGGACTTCGTCTACTTTTCAAAAAATAACTTCCCCGAAAACTGGGACGATGGCCTGGGTGGTAACTTCAACATACTGAGCAGGGATCTTTACAACGCGTCAGACTCTTACATCCAAGCCCACATGATGTTCGAAACCCCTTTCCTGATACTCAAGGGAATCCGCTTCATTTCCGACTTCGCTGACAAGGAGCGAATCTACCTGAGTACCCTCTATACCCCCCAAATCATCTCCTACACGGAGCTCGGGTATGGCATAGGGAATCGCTTCTTCAACGCGGGCATCTTCTCATCGTTTCACAAGACCAAGTTCCGACAGGTGGGTGTTCGGGCGGCATTCGAGTTTTAATCGCTCGCCAAGAGGAAGGTGGACGAGAAATAATTATGTATCTTCGCGGTAAAGTAAGCTCGGCATGATCTGTTTTCCAAACGCGAAAATCAACGTGGGCCTTCACGTCCTCTCCAAGCGGGAAGATGGATACCACAACCTGGAGACCCTTCTATACCCCATCGGGCTAAAGGATGCGCTGGAGATAATCCCCGCTCAAACCGGCGACACCGAGCAGGGCAAGTCGATGGAAACGATACAGGTGGAAACCATGAGAGCCATGGGGACCTCAACGACTAAAGGCTACCGCCTGTATCAAACCGGTCTGCCGTTAAAAGGAGCGGCTGAAGAGAATCTGGTAATCAAGGCGTTGCGACAGGTGAAGGAGAAAAGGGAGATCCCCCCCATCGATATTCACCTGCTCAAGAAAATCCCTTCGGGTGCCGGGCTAGGTGGTGGGTCTTCAGACGGCGCTTTCATGCTCCGGTTGCTTAATGATACATTTAAGTTGCATTTTCCCGAAGAGGAACTTACACGAATGGCCGCGACACTGGGTGCAGATGCCCCGTTTTTCATTGGCAACCGACCTGCACTGGCAACAGGCATTGGTGACCAACTGGAGCCGATTGACCTGAACCTTTCGGGGTACTTCCTGTTGCTCGTGAAGCCAAATATCGAGATTTCCACTATAGCGGCCTACTCGATGGTCACCCCTGCCACCCCCGAAGTCTCTATCCGGGAGATCGTTCGTCAGCCGGTAAGCAATTGGGAAAAGGTGCTGAAGAACGATTTTGAACCCTCTATCTTCAAGAGGTACCCGGCTATAGCCCGGATCAAGCAACGACTCTACGACATGGGCGCCCTCTACGCCTCCATGAGCGGCTCCGGCTCATCGGTCTACGCCATATTTGAGGAGAAACTGAAGGAACCGGCATGGCGTGAATCTTTCCCAGACTGTTTCACCTGGTGCAGCCAGCCACTATAACCATCGCAACTCAAAGTATAAGTGATTGAGCAGATGGTGGACAGGCAAACAAAACAAATAACTACACAGAAATATACAAAATAGAGAAAATCGTATGAGACGACAGGTTACTTGGATGATCGCGTGGGCTATTCTGCTGCCCTACCTTACCGCGCAACAGGCTGTGATGCCTGAAAACATTTCCTCTTTTGGCCCCATCGAGGTACGAAAACCGGTATTGCTGGATAGCGTAAACTTGAAGGATGCTTCTTTCACCGAGGAGACGCTTCTCTCCTACCCTGTTACCTTCCCCGATAAGGAGCGCTTCATCACCGAGCTGACGGCCGATACGGCGGGGTTCTTCCACTGCGACAAACCGGAACGGGGAATAGCCTTCCATCTCTTCTCGATCTACTTGACGGGTGACCGCTACGGCAAGGGCCAACTCACGGTCACCTCACCCAACCCCCTGGAGGTGTGGATCGATGGAGCAAAGAAGGGGAGTAAGACGCAACGGGAGGATAGCCTTCACCTGGCCGGCAAAGTCACCGCCAACATAGAGGGATTTACCAACAGCGCCCGGTTGGTGGTCAAGCTGCTGTCCTCGGCAGCGGATAAAAGCGACCCGGCCTTTAAAATCGAAGTAAAACCGGAAAAAGCCGACTCACTCCTCACCTACAGCTTCAACAGCGTGGGAACCAGGCGTATTGATATCAAAGACATCCTGGAGGGGAAACGGGTGTCGAGTTCAACGATATCGCCCAGCGGTCGTTTCGTGCTGCTATCCCTACGTGAAACCCTACCTGGAGGAAGCAGTCGGAGCTACACCGAAGTGTACGACGCCCATCAAAAACGCACCATCCTGTCCGAATCATCCAACCGTGCCCAATTAGGCTGGATGCCCAAGCAAGACCTGCTCTACTTCACTGAGGACGACAAGGATAGTTACCGGTTTTGCACGTTAGACCCGCTGACGATGGAGGTGAAGGTGATGGCAGAAGGGTTGCCCAAAGAGCGGTTCCAAGTGGCACCTGATGAACAGTCGCTCTTCTTCTCCTCCAAGGAGAGCCTGAGCGCTAAAAGCCCCGGGGGTCTGAAAAAGCTCATCGGGATAGATGACCGGCAGGCGAGTTACCGCGATCGATACTTTATCTACCGCTACTTCTTCGACACCGGGCTGACCCAACAGCTCACGTTCGGCCGGCAAACAGCCTCGCTGAACGATATCTCGGACGACACACGCTACCTGCTCTTCAGCACCTCGAAAGAGGAACTCACCGAGCGACCCTTCCGAAAAAGCTCCCTCTACAGGCTGGACCTCGAATCGATGCAAGTCGATACCGTATGGGAAGATCAGGTCTACGCCTACACCGCCCAGTTCTCGCCGGATGGCAAGCAGTTGCTGGTGCACGGGGCACCTGAGGCGTTTGGCGGCATCGGGCTAAACATCAAACCAGGACAGATCGCGAACAGCTACGACACCCAATCGTTCATCTTTAACCTCGACACCAAGGAGGTGGAGGCGGTAACGCGCAACTTTGACCCCACCGTCAGCACTCAGGAGTGGAACCCGAGGGACAACCGCGTCTATTACCGGGTGGAAGAGGGAGACCGCACCAATGTATACCGCTACTCGCCTAAGAACAAGAAGTTCGAAAAGCTGCCACTGAAAGAGGATGTGATCCGCTCGTTCTCCATTGCCAACGATGGCGACTGGGCAACCTATACCGGTGTGAGCGTCTCCAACTCCAACCGAGGCTATCTGCTTAACCTACGCACGCTGGAATCGACCCTGATTTCCGACCCGTACGCGGAGCGACTCGCACAACTACGGCTGGGCAAGGTGAAAGAGTGGAACTTCACCAGCTCTTTCGGTGACCAGATAGAGGGACGTTACTACCTGCCACCCGACTTCGATCCGAACAAGAAGTACCCGCTTATCGTCTACTACTACGCGGGAACAAGCCCCACCACCCGTATATTCGAGAGCACCTACCCCCTGCACGTGTACGCCGCACAGGACTACGTGGTCTACACGATGCAACCAAGCGGCACCACGGGATACGGGCAGGAATTCTCGGCACGACACGTGAACGCGTGGGGTAAACAGACCGCGGAAGAGATCATCGAGGGGGTCAACGCGTTCGTTGCCGCGCACCCGTTCGTCGATGGCAACAAGATAGGCAACATCGGTGCATCGTACGGTGGCTTCATGACGCAGTACCTGATTACCCAGACCGACCTCTTTTCGGCATCGGTATCACACGCCGGTATTAGCAACATCACCAGCTACTGGGGAGAAGGCTACTGGGGATATTCTTACAGCGCAGGAGCCAGCGCGGGTAGCTTCCCATGGAACAACCCGGAACTGTACGTGAAACAGAGTCCCCTCTTCCTGGCCGACCAGGTTAACACCCCGCTGCTGCTGCTCCATGGCACGGCAGATACCAACGTGCCCATCGGCGAGAGCATCCAAATGTACAACGCACTGAAGCTGCTGGGGAAAGAGGTGGAGTTTATCCAGGTAGAGGGAGAAAACCACGCCATCTACGATTACCAGAAACGGATCGCCTGGAACCACGCTATCTACGCGTGGTTCAACAAATGGCTCAAGGGAGATGCCCGCTGGTGGGATTCGATGTACAAGGGCAAATAACCGGGAGAACGGTGAGAACAGAAAAGGGGTGCGGAGCTGAGATTTGACGTACACAGGTAAATTACGGGGCTAAAAACGAAATGCGATAAAAATAATTTCATGAATAATGCCTGTAACCAGCTCCATGAGCGGGAAAGGGGCGAACGAGTATAACTGCAAAGATAAAAACGAAATGTGACATTGCATAACATTCGTGTTACATTTCACGCGGGATTTGTGGCCCTCGAACAGCGTTTATGTTACATTCACGCGCTGTTCGTGGGCCTTTTCTATGATTCCACCGGAAACGCGCTGGGAAAGCGATACGACGTACCGTGCAGGGGCTAAAACGGGGAGGTGGTAGCCTAATTTAACACCAAGAACCCGGGAAACATCATTAAAAAACGAAATGCGATAATTTGAGTTTAGACTTACTTTTAGACTTACCTTTAGACTTACTTTTATAAAAACAGGAATCATGTAGTTTAGACTTACTTTTCGGGTAAAAAACAAGTGAATTGAGGGGGGGGTATTGCCAGAAAAGCACCGTTTTTCAGTTAAAATATAGTTAATGAGTGGGGGAAACTGTGTTAAAATCGGCACTACCGGCGAAAGAAAAATACCCGTAAATTGTTTGTAATCAACACGATTTAGTATATTTGCAACAGGGAAAAACTAAAAAAAGCGTGCGTGATGATTGATATTGACAAAGCAAAGCAAGAATACGAGAGTAAAGCCACGATGGGTATCAGGGATTTTTTGAACGAACAGCTCGAGCTGCACGGCACGAAATCTTTGATGGAAAGGTACACCATCATGCGGGATAGCCTGTGGGAGGTTACAAAGAATCTGAACGATAGCGATGCGTGCGACGTGAGCGACGCAATTTTCGTTATAGAGTGTATTCGGACTGAACTTCGCGGCAAACCGCAAAACAAAATCCGGCTGTAAGTTTATTCCTTTTCAGTAACTATGATTTCTGGTAACCTGTCTCTTGTTTTCCAGGGCGTCATTAGGCTAAATCTTTTTTAGCTTTCAACTTCTGAAGCATTAATCATGATAGCGTTATTATTAGCACGTGAATGCCCGAGGGGGGTACTTACGCGTGCAGCCTCCTCCTCAAGCTCTTTGATCCTTGATTGTAACAATGCGTTTTCCGCGGACAATTCTTTTACTTCCTTTATTAGTTTATCTATCGTGGCATCTGTCGTTTGATTTCGCGTTAACTTATCGGATTTAAGCATTTCCCCACGACCGGTTAAAAGCCATTCGGCATTATATAGGGGATAATTTTCAACTATCGCCGCAATCCATTTGGCTTGAATATCAGTATTCTTTTTCAAAGCCCTTGAAAGAACCCCCTTGCTTGCTCCAATAATACGTTCAAGCTCGGTTATCGTTATGTTTTCATTATCAGATAAATGCGCTATCCGCTCTAAGATACTCATCTTTTAGTTGAAAATTTTCATCGAAATATTTTGATGGTTGATAATTATCTTCTATATTTGCGAAACCTTTCACAGTTGAAAGGCTTACAAAAGTATAGAAATAATTTAACATGGCACAAGGAAAACAAAACGAAATTTTAGTACCCCTCGGCGTGAAGACCGAACTTAAAAAGGTCTTCGAGACATCCTACCCTACCGTGCGAGGGGCCTTGAACGGTAAAACGAACAGCGATCTTTCGCGGAGGATACGTCATGCCGCCATATCCAGGTACGGGGGAGTTGAACGAGCGGGAAAGACCAATATTAAAAATCCAAGACCATGAAACGGTATTTAATCCTCATCAACTGGATGCTCAGCTTCATGGCTTTGAGCATCGACACGGAGAAAAGCAGCTTCACAGCTGTAATGGTCGTTTTTGCATGGTTCGCGATCTCGACGATCATCTTCTTACACGCGCAACGGCGTGGCGACTTTAGGAAAATAGAGAAACGGTTTAAAATTGATGAATTATGAGTAACACAAGGCAGAGCGTGTTCATGCAAATTCATAATGGCGCCCGCACGGGCGAAGGATCATTCAATATGAAAATGAATAAACTCGATTTGGAAGCTTGGGAAAAGTTCTCAATGCAAATTCGTAAAGCCACAAAAGAGACCAATATGCGTATACACAGACAAAAACAAGACCGTGTTGATCAATTACGATCCTTGACAAGACAGTACCATGAAGCTGAACAGCTTCTTATTTCCAATAATCCGACATTATTTGAGTCAGACTTGGAAAACTATTCAGATTCCTATAAATGGTTACGCCTCCCAATTCCGGATGAGCAGCCTGAAACGGCTCGAGATATGATTCGAACAGGTCTCGAATACTTTCCTTGTGATTGT
>JAMNYO010000125.1 GCA_023622765.1 Bacteroidota bacterium | reverse complement strand
AGGGCTTGTTTTATCTTCTTCCAGAATGATTTTGCTTGTCGGGCTATTACCTTTATATCTTTCATATTCAAACTGAATCAACCTGTCCACTGAATTAATTTCCTTCCTTCGATAAGCAACGATCGAGACAGAGTTTTCAATTTCAGTTTTCTCCACTTCACTATAAACCTTAGGCAGTCCCCAATCGGCTATCGCCATATTATACCTGGTGTCATTAATAACGTGTCCATGTAGCCTCCAACTGCCCGGTATCGTGGCTTTAAAACGATAAACTGTATTCTCGTATATTATCCCGGTTTTTTCATTGGCCTGCTCTGTTGTATTTGTCTGTCCGTAAGCCTGGGCGATGACTGTCAGGCCAATGAATGCAATGATCCATATCTTTTTCATAGTCACGTTGTTTAGGATATTAATGATTATTATTTTCATCTACACTGTATTTTGAATAGCGCTCCCTGAAATAGGGTGTTTTACAACCACAGTCCAAATAGACCTTGGCCCTGAAATAATCGGGAAGGACTGCTTCATCATCGATGAGGACAAACTCCTTGAAAAGTTTCAAAAAGTGGAATTTGCTCATAACGGGAAATTCAGCAAGCAGAGGAGGACCTTGAAAAACATCATACCGCAATGTCTCGTTCCTGTATGTAGAGTCAAGGTTTTTCGCCAACTCCTCATCAATACATTTCAGATAGGCCTCCCTCTCGAGCTTGATTCTTCGGATAAAATGATAATAGTTTCTATAGGCTTCTCCCGGCGTGCAATCCAACCTTTTAAGGTACTCATCAACTGCCTCTTCCGACATATACTCCACTCCTGCATGTTCTCCGGGATTTACCATGGTTATTGAGTCTGTTGGTTGCTCAAAATAGGGAACTCCTTGGATTAATGTAAAGAGATAATTTAAGTAACCGTAGTTGTAATTAGAAAAGAAAACAGTTTCCCTTTTTTTACTTTCCTGGTATAAACGTTCAACAATATCATAGTGTACTTTCAAATCATAGGTCTTGAAAATATTTTCCATGTTTGCCTCGCAAGCTGATGCCAACTCGCCACGTGCTTTGTTGGCTTCTCCCGCATCAAAAGGCCTCTCCGCCTGAAAGGGAGATGCCGGCAACCCCTCTTTATTGAACAGGTTGGCATCGCCGGGGTTGTTGCTCCATGCGTAACGGACGAATACCGGATGGGGTATTTGATGGTTAAAAACAATCACCTGGTTGTTTTCGTTGATGTACGCTTGAGCCCATACGAACTGCTTGTCGGGTCCCGCGATGGAGAACCCCTGAAGGTAGCCATACTTGTTTTTGGCCGTTAAGCCCGAGCCCACGTGATCAAAATCCAAAATGACCTTGCCATTTTCAACGTTCATGGAACGAAAGACCGGTCCCGAATATAGAACCTTTTTACCATATACCTTACTCAACGCGTGAAGCGCCAGCCTATACCCTACATCCTGCTTGTTCCTGGGGTGTACGTCGTTCGCCGCACCAATATCAATGGTTACCGCTTCACCGGTATAAGGTAGAGAGAGGGTTTGATGCTGCGCATCCCTCAACTCCGCCCAGTCACTCTCTTCGGGGAGAACGCTTTCGGGCTTGTAGCTCGCGAGTTGCACCCAGTAAAAGGGGAAATCGTACCCCCACTGCTTCCGCCAGTCCCGGATTAAACAGGGAAAAAGCGCGTAATAGTCGGCCGACCGTCCGGCATGGGCGTTGTTCTCACCCTGGTACCAGATTACCCCGGTAATCGGGAAGCGGATGAACGGGTATACCATCCCGTTATATAGGACGCTCGGGTAGGCATTGGGCGCTATCTTTTCTGGTAGAGGCTCTCCCCTGTCAAGTCGAAGCTTGATGCTGTCGGGAGAGGTCTCGGGCGTGTAGCTGTAATGGTCTGTTAGGTGCGATGGTAATGATGCAAAGGCTGGCTCGCTAATCCAAGGCTCGATCTCGGTACCTCCCCACGAAGCGTTCACGATACCAATGGGGATACCGGTCTCCCGGTGAACCTCGCGGGCAAAGAAGTAGGCAACAGCAGAAAAAATCCCGACGGTCTCGGGACTACAGACATCCCACTGTCCCTGGACATCGGTAGTAGGGGAAAAAGCGATGCTCCGCCCCACGTTAAACGACCGGATGTTGGGGTAAATGGCCGCGGCTATCTCCTGCTCCGCGTTGTTGGACTTGGAGACCGGCCACACCATGTTGGATTGACCACTGCAAAACCAGACGTCGCCAACAAGGATGTTGTTGATCTGTAACGTGGAATCGCCGCAGGTGACTTGCATCGCGTAAGGCCCCCCGTGCGACATGGGCGGTAACAACACGGTCCACCTACCACTTTTATCGGCCTTAGCCTTCACCACCTGCCCGTTGAAAGCGATGGTAACCCGCTTGCCTTTATCGGCCTCGCCCCATACCTCCACGCTTTTATCCCGCTGGATGACCATATTGTCCCCGAACAGGGGGGATACGCGGAATCCGGGGTAAGCGGGCAGAATGGAGGCTGAGGAAATGATTAACAGAACGAACAGGTTCAGCAGGTTCACCTGGGTTAGCGACCTTACCCGTATCACCCGCCTCACTCTTGTCACGTTCGTCACACCCTTAATCCGCCTCGTCTTTGTTGCGCCCGTAATCCTCGTCATTCCCGTCACCTGCATCGTCCTTGTCGCACTCGTCATCCTCGTAATTCCCGTCATCCGCTTCACCTAACCCTCCCTTTTCACTTACCTCATCCTTATCGCCACGTCGCCCAATTGGCCAAGCTACACGGTTGCGTCACGTATCTCCTTCGCGTATTTCTGAATCTTGCGGATCGCCTCGGCAATCTGTTCCAGATCGGATCGGGTACCCAGCAAGGTGGTCTGGGTGAACCAAACGGCAACGTCGCGAGACACCTTCTCGTTCACCGGGCACTGGATGCGCTCCAACCACTCGTTCATCGCCTTCTCGCCGTACACCTGCAGGTAGTGCCGGTTCTTGGCTAATGAAGCAACGAGGGGACTCTTATCCATCTCACCGTAACCGCTGTGGCAAGAAACCCCCTCGGCCCTGAGGGCTTCGATGAAACGGGCCTTGCTCATACCGGCAAAATGATTGCTATCAAAACGAAACATGTAGAGGTGATACGCGCTGTTGGTCGTACCGGGGTACAGCTTTGCGGGAGCGATGCCCGGTATCTGGCTGAACAACTCGCCCAAGTAGGCCGCGTTTTCACTCCTCGTTTTCGCCTGCTTTTCCAGGCGGGTCATCTGCGCGCTCAATATGGAGGCCTGGAACGCCGTCATCCGGAAGTTGCCGCCGCGAGCGGCACCCTGGGCAAACGGGCTCTCCTCCTGAACGGAACCCTGGTGATGAAAGCCCACGCAGGCGTTCATGAAACGGTCATCGTTGGTGGTGATGCCACCGCCTTGACCGCACGTGAGGTTCTTGGACTCTTGGAAGCTGAAGGCGGCGCCCAAGCCAAAATTACCCACCTTTTGCCCCTTCCACGACGCCAACGGTGCCTGGCAGGCATCCTCGATAACCGGGAGGTCATGCTTTTTCCCGATCGCGAGGACGGCGTCCACATCGAACGGCGACCCACCGATATGCACGGGCAAAAGTACCTTGGTGCTGGGGGTGATGGCCGCCTCCATCTTGGCAGGGTCGACCTGAAAACTTTCGGGATCGATATCCACGATAATCGGCAAGGCATGGTGCATGGCCACCACGTTGTAGGTCGCTATAAAGGTGTAGACCGGCAGGATTACCTCATCGCCCGGGCCAATATTTAACGCCCCGAGCATGGTGAAGAGCGCCGAGGTGCCGCTGTTCACGGTGAGGCAGTGCTTTACCCCCAACAGCTCCGCGTAACGGGTTTCAAACTTGTCGGCCTCATTGTTTTTGATTCGCCTGCCCCATCCCTGCCTGGATTCGAGGACACCCCGCAACGCGTTCTCCTCGGTAGCGTCAATGATGGGCCAACGGGGAAAGCTCCCCGTGAACGTTTTCTCACCCCCCAACAGGGCGGGCTTAGTGTCTGCCCCGCGGTTTACCGCCCAGGTGAACCGCGGCTTCAGGAGCATGCCCGTGCCGAGCACCGAAGCGCTCCCTAAAAAGCTTCTCCTGCTTATTCCTTTCTTGTCTTTCATCGGGTTTTATATTAAAGCGTAAGAACCGTTGATGACTTTTTTTAGTCTTGTCGGTTTCATCATGTTATAAACACCTTGAAGGTGCACCAAATTGCCAGAACAACAACTTTAACCCTCTTTTTTCAATCCGATCTTATGCCCCAAGGTGGCATAAAAGAGGATGTACAGGTAGCCGGGAACGAACAACCAATAGCCCGTTTGAAAATTCTCCGCGGTAATCGCCATCCCGGGTGTTTTTATAGCGTCCAGGATAAAGCCGAAAATCAGCGGGAAGATAGCACCCCCCACAATCGCCATCACCAGGATGGAGGAGCCGACCTTGGTGAACTTACCCAACTTATCAATGGCCAGCGCCCAAATAGCCCCCCACATAAGCGAATGGGTGAAGCCTAGCACCGCCAGGCTGTAGATGGCTTGTTGCGCGGGGAGATAGACCAAGCAGAGGGAGGCGGCTATCGCGATGAAGGTGAAGAGGATCAACGCCTGCTTCTGACGCATGACCTGTAGCAAGAAGATGCTGACAATGTACCCGACCACCAAGCCGATAGAGACGATACCCGAGTAGTGAGCCGGGTTGTCTAACCCGATGGCGTTCGCGAAGTCGATCGCCGATGCCATGGGAAGGGTCTCCACCCCCACGTAAACGAACAGGGCAATCGCCCCTAAGATGAGATGGGGGAACTGCCAAATGCTCTTTTTCTTGTTCGCAGCAATCACGAAGCTATCCTGCGTCTCGGCGCTCGCCTCGTCCAGTTCGTCCTCATCCTCTCCCTCAGCCTTCACTTCCGGCAGATGGACAAAATGGATAAGGATGGCGAGAAGGACGATGACAACGGCGGCGAGTCCAAAAGGGATATGGGCTAAGTCGAGCACCGGGTTGGTCACATCGATAAACAGGCTGAGGAAGATGGGGCCCAGGTACCAGGCCGACTTGTTCATGATTCCCATAAAACACATGCGTTGAGCGGCTTTCTCGATCGGCCCACAGATGGTCACGTAGGGATTCACCGTTGCCTGCAGTAGGGTGTTGCCAATACCCCCGACAAACGATGCCACCAGGAACATGTAGAAACCGGCCATCGAGTCGCTCATGCGGGCCGACGGGATAAATAGCAACATACCCAACGCCATGATTAACAGCGCTATGATCATGGCCTTCTTGTAGCCAATCTTCTGGATGAGCATGCCTGACGGCCTGCCGAAAATCAAAAAGGCAGAGAACGTGGCGGTTAACACCAGGTAAGACATGCCCTTGCTCAAGGAGAAGGCCCCTTCTAAAATGGGAACCATGATACCGTTTATCCCCACCCCGAAGCCGATGATGAAAAAGGCGACCGCGATAATCAAAAGGGGAAACAGGTAGTTCGAATTGTTTTTCTTTGCATTCATAAATGTGGTTGATTGATGTATGGGTTTGTACTGAATGTAATGGTCATCTTGCTCTGTTGGAAGCATCGGAAACACCGTGAGCCCAACAGTTTGACTGAATGTAACAGGTACCTGCTTGGATGGGGAAGCAGTTACACATGGTGATAGGCGATTAACCCCTCCATGGGACTTTGAATGATCTTACCGACCTTCATCCCGAACTCTTCTGCCACGGCGGCAAGGGTATCTTTAAATACCCAGCCGATGCTGCCCACGCAGTTGAACAGGTGATCGGAATAACCGGGGTAGTAGACCACGATGTTGTTGAAGAAGTCACGGAACGCGTCACGCTTCACTTGCTCGGCGTAATCGCTCTTGGGCATCGGGTCGAGGCTTAAAAAGCGGGTGAACGACGCGCAATAGCGGTTGGGCATAGAAGCGCTGTACACTTTATCTACCAGCGCATCAGGGGTAAGGCCGTAGGTGTCGAAAAAGAGGGAGGAGACCTCCTCGGGCATGTGCCCCCGAATAAAATCGCCGATAATCCGCTTGCCCATGTACGCCCCGCTCCCCTCGTCTCCCAAAAGGAATCCCATGGAGTCCACGTTGTGGGTGATGCGGGTTCCATCGTAAAGGCAAGAGTTGGTACCCGTCCCCAAGATAGCCGCGAAGCCGGGCTCGTTCCCAAGCAAGGCCCGCGCGGAGGCGACCAGGTCCATGGCCACGTCAAACCGCGCGTGGGGAAATAGCGGACGCAGGGCATCCTCTATCACCACGTACTTGTCTTCGTAACAACCCGCGCCGTAAAAGGCGACCAACTTGACTTTGTCCCAATCATACCCTTCGGGTAGGCTCTTCGATAGGGAACGCGTGATCTCGTCGCTGCTGTTGTAACAGGGATTATACCCTTCACTTTCGAACTGAAAAACAATTTTTCGATCGTCAACCAACGTCCAATTGGTTGTGCTGGATCCACTGTCGGCAATTAAAATCATATCGTCTCTTTTATTAGCTGTCTGTTTACATCCTATCTGTTTTGCATCTCTCTGTTTTGTAATCCCTTCCCCTTTACCGGTTGTTTTCCTTGATGCAGTTCACCACCAAATCAAACGTTCCCAACGGGAAGTGATTGGGTTGACCGTACCAGAAAAAGGACTCGTACCCCTCGTAATCCTTCTTCTTGATGTGGGGGTCGGTGGCCAGGTAGCTAGGCGTATCATTCGTATACGCGGCTACCGAGACCTTCTGGTCGGGCCACAATTTTTTGATGGCAATGGAAAACTCGGTGGTCGCCTCCCTCGATAGCCCGATCAACTTCCAGTCGCCGATATTCAACGTCTGCACGTAAATGGGCATATCGGTGGGGGGAGTGCCCTGTTGTTCGTAATAACCCAACATGAGCCTCGCCCAACGGCCACTTCTTCGGGCCAGAAAATCCTCCGGGCTCTCCTCGGCCTTCTGCAGGGGAACCTGCAGCTCCTCTTGGCTCCAAGGGGTGACGGCCACGTGAATCGTGTCGAGGTAGCAGGAGATGCCTCCCTCCACGGGTGATAACGTGCCGCCCAGCACGGCGATAACATCTTGGGCCAACTGCTCACCCGTTTCACGGTACGAGTTGGAGATCGGGTTGATGTCCCCGGCACAGCCCTGTACAAACATGCTATGGCTAACGGCTGGGTCTTTCTCGAGAATCTCGCGGGTCTGTCCCGGGTAGTTGGCACTCATCGTGTAATGCCCCCCTTCGGGATGCGAGCGCACCGGATGGCAACCCGTTAAAAAGAGAACGGTCTCGCTACCCCCTCCCTTGGGAACAAACCGCAACACATCCACGAAATTGTCGTAAAGGGCCTCGTCACCCCTTAACCTCCGGTTTCTCCCGATGGCAGTGGAGTCGCGGCCGAAGAAGAGCTCACCGGGAGTGGCACTGGCCAGCGCCTCTTCCACCGACCGGACGATCCCCTCACGTACCACATTCAGGTAGAGCGTATCGGGATGCTGGTTCTGTTTTTCCCACGTGATCCAACTTTGCGTCACGGGGGTGAAATGAGAGTGAGAGGTGTTAATCAAGACCGCCTCGTGGGGAATCCCCGTTTTCCGGTAAATATCCTCTTTTACGCTCTGGGTAAAAGAGTAATCAAAGCCGCAGGCATCCACGCTGACGATCACGGCAGTTTTACCGCCCTTGGTGATGGATAGCGCGCGCGACGAGAGATTCCCCTCGGAGTTGTGCCTGTTCGTGTAGAGCTTGTTGTCCAGGGTAAACGCGTAGAGCTTCCCATCAAGAAAAGCAATCTGGCTGACCTTTATCAGGTAACTCTCCCCGTTGTTATACCCCATACGCACCCAGCTCTCTCCGGGATAGCGCAACTCGCATTGATACAGCACGGTGTCGGTTCCCAAAGCGTACAGCTTGGTACCATTTGAAGTCAGCGAGCGAATTTTGCCGACTTCGGCTACCTGGCTCCACGACACCCCTTCTTGCGCGACGGTACCTTCCAGCAAAAGGCCGTTATCGGTTGTCACGTATAACTTCTCACCGGAGGAGGTAAAGGCCGTGGCTCCCTTTACCGGGGAGAGCTTTTTCCATTCAAGTCCTGCATCTGCCGGCGGTGCGCTGTACAGGTCGCCCTGTGCGGTGATGCCGTAAAGCTGCCCCGCGTGCCCCGCGAGCAGCTTCATGGGAAGGGCCGACTCCACGCTTTTCCACTCTCCCACCGACTCTTTCGTGAAGGAGAACAGCTTCCCTTGCGGATCAACGGCGTAGAACAAACCATCGAGGGCAGTGAAGCTCGCTAGCTGACCGGTAGCACCCAACTCATCCCAACCCAGCGTGAACCGCCCTTCGGTAGGCAAAGAAAAACCGGCCAACGTTAATGAGACCGTCTCGCCCGTCGGCTCTATGCTCACTACCGAGCGACCAACCTTGAAACCACTTTCACAGGAGGTCGAGATGAGCAAAAGCGACAAAAATAACCACGTATAGTTCTTCATACGATCTTTTAAAAAACACTCTCGGTTGCCAGGACAAGTGATTTTCACTCACACTTACCCGACTAAACAGATGAAGCCCGTTTCACCGGGCTTAACCGGGCTTCACTACTGTCCCTTTAAACTATCCCTTTAACTCGGTCGCGTGTTTCTGGATACGACGTACCGCTTCAGCAATCTTATCCATATCCGAGCGGTCGCCCAACAACATGGGCTGGGTGAACCATACGGCCTGATCTTTGGTAAGCTTGTCATTCTGCGGGCAATGGTTCCGCTCGAGCCACTCCTTCATGGTCTTTTCACCGTAAACCTTCAGGTAGTGCTTGTTTTCGGCCAGACCCCTCACGTACTCGCTGCTGTTCATTTGACCGTAGCCCGTGCTACAGGGAACCCCCTCGGCACGAAGCGCCTTGATGAACTCATCACGGGTTAAACCATCGAAATGGGCGCTATCAAAACGGAACATGTAGAGGTGATACGCGTTACGGGTGGTACCCTCGTGCTCCTTCGCGGGTGTGATACCGGGTATCTCGTTAAAGAGCTCGGTGAGGTAGTCGCCATTCGCGCTTCTAACTTGCATCTGCTCCTCCAGCCGGGTCATTTGGGCCAACAGTATCGCGGCTTGAAACTCGGTCAGCCGCAGGTTAGTGCCCCTCGTGCCGGAACCTGTTCCATACGAGGCACCCCTTCCCCCTTGACCCTGGTTGTGGAAGATGTAGCAGCGCTCGATAAACTCCTGGTCGTTACTGGTGATGGCACCCCCTTCCGCGCAATTCAGGTTTTTGCTCGCCTGGAAGCTAAACGCACCCCCTAAACCAAACGATCCCACTTTCTGCCCCTTCCATTCGGCCAAGTGAGCCTGACAGGCGTCCTCGATGACCGGCAGGTTGTGCTTTTTCCCTATTTCCATCACGGCATCAAGGTCGGCAGGTGCTCCCCCGATATGCACGGGCATCAAGAGCTTGGTCTGCGGGGTAATCGCCTGCTCCATCTTTTTCGTGTCGATCTGGAAAGTTTCGATATTGGTGTCGACCAAGATAGGCAACGCGTAGTTTAGCCCCACCACGTTGTAAGTGGCGACAAACGTGTAAACGGGAAGCACCACCTCGTCACCCGGACCCACGTCCAAAGCACCCAACATGGTGAACAACGCGCTGGTGCCACTCGACACGGCCAGCGCATGGGCGGTCCCGTTGATCTTCGCGTACTCCTCCTCGAACTTCTTGGTCACGGTGCCACTGAGGCGACCCCAATGACTGCTGTTAAGCACTTCCAAAAGGGCTTGCTCTTCGGTTTGATCGAAAATCGGCCACTTCGAGAAGCTGTAACTGGGTTTACGCCCCCCTAACAGAACGGGCTTACTGCTATTTTGACCGGTACATCTAAGAGCGAGACCGGGTGCCAGCGTCAGACCTGCACCTGCAAAGGCCGACGCTTTAATAAAATTTCTTCGGTTAATTGTCTTCATTTGATTAGTTTTTAAAAGATTGAATCACGCTACCCACTTGGTCGATCGCCTCACAGTGCCGCTCGAAACAGGCTGGCCACGTGGGCCTCCAAATGGTCTGCAAAAAACCCTTGAGTCGATCAGGAGCGATCACCCTGGTACAATACTCAACCGTCTTCCCAAAGTTGACGTTGTTGCTGTGATTGCTCCCGGTCGGCACTTGGTCATACCCATGCTTTTCCAGTTGATCATACAACCTGACGTAGGTCTCATTAGTGGGGTTGTCGAAGTTGTCAAACTGACTACCGTAATACCAGTTGCTCTGTAAAACAGTCTTGGGCATCTTGGCGAAAAAGTCCTCCGGATGTTCCCACGCGTAATCCGACCAAATCCATGACCGCACATTTTGCTTCTCCACCACATCCACCAGGTAGTAGAAATCATGCCACCACAAATTCCCCTGACGAACCACCACGTTTTCATGATACCGCTGATGCCCGGCGGTCTCTTCGTCCATCCCCAAGTGGAAAAAACGGGGGGAGTCGAACAGGTGAATGACCTCTTCGATCAAGTTCTTACAAACGGCATAATAGGTATCCGAGGAGATCATCCGCTGGTACGGTCCCAGCCACGCCTTGTGCCCCGTTGAAAAGTTCAATTTGGGAATCGGCTCTATCCCCATTTTTCTTATTTTCTTGAGCTCCCGCTTTAACTCCCCGGTGGTCCACGCACCCTTCACCGCGATCTCCGGGTGGCTCTCGTACTGCACCCCGTCTCCCAGGTCGATGATCAGCATATTCATGCCCACCTCGCGCATCTTGACCAACAGCTGATCCCAAACCGACTTATCGAACGTAAGGTGGGGGTGGTACTTGTGGGCCCATAGGTAAGCCTCCCGACAATCATCACCGGTATACTCAGCTGCTTCAAAGCCCGGAGGGGTATTGTCTTCCCACATGTTGTAGCTCAAGTGGAGCAAGCTGGCCCAAATAAAGTTTTCATCGCCTTTTGTTGCCCGCTCAACGTTAATCTCGCCAAACAGCGTCTCGGGAAGCGCCAAGGCCATACCCGCGGCGGCCGCTTGCTTGAAAAAGTCCCTACGACTCGTCATGGTCATTAGCTTTACTGTTAATGTAATCGACCGATTTCTTCACGTTCCCGCGTTCTAACAAAATGGCTTTCGCCTTATCGTAGTCGCCAATATCGGTGAGTGACAAGATCATTTTTACCGACCGATCGATTACCTTGTTGTTGATAAGCCGCACGTTCACCATGCGGTTGTCCTCCACCCTTCCCAATCGAATGAGGACAGTGGTGCTGATCATGTCGAGCAACATTTTTTGGGCAGTTCCACACTTCATCCGCGTGCTACCGGTCACAAACTCCGGCCCCGTGATCACTTCAATGGGATAGTCTGCTGCCGCGGCTATCGGTGAACCCGGGTTACCCACGATACAGCCGCAAGGGATGCCATCCTCCTGGCACTTCCTTAAGCCAGCCAGCACGTATGGGGTGGTGCCGCTGGCAGAGATGCCGATAACGAAGTCTTTATCGGACACGTTGTAGAGCTTCATCTGCCTCAACGCGTCATCCACGTCATCCTCCTTCTCCTCCAGCACTTCCAACAGCCTCTCTTCACCTCCGGCCAGAAGACAGTTGAACACTCCCTTCTCGATACCATAGGTGTTGGGTAACTCCACTTTGTCTAAAACCGACAGGCGACCGCCGGTGCCGCCCCCCATGTAAAACAACCTGCCCCCCTTCTTAAGAACCTCTTCCAACGCGGAAATCAGCGCGGCCACATCAGGTAACACTTTCTCGATGGCCAACGCCACCTTTTTGTCCTCGTTGTTGATGTTCTTGACCAGCTCCTCAACGGACATCTTTTCCAGATGACGGTAGAGGGAAGGTTGTTCCGTAATCTTTTCCATATAATGCATCAAAATTAAATTATTGAACTATCGCATGTAACTGTTTAATAGCTTTCAGGCTCGACTGGCGTAAATTTCGTGACCCATCTACTGCTTGATTGCTAAAAGAAAAGAACTCGTTATCACTCAAACAGCTTTTCTTTTTTAACGCGATCTTCGCAGGATGTGTCCCCACGAAATTTTCAAGGTCTTCGCTCTGAAAGCTTATACAGTAAATAACATGCAAAAGTTAAATTAAATTATTGCAGCACAGCGTATAGCTTGATGTCGCTCAAGTCAACATCCAGGTCATACCCCTTGCCTTTTTTTATACATGTGATCTCCCGATGAGCCTCTTTAAGCTCGGGAGTCTGCAGAATGTACGACGTTTCATTCAATGACGCCAAGTTAAGGCGATAGCTTAACCGGTTGTCTGTGATGGAGGAGTCGATATCCTGCAAGATGGGCGAACCCCCATTATCTTTGATCGTGGGGTGCGGTATGGCCTTGATGGCCGAGTTTAAAAAGTGAAACACCAATTTGTCGCCGTGCCAACGCATCCTGACCGCCCAACGTTTGTCGCCACCCACCTGCGTGAGGAGCGGCTTGAAGCGACCCTCTTGAATAAGCTTGTCCAACATATCGCCTTGTAGTGCCGACTCCAGGACAGTGATGTTCCTTTTGAAGCGCCGCAGCAACGCGTCGTGTAACGGTTTATCCCTGAGGTAGCCCTTTTCATCATGCGTGCCAAAAGGAAGGGCCAGCCAGGCCTTGCCCCCTGACGCCAGGAAGCTGGAAATCGCGTTGTATTGCGCATCCGAAACGCACGCCACCCCATCAAGGACTAGCGGTGTCTTCTCGCTCAACAGCGCCGCAACATCGGAAAGTTCGCGCGCACGCACGAACCTATATCCCACGTTATGCGCCACGCAGGAGGCCGACCATGCCTTCAACCTATCCCAGTGCTCTTTCCCGTCCTCGTCACGCCAGCCGTTATCCCTGCAGTAGCTATTACTTACCAGGCGAACCTCCACCAGGTCTTCCCCTTCCCTGAAGTCTAAATCGCTCTGTTGAACCTCCCAGTTGTTCCACTCGTGGATCACCTCCTCCATCTCGCGGGCATCCGCCGGGTCTTCAATGAGCCGCTGGTTGTGCGTGCTGCTCCAGTTGGCTACCCCCCAAAAACGGCTAAGGGCCCACCCCAGGTAACCACCCCTTTCGTAGATGGTGTAGCTTAACGCGATAGCGGGTGAATCGCCCCGCTGCTTCGCGATATCTTTTTGGTGCAACGCCTCGGCATCCTTGGGTATCCAGTTGACGCTATGAATATTGGTACCCACGTTCTCCAACATGAAGAAGTCGAGGTAGGGCGACATCTTTTCCAAGTCGAGGGAGATGGCGTTGAGCGTGATGGGCCCCGTGCTTGAACAACAGGACATAAGGGGCAGGTCGCCCACCACCGACTTAACCAACTTCACGTGATCCACGATGCCATCGGTCTTCATCTGGATAAAATCCCTGAAAGCGGGGTTCTCGTAGTTCCCCCACCACAGCATCGGCTTGGAGGTGTCCCCCCAGAAGCTCTTGTCGTCGAACGGTGGGATCTCCCTTCCGTAGTCGCGCTTGAACCGCTCCCTGCAGTGGACGCACCCGCACGCGGCGAGTCCCACGTAATCGCACATGTCATCTACCTCTATCGCGTCAATGGGAACCTCGTTCAACAGCCGCTTGAGGTACTTCACGTGCATGTCCAAAAAGTTGGGGTTGTTGTGGCAAAAGGCCTCCATCTGATATTGCAGCGAGTAGCCCCGGCTGCCATCGCGGATATCTACCTCGCAGATGTCATGAAAGCGATGCCCCTCGTACTGGGCATGCGCGGCCGCAATGGGGTCGTGAAATAGCAACACGTGATGGCGGTGGCTCCGGTGCAGCTTGTGAAAGTCCGCTTCGTCTTTGGGGCGTTCGACGTGGTTACAGGAGTAGTGATCCATGAACTTGATGCCATACTGGTGCAGCTCCTCGCAAGCATTGGCCATAAGGCCGTGCAATTGACCGAAGTAGTTGGAGAAGTCGAAACGGATATGGAACCCGTAGTTGACCACCATGTCGATCTGCGCCTCGGCAAAGGCAGCTGCCCTCCTCTTGATTTTATCCCGGATGCTCTTTTGTGACCACTGTAAGTCTTCAATGGTCACCCACCAGCTTGCCACCCTCCGCGGGATAAACGGCATATCCGGGGGCATCGACACCATATTGGAGATATCGGGTAACGACACCGATTTCACTGCCGGCTTCTCAGCGGCCGGGTTAGCCAACGAGATACCTCCCATGCTTAACCCGATACCGGAAGCCAACGACTGTTTGATAAATTTTCGCCTGCTACTCATTGATATAGATGTAATCTTATAAAGGCTTTACCTTGATGTTTTTAAACCAGAGGGTACAATTGCGGTAATTCTGCAACGAAAAGGCACCGCTCCTGTTTTCACCGTAACATGGGTTTTGCGCCCACCGGCTTTTCCGCAAACGGTCGTACCAATCCTCCGTCCAAGCTTCAAATTCCACGATTTTCTGTCCATTTAACCAATGTTCAACATGCCCATCGCGGAACACGATTCTTGAGACGTTAAACGACCCGGCAGGATGCAACTGCTTATTTTCAAGCTCCATGTGCATGGCATAATCCACACCGGTGGTATGATCTTCAGAGAGTGGAACAGGCCATCCCAGGTCATCGATGATTTGATATTCGGGCCCGGTACAAGGGGAGGCCTCTGTAAAGGCATCGCCAAGGTGATAGATGATACCACTGTTCGAGCCCGGGGCTAACTTCCACTCAACCGAAAACTCGAAGTCCGCGAACTCCTGCTTTGAAATGATGTTCCGATTCTGGTTTCCCTCTTTCCACTCGACCTTTAAGCAGTTGTCCTCTACGCTCCAGCCGGCGTCGGAGCGCATAACGCTATCTCCAGCCACCCGCCACCCGTTTAACGACTTCCCGTCGAACAGCAAGATCCACCCCTCTCGTTTCTCTTTTCTGGTGAGCCGATTATCACGAGCCTGCACGGCAGGAGCGATGAGCAAAACTATAACGACCCACAATAACCATCGTCTCATGAGCTACAAATTTGAAACACGCACGTACACGCGTATGCAAGGGGCAAGCGCTAACACTATTTCGTTGCGCTAGCCACCTCAACCGCCGTCGTGGTGATATAATACTTCGTCAACGTGTTGGTTTTCTCCCAATCGGGTATATCCCGATCCACCAGGTATTTAAAAAAGCGCTCGGCCACGTACTTGAAGTGGGCCTCATGCCCCTCCCTGTTTTCCACCGGGATATGGATCAAGTAGGTATCACCCAACGCGGTCTTCTCGTAAGAGAGGAACGGGTATCCCACTTGAAGGCGCTCGATGGATGCTTTCAGGTTCGCCTCGAATGCTGCCTCCTCCACCCCTTCCGGGCGTTGGACGTACAACTGCTTCACGAACCCTTGTTCGCTGCCCTGCTCCGTTCTAAGAATGGCTTTCGTGCCCTTTATTACCGACTTGAAGGTATCACCGCCACCTTGAGGTGCCTCCCAGTTCCAGAGCACTTTTAACCCGGTATGGTGACCCCTCACGCTAAAATGAAGGGTACCGTTGGCGTACACCTTCAACAGATCACCATCGAGGTACTTCTGCAGGTAATCCGGGAATTCGACCTCGTTGGTGGAACTCGTGAATTGAGGCAAGGTAATCTCAGTGGGCCAATGCTCAGCCATGATGTCGGCAATCTCGTTGTTTTTATAGTCGATTACCTGATCGGGGAAACATTTCCAGAACAGCTGGTCAATCAAATGGGTGGTCACATCGGCAATCCCTTCACCCTGCTGCTCTACATCGTAATACCAAGCGGGGCGGATCAGCGGGCTACCGGCCACGGTTTTGAAAAAGTGATGCGTGCTCTCCATAAAAACGGCGGGCTCGTCGACCGTTCCCTGCTGCAATTCTCCAAACAGTTCCACATCAGCCACCAGCTCCTTTTCGATGATGTTGAGCATATCGTACCGCTCGGTCATCATATCATACAGGAAAACACCCTTTTCCGCCGAGTTCGCGTACGCGGCTTCCAACAGGTGAAAATCACTCTGGTTAATCGCCATCGGCTTATCCGACAAGACGTTGAGACCGGCATCGACCGACGCGAGGATATACTCGGTTTTGTCCCGGTTATTGCCCGCGAGGATCACGACGTTGCCTTTCTGATCGGATAGCATCCGCTCCAAGTAGTCGGTGCCCGTGTAGACCGTGCTCTCCCAAGCGGTTGGCTCTGCTTCCCGGGCGTTGAACGACTCGATAGCCGAAAGGTATTGCGACAAACCGGCATTTTCCTCCCGCGAGTAGATATGCACCTGCTTGTTTACCTGCTCCATTTCACTTTTTTGAAGCAAGCTGGCATGAAAATGACCGGGAGCGAGGACGATCAACTCTATCTCCCCCGCTTCACCGGTAAATGTCGACTCCTGGCCCTTGCCATCGCTACCTCGCCCCGTGCAAGAGAACAACAGTAATAAGACCGACAGAGCCATGAGAATTTTTTTCATCGCGGCCACTACTTTAATTTACGGATTAACTTTTTAGCCTCTTTGGCAGCTTTCTCGTACACCTTGTGGGTTGAAACGGGCTTACCCCCCGCACGTTTGCTGGCATCAGCAGCTTCAATAAAGGTAAATATCTCCAACGTCTCCAGTTCACTCACGGGAGGAACACGGGTCTCGAAAAACTTCAAGATCTCCCTCAACAGCGCTTCGTATCCTTGATACTGACCGGTTGAGACGATTCCCTGATCGGTGAACGCGTAGCCCCCGTACATACCTTTACCGTCGCGTATGCCCCTTATCGAGCCGATTCGTCCATCGTCCCACAGCCCAATCACCACGTCGGTCCCCTCGGAACTGATACGGGTCACGGTTTTGCAGCCGGTCCCCATAACCGTGAACAGCCCTTCAATGGAGTGTATTCCGTACCACGCCATATCGGCATGGGAAGGCTCTAAAGTCCCCGGTGAATAGCAATTAGCCCCTATCACTTTTCCCTGTTCACCGTTTCGCAACTTCTGGCTTTCAGGGACATACCTAAGTGCCGAGGATGAGAAAACAGGCACGTTGTATTGTTTGGCCAACTCGAATATCGCGATAGCCTGGGGCAAGTTGGCCCCGATGGGTTTGTCAATAAAGACGATTTTCCCTGCCTTGAATACCTCGTACGCTTGCTCCAAGTGCAGGTTTCCATCGTTGGTTTCCAAGAGAACGCAATCCACTTTGTCCAAGAGCTCCGCGATAGAGGAGACGACCTCTACCCCCATCTTTTCGACCTGCTCAATATAACCAGGGATCCGATCGAAGCTCGACTTGATCGTCTTAGACCCATAGGGATACGCGGCAACGATTTGAAAATCTTTGTACTCATCGGTGTTGCCGTTGATGAACTTGGTGAATGCCGTCGCATGCGAGGTATCCAGCCCAATTATTCCTATTTTCACTTGGGCCTGAGATTTTCGGTGTATGGAACCTTTGATATTTAAAATAATCATTCCCAAGGATGTTTAATGATTATTTTAATCATGTCGGTTTCATACGTTTTTTTTATTTTAATTCTTTTAATAAAGCAGCGCTATCTCTATCCAGGTAGAGGATGGCCCCTTTCTTATTCCTTAATATGGTGGCAGGGCACGCCTCGCTGATCTCACCGTTCAACGTGCGGTAAACCGCCTCCGCCTTATTGGCAGCCGGGACCATACAGTACATCTGCTTGGCTCTAATGAGCGCGGGGATGGTGATCGTCATCGCGTGCGTCGGCACCAGGTCAATACCGTCAAAGAGCTTCTCGTTCACCTGTTGCTGCCTGCAAGCCAGCTCCAGTTCCACCACCTTGACGGCCTTTGGATCCTTGAAGTCGGCCACGGGGGGATCGTTAAACGCGATGTGCCCGTTTTCACCAATACCGAGGCAGATGATATCGGCGGGATAACGCTCGAGCAAAGCCGAGTAACGTGCGCATTCGACTTCAGGATCTACTGCCTGACCATTTAACAGGTTCACGCTTTTGAAAGGCACGTGGTCAAAAAGATGCCGTTTTAAAAAATTGCCAAACCCCTGGGGGGCATCCTCCTCCAATCCAATATACTCATCCATATGAAACGCGTTGATCTTATCCCACTGGATCGCTTTATCCTTGATCAACGCTTTCATAAAATCACTCTGCGAGGGTGCCGCAGCAAAGATCATGTTGATCTCCTCTTTGGTTTTTTGCAACTCTTGAATGGCCGCCGAAACATCTTTCGCCGCATCTTGCCCCATCTTATCCCGATCCGGGAAGATTCTCACCTCTAACATTCCTTTCACGAATGTAATAACGTCTGCTTTAGTTCCCATATATAACCTTTCCTTCTATGATTGTATGTGATACATCTATATTTTCGCCGAAAATAACAAAGTCGGCATCTTTGCCCTCCTCGATGGAGCCTTTCGCCCCATCGATTCTCATAATGCGCGCGGGGGTGAGGGTCATCATCTTCACCGCATCCACCAAGGGGACCTCGGCAAGTTGCACCATGGTACGTACCAAGCGGTCGGTGGTGGCAACGCTACCGGCAAACGCGGTACGGTCCAGCAACTTGGCCACCCCATCCTCGATAATCACCTTCTGTCCCTTCTCCAAGCTGCCCAATATGGACTCGCCGTCCGGCATGCCGGCCCCCCTCATCGAGTCTGTACAGAGTGCAGTTCTATCGGGACCCTTAAACTTGTACACGAACTGAAGGAGCGATTTGGGCAGGTGTACGCCATCGGCGATGATCTCCACGTCCATATCGTCAATCAGGTAGGCTGCCTCAACCACACCCGCGAAGCGATACGCGTTCCGTCGGGTGATGGAGGACATACCCGAATAGAGGTGCGTAGCGAGCGAGAACCCCGCGTCAAACGCCTCTACAACCTCCTCGTAAATGGCGTCGGAGTGAGCTACCGCAGTGACAATACCCTTCTCTTTAAGTACTCTGGCGAACTCCAGCGCACCGGGCAACTCGGGTGCCAGACTCCAGCGGACAATATCGTCTGAGGCGGCCAATATCTCGTTATACTCTGCCGGCTCCGGGTTCCTGAGGTACTTGGGATCCTGTGCACCGCGTTGGTTATACGAGAAGTAGGGCCCCTCGAGATGCAACCCGATAAACCTGGCTCCCTTACGGTTTTGTTTTACCGCCTCCTTGAAGGTGGCAAACGTCTGTATCAACTCCTCGGTAGTACTTGTGAGGGTAGTAGGTAGCAGCGCCGTCGTACCATGCTTCGCGTGCGTTTCAGCCGCTCCCAGGTAAGCCTCCACCGTACCGTCCATAAAGTCGTGCCCACCGCCACCATGCGTGTGGATATCGATGAAGCCCGGCGACACGTAGTTCCCCTTGGCATCAATCACCTTATCTCCCTCTTTAAGACGAACCTCCCCGGGAGGCACGATCGCCGTTACCTTCCCTTGTTCACAAATGATAGAGAGGTTCTCTTTAATCTTGTCCGGGAAAATCAGCTTCCCGTTTTTTATGATAACTCGTTTACTCATAGCATTAATTCATTATCCAAATCATTCACGTTATTCAAAAACAGTAACCACATTACGATTTGACCCTCTTCCAGGACTTGATCCTGTAACCCCATACAGCGAACCAAACAATGTAAGCAAAGCAAGGGATGAGGATCCAGTAAGCATACTTCATCGCTTCAAAGGAGGTAGCCGAAACAACCTTCATTTCATAAAACGCGTTGTAAACGATAGGCATAATGGCACTACCACTTAACGCCATCACTAGGAAAGCAGCGCCAAGATTGGTGTGTCGCCCAAGACCATCGATAGACAGGGGCCATATCCCCGCGTATAGCAAAGCATTGGGTAGCCCCATCATCACGAGGAACCAGAGCGAAACATCGGTTGTCATCCCCAAGAAGTTCACCGTACCCGACGATGCAACCACCAAAACAGATAACAGGAGGTTGATGCTGGCGCATATCACCAGGGCATTACGCTGCTTTAAATATTTCGGGATAAGGGCGATCCCCAAGAAGTAGCCTGCAAAAGTGAGCAGCATGGTGATAGAGGGGATGTTTTGCGCCGGTCCCGTGAGGCTCTCACCCATGGTTCCCGCGTACTGAATGCTGGTTCCCAGCGCGATCATCTGGGTACCAATATGGAAGAACATGGCGATAACACCCAAGATCAAGGCGGGATATTGGAAAATCGACTTATTCGACTTCTCGTCCTCTTCCGAGCGCTTGTTGACCACGCTGGGGTCTAGTTCGGGAAGCACCGAATAGCGAATGATAATACCGAAAAGGAACAGCGCAATGGCCAGAATCAGGTAAGGGGTCATAACGCCCCGTATCAGGGTGTCTAACGCGGCATCCAAGTCGGCTCCACTGTATACCCCATCCTCGATTTGCCGCATAAGCTCCTTATCGGACTCACGGATAACTACCGCGGCGAAGATAAGGTTCGCGATGACCCCCGCGAGCTTATTCCCCGTCCCAACGATACTCATCCGTTTGGCTGCACTCTCGATGGGCCCCACAATGGTCACGTAAGGATTGGCAGCAGATTGAAGGATGGCTAAACCAACCCCCAACAGGAATAACCCCAGCAGGAACACCTGGTATATACGCCAGTAAGCCGCGGGAACAAACAACAACGCACCCAGCGCCATGCACCATAAACCATACATCATTCCCCGCTTATACCCTATCCTGTTGAGGAGAAAAGAGGAGGGAATGGCCATGATTAAGTAGGCGATGTAAAATGCAAACGTTACAAGGTACGACTCGAAACGAGACAGCTGAAGGGTTAACTCGAAATAGGGGATCAAAATGGTGTTTACCCAGGAGACTAACCCGAAGATAAAATACAGGAGAGCCAAGATAATCATCGACTTGACTGTCGTGCTTTTGTCACTAACATGCTTGATGTGAGGTCTATTGCTCATCGCTATTCTTATTAGTTTAACAATAATTTAAATAATCAACAAATAATTGATACACAAATGTATTTTTTATTTTGTCGAAAAAAACCTCAATAACGTAATTTTGTGTTCAAATAACGTTAAGGCAGAATCTAATGGTAAGTAGCATAACATTATAAAACGTGCTTCTTAAAGGGGGGGCATGGGTGGGAAGGAGGTATGGCAGCAACGCGGGCACAAGACACAGGCGACCGGAATGAACGCCCCGCGCGTTGACTAACGCGATAGGCTTGAACAAACGAGCGTCACCACTACATGGAGTTAAGGGTGGCGTGAAAATCCTTGTGTCTTTTACGCCACTCGGTGGGGGTACAGCCATGTTTTTTCTTGAATATCCGGGAAATATTTTTACAATCGTTGAACCCCGACTCCAAAGCAAGGTCAAAAAGTGTACGATTCGTGGTCATGAGCAGATGGGTGAAATATTCGATCCTGTTGGATATGATAAATTGATAGATAGTGGTACCCATCGACTCTTTAAACTTCACCTCTAGGTTGCGACGCGATAAAGGCACAAGCTTGGTCAGGCTATCGATATCGATGTTGCTCGTGAAGTTATCCTCGATAAAGTTCACTACCTGAGAGATATATTCGTTGGTGATATCAAACTTTTCAGTGGACTTCCGGAGTTCGAACCGAGTGGGCTTGATAACAATATTGAAGGGCTCTTTGATGGCACCACTAATCATCCCGTCTATCAACCTCCCGGCTTCATATCCCCCCTTCTCGACATCCGTGACGATGGATGATATGGGTGGATCGGACAGGTGGCAAATCAACTCGTCGTTATCCACGCCCAATAAGGAGATCTCATCGGGTATCTTGATATTATTGATGGTGCAGATTTGTGAAACCCGCAAAGCGAAACTATCGTCACACGCGAACAAGCCAACGGGTTTGGGCAGCGAAAGCAGCCACTCGTCCAGTTGCACGTGACTCGTGCCCCACTCTTCACCCATCAAATCCGCGCTTTCAAAATAGTAGTAGTTACCGTTTACCTTTTCTACTTCGCGACGGAACCCCTCTGCCCGCTCGCGTGACCAAACAACCCCCTTGTTGCCGTAAAAGGCGAAGTTGTGGAAACGTCTTTTGATGAAAAAACGGGCCGCCATCTCCCCGGTTCCAATATAGTCACCGGTGAGGTTGGAAAAGTGGGGACTCCGCTCCCTGTAATTCTGCAGTACGATAGGAATATTTAACGTGGCCAACAGGTTGGTACCCTCATGATCCCACCGGGCGATGATGGCATCGGCCTTCCACTCATTGGCCCACTCCACAATTCCCTCTTTTCCGTAGAGCGTTTTGTAGTAGGCAGGGAGACGGTAAAATATCCAAGGCCCATGATCAACAGAGTATTGAATCAACCCCTTCAAAAGACGGCGGCTGAACTCACTCGAGTAATCAATAAGGACAAGTATGCGTTTCATTATCTGTAAATGCTTATAATAGAGGATATTCCCGAAACTTCACCCCTACACTCCCATGAGTATCATGATACGTAAATAACACAAATTGTGTTTATCGAAGAAATCTCTCGTTTAAACCCTCAAATGTAGTCAATAAAAAGGTAAAAAGGAACTTTTTTGTGATTTTAATTCGCAAATGCCGCAAAATTCAAAATAACTCGAGCAAAAAAGTTGAAAGAAAATTCCTCCCAGTTCAACTTTTACCTATATCTTTACCCAAACATTAATAAAAAAGTGAAAATCATGATCCACACGCCGAAAAAAATCATTGGCCTTTGCTGCCTAGCAACTTGTTTATTCGTTCTATACCCTCAAGTGGCTGCAAGCCAAAACAGAACCGTTCAACTGTTCGCGCATCGCGGAGGTGCCTTTGAGTTTGATGAAAACACGATGTCCGCTTTCGAGGGAAGCTATAACAGCGGACTGCGGGGATTCGAAACCGACGTGCGAATAACCAAAGATGGGGTACTTGTTATTTTTCATGATGCTTCCCTGGAAAGGATGACTGGAAAAAAGGGCAGCATCGAGGAGATGACATGGGCAGAACTCAGCTCGGTACGAACCAAAAAGGGCAACCCTATTCCCACCGTGGACGAGGTGATCGATTTTTTCGCGGACAAGACGGGCATCTACCTTGAATTTGAAATGAAAACCGATGAGAAAAACTACCCGCGAGAAAAGCTTGAAAAGTACTGCGACCAATTGTATGAAAAGGTAACAGCTAAAAAACCCGCCTCCTCAACCTACCTGTTCACATCATTCGACAAGCGCCCCTTGCGTTACATAAAAGCCAGCTATCCCGATGCCGATATGTTGTTCATCACCCCGAAACCCTGTTGCGATGAGACCGTCAGAGAGACTTTGGATTTAGGAATAAACAGGCTGGGATGCACGCTGGACGGGACAAGTCGTGCCAGCGTGAAGGCCGCCCACGCGGCAGGAGTATTCGTAAGTTGCTACCCGGGCAGGTCCCTGGAGGACTTTCAATTGGGAGTGGCCCTCGGTTGCGACTTTTTATGCTCCGACATCCCCGTGCAGGTCAAACAATGGGTGGACAAGTGGAGCAACAGTGATGTCCTAAACGTCACGGTTAAGTAAAATATAAAAAGCGAGGGGTTGTTAAAACTACATCCCCTCGCATTTACCTTTAAACGGCTAATAATGAGCGTTTCCCTGAAGAGATGAAAACGAACTTACAGCCTTTTGAATCTCGTCGGGGTGGCGGGATTCGAACTCGCGACCCCCTGCTCCCAAAGCAGGTACACTAACCGGACTGTGCTACACCCCGAAATTTCATTTTGCTACGTGACAGCACTATAACATGACAGCCACGCTTTTACCTCACGGCAGACTAAATAGTTTTTCAAAAACGATGACAAAAGTACAATTAATTTTGAACAAAATCAAACTTTTAAAGCGAACATTGCCGTAGAGATGACAACGCATTAAACGTTTTGACTCGACCACGCTATACGCCGCTTATATTGAACTTGAACGGGGCAATGGCAGGAGCCAGTAGCAAGTGACAACAGAGCCCGCGAGTCACCCGAAAAGATTTTAAAAAGAGGGGCACTATCTCCAGCAATTTATCTATTTTTGCAGAAGCACAACATCTGAACGTATTAAAACAGGGAAAATATGAAACAGGGAAAATATGACCAACAGTTTAATCGCCGCAATTTCCTAAAAGTCGCGGGGATAAGTGCGGGAGCGGGTATTATTGGTGCAGGTATGGCAGCAGTCCAGCCCGTGTACGGTGGAAACCAACAGCCGCCAACCAGGCCCAACATCCAAGGTTTTGATGACAAGGGGAGCCAGCCCTCTCAGGAGAAAGTATGGCAGCCGGTTTCGGACCGCAAGGTACGCGTAGGCTTGATTGGGTACGGCGTGTGTAAATTTGCCGCGGACTTTGGCTTTCAAGATCACCCCAACGTGGAGGTGGTTGCCGTAAGCGACTTGATACCGGAGCGTTGCGCCGAGCTGGCAAGGGTGACGAGGTGTAGCAAAACCTACCCCTCCCTAGAGGAGCTAATCAAGGATGACTCGATCGAGGCCGTCTTTATCGCTACTGATGCACCCAGCCACGCCCAACACTGCATTGATGCGCTCAATCACGGCAAGCACGTGGGTTGCGCGGTGCCAGCCGTGTTTGGCTCGTTGGAGGATGCGGAAAGGTTATACGAGACAGTAAAGCGAACTGGCTTGAAATACATGATGTTCGAAACCTCCATGTTCCGTGAAAACCTGTACGCCATGCATCGGCTGTACCATACTGGCTGCCTCGGCAAGCTGGTCTACGCGGAGGGCGAATATTGGCACTATTCCGAAAAGGGGATTGACTCCTTCAGAAACTGGCGTCACGGGATGCCCCCGCAGTGGTACCCCACCCATTCCGATGCTTACTACATCGCGGTGACCAACGGGACGTTTCTCGAGGTCTCTTGCTTGGGCATGCCCAGCGCAATGGAGAGGTACCAGCCCAACCAAAACGTCTACAACAACCGATTCGCCACTGAAATCGCATTGTACCGCACAAGCGAGGGAGGAATGGCCCGAATGGCCAGGAGTACCGACACGATGGGACACGGGTACGGGTCCGAAACCGGGCGGGTACGCGGCACCAAGGCATCTTATTACGATAAGTACGAGGGGATTGAGCAACCCCTTCCCGACTTGAGCCGCCCGGCACTACCGCCCGGGATAAAGGCCGGGGGACACGGCGGTTCCCATGGACACCTCACCGAAGAGTTTATCCGCGCGATCTTGGAAGACCGGAAGCCGCTCGTTGATGTCGCTATGGCGCTCAACATGACAGTCAGCGGCATCGTTGCCCACCAATCGGCCATAAGGGATGGAGAACTGTTAAAGATACCGCAATACAAATTTTAAATGTAAAACGAAGGTACAGACAGTATAGCTTAAACGATAAAAATCAGTATGTACAGAAGCAACACGTGCGGCGAACTTCGCCTTTCGGATCTGAACAAAGAGGTTACCCTGAGTGGCTGGGTATCCAGGATTCGCAAGATGGGAGGCATGACCTTTATCGACCTGCGGGATCGGTACGGCATCACCCAACTGTCGTTTAACCAGGAGGTGAACCAGCACCTTTGCGAACAGGCCAACAGCCTGGGACGCGAGTGGGTCATTCAGGTTACCGGCACCGTCCAGGAGCGGAGCAGCAAGAACCCGCGAATCCCAACGGGGGAGATCGAGATCATCGTCAACAAGTTGACGGTGCTGAACGCCTCCAAAACGCCCCCCTTCACCATCGAGACCGATAGCGATGGGGGCGACGAATTGCGCATGAAGTACCGATACCTCGACCTGCGCCGCGACGTGGTGCGCCAGAACTTGGAGCTGCGCCACAAGATGGCGCTGGAAACACGGCACTACCTCGACGAGAGGAAGTTCCTGGAGGTGGAGACCCCGGTGCTGATCGGCTCCACCCCCGAGGGCGCCCGCGACTTCATCGTCCCTTCCCGGATGAACCCGGGTCAGTTCTACGCCTTGCCGCAGTCGCCTCAGCTATTCAAGCAGTTGCTGATGGTGGCCGGGTTCGATCGCTACTTCCAGATCGTGAAGTGCTTCCGCGACGAGGATTTGAGGGCCGACCGCCAACCGGAGTTCACGCAGATCGACTGCGAGATGTCGTTCGTGGAGCAAGACGATGTGCTAAACACGTTCGAGGGACTCACTAAGCACCTATTCAAAACGATCAAGGGGATCGACCTCCCCCCATTCCCCCGGATGAGCTACGCCGACGCGATGAAGCTGTACGGGTCAGACAAACCGGACACCCGCTTCGGGATGACATTTGTCGAACTCAAAGAGCTCACCATGGGACGGGAGTTCAAGGTGTTCGACTCCGCCGAGTACGTGGGTGCCATCCGCGTGCCGGGGTGTGCATCCTACACGCGCCGGCAGTTGGACGAACTGACCGACTTCGTGAAGCGCCCGCAAATCGGTGCGCAAGGGTTAATCTACCTGCGCTACAACGAGGACGGGACCCTGAAGTCGTCCGTCGACAAGTTCTACAGCGAGGAGGACCTCCGGAAGTGGGCCGAGCGCTGCGATGCGGTACCCGGCGACTTGATCCTGGTACTCGCCGGCGAAACCGAGAAAACGCGCAAACAGCTTTCGGAGTTGAGGTTAGAGATGGGATCACGACTAGGTTTAAGGGATAAGGGTCGTTTCGAATGCCTTTGGGTGGTCGACTTCCCCCTGCTGGAAAAAGATGAGGAACTGGATCGCTTCTTCGCGGCCTACGACCTGGTGATCAACGGCGTGGAAATAGGGGGCGGCTCCATCCGTATTCACGACAGCCAGCTGCAGTCAAAAATGTTCTCCGTGCTCGGCTTTACCGAGGAGAGGGCGCAGGAGCAGTTCGGCTTCCTGATGAACGCCTTCCGGTACGGTGCACCACCACACGGCGGGATCGCCTTTGGCCTCGATCGGTTTGTCTCCATCTTCGCAGGGCTGGAGAGCATCCGCGACACCATCGCGTTCCCGAAGAACACCGCCGGACGCGACGTGATGATCGATGCGCCGTCGAGCGTGGAGGAGGAGCAACTGGATGAACTGGGGATACAGCTAAAACCGCGTGGCGGGACGCATTGACCCTTCACGTTGTCAACGAAAAGGTGATCAATATTTTGACAATAAATGCAGAACCTCTGTTTTGGAGCCGTCTCGTTTCGAGACGGCTCTTTCATTATTTTGTTAA
The DNA here is from genome assembly GCA_023622765.1 of Bacteroidota bacterium. Lineage (GTDB taxonomy): Bacteria > Bacteroidota > Bacteroidia > Bacteroidales > Dysgonomonadaceae > Proteiniphilum. The sequence goes on along the minus strand of JAMNYO010000125.1, from coordinate 96,388 downwards.
AGGACGGGCTTCTACCCCCTCTCGTGTCATTATTATTGGCTTTATTGTACCATCTGAATCAAATGCCATCTTTTCGATACAGGTCATGCGCGAGTGCGCACTTGTTTCAGTCAACGGTCTTCTGTGATAAACAATATACCACTCATCCGTTCCCGGAACGTTGATGACCGAATTATGACCCGCGCCATTGGCTATTTTCCCGTCCTGCTCCAATACAACCCCTATTCGATGAAACGGACCAACAGGTGAATCACTTATGGCATAAGCCACTTTATAATCGGGTCCGGTCCAACCCCCTTCCGACCACATAAAATAATATTTCCCGTTACGAATAAACATCACAGAGCCTTCTACATATCCTTCAGGGGTAACTTCCTTGTAAATCGTTCCATCTTCAAATGGAATAAATCCGGTAAAGTCATCGTTTAACTTTACCACATTGCAATGCCGCCAACCACCATAAAACATGTAATATTGTCCATCCACATCTTTAAAAACAAATTGGTCAATGGGTTGGGCACCATTATAAAACTTATCGATTAACGGTTTCCCTAAATAATCCCGGAAAGGTCCTTCCGGTTTATCTGAGACCCCAATTCCTATACCTCCTACTTCATGGTCACTTTGAATATCGTTTGCAGCAAAAAAAAGATAATACATATTGTCTTTTTCTACAATAGCCGGAGCCCACATGGCCCTCCAGGCCCATTTTATAGATGTCGTGTCAATAATACTGCTATGTTTTGTCCAATTTACTAAGTCGGGTGATGAAAAAGCATCCATGAAGACCTGACTATTATAGGGAGCGGAAAAGGTAGGATAGACCCAATACCTATCTCCAAAAACAGCGCCTTCAGGATCTGCATACCATCCATGAAAAACCGGACTTCCCGATTTCTGTGGAAAGGCTGTTACCAATAAGCTTATTGATATAAGCAATAAAAAAAATCTCTTCATATTCTATGCCATTGATTATACGTTTTATTTACCACAACGATATCGCGAAGTTCACGACAAAGATAAAAAATATTTTAAGGAAAACTGAATATGCAGCATTCATACAAAAAAAGCCGTCTCGTTTTGAGACAGCTCTTTTTCATTGGTTACAAACCTTATAGCAGGCGCATGGATTACCCAAGGGGATACCCGTCCGCGTAGCTCTTGTTGAAGAGGCGGTTCGCTTCTGCCTCCGGATCGTCCACGAACTTTTCAGCCGCCGGATCCCACTTGATGGGACGTCCCAGGTCGTACGCGATATTCCCCAGCGTGCAGACGGTACAGGAGCGATGCCCTATCTCAACCGGCACGACTGGGTCGGTACCGTTCCTAAGCGCCTCGATAAAGTTAGCCAGGTGGGGGATCTTCGTTTCGTAGGCTCCTTCCGTCGCTTCAACAGCGGGCGGGTAGAGGCTCTCGTCGGAAGCCACGTAATGGCCCCTCGACACTTCGATCCATCCCTTATCGCCCCAGAACTTCACACCCTTGGTGTTTTGCTCGTTAAACGGCTCTTCGGTCATGATCGTCCCGTTGGCGTACTTGTAGGTCAAGAACTGAGTGCCTTTATACCCGGCCGGGATAATTTCCACCGGTCCACTTTCGTCCATACCCAACCCCCACTGGGCAATATCAAACATATGCGCACCCCAGTCGGTCGTAAACCCACCGCCCAGCTCCTTATACCAGCGCCAAGCGCCCCAGAACTGCTCGTTCTGCTCGGGATCGAGTGAAATGGGCGGGTTCAATTGCGAGTTGTAATGCACGTACTCCGATGGCCCCAGCCAGAGCGGCCAGTTCAGGTCGGCCGGCAGCGGTTCCTCGGGCAGGTCATAAGGCGTGGGAGGTGCACCCACGTAAGCGTTCACCTTCTCGATAGTTCCCAACTTTCCCTCCTGCACCATCTTTACAGCGTGTTGGAAGTTGGCATCTGAGCGCTGTTGGCTACCCACACCCAGGATCACCCCGTTTTCACGTACCGCTTTCACCAGCAACTGCCCTTCGTGAATGGTGAAGGTCAACGGTTTCTCCAGGTAAACGTTTTTCTTCGCCTTGCAGGCATCGATCGCGATGTGGGCATGCCAGTGGTCAGGCGTAGCGATGATCACGGCATCGATATCCTCCCGTGCAATGAGTTCCTTATAATCCTCGTACACATCCACCTTCTGGTCCGTGCCAGCGTAGTGATTCATCGCGCGCTTCATGAAGCGCTCTCTCTTAATACCATACACGTCACAGCCGGCGACGACCAACACGTCCTGCATACCGATAAACCCACTCATCAGGTACATGGCCTGTTGTCCCAGCCCGATAAATCCCAGGCGGATAATGCCATCGTCAGCGCTGCTCCCCTTCGATTGCTTACAGGAAGCTAAGAATTGGGGTAAGACAACCACACCCGCTGCGCCAAAAGCAGCGGTCTTGATAAACTTTCTTCTTGAAATTTGATTGCTCATGACTTTAGATTTTCTACTAATTAAAAATGACACTTTTCGAACGGTTCTCTTTTTCACTAGAGGTTCGGATTCACGCTATTCCACTGGTCAACCGCGGGGATAATGCCCATCGCGATTACCTCGTCACGCAATTTCACCAGGTGACCGTAACTCTGTTTCAAGTCAGCTATCTCGGCCTCCGTCCCCTTCACTTCGCCAAAGAAGACACCGTTCTTATCGAGCGTGGTCTCCATGGCCATCATGATATGCTCGAACCCGGGGATGTTGACGTAGCAGCCGGAGGGCCAACGGAAAGTCTCGCCCCCCATGGCGGCACGAATCATCTCCACCGAAGTGTACGAGGGGCTCTGGAAGGAGGAACGCCCGCGCAATCGGATGATGTTGGCACCCCCCTTGGTAACGCGTACCTTGAGGTCGGCCCACTCCTGATCGGTCAACTTACTCGTCCCGATCAAATCGGTCAAGGGTGTGCCGTCTACCTTCGCGGTGGAAGCGAATACGGCCATCTGCTCGCCATGCCCTCCATAGGTGCGGGCACCGGTCACCTTGTCTTGCTTTACGCCAAAATGTTTGGCCAGTTCGCTCTGCAAGCGGGTGCTGTCTAACGCCGCCAAAGTAGTCACTTGCGAGGGTTTCAAACCGGAATAGATCAACGCCACCAAGCCGGTAATATCGGCCGGGTTGAAGATAACGGTGAGGTGCTTGAGGTCAGGGCAATACAACTTGATATCCTTCCCCAGCTGGGCCGCTATCTCGGCGTTGCCTTTCAGCAGGTCCTCGCGGGTCATCCCCTCTTTACGGGGCGCACCGCCCGAGGATATCATGTACTTAGTACCGGTGAAAGCCTCTTTCACGTCGGTAGAATAGGTGAAGTTCACCCCCTCGAAGCCGCAGTGAAGCATCTCCTCTACCACCCCTTCCAGGCCCAACGCGAATGGGTCATACAGGCAGATGTTGGGTGTTAAACGCATCATGGCGGCAGTCTGCACCATATTGGAACCGATCATTCCGGCCGCTCCCACAATAGTTAATTTGTCGTTCGTTAGAAAACTCATTGTTGAATTTTGTTGAATTTGTTAATTGCTAATTACTAATTGTTAATTGCTAATTGCTAATTCGCTGACGCGCCTTTTCTGTCGTCGCTCGGCAAAGCTTAAGCAAGCTTAGCTTTGCTCTTGCTCCTAAGAAAATTGTTAATTGATAATCACTAATTCTCTGAAAAAAATTTACAGTAAGCTCCAGGAGACCGTTAACCCGGCCATCACGATCGAGACCATACTCATCAGCTTGATCAAGATGTTCAACGACGGGCCGGAGGTATCTTTAAACGGGTCACCAACCGTATCGCCCACCACCGTGGCCTTGTGTGCCTCGCTTCCCTTACCACCAAGGTGGCCCTCCTCGATGTACTTTTTGGCGTTGTCCCATGCACCGCCGGAGTTCGCCATGAAGATGGCCAACACGAATCCGGAACCCAGGCCACCTGCCAGCAAGCCCATCACACCGGCTACCCCCATCAGAATTCCGGTTATCACGGGCGCGAGGATGGCCAGCAACGAAGGCAGCAGCATCTCCCGCTGTGCACCCCGGGTAGAGATCTCCACGCATCGCTCGTAATCGGGCGTCGCCTCGCCGGTGAGGATTCCCTTGATCTCCCGGAACTGGCGCCGCACCTCATCGACCATATTTTGTGCCGCCCTTCCCACAGCATTCATCGTGAGACCACAGAAGAGGAACGCCATCATCGAGCCAATAAATATACCGGCCAACACTTTCGGGTTCATCAGGGTCACCTGGTAGTAATCCATGAAGTCAACCAAACTGGCTTTCGCCACCTCCACTGATTGCCCGTTGGAGAGAAGCATCAGGTCTTCACCCAGCCTGATTAACCCGATGCGCACCTCCTCCATGTAGGAGGCCAGCAGCGCCAAGCCGGTCAACGCGGCCGACCCTATGGCAAACCCCTTACCCGTGGCAGCCGTAGTGTTTCCCAGCGAATCCAAGGCGTCAGTCCGCTTCCGCACCTCCGGTCCCAACCCGCTCATCTCGGCGTTGCCACCGGCGTTATCCGCGATGGGGCCATATGCATCGGTAGCCAGCGTGATGCCCAGCGTGGAGAGCATGCCCACCGCGGCAATCGCGATGCCGTACAGTCCCATGCTCAAGTTACCCGCCGACACCATGTTTTTCACATCGAAGCCAATGGCCGACAGGAAGGCGATGATGATGGCCAACACGATGGTCAACACCGGTATCGAGGTCGATATGAAACCAGTACCCATACCCGATATAATGACCGTGGCCGGTCCGGTTTTCGCGCTGGCGGCAATCCTTTTCGTCGGCTTAAACGAGTGAGAGGTGAAGTACTCGGTGGACTGCCCGATAATGATCCCGGCAAGGAGACCGGCAATCACGGAGAAGGAGAGGCCCAACCAGTTGCTGAAGTCCAGCAGGTAGAGGATACCGAACGTGGATATCGCAATTAGAATAGCGCTCACATTCACCCCCCTGTTCAGGGAGCTCATCAGTTGTCGCACGGTGGCATCCTCCTTGGTGCGCACCAAGAAGATGCCAAATATGGAGAGAAGAACCCCTATGGCCGCGATAATCATCGGGGCGAACACCGCGTTTTGCTGCATCTCGGGGTTCAGGTTGAAAGCTGCCGCCCCAAGCGCGGCGGTCGACAAGATCGAGCCGCAATACGACTCGTAGAGGTCGGCCCCCATCCCCGCCACGTCGCCCACGTTATCACCCACGTTATCGGCGATCGTCGCCGGGTTGCGCGGGTCATCCTCCGGGATTCCCGCTTCCACCTTACCCACCAGGTCGGCACCCACGTCGGCCGCCTTGGTGTAAATACCCCCACCCACGCGAGCAAACAGCGCTTGCGTAGACGCCCCCATACCAAAAGTAAGCATGGTGGTGGTAATCATAACCAACTTATGCCCGGCAGTGGCCTCCGCCACGAAGTGGTCGAGAATAAGGTACCAAAGGGCGATATCGAGCAGGGCCAATCCCACCACCACGAGACCCATCACGGCACCCGAGCGAAAGGCAATTTTCAGCCCGCTATTCAGAGAACGCTGCACCGCGTTAGCCGTCCTCGCGGAGGCATACGTGGCCGTCTTCATTCCGAAGAAGCCGGCCAAGCCCGAGAAGAAACCACCCGTCAGGAAGGCAAACGGCACCCAGCTATTTTGGAGGCCAAAAAAGGCCATACCCGCGAAAAGCACCGCGATAATCACAAACACGATAGCCACTACCTTGTACTGTTGCTTAAGGTAGGACATGGCACCATCACGCACGTGCTGCGCGATCGTCTTCATTTTTTCAGTACCCTCACTCTCCTTCATCATCCGTTTGAAGAAGTAGTAGGCAAAAACCAACGCCACGATTGAAGCCGCGGGAACAAGATAAAAGTAGTTCATATTCAATTTATTTATATTTATTGAACGGTTGACGCCGTAAAGGTATTAAAAATTTATGAAATTCACCCATTCTTTTTTTGTTCCTCAAACATTTCGTATATTTGTCTCCGGTTGGAAAACAAAAGGCTTCATTTTTAAATTTAACATCCCCACTTATGGTAAAGAAACTCTTTTTAGAGACTGATAAGAGTCCCAAAAGTATACAGGTCAAGAAGGATATCATCAACCACTTCATCACGACGGGAAACGACACCATCGCGGAATTAGCCAGGGAGCTTGAGTTGAGCGTTCCCACGATAACCAAGTTCATCACCGAGTTAAAGGATCAAGGACTCATCACCGAGTTTGGGAAAATACACACCCCGGGGGGGCGCCATCCCATCTTGTACGGCCTCAACCCTACTTCGGCCTACTTCGTGGGGGTGGACATGAGCCGCCACCACCTGCACCTTGCCCTGATGGACTTCACGGGCAATATCGTGGACCAACGGATCAACATCCCCTACATGTACGATAACACACCAGAGTCATTCGACCTCCTGTGCGATCACATCCAAGAGTTCATCAACAAGGTGGAAAAGAAGTATAGGGAGAAGATTATTAACGTGAACCTGAACATCTCGGGAAGGGTGAACCCGGAGTCGGGTTACAGCTACAGCAGCTTCTACTTCAACGAGATACCCCTCGCGGAAACGCTGACTAACAAGTTGAATTATAACGTGGGCATCGATAACGACACCCGTGCCATGGCGTACGGCGAATACATGAAAGGCGCGGTGGAAGGAGAGAGAGACGTTATCTTCGTGAACATCTCGTGGGGACTGGGTATCGGTATCATCATCGATGGTAAGCCCTATTACGGGAAGTCGGGCTTCTCAGGCGAATTTGGCCATTTCCCCATTTTCGACAACGAGATACTGTGTCACTGCGGGAAGAAGGGATGCCTGGAAACGGAAGCCTCCGGGTTGGCTATCCACCGAACCGTGCTCGAGCGCATCGCCAAGGGGGAGAGCACCATCCTTACCGAGCAGGTGAAGGACCTAGAGGAGTTGACGCTGACTGACATTATCAAGGCCACCAACTTGGAAGATCCCCTCTGCATCGAGATCGTGGAAGAGGTGGGATACAGGCTGGGCAAGTACATCGCCGGGTTAATCAACATTTTCAACCCGGAACTGGTGGTAATTGGTGGCAGGGTAGCGGAAACCGGGGGATTCATCATGCTCCCCATCCGCAGTTCCATCCGGAAATACTCCCTAAATCTGGTCAATAAGGACTCACGCATCGTACCGTCTAAGCTGATGCATAAGGCAGGTATCGTGGGCGCCTGCATGATCGCGAGAAGCCGGATCTTCGCGGAGTAGTATGCTTCTCGGCAAAGTCCCGTTTCGACCAGCTGTCATTAAACGAAACCTATACGTTCTTATTGCACCGGGTTGCCCTGGTGGAAACAAATTTTGATGTTGAAAAAATGAAGAAAAAACATTTCGAGACCCTGCAAGTGCACGCGGGGCAGGAACCGGATCCTACCACCGGTGCAAGGGCAGTTCCCATATACCAGACCACCGCGTACAGCTTCAAGAGCGCCGAGCATGCCGCTAACCTATTCAGCCTAAAAGAGTTCGGGAACATATACACCCGTTTGCAGAACCCCACCACCGAGGTGTTCGAAAAGCGGATGGCCGCGCTGGAAGGGGGCGTTGCCGCCGTGGCCACCTCCTCGGGCCACGCCGCGCAGTTTATCGCGATCCATAGCATCGCCTCCGCGGGCGACAATATCGTCTCCACCTCCTTCCTTTATGGTGGTACCTACAACCAGTTTAAGGTGTCGTTCGCACGGCTGGGCATTCAAGTACGCTTTGCCAACGGGGACGACGTGGATAGCATTGCCTCGCTGATCGACAGGCGAACCAAGGCGATCTACCTAGAGACCATCGGGAACCCGGAATACAACGTGCCCGATTTCGAAGCGATCGCCGCCGTGGCACGCGAGCATGACATCCCGCTGATCGTGGACAACACGTTCGGTCAAGGTGGTTACATCTTCAACCCGATCGAGTGGGGAGCCAACGTGGTCCTGCACTCGGCCACCAAGTGGATCGGTGGCCACGGCACCTCGATGGGTGGCGTTATTGTCGACGGGGGTAACTACAACTGGGGCAACGGCAAGTTCCCAATGTTCAGCGAACCCTCGGAAGGGTACCACGGCCTGAACTTTTGGGATACCTTTGGAGAGGACTCGCCCCACGGCAACATCGCCTTCGCAACCCTTTGCCGGGTAGAGGGGCTACGCGATATGGGGCCGGTGAACAGTCCCTTCAACTCCTTCCTGTTGCTCCAGGGACTGGAAACGCTCTCCCTGCGTGCCGAGCGAACCAACTTCAACGCGCTGGAGCTGGCCCGCTGGCTAGAGCGCCATCCTAAGGTGGAACGGGTAAACTACCCGGGACTGGAGGGTAACAAGTACCACCCGCTGGCCAAGAAATACCTCAAGAACGGGGGTTTTGGTGGCGTGCTCTCCTTCTTCGTGAAGGGTGACGTGCAACAGACCGCGAAAATTCTCGACAACCTATCGATGATTAGCCACCTTGCGAACGTGGGCGACGCCAAGACGCTGATCGTTCACCCCGCGAGCACTACGCACCAGCAACTCTCGGAGGCGGAGCAAGTGGCGGCAGGGGTTCACCCCAACCTGCTGCGCGTCTCGCTCGGTATCGAGCATATCGACGATATCAAGGCCGATTTTGACAACGCGTTGCGGAAATTAATTTATTGAACTTTCGCATGTTATTTACTGTATGAGCTTTCAAAGCGAAGACCTCGTGAATTTCGTGGGGACACATCCTGCGAAGATAGCGTTAAGAAAGAAAAGCTGTTTGAAGCGAAGCTGAACTTTTGCGTTAAGCAATACATGCAGAAATGAACTTGTTCATGTTATGCTGTTGCGAGCAAAAGTGCTGCGAAGCAGAGTTCTTTTCTTTTAGCGATCAAGCAGCAGATAGGTCACGAAATTTGCGCCAGTCGAGCCTGAAAGCGATAAAACGATTATATGCGAAAGTTAAGTTAATTCAAATCCAACTCCTTTATTAAATGATCGGCTCCCGCGAAACGGTCGATCACGAACAACACGTACCGGATATCCACGATAATGCTTCGCTGGTAATCGGGCAGGTATTGGATATCCCCTCCTACCCCCTCCCAATTCCGGTCGAAGTTAATACCAATCAGCTCCCCCTTCGCGTTCAGTACCGGGCTACCCGAGTTGCCGCCAGTCGTGTGGGTCGTTGCGACGAAGTTGACCGGCATCCGCCCATCGTCCAGGGCGTAACCCCCGAAATCACCCTTTTGGTAGAGCTCTTTCAGTCGCCCCGGAACCACGAACTCCCAATTATCGGGATCCTCCTTCTCCATCACCCCGTCCAGCGTGGTCTGGTGGACGTAGTTCACCGCGTCAGAAGGGCGGTAGCCCTTGACCTGTCCATAGGTCAGCCGCAATGTCAGGTTAGCATCCGGGAAATGGGTGTAGGGACCGTCCATGGCGAGGATCCCCTCAAGGTAGGTCCGCTTTGCCAGGGAGAAAGGGATATCGAACTCCTCCAGAGCCGTTCTCAACGCGAGCGCCTCGTCGCTCACCGATTGGGCGAAACAAAACATGGGATCCTCCCTTAGCGCCGTCCTATTTTTCTTCTTGGACAGGTAAGCGAGGGGATTCGACTTGAACCGCCCGAAGTTTTCCGGGTTCCCAAAGAGCGACTGGTCGAAGATATGGTTCACGAAAGCCCCAACGTCGCCATTAAACTGGTCGTCTATGTTCTTGAAATAGGCGGGCTGCTTCTCCCGATCGATGAGCCGAATGTACTCCGTGATCATCGCAACCGACACCTTCCGGTCTACGCTGGCGTTGTAGTCCTTGTTGGCAAAACGTGCGTAATCGTCAATCAACTGCCGGCACGCATCCTCCAGTTCCTCTTTGTGGCGAGATCGTCTGCCCCACCTCGAGCCAATTTCTTCCAACACCTTGTTCAGTCGTGACCACCCACCCCTAGGCACGCTGGCGAACTCAACACCCCGGCTGATGCCCTCGCTCAGCATCCAGCTACGGTAGCGCCCATCAGCCCGCTCCTTCACCATCGTCTCGATCTGCCGTAATGCTTCGGCGTAGCGTGGCTGGTTGTTCCGCTCTGCCCACTCTAACAGGCGATTCTGCTGATCGCGTTTCACCTGTTCGAAATCGCGCAGGTTAATGGCCCAGTTGGTGCCGATCGCGTTCTTGTAGCCGTTGGTCGAACCGGAATACTTGGACGCGTACTGGATCTTGACGGCGGGGTCGCTCAACATCTCCTCCAGCATGGCCTGCTGTCTCACCTCCCTCATGCGTATCCGAACATTGTAGTCGATATCCCGCCGCTCCTCCACCTCCCACGAGGTGTAGTATTTATAGGTGCTCCCCGGGAAACCCAGCATCATGGCGAAGTCTCCCTCACTCACTCCCTTGGTGGAGAGGGTCAACCACCGCTCGGGCTTCAACGGCACGTTATCAGCGGCGTACTCAGCGGGGTTCCCCTCTCGGTCGGTGTATATTCTAAACAGTGCAAAATCGCCTGTATGGCGGGGCCAGGTCCAATTATCGGTATCTGCTCCGAACTTACCGATGGAGCTAGGGGGTGCCCCCACCAACCGCACGTCGGAATAGACCCTCTTCGTGAACAGGTAGTACTGGTTCCCGTTGAAGAAGGGCTTGATCTCCACCTCCATTCCGGGGTTCGCGCTCAAGAACGCCTCACCCACCTTTTCACGGGCAATCCGGTTGAGATAGTTGGGCGACAGGAAGAATATACCATCTACATCCTTCTCCTTATCCCTCTCCAAACAAGCCTTCACCCAATCGGTCACCTCTTCGATGGAGCAGGTGAACGTTACGGTCAACCCCGGGTTGGGCAACTCCTCCTCCCTCGTCTTCGCCCAAAAGCCATCATCGAGGTAATTGTTTTCCAGGGAGCTATGTCTCTGTATCTGGCCGTAGCCACAATGGTGGTTTGTCAGCACGAGCCCTTCCGACGAGATCACCTCACCGGTACACCCCCCACCAAACTGAACCACCGCGTCTTTCAGCGAACTGCCCTCGGGATTGTAGATGTCCCGGTCATCCAGCTCCAACCCCAACGCTTTCATCTCTTGGAGTTTCTGCTGCTTGATCAGGTGGGGCATCCACATCCCCTCGTCGGCGGAAACCATCCAAACCCAGGCGAGGGTTAGCAACAACGTTGCACACAATCTCTTCATAATATTATTATCGTTTTTTCACTGTAATTTTGCATATCGATACCTTTTTCACTTTTGCTTTCAAGTTCGCTTCGCAAATTTCGTGCATTTAGAGCGATAAAGATAGGAAAAAACTTTATCTTTGACTGGTCATGAATTACGAAAACATCTTTCAGGAGATCTACCGGGAGCTTCAATCGGTTAAGGACGAAGGGCATGTAGCGGACTATATACCCGAGTTGGCACGGGTAAACCCCGACCAGTTTGGCGTGTTCCTGGCTACTATCAACGGTGAGAAATATGCTTTCGGTGACGCCGAGAAGCGCTTCTCCATCCAGAGTATTGCCAAAGTTTTCTCGTTCGTGCTCGCCTACTCCCGCGTGAAAAGCGATATCTGGGAGAGAATGGACCTGGAGCCCGCGGGTACGCCCTTCAACTCGCTGGTTCAGCTGGAGTACGATAAGGGAATCCCCCGGAACCCTTTCGTCAACTCCGGCGCCATCGTGGTGTGCGACATACTGGTGAGTGAGCTCGCCTCCCCCATGGACGCGATCCTCTCGTTCATCCACGAGTTAACGCCCCACCACTCCATCCGGTTCAACCCTCGGGTGGCTCAATCCGAGAAGGAGACAGGCTTTCGCAACTACGCGCTGGTCAACCTCATGAAGTCGTTTCACAACATCCACAACGATATCAACCAAGTGATGGATCTCTACTTCCAGCTCTGCTCCATCGAGATGAGCTGCCGGGAGCTTGCCGAAGCCTTCCTGTTCCTGGCTAACAACGGGGTGGTCCCCTACTCGGGTCAACAGATCCTTTCGCCCAGCCGAACCAAACGCACCAACGCGCTGATGCAAACCTGCGGCTTCTACGATGAGGCAGGGCAGTTCACGTTCAAAGTAGGCCTGCCGGGCAAAAGCGGCGTGGGTGGCGGTATCGTGGCAGTTCATCCCGAGCGGTACAGCATCGCGGTGTGGAGCCCCCGGCTCAACAAGAAAGGAAACTCGCACAAGGGAATGCTCTTCCTGGAAGAGTTCACCACGAAAACGAAACTCTCCATTTTTTGAGCAGCAAGGAATCCTCCCTTGCCCCTTAAAGTCAACTTTTAGAGAGGAACGTAGTAAAGTAAAGAGGTAACCACCGGAGAGACCATCCTCTCCACATCATCAATTCTTAAATATATTAAAAAACCCCTTGAAACATTGGGTTTTAGCGTGAAATCCTCTATTTTTGCCGACGATAGAAAAAAGTGGACTGAAAAAGTGCTTGGATGAAGAAAGAGTTAAAAGAGCGAACGCCTCAGTTGATTGCTTTGATTGGGGTGCTAGCCGTTGTTTTGGTTATCCTCCTTGGGTTTTTAATTACCCGGAATCGGCAAATGAGCGAGATGCAGGAGCAGTTCGTGATTGAAAAGCAGGATTTGGAGGACGAGTACGAGGCCATCTCGCTTCAGTACGAGGGATTCAAGTTCAGCGTGCAGAACGATTCGCTGCTGTACAAGCTCGAAAACGAGCAGGCAAAAGTACAGCGTCTTCAGGAGGAGTTGCGGATGACCAGCGCGGCCGACAAGGCGGAGATCAAACGGCTAAAGGAGGAACTGGCCACGCTGCGCAAGATCCTCCGCTCCTACGTGCAACAGATCGACTCCCTCAACCGGCTAAACGAGGAGCTGCGCGCCGAGAACCGGCAAATATCCGACCAATACCAGCGAACCAGCCAAACCCTGCGCAAGGTGTCTCAAGAGCGTGAGCAACTATCAGAAAAGGTATCGCTGGCTGCCCAGCTGGTAGCCACGAATATCAGCGCAAAGGCGGTCAACGACCGCGGCAGGGAGCAGACCCGCTTGAGCCGTAGCAACCAGTTCGTTATTTCGTTCACGGTGGCCCGCAACATCACCGCCGAGCCCGGTGAGCGCACCATCTACGCCCGACTGATGGCTCCCGATGGGTCGCTACTCACCAAAAGCGCATCGAACACGTTCCCCTACGAGAACAGGGATATCCAGTACTCCATGCGGCGTACCGTTGAGTACGGGGGGGAAGAGATACCGGTGACCCTCTACTGGGATATCGAGGAGTTCCTGATGGCCGGCACCTACCAGGTAGACCTCTTCGCCGACGGCCACCATATCGGCAACCACAGCTTCTCCATGAACGAGTGATTGATACGAGTATTCACATAATACCTGCCCTGAAAGACAACGGCAAACAGGCAACAACGTGACAACTTGTCGCGAAAACCTTTCCCTTTTATCCCAACATTTCCAGGAAGCTTTTCTCGTCGATAATTTTCACCCCCAGCTTGCGTGCCTTTTCCAGCTTGGCCGGCCCCATGTTTTCGCCGGCAAGGATATAGTCTGTCTTTTTCGATACCGAACCGCTATTCTTGCCTCCATGTTGCACAATCATCGCCTTATACTCATCCCTCGAGTGTAGCTCGAAAGTCCCGCTAATCACGATGGTGAGCCCCTCAAGCTTATCGGTTCGGGTAGCTAACGCCTCCTCGCTCAGGGCGAATTGAAGACCCTGCTCCCGCAGACGGCTCACAAGGTTCACCCGATCCGGTTGCGCGAAGAAGTCGATCACGCTCCGGGCGATACGCTCACCGATCTCCTCCACCGCCATCAGCTCCTCCTCGGAAGCCTTGGCCAGCAGGTCGATATCGGGAAAGGCATGCGCCAGCTTGCGGGCCACCGTCTCGCCGACGAAACGTATCCCCAAGGCAAACAGCACCCGCTCGTACGGTACGGCCCTCGATTTGTTGATGCTCTCGATGAGGTTATTCGCGCTGGTCTCCCCCCAACGCTCCAGGTGCACCAGATCGTCGAACCGCAACAGGTAAAGGTCGCCCGCATCATGCACCAACCCATTATCGTACAACAACGAAATGGTCTCAGGTCCCATGGTGATATCCATGGCGCGGCGGCTCACGAAGTGCTCGATACGCCCCTTTATCTGCGGGGGACACCCCTCGCTATTGGGGCAATAGTGCACCGCCTCGTCATCGTTACGCACCAACGGAGTCCCGCAATCGGGACATCGTCGAATAAAAGTCACCTTCTCGCCCAACATGAAGCGGGCCTCCCGGTCCACACCAGTAATCTTGGGTATGATCTCTCCCCCCTTCTCCACGTATACCTGATCGCCAATATAAAGGTCCAGCGCCTCGATCGCATCTTCGTTGTAGAGTGACGCCCGCCTGACGGTCGTCCCCGACAGTAGCACCGGGTCGAGGTTGGCCACGGGGGTGACTGCCCCGGTACGCCCTACCTGGTAGGAGACCGATGCCAGCCTCGTGACGGCCTGCTCGGCATTGAACTTGTAGGCGATGGACCAGCGGGGGAACTTGGAAGTAGCACCCAAGTTGCGCTGTTGTACCAGCGAGTCGACCTTCAGCACCACCCCGTCGGTCATCACGGGTAGCTCCTTTCGCTTCTCGTCCCACTGCTTCAGAAAATCGAACACCTCCTCCAGGGTATCGCATCGCCTCATCGCGGTCGACACGTTGAAGCCCCATTCCCTTGCCCGCACCAAATTATCGTAGTGGCTATCGCTGGGCAGTGACTCGGCGGTCACGTTGTACACGTACGACACCAGCCCCCTGGAGGCCACCTCCCGCGAGTCGAGCAGCTTTATCGTGCCGGAAGTCGCGTTGCGGGGGTTCGCAAACGGCTCCTCCCCCTGCTCTTCCCGCTCCTCGTTGAGCGCGTCAAACGAGTTCCATGGCATCACGATCTCGCCCCTTACCTCAAGATACGCGGGAACACCATCGCCCTTCAAGAGCAGCGGTACGTTCCGGATGGTGCGCACGTTGGCCGTCACGTCGTCCCCCTTGGTCCCATCGCCCCGCGTGACTGCCCGTACCAGGCGACCCTCTTCATAGACCAGCGAGATCGATGTGCCGTCATACTTCAACTCGCTGACGATCCCGAAAGGCTCGTTCAGCGCCCGCTGAACCCGGTTATAAAAATCGGCCACTTCCCCTTCGGAATAGCTGTTCTGCAACGAAAGCATCGGGAAGCGGTGCTCCACTTGGGTGAAGCGGTTGCTGATATCACTTCCCACCCGTACCGACGGGGAGTTGGGGTCGTAATATTCCGGGTGCGACGCCTCCAGCTCCATTAGCTGCCTCATCCTCTGGTCGAACTCGAAGTCGGAGATAACGGGCCGCGACAGCACGTAGTAGTTGTAATTATGCTCGTGCAGCTCCGCTCGTAGCCGCTCAATTTGCTGTTTGATTGATTCCATCGTACCGTTTAGCTTGTTTCCCACCGTTTATCTATATCACCTTTATGTATACCGTGCTGTTAACTTATTCCCTACCATATTCCTATTTACTTCCAGCCACGCGACTTCCAACCATGTAGTTATATCCTGCCGTTTATTCGTTGTGAACAACCTTATTGGAATAGTTTCATCCAAGGAAAGATTGGCCGCCCGCTTCCCGGCTCGGAAAAGTTGTCCACCGAGACCGCAACGGTCAGCACCTGCTGAAACATGGCTTCACCTTGCGACACGTGTAGGTTGCCGTTTAGCTTTACAGCAACGTAGCCCGACTCCATCAACCGGATGTACCACTTGCTTTGCAGGTAAGGAGAGCCTTGCAGAAACCGAGACCCCCAGTACAGATCGGTACCGTACCGCGAGAAGAGCCTGGACCGGGCATCCCCCGCGTAAAAGGTGTTCTCGGTACCTATCCCGTGAATCTCGGCGTTGACACGTGCGGTGAACCCCAGGGGCAGGTACGACTCATCGGCATTACGGTCTCGCTCCAGCCCAACAAACAGGCCAACCGACGCCATTCCCTTGAGGCCGTTTTCCCTATCTCGCTCCACGCCTAACGAAAAGATGCCCTGTAGTTGCTCGCTTACCCCGTAAGCCGGGTTCATTGGCAGGGTGCCCGCGTAATGAAACATGTAGGATTGGAAATCGGCAAAGAGGAACGCGGTGGACACCTTCCCCGATGCCCCCACGAAAAAGCTCTCCCGGGTATCGGCCGTGGCGTGACCCGTCCAATCCATCCAGACATTCATGAAGTTTCGGCCCCGTCCCACCTGAAAAAAGAGCCCCTGCATCAACGGCCTGAAATAAGCGATAGAGTCGCTAAAAAAGAGGTTGGAATAGTTAGGCAGCACCTCTCCCCTGGGAAAAGCACCCGCGCGGAAAAGCACCTTGGGTGAATCGTACTGGTAAAAAAGAAGTGCCTGCAGCTTGTCGATCGTCTCCTTCGACCCCGGGATAGACAAAATACGCGCACCCGCGTAGAGGGCATTGGACGAGTGTCCCGATTTCCAGGCGATACCGCCCACGGGGCTCAACCACATCCCCTTCATCGTTTGGGCCGGCGCGAAAGTGGAGCGGGCATACTCCTGGTTATCGAAAAAAAAATCATACCCCACACGCCACCTTTGCTCCTGAGCGTTCAGCGTTGCCCAGGAACAGAGGAGCAGCGTGAAAAACAGCACCCTCCATCTTCTTTGCATCCCCGTTTTGATTTGTTTCTTTTACATCACTCGATAACGGGCAACATTTTTTTCACGACACACCATTAATCACCGTGACACACGGGTATACACCAACCCACGACAGTCACCGCCGTAGCGCACGGTAAACCCACCCGCATCCATCATTACCGCCCATATCGATGGGGTAAAGATACATATTTATTCGTAAAACCAACACGTTGCACGTCAAACAATCACGGCAAGCCAAGACGCTTGCCTAACGTGAAGAACACTCCTGAAAAGAAAAGCAGATTGCTGATTATCAATATGTTAAAAATATTTTACCGTTTAATTTTGTAATTATGTGGATTTTTTTTATTATCTTTGTACTCAAACTAAGATTATTAGCTCCATGACTCAAAAGAAAATTTTGTACATTTCGCAGGAAATTTATCCCTACATCGACGAGACCCCCATCTCGAATATCTCACGGTACTTGCCTCAAGCTATTCAGGAAAAAGGCAAAGAGATTCGCACCTTCATGCCTAAGTACGGGAATATCAACGAGCGGCGCAACCAGCTTCATGAGGTGATTCGCCTTTCGGGGATGAACCTCATCATCGATGATACCGACCATTCGTTGATCATCAAGGTGGCCTCGATACAGGCTGCCCGTATGCAGGTCTATTTTATCGATAACGAAGACTACTTCCAGGATCGGGAGACCCTGGTCGATGAAAACGGCGAAGAGTACGACGACAACGACGAGCGGAGCATCTTTTTCGTTCGCGGGGTGATGGAAACCATCAAGAAGTTGAGGTGGGTACCCGACTTGGTGCACTGCCACGGTTGGTTCAGCGCCATGGCACCCCTCTACATCAAAAAGGGGTACGCCGATGATCCCTGCTTCAAAGACGCCAAGGTAATCTGTTCCCTCTACAACGAGGAGATGAAAAAACCATTCAACATGCGCACAGCCGACAAGCTACGGTTTGAAGGAATCGGCGAGCCCGAAATAGACAAGGTGAAAGCGCGGGGCTCCATGGACTACGCGAACCTGATGAAGCTGGCAATCGACTTTTCGGACGGCATCATCCTGGGAAGCGATACCATAAACCCCGATCTGAAGGCGTACCTCAACGAGCAGAAAACACCGGTCCTCCCCTTTGAGGCTGATTTCGATAGCTACGCGGATAGCATCGACGCCTTCTACGACAAGATCGTGGGGTAACCCAAACAGTTCGCGACGAGGCTCGTTTTCCCCACGTGATTAACCACCCTGGTTGAGGAGAATCCAACATTCACCTGTTGGGAGCGATCCCAAAATATCATTAAAAAGTGACAGAAAGAGCCTCACAAGCTTTTTAGTAACGTATTTTTTTTAGATATTTGTGGGGTTAAAACCATTTTATTGAATCGAATGAAGCTGAAATCCTTATACAAAGGGCTTTTCATCACCTTTCTCGCTGTCATCACCATTTCGTGCGACGACAACCTCCGTCAGGTAGGGTTTACCATCCAGCCTAAGCAGGATCGTCTATCCGTGGGCGTTGATACGCTCATGCTGGAAGCTACGACGGTGAAAGTAGACTCGGTGTTTTCCAAAACCAACTATCCCGTGTTGGGAGAATATATCGATCCGGTGTTCGGCTCCATCAAGTCGGAATACATCGGTGAATTCTACCTCTCCCCGGGTGCCGAGTTCAAGCAGGGTGCAATAGTTGACTCTGTGAGGACGGTGATCTCCTATACCACCATGATGGGCGATTCGCTGACCCCCATGAGGCTATCGGTCTACGAGGTCACTAAGTCGTTAAAGGGTCTGAATAACTACACCCATATCGACCCGGAAGCGTTTGCCGACATGTCGGCACCGTTAGGGACGAGCCTGTTCACGGGAAAAAACGCCACCTACCACACGGAGACCTACACCACGGGGTACAACGCGGATTACTACAAGGTATACGATATCAACGTACAGCTACCGAAATCGATCGGAGAAAACTTCCTCACGGAATACAAGAAAGAGGGGCATGGCAAGCTGGCCGACGCGGATACTTTTCGGGAGTACTTCCCCGGCTTGTACTTCACCACCAGCTTTGGTAACAGCACCATCCTCAGCGTGAACCTCACCTCACTTGACGTGCACTACCACTACACCGATAAGGGAGGATCGTCCAAGGGTACAGACACCATCCGAACCTCCAAGTTTCGTTTGAATATCACCCCAGAGGTAACGCAAATAAACCGCGTGGAGAATAAGAATGATCATCTGCTCGTGGAGAACAGTGACTACTCCTACGTGAAGAGTCCAGCGGGCGTGAACACGAAGATTATCTTCCCCCTCTCTAGGCCAGACATTCATGAAAAGTTGAAGTCGCAGGCCTTGAACCTGGCCAACTTCACGGTATACGCGATGCCCGATGCGCTGGAGAACCAGATGGTGAAACTCAGCCCGCCCGAGTACTTGCTGCTCGTGAACGAGGACTCGCTCGCCGGTTTCTTCGAGAAGCGAAAGCTGAAGGACGACGTGACCAGTTTCCTATCGGACTCGTTCGATAGGACCACCTACTCGTACCAGTTCAACAACATCTCCACCATGATCAACCATTACGCTTCACCTCCGTCCAAACCAGCTATTACGGTGGCTCCACCCAGGTGCTGACCGCGATCCACAACCAGATGTGGCCCACGGCGGCCATATTGGATAAACGAAAAGGGAACTTGAAACTGGAGTTGATTTTCAGCAACTTTTAAGGGGACAAAACTTTCGTGCTCAAACTTGGTCTTTTTGCTTTCAGGCTTGACTGACGTAAATATTTGCGATAAGTGAGAGCAAACGCAAAGCTTGCTTTGGCTTTGCCGAACGCAGCAAATAACTACGGAGTGAATTTCACGACCCATCAACTGCTTATTCGCTAAAAGAAAAGAATTTGGCTTCGCCTCGAACAGCTTTTCTTTTATAACACGAACTTCGCAGGAAGTGTCCCCGCGAAAAATGCTAAGGTCTTCGCCTTGAAAGCAAAAAAGTATCACTACACTAAACGAAAGCCTGCCAATTTAAAACAGCGTGCCCTGCTCGTTTGCTCGCTTGCGCCCCAAGTGCCGATACGCGAGTTCCGTAGCCTCCCGGCCACGTGGAGTCCGCTTGATGAACCCCTCCTTGATCAAGAAAGGCTCGTACACCTCTTCGATGGTGCCGGCGTCGTCCCCGACGGCCGTGGCGATCGTGGTAATTCCCACAGGGCCCCCCTTAAACTTATCGATGATGGTCAACAATATCTTGTTGTCTATTTCGTCCAAGCCGTACTTGTCGATATTAAGCGCTTCCAGCGCGTACGCGGAGATAGCCCGGTCTATATAGCCGTTCCCCTTTACCTGTGCGAAGTCGCGTACCCTCCGCAGCAACGCGTTCGCCACGCGGGGAGTTCCCCGGCTCCGGGAGGCGATCTCCCTGGCTGCCGCGGGCTCGCAGGGAACGCGCAAGATATCCGCCGAGCGCGATATGATGCCGGTGAGCGTCTCCACCTCGTAGTACTCCAGGTGCATGTTGATACCGAATCGCGCACGCAACGGGCTGGTTAACAAACCACTGCGGGTAGTCGCCCCGACAAGCGTGAACGGGTTCAGATCAATTTGAATGGAGCGGGCGCTTGGTCCCTTGTCAATCAGTATATCGATTCGGTAATCCTCCATCGCGCTGTAGAGGTACTCCTCGACCACCGGCGAGAGGCGGTGGATCTCATCAATGAAAAGGACATCGTTGGGTTCGAGTGATGTGAGGATACCGGCCAGGTCACCCGGCTTATCCAGCACCGGGCCGGAACTCACCTTAAAACCTACGCCCAGCTCGTTCGCGATGATGTTCGAGAGGGTGGTTTTGCCCAACCCGGGCGGCCCGTGAAGCAGCACGTGGTCAAGCGACTCCCCCCGCATACGGGCGGCGCTCACGAACACCTTCAGGTTCTCCACGATCTTCTCCTGACCACTAAAGTCATCAAAGGTAAGGGGGCGCAAGCTGTTTTCAAATTCGCGCTCCTCCTCCTGCAGGTGACGTTGGCTATGTATGTCGAATCTCTCTTCCATTACCAAGGGCAAAAATAGCTATTTGTCGCGAGTTTTGGAAATCGCGGCCACGTTCCTTTTCAACCCGGCAAACTTGGCCCTTTTCACGGCGGAGTGGCGAAACAGTTTACGGTAACCATCCTCGTCCATCTCCGTCAACCGTTCCAAGTCGAGTGACAAGAACTCATCCGACGGTGTAAACTGAGGTGTGTCGTGCGGTCGAGCGCCTCGATTGAATGGGCAAACCAACTGGCAGATATCACACCCGAACACGTTATTCCTAAGGTTATGAACCACCTCGGGAGCGATCTCCCCCCGGTTCTCGATGGTTTGGTACGAGATGCACTTTTCGCTATTCAGCCAATATGGCCGCTCGATGGCGCCGGTGGGGCAGAAGTCAAGACATTGCCGACACTCCCCACACAACTCGTCGATAGGATCATCGTACTCCAGTTCCAAAGAAAGGATAATCTCTCCTAAGAAGAAAAACGACCCCCGTCCCGGAATGATCAACAACGTGTTTTTCCCCACGAAGCCAATGCCCGCCTGGGCTGCCCAAAACTGTTCCAACACGGGCGCCGAATCACAGAAACAACGACCGATCACTTCTGGGTAACGTCCCTTGATAAACGAAAAGAGTTGCCCCAGCTTCTCCCACATCACCTCGTGATAGTCCCTCCCGTACGCGTAATACGCGAAACGGGGCGCACCGCCGGGTTGTTTATAATGGGGGTAGTAATTGAGGGCCACGGAAATGATAGAGCGGGCACCCGCCACCAGCAGCCCCGGATCGAGCCGCTTCTCCACGTTGCGCGCCAGGTAGCTCATCCCGGCATGACCACCTTCCGAGAGCCATTGCCTGTAGCGTCCCTCCTTGCCACTATCGTGCGCCCGGCAGATGCCACACGCGTCGAACCCCAACGACAATGCCTGCTGCTTGATCTCTTCGGAAAAAGTCATGGTTCGGTTAGTTTAAATAGGCTGAAGGTTTCCCGTAAAAAACTAGCAGACCGAAAAAAAGCACTTACCCAGTGAAAGATCACTAGCAGGAAAAACAACTACGCCAAGCTGAAATCAAGCTGTCGCCTCTCCAGATTAGCCCGTGCCACCTGGATGGTCAAGGCTTGCCCCAGGCGATACTCTCGCCTGGTACGCCTTCCGACCAGCCGGTAGTTCTTTTCGTCCAACTCGTAAAAGTCATCATCCAACTCGCGGATGGGGATCATCCCCTCGCACTTATTCTCGTTGATCTCCACGTAAATACCCCACTCGGTCACGCCAGAGACCACGCCGTCGTACACCTTACCCACCTTATCGGCCATGAACTCCACCTGCTTATACTTGATGGAATCCCGCTCGGCGTTCGCTGCCACCTGCTCCATTTGGGAACAATGTTCGCACTGCTCCTCGAGGCCCTTCTGATCCACGCCCTTACCTCCATCCAGGTAGCGTGCCAGTAAACGGTGGACCAACATATCGGGATAGCGGCGGATGGGTGAAGTGAAATGGGTGTAGTAATCGAACGCCAACCCGTAATGCCCCACGTTCTTGGTACTGTACTCAGCTTTGGACATGGTTCGTATCGCGATTGTCTCGATCAGGTTCTCCTCGGGGCGACCCTGTATCTTATCCAGCAGCGAGTTGATACTTTTGGCCACCTCCACCTTGGTGCCGGTAGCCTTAATCTTATGCCCGAAGCGCAGGATAAAGGTGTTGAACGTGTCCAGTTTCTCCGGGTCGGGCACATCGTGCACCCGGTAGACGAAGGGCCTGACCTTCTTCGCCTTGGGTACCCGGCCGATGAGCTCGGCCACCGTCCTATTCGCTAGTAACATGAACTCCTCGATCAGGTGGTTCGACTCTTTCGCCTCCTGGAAGTAAACCCCCAGGGGTTTACCCTTTTCGTCGAGGTTGAACTTCACCTCGTACCGGTCGAAGTTGATGGCCCCGTTGGCGAAGCGACGCTCTCGTAGTTGCTGGGCCAACTGATTCATCTGCAGGAGCTCGGCCGAAAAGTCGCCCTTTCCGGTCTCTATCACCGCCTGCGCATCTTCGTAAGTAAGCCGGCTATCCGATTTGATGACGGTGCGGGCAATACGCGACTGTTTAACCTCCCCGTTTTGGTTCAACTGGAAGATGACCGAAAAGCAGAGCTTCTCCTCACGGGGACGCAACGAGCAGAGCTCGTTGCTCAGCCGCTCCGGCAGCATCGGCACGGTACGGTCTACCAGGTAGACAGAGGTAGCCCGGTTCTCCGCCTCCACGTCCACTGGGTCGCCGGGCTTCACGTAATGGGTCACGTCGGCAATATGCACCCCCAGTTCCCATAGGTCAGTGTCAATCGACCGGAACGAGAGAGCATCGTCAAAATCTTTCGCGTCTTTCGGATCGATGGTAATTGTGAAGACATCGCGAAAATCCTCCCGGCGGGCGATCTCCTCTTTCCCGATGGTATCCTCTATTTTAGCCGCGTACTCCTCCACCTGCTTGGGGTAATGGTAAGGCAAGCCGTACTGCGCTAGGATCGCATGCATCTCGGTGTCGTTTTTCCCCGGTTGCCCCAGCACATCCACCACTTTCCCCACCGGGTTGTTGGCCTTGTGCGGCCACTCCACGATCTCGACCACCACTTTATCACCATCCTTAGCCCCGTTAAATTCCTCTCTCGGGATAAATATATCGTTCGCCAAGAACTTACTATCCATCACCAGGAAAGCAAAATGGTGCTGTACCTCTAAAACACCCACAAAACGATTCCGCGCACGCTCCAGTATCTCGATTACGGCTCCTTCCGTATCCGACCGCCTCCGTTTCGCGAGCAATTGTACCCGTACCCTATCGCCGTTCATCGCGTGCATGCTGTTACGCTCGGCAACATGAACAATATTGCCGTCGTCATCCGGCACGAAGAAGTTTTTCCCGTTACTTCTCCGCTCAAAGCGGCCCTCGAGGATCAACCCCCGGTCATTAATCCGGTACCTACCCCTGGATGATTCCAGCACCAGCTCATCGTCTCGCATCTTATCGAGAACGGCAAGCAGCAGTCTCCTACCCTCTTCACCCTGCACGTTTAACGCCGCGGCAATCTGCTTGTAATTGAACTGCTTTTCCTTATTGATCGTGAGGAACTCGCTGATCGCATCTATTAGCTCACTCCTTCTAATCCGGGGTGCCGGCGAAGTAGCTCTCTTTTTCTTGCTCATACTCTTAATTTGGCTTTCATTACTGCAAAGTAATAAAAAAAAATTGATACTGCCCCTATGTTTCACCTTTCTCACATCCTCCAAAAGGGTGTAGCCAAATTTCGCAAATAGGGCGGCAATGTTTATTTTTGCAGGACGATCCATAACAAGAAATCAGCAATGAACGGGAAGAAAATTCTTATCACGGGCGCCAGCGGCTTTATCGGGAGCACGGCGGTGGACAGGGCTCTTGGACTGGGGTTCGAAACTTGGGCCGGTATCCGAAAGAGCAGTAGCCGCGCCTACCTACAAGACGATCGAATTCGCTTTATCGATTTGCCGTACCACGACAAAGAGAAGCTAAGGGGGCGACTACGCACTTTCGTGGATCAGCAGGGGCGCTTCGACTACATCCTCCACATTGCCGGGGCCACGCAAGCGCTTCGTGAAGCCGATTTTTACCGGGTGAACTTCGAATATACCCGTCATTTGGTCGACGTGCTCATCGAGGAGGGACTGCAGCCCGATGGTTTCGTGCTGATGAGCACACTCGGTGTCCTGGGCGTGGGCGATGAGGTTGGTTACACCCCCTTTCAGGCGGATCACGTCCCCAACCCCAACACGGCCTACGGGAGGAGCAAGCTACTAGCAGAGAACTACTTGAAGGGCCTCGACAACTTCCCCTACCTGATCCTTCGCCCCACCGGTGTGTACGGCCCGCGGGACAAAGATTACCTCATCCTGATGAAGGCGGTTAAAAGCGGGTTGAACGTGGGAGCCGGCTTCAAGGAACAGCGGTTGTCGTTTATCTACAGCGAAGACCTGGTGGACATCATCTTCACGCTCTTGAAAAAGGGGATTACCCGAAGGGAGTTTCTGGTATCGGACGGCGATAGCTATACTGACAGCGAGTTCAATGCAATCGTACAGGAGACGCTGCAACGAAAACGGGTGCTACGGGTAAAGGTTCCCTTGTGGATCGTGAAACCCGCGGCCTTCCTCAGCGAGAAGTGGACCGCCTTATTTGGGAGGACCACTACCTTTAACAGCGACAAGTACACCATCATGAAGCAGCGCAATTGGACGTGCGACATCACCCCTCTCCGGGAAGCCATCGGCTTCACACCCACGCACCAGTTAAGGGAGGGGATTGCTAAAACGGTCGCGTGGTACAAGGAGCACGGGTGGCTTTAAACCATGGAAAAGGAATATAACGGGGAAAGGCTCTCCACGATAGTAAACGTAGCCTAAGTAGCTTGAACATGATGTTTTTAGCGTGCGCACTTGGATAAAGCTGTTTTTTCATGTACTTTTGTCGTATGAAACCGACATGTAAAAGAGCAAAACAATCGTATGAAAATAGCAATCATTGGTTACGGCAAGATGGGGCGAGAGGTTGAAAAGGTGGCCCGCGAGAGGGGTCACGAAATCGTTGCCACCATCGATCTACATGAAGAGGAGAAGTTCGCCTCACCCGAGTTCAAGAGTGCTGATATGGCGATCGAGTTTACCGCGCCCACCAGCGCCGTGAGAAACTACCTTCTCGCCTTTGAGGCGGGTGTACCCGTCGTTTCCGGCACGACCGGGTGGCTGGAGCAGGTGGACCGGGTGAAGGGGGCGTGTGAGCAAGCGGGCTTGGCCTTTTTCTACGCCTCCAACTTCAGCTTGGGTGTCAACCTCTTCTTCGAGCTCAACAAGGCTCTCGCCCGGATGATGAACCGGTTCAGCGAATACGATGCACGGATGGAAGAGACCCATCACATCCACAAGCTGGATGCACCTAGCGGCACCGCGATCACGCTCGCCGAGGGTATCCTGGAACAGCTAGACCGAAAGCAAAGGTGGTCGCTAAAGGGCGATGAGCCCGACACACTACACGTGGAAGCGTTTCGTGAAGGCGAGGTGCCCGGTATCCATAGCGTGATCTACGAGTCGGATGTAGACTCTATCCGCATCACCCACGAGGCGAAAAGTAGAAAGGGCTTTGCCTTGGGCGCGGTGCTGGCGGCGGAATTCACGAAAGGGAAGAGGGGCTTCCTCACCATGAGCGACCTGCTAAACTTGAAATAAACCATTTAAGCAACAAAACGACGATAACCTATGAGCAAAAAACCGTCTACCCATCAGCAACGTCAGCAAACACGGCCGAATAAAAGCGCTCGCCCAACACTGCGCGAGCGATTTCAGAACGCAAGCCGCCGCCAGTGGATCTGGTGCGCCACGTGGATGGTGCTTACCCTCCTGTTCGCCGCATGGGCCCGCTCGCTGTGGGTGTTAATAGTCATCCCGTTTATACTGGACATCTACATCACCAAGTTCTTGCCTTGGGGCTTCTGGAAGCGATCGAAAAGCAAAGCGGTCCGGAAAACCATGGAGTGGGTCGACGCCATCATATTCGCGCTTATCGCGGTCTACTTCATCAACACCTTCTTTTTCCAAAACTACCAGATTCCTACTTCCTCCTTAGAAAAGTCGCTGTTGGTAGGCGATTTCCTGGCGGTCAGCAAGCTCAGCTACGGTCCCCGCTCGCCCATCACCCCACTCTCGTTCCCGTTGGCGCAGCACACCATGCCGGTGGTAGGGGGCAAGTCGTACTTCGAGAAACCGCAATGGAAGTACCGGCGACTGAAGGGATTCGGACAGGTAAAACGCAACGACATCGTGGTCTTTAACTTCCCCACGGGCGACACGGTGGCACTAAACCGGCAGGCCGAGGACTTCTACTCCCTGGCAAAGCGCCATCTCGAGGGGAGCGCCGGGATACGTGCCGACAAGCGCTCGTACGGCGAGGTGGTGTACCGCCCGGTAGACCGGCGGGAAAACTACGTGAAGCGCTGCATTGGCCTTCCGGGAGAGACCCTGGAGATGCGGAACGACACGGTTTACATCGACGGGCAGTACATCCCCAACCCTCGCCTGGCGCAACATAACTACATGATTCATACCGACGGGACCCAAATCTCCACGGAACTTTTCACGGAATTGGGAATCAACAAGGTCGACTATACACTGGAGAGTTACGGGCAACAGGTACCCCGCTCGCAAGACCTCACCGGAGTGGATAGCCTGAGCATGGCGCTTTTCGGGTTGTATGCCCGCAACGGAAATAATGGCAGGCTCTACTTTAGTATCCCCATGACAGGAGAGATGGTAGAGAAAGTAAAGGCCAAACCGTTCGTCTGGAATGTTATCAAAGAGAAAGAGCAACCCAGCATAGGCTACTACTACCCGCTCGATCATGACGGTGGATGGACCCGGGACACCTACGGCCCGGTATGGATACCTGAGAAAGGGGCAACCCTCACCTTCGATGGGGACGTGGACTTCAAGGTGGCAGCCTACGAGCGCTGCATCAAGAACTACGAGGGGAACGACTTCGCCTACCGCGACGGGGTGGTCTACATCAACGGGGAGGCGGCCGATTCCTACACCTTCAAGTTCGACTACTACTTCATGATGGGCGATAACCGCCACAACTCGGCCGACTCCCGCGTGTGGGGATTCGTGCCCGAGGATCATATCGTGGGGCAGCCCAAGCTCATCTGGTTGTCGCTGGAGAAAGACCGGGGCTGGTTTAAAGGGAGGATACGATGGAAGCGGCTGTTCCGAAACGCGAACATCCCCGCGTAACACGGGTACTCTTGCCCTCCTTTTACCTCGCTCCCGTGGAATACTACGCGGCACTGCTTCATGCCCATAGCGCCCAGATCGAGGTACACGACCATTACCAAAAGCAGTCGTACCGCAACCGGTGCGTGATCGCGGGAGCCAACGGACCGATGACGTTAAGCATCCCGGTAGAGAAGGCGAAAAGTGACACCGCCCCCATGAGAGACACGCGGATCTCGGATCACGGCAATTGGCGACACCTCCACTGGAACGCGATTTTATCGGCCTACAACTCCACCCCCTTCTTCCCCTATTACGAGGATGACTTCAGACCCTTTTACGAAGAGAAAAACCCGTTTCTCCACGACTTTAACGAGCGACTGCGGCAACTCGTCTGCCGACTTATCGGCATTGAGACGCCCGTTTCATACAGCTCCCGCTATATTGAGTGTCCAAACGAGAACCAACAACCGGGAGGGGAAGAAACTTTTCAAGAAAACGGTAAATTGGAAAGGAAACGACAGACAAAAGGAGGCAAACAACAGGAACGGAAAGGACAAGCAGAACAGAGTAAACAACTTGACCAAAGCGACCAAACCGATGAGCGCGTCATCGACCTAAGAGAAGCCATTCACCCGAAACGCCCTCCCTGCCTTGCCACGCCCCCCTACTACCAGGTTTTTAGTGAAAAGTTAGGGTTCCTTCCCAACCTGAGCATTATCGACCTGCTTTTTAACCTCGGAAACGAATCCAGGTTATATCTGGCTCAAATTTCACATCCTCACCATTTTTCTCTATTTTTGTAACAGCTATGTTCAACCCCGAGGGGTTCACCACAAAAAACGGATAATGATTACATGAAACCGACAGGGTTAAAACAGCCATTAAATACCCTTGAGGATTATCGCTATAAACATCAAAGACTTCATACACAGATAGTAAAAAGGTAAAACAACTGCATGAAACAACAAAAGACAAGGGTTCGCTTTGCACCTAGTCCCACCGGACCGCTACATATCGGTGGGGTGCGTACCGCCCTATATAACTACCTCTTCGCGAAACAGCGGGGGGGAGACTTTATCCTACGAATAGAAGATACTGACTCAACCCGGTTTGTCCCAGGCTCGGAGGAGTACATCCAAGAGGCGTTCGACTGGCTGGGATTGCCGTTTGATGAGAGTCCCCGTGAAGGGGGTGACTATGGACCCTACCGGCAGTCGCAACGTCGTGAGATCTACAAGGAGCAGGTGCACCGGCTGCTGGAGAGAGGGGCGGCCTACATCGCGTTCGACACCCCCGAGGAGCTGGATGCGAAGAGGAAAGAGGTTCCCAACTTCCAGTACGATGCGTCTACCCGGGGCCAGATGCGCAACTCACTCACGTTAGGGAAAGAGGAGACCAAGCGGCTGATCGACCGGAAAACCCAGTACGTGGTACGGGTGAAAATTGAGCCCAACAGAGAGATCGCGGTCGACGACATGATCCGGGGCAAGGTGGTCATCAACTCATCGGTACTCGACGACAAGGTGATCTACAAGTCGGCAGACGAGCTGCCTACCTACCACCTGGCCAACGTGGTGGATGACCACCTGATGAAAATAACGCACGTGATTCGCGGCGAGGAGTGGCTTCCTTCCGCCCCGCTGCACGTGTGGCTCTATCAAAACCTGGGCTGGGAAACAACCATGCCGAAGTTTGCCCATCTACCGCTCCTGCTCAAACCGGAAGGAAACGGGAAGCTGAGCAAGCGAGACGGCGACCGCCTGGGATTCCCGGTCTTCCCGCTGGAGTGGAAAGACCCCGCATCGGGTCAGCTCTCCATGGGCTACCGCGAGGCTGGCTACCTTCCCGAAGCGGTTATCAACTTCCTCGCCCTACTGGGGTGGAACCCCGGCACGGAGCAGGAACTGTTCACGCTGGACGAGCTAATCCAAGCCTTCTCCTTCGAGCGGTGCAGCAAGAGCGGTGCTAAGTTCGACATCGATAAGGCGAAGTGGTACAACCACCAGTATATCCAAAACATGTCCAACCTGGTAATCGCCAAGCAGTTTCACCCCACCTTGGAGGAGAAGGGGATCTCGGTCTCCATCGAAAAGGTGACCCGGATAGTGGGGTTGATCAAAGATAGGGTCCACTTCCTGAAAGAGCTCTGGGAGCAGTCATACTTCTTCTTCGAAGCCCCGACGAACTACGACGAGAAGACGGCCCGCAAGCGGTGGAAAGAGGAGACGCCCGACCAAATGCGACAGTTGATCGAGTTGTTCGAGACAATGGAAAACTTCACCGCCAACCATCAGGAAACGGTCGTGAAGCAGTGGATCAGCGAGAACGGCTTCAACATGGGTGGCATCATGAACGCGTTGCGACTTGCCATCGTGGGGGAACCCAAGGGACCCGCCATATTCGTGATTACCGAGCTGATCGGTAAGAGAGAGACCATCCGCCGAATCGAGGGGGCGATTAACACCCTCTCCCTTTCGGCCTAAAAAGTAAAAAATTGCATTACTGCTATTGCTTGCTTTCAAGGTGAAGACCTTAGCTCGTTTTGTGGGGACACATCCTGCGAAGTTCGCGTTAAAAAAGAAAAGCTGTTTGAGCGATAGTGAGTTCTTTTCTTTTAGCGAACAAGCAGCTGATGGGTCGCAAAACGAGCTTCAGTCGAGCTTGAAAGCAAACAACAAGCAAATGCGAGAGTTGAATCAATAAACAACAGCAGTGATGGAGATTGATTTTGTAGTAACCTGGGTCGATATGGACGACCCGAAATGGAAGGCCGATTTCGCCAAATATTCCGGCAAGATCGACAACACCAAGAACGAGGTGTCAGAAGCCCGCTTTCGGGACCACGGTTTCTTAAAGTACTGGTTCCGGGGAGTGGAGAAGTTCGCCCCCTGGGTTAGGAAAGTCCATTTCGTCACGTGCAACCAGAAGCCGAAGTGGCTCAACGCCTCCCATCCCAAGTTGCAGCTCGTGAACCACACCGACTATATCCCGGAAAAGTTCTTGCCCGTTTTCAACTCTTCCCTTATCGAGATCTACCTCCACAAGATACCCGACTTAGCCGACCAGTTCGTCTATTTCAACGACGACTTTTTTATCATCAACCACCTTCCAAAAGAGCGGTTTTTCCGGGACGGGCTGCCCAACGACATTGCCGCCTTCCGCTACAACTCGGGAATGGGGCTATGGGCCAAATGTTTGAAAAACAACATCCGCGTCATCAACGAACGGTTCGATAAACGGGAGGTGCTCAAACGGGACCACGACAAGTGGTTTCACCCCTCATACGGGAAAAAATCAAGGCTCACCCGCCTGCTGAAACCGTACGGCAAGTTCGTGACCCTTATCACCCCACACAACGCGCAGCCCTACCTGAAATCGACCTTCGAAGAGGTATGGGAATACGCGGGCGACCGCCTCACGGCCGTCTCGGAGAACCGCTTCCGAAGCCACGACGATTACACGCAGGAGCTATTCCGTACCTGGCAAATCTGCCGCTCCCACTTCAATCCCTATAACACCTATCAAGACACGAAGATGTTTCCGCTGCTGTTACGGTCCAAGCAAGCGATTAAAGCGCTCTACGACCAAAGCTACAAACTGGTTTGCCTTAACGACAACCAGCATATCCGCGATTACGAGCGGGTGATGACGGAGATTGAGCAGGCGTTTGAAACCATCCTGCCCGAGAAGTCGACCTTTGAGTTGTAAAACGGGTTTTGTTGGTCTTCAACGGCGAAAACCTCCACGCGACATTATTTGAGTGGTAACACAAGTGCTCTTGGGTACTAAAAACAAGCACCCTCCCGAGTAGGTATGGTTACTTCTTGGAAAAAACACCGGATGCCACGGGGCAACCGTTACGCTACTGAGCAGATATTATTTCTCAAAAGAGGACTTCTTCGGGAAAAGCGACACCAAGAATGGCTCTACCCGTTTCCTGTCGTCATCGGTGGCGTGGTGACTATCGTTGAGACAAAAGAGGGAGGGGTTGTACCTGTTGATAAAATACCAGAAATCGGGTTTATGCAGCCGTATCCTACACGACTCGTCCCGCCCCACGTATCGCAATTTCCCGCGATTGACCGCCAACGCGTAATAGAGGTAAATAATCCGCTGTATATCCTCCTCGGTCCTGACGTGGTGGGTTAACGTGGCCGATATCGCCTCCTTGAAATCGACCTCGGATACCCGCCTGTAGTCCGACTTCAGGTACGCGTCGATGTTGTGGTGGGGGGTTCCCGAGTAGTACCTACCGAACTTCTCCTCGATCAGCAAGGCGGCGCAGTGGATGGTCTTTCGATAAATGTTGGTGGGGATAGAGAGGCGGCGTTTCAACTGATTCACCCACTTTCCCATAAACGCCTGCTGCAAACGCACCACGGGATAGCCTTCCAACGTGAAGAAGAAGCTCGGGGTAAGCGGTTTATGGAAAAACATATCGTCGTTCGCGTAGAGAAAATGTTCGGACAGGTCCGGTATCTTCCATAGGCAGTGCTCGATAACCACCGAATTGTAGCAAGGTAGTGACTCAGGGGGTAGCAGTTGTCGTATATCCACCACCTCTACCCTATCGTTGGTCAGGTCGAGCCAGCGTGGGGTCTGCTCATCCGTCACGATAAACACCTTACGGATCCACGGGGCATTCTTCTCCATGGAACGCAACGAGTACATCAGTTCCCCGTTATCGGCATTCCGGGCTTTCGTAATGGCCTCTTCGCTAAAGTGAGTCTGTAACCCCAGGAACCGATTCTTCTTGGCCAGCCACTCCAGGTCACTTCCATCCACCCACAGGTAAACAAGGTCAACGTCAAATGGTCGCATAAAGCTCCTCGTATTCTTCAAAATGTCGATCAGTCGAAAACCAACTCGCATACTCTTTCGCCTCCTCGGCCAACCGGCCGTTGCCGTGAAATTCGGCCAACCCGGTTTCAACCCGTTTTTTCATGGACTGGGGATCGAAATCGTCCCAGAAGAAAGCATACCGGTTCCCGATCTCTTTCAAGCTGGTCTCTTTCGAAACGAAAACCGGTTTCCCAAATTGCAACGCCTCGATAACGGGTATGCCAAATCCCTCGAGTAGAGAGGGGAACAAAAACGCCTCGCAATGCTGGTACATCCATATTTTCTCGGCGTGCGACATGGGGTCGAGTAACGATACGTTCGCGATACGCTCATTCTCTATCCTTCTCAGCATAGC
This sequence comes from Bacteroidota bacterium, assembly GCA_023622765.1. Lineage (GTDB taxonomy): Bacteria > Bacteroidota > Bacteroidia > Bacteroidales > Dysgonomonadaceae > Proteiniphilum. The sequence continues at coordinate 63,749 of JAMNYO010000125.1, read as the reverse complement.
CTGCGCATATCCGTTCTCCGTATCGTGAGCCCCGTCGCCCACGATATAGAGGTGTCTCTCAGGCATCAACTTCATCAGGTCGAGCAGCGTATGAAAGTTCTTCTTCTTCTTGATCACGCCCAACGAAAAGAAAAAGGGTGATTTGACCTCGAACCCAGGGAGTAAAGCCACCCGCGGGTCCAATGTCGGCACCTGGTTGTAAACCACTTTCACCTCCTTTTGGCCGAGCTGAAGCCGGCTTTCCACCTCCCGTTTCGTGAAGTTTGAAATACAGACGATGGCGGTGGCCCGATTGATTTTTCGTTGAATGCGCCGGTGGTAGCGTTCCCTCGATCGTTTCTCTTTCTCGTACAGGTAGTTCAAATCGTGAATCGTCAGTATCACCTTGGTACGTTTGTGAAACGGTTTGAAATGGCTCAACTGGTGGATGGAGTGCCAGCCATCGTAATGGGCAAAAAGCAAACGGGCACGGGAGCTAATAGAACCGGAAGAAGAGAGGTACTTTACCTCATCACCGAAGGCGCCCACGTAGGCTTTCGGCACGAGAAGGGTCAACTCATACGGCGAAGTCCTGGAATCGTAATGATCTCTGAAGTAATACCCATACGTCAGCGCGATCTGCCCTAATCCGGAATAAATCCTCTTGAGCGATGAAAGATCGACCAGCAGTTTTTTCTTCATATCACAGTTTCGTCGTCATACAGTACCCTACAAAAATAGTCTATTTAATTGAAATTTACAGCAGAAAAACTGCTTTTTGGAAGTTAACACGGTTTTTCTAAAGAAAAAGGGGATATATCGTTTTTTTTTTGTTTATTTGATGAAAAATAGTCCCTATGAGCACAACCCAACCAAGGAAAAAGAGAAAGTTCCGTATCCGGACCAGACTGTTTGTGCCGCTAATTTTCATCGTGGCGATCTTGCTGATTACCTATATCTTCCCCAAACAAAGCAGTTTCAGCTACTCATTTGACGAAGGGAGGCCGTGGCAGTATGGCCTGTTAACCGCCCCTTTTGACTTCCCGATTTATAAGCCGGCTGATCAACTCAAAGCAGAACAGGACAGCATCCTGGAGTTCTACGAGCCCTACTTTACCGTCAACGATGATGTACAAGCGGACGCCTTGGCCAACTTTGACGTGGACGTCAACATGAACGCCAGGCTTTCCGAACTCCCTCCCAAGCTGAAGGTCTACCTACGCAAAAAGCTGGTCGATATCTACGAGAACGGCATCATGCGCTCGGAAGACTACGACCGTATTCAAGGCTCCCGCACCGGGGCCCTGCGCTTAAAGAGGGGGAACATTGCGGAGTCCAGGGAGATCGATAGCTTCTGCACGATCCGCTCTGCCTACGAGAAAGTGCTCGCGGATGCACCGGAAGGGACCGAGCTCAACGCGCTAAAAGCCGCGAACATCAACGATTACATCCGCGAAAACATCGTCTACGAAAGGGCAACGGATTATCGACCAGGGGGAGATCGTGGATACCCCCACCTACAACATCCTCTCATCACTCAAACGGGTATCCGACGAGCGGAGTGGTGGAAGTGGTGCTAACGCCTCGAAGATCCTGGGTCACCTCCTTCTGGTAACGCTGATCCTCGGCAGCTTTTACACCTATCTCCTCTACTACCGGCCGTTGGAATACAAACGCCGCAAGCGGGTTTTCTTCATGTTGTCGCTTATCGTCTTCTTCGTGGCGCTCACCGCGATCACAGTACGCTTGAACCTGTTCAACGTCTACATCATCCCCTACGTGATCGTGACCATCATGATCCGCACCTTTATCGACTCGCGTACCGCCCTCTTCGCGAGCCTCGCGACCATTACGCTAAGCTCGCTCATGGTGCCTTTCCCGTTCGAGTTCGTCGTGATACAGATGCTGGCAGCCATGACCTCCATCTTCGTGCTGAAAGAGTTGTCGGAACGGTCACAACTGATAAAAAGTTCCTTCTTTATCCTCTTTACCTATATCGTGGTCTACCTGGGGCTGGTACTACACCAAGAGGGAACCGTGAAGGAGGCCGACTGGGTGATGCTGGTCTATTTCCTGATCAACTTCATCCTGATTCTCTTCTCCTACTCGCTGGTATACCTCGTGGAGCGCTCATTCGGGTTCATCTCGGGGGTCACGCTGGTGGAACTCTCCAACATCGACCGGCCGCTGCTGAAAGAACTTTCGGAAAAGGCACCCGGCACGTTCCAACACTCGCTGCAAGTCTCCAACCTGGCTATGGCGGCGGCCAGCAAGCTGGGTGCCAACGCTTCGCTCATACGTACGGGAGCCCTCTACCACGACATTGGGAAAATGGTGAACCCGGCCTTCTTCACTGAGAACCAGGCACCAGGTATGAACCCCCACGCGGGGCTACCTTTTGAAGAGAGCGCCCGCATCATCATCAACCACGTGAAAGATGGGGTGAAAATCGCGCAAAAAAACAACGTGCCAAAGCAGATCATCGATTTCATCGAGACCCATCACGGCACCAGCGTGGCCAAGTACTTCTACACCTCGTGGAAAAATGCGAACCCCGGCAAAGAGATCAACGAGGCCGACTTCAGGTATCCCGGACCCGACCCCTTCTCGAAGGAGACCGCCATCCTGATGATGGCCGATGCGGTGGAGGCGGCTTCACGCAGTTTGAAAGAGTATAACAAAACATCGATCCGCGGGTTGGTAGAGAAAATCATTGACACGCAATTAGAGGAAGGCTACTTTAAATTGTCGCCGTTGACGTTCCGCGACATCCAAACGGTCAAGGAGGTGTTTGTCGACAAACTACTCACCGTCTACCATACGCGCATCGCGTACCCCGAGCTTAAGCAGCCGGCACAGCAAGAGCAACCAGGGCAGCCGTGACCTTCGCTCTAATTCCATGGCTCCTCATTTGCCGGTCGGGGCTTACTCCCACCGTGCCACCCAGCTACTGGCCGTGACTTCTCCCGCAGCACTCCATCCACCGGCCGACCTATTCCCACTCGATGGTCGCGGGCGGCTTGGAAGAGATATCGTACACCACGCGATTTACCCCCTTCACCTGATGGATAATCTCGTTGGAGACCGTCGCCAGAAAGTCGTAAGGCAGGTGAACCCAGTCGGCCGTCATGGCATCGATGGAGCTCACGGCCCGCAAGGCGATGGTGTACTCATACGTGCGTTCGCCACCCGTGACGCCCACCGACCGAACCGGCAACAGGATGGCAGCTGCTTGCCACACCCGGTCGTACATACCGGAAGAGCGCAGGTGGGAGATAAAGATGGCATCGGCCTCCTGAGTAATACGTACCTTCTCCGGGGTGATCTCCCCCAAGATACGGATACCCAACCCGGGGCCGGGGAACGGGTGGCGATGAATCAGGTGAGGCGCCATCCCAAGCTCCAGCCCAACCGCGCGCACTTCGTCCTTGAACAGCATCTTTAGCGGCTCACATAGCTTCAGGTGCATTTTCTCGGGCAGTCCCCCCACGTTGTGGTGACTTTTGATGGTGGTACCGGTGAGGGAGATCGACTCGATGATATCGGGGTAGATGGTCCCCTGGGCAAGCCATTGGATCCCCTCCAGCTTTTTCGCCTCGCTCTCGAACAGGTCGATAAACCCTTTCCCGATAATCTTCCGTTTTTGCTCCGGATCGGTTACCCCTTGCAGCTCCCGGTAGAAATGCTCCTTCGCATCCACGCCAATCACGTTAAGCCCCAAATGCTCATAGTTCTCCAACACGGTCTCGAACTCGTCCTTTCGCAACAACCCATGATCCACGAAAATACAGGTAAGGTTCTTCCCGATAGCCCTATTCAACAGTACCGCGGTGACCGATGAGTCCACCCCCCCGGAGAGGGCAAGGATCACCTTGTCATCGCCCAACATCTCCTTGAGCTGCCGCACGGTGGTCTCGATAAAAGACGCGGGGGTCCAATCCCTCTTCACGCCACAAGTCACCAGGAAGCCTTCCAGTAATTTCAGTCCCTCCCCGGTATGAAACAACTCCGGGGAGTGGACCTGTATCTCTACCGGGAAATTACCGTGGGCTGCCTTATCTCCCTCGGGACTAACCACCAACAGGGGGTACTTCCCGCACAGCTCGTTTAGTTTTGTCGCTAACAGGTAGGGTACGTTGGACGAGAAAGGTTCCCCCTTTGAGGGGGAAACGCCCACCGACGATGAAACATCGGCTGATGTTGAAGCGCCTGCCGACGGGGCAACGCCTGATGAAGCAGAAGCACCCGGTGAATCAAGGCCGTTAACCGACTTAGAGCCACCCGAAAGGATCACACCCTTAACGGAACGATCATCAACAGGAAACTTGTGATAAGGAAAAATTTCGCAATAACAGTTCAACTCCCGCACGCGGCGCCCTATGAGTTGCGTGGTCGGTGAACCAAAATCGAGGATAACTATTTTCTCTTGCATAACGTATGAAATGAAACGTGGCCAATTCGAGACAACAAAGGTATAAAAATAAATTATCCGAAGAAATATGGAGCTAAAAGGAAACAAATTGCTATCTTTGAACCGTCCAAAATTAAACGACTCAATGAGAATTCGATATATACAGGCCATTTTCCTTTTCATATTGCTGGCTACACCGCTCCACGCTCAATCGCTGGATGAGGCGAAGGTTTGGTACCTGGAGGGACGGTACGCCGAGGCGCTGCCCGTTTTCCAACGAGAATATCAAGAGAAGCCCGACAACGCGCCCCTCAACCAGTGGATGGGCGTCTGCCTCTACGAAACGGGCAAGATATTGGAAGCGAAGGGATACCTCGAGTTCGCCTCCTCCAAAAAGATCCCCGAGGGCTACCTCTACCTGGGCAAACTGCTCGTGAAGTTGTACCGCTTCGAGGAGGCAGAAAAGGAGTTCGAGAAGTACCAGAAGGTTCATCGGAGAAACAACGAAGCGCTGGGGCGGTTGGAACAGGAGCGGGAGTATGCCGACAAGCTGCAACGCGCGGTGAGCCGCACCGAAGATGTTCAGCTTATCGACAGCGTGGTGGTTCCCAAGAGCGACTTCCTATCTGCATACAATCTTAGCCGCGCTGCTGGCTCGTTGATGCCCCTGGGCCAATTTCTCAAGGGGCCGACAAAAGCCGGGGAGACACTCTACATGAACGAACGGCAAAACAAGGTCTTCTTCGCCCGAAGCGATGACGTGTGGGGGAACGAGACTGGTAATACCGACCTGTTCACGATGGAGAAGCTGCTTGATGAGTTTGGCAACGAGAAGGCCCTGCCCCAAACGATCAACACCACCGGCCGCCAGGCCTATCCATTCGTGATGAGCGACGGCCTCACGATCTACTTCGCCTCCACCGACCATCAATCCTTTGGGGGATACGACCTGTACGTGACCCGATACAACCTGGCAACGGACAGCTACCTGGTACCCAACCAGCTGAACATGCCGTTCAACTCGCCCTTCAATGACTACATGATGGCCATCGACGAGCAGAAAGGTATCGGGTGGTTCGCGTCAGACCGTTTCCAACCGGAAGGACAGGTCTGTGTCTACACCTTTATCCCCAACGAACGGGTCACCCTAATTGAAGGGAAGGAGAAAACCTACATGGCACGCCGTGCCGCGATCGCCTCCATCCGGGATTCATGGCGACAGAATGCCGACTACTCCGCGTTGAGGGCATCGGCACAAGAGAAAGCGGTCACGGAGCAGGGTGCCACGGGCGAGTTTGTCTTCGTGATCAATGACCAGGTGACCTACCATTTGCTGTCTGATTTCAAAGATAGCCAGGCACGCTCCATCTACTCCCAGGCGCGCGGGCTGTCGAACCAACTGCGGGAACTGAACCAAGAGCTTGCCGGGCAAAGGGAACGGTACGCCACCGGGGGTAGCGACAGCGGCTCCTTGCGCAACGAGATCCTCCGCATGGAGAGGGAGGCATCCACGCTTTACAAAGAGATAGAACGCTTGGAGATCCAAGCGAGGAACCAAGAGATACGCAGCATTTTCAATTAAACATTATGACACTTAATCTCATCGTTGTAATCGGGCTCATAGCATTGGGGATCATCTTCATGCTTATCGAGATATTCTTGCTCCCCGGTGTCAGCATCGCGGGGATCGCGGGCGCCCTCTTCATCATCGGGGGGATCGTTTACGCGTACATGTTCATGGGCAGCACGGCGGGAAACATCACGCTGGCCGGCTCCGCCCTAGTATTGGGAGGAGCCTTCGTCTGGCTCGTCAAATCGAACTCGCTCCGACGAATCGCCCTGGAGACCAATATCGAGGAAAGCGTGGACGTCAGCCACCTCAAGAAGATCGAGGTGGGCGATATCGGCATAGCGCTCTCCCGCCTCAACCCCATCGGCCAGGTGCTGGTGAACGACGTGGAGGTAGAGGGAAAATCGTACGATGGCGAGTTCATCGATGAGGAGACCGAGGTGGAGGTGGTGAAGGTGAAGAGCTACAACATCCTCGTCAAGAAAAGAGAGAACGGTTGAACAAACAGCACAACTACCTGCTTCACTTGAACCTCGTAAACCAATCAGAAGCAATTAACAAACCATTCACTATAACAACATTTAAACAAAAGCATTATGGCATTATCATTCCCATTGATCATCACGGTCGCCGTGATCATCATCTTCCTGTTGATTTTCTTCCATTACGTGCCGTTTTTCTTGTGGATCAACGCGCTCTCTGCCGGGGTACGCATCTCGCTGGTACAGCTATTCCTGATGCGCCTCCGCCGGGTGCCGCCCCACACCATCGTCTACGCGATGATTGAAGCGCACAAGGCCGGGCTAAAGAACGTGACGCGCGACAACCTGGAGGCGCACTACCTCGCGGGGGGTCACGTGGAGAACGTGGTGCACGCCCTGGTATCGGCATCAAAAGCAAATATAGAACTGACCTTCCAGATGGCCACCGCCATCGACCTGGCAGGACGCGACGTGCTGGAGGCAGTACGCATGTCGGTGAACCCCAAGGTGATCGACACCCCTCCCGTCTCGGCAGTGGCGATCGACGGTATCCAGCTGATCGCGAAGGCGCGGGTAACGGTGCGGGCCAACATCAAACGCCTCGTGGGGGGCGCGGGAGAGGAGACCATCCTCGCCCGGGTTGGGGAAGGCATCGTGTCGTCCATCGGGTCATCCACCTCACACAAGTCGGTACTTGAAAACCCCGACTCCATCTCTAAGGTGGTGCTGCGGAAGGGCCTCGACGCGGGTACCGCATTTGAAATTCTCTCCATCGACATCGCCGATATCGACATAGGCAAGAACATCGGTGCCGTGCTGCAGATGGACCAGGCGCAAGCCGACAAGAACATCGCGCAGGCAAGGGCCGAAGAGCGACGTGCCATGGCCATCGCCCTGGAGCAGGAGATGAAGGCCAAGGCGCAAGAAGCCCGCGCCAAGGTGATTGAAGCCGAGGCAGAGGTGCCCATCGCGATGGCCGAAGCATTCCGCAAGGGTAATCTCGGGATCATGGACTACTACCGGATGGAGAATATCCAAGCCGATACCGATATGCGTGATGCCATCGCCCGACCGCAAGGGGGAGGCAAGGACAACAAGAAGTAACGGCAACCAACGAAACCACACCTATGAGTAGACGAATCATACCCGAATCGGAGTTCATCATTAACCCCGATGGGAGTGCGTTTCACCTGCACGTGAAACCGGAGAATCTATCGCCTAAGATCGTGATGATGGGCGATCCGGATCGCGTAACGGTAGCCGCATCCCTGTTCGACGAAATCGAGGTGGACGCCCGCAGCCGCGAGTTCCACACGGTGACCGGCACCTACAAGGGAAAGCGGGTCACCGCCCTTTCTCACGGGATCGGTACCGATAACATCGACATCGTGCTGACCGAACTTGATGCGCTGGCCAATATCGACTTCAATACCCGCGAAGTAAAGAAAGAGTTCACACAACTTACCATGGTCCGCGTGGGCACGTCGGGCGGTATGCAACCGCACTGCCCGGTGGGCTCCTACGTGGTCTCCGAAAAGTCGATCGGGTTCGACGGGCTGCTGCACTACTACGCGGGCTCTGAGAGAGTACGCGAATTAGAGTTCGAAGAGGCTTTCAAGCGGCACGTCAACTGGTCGCCCCTTCACTGCTCGCCCTACGTGATAAGCTCCAACAGCGAGTTGGTGGAGCGCGTGGGGCACGGCATGATCCGCGGGGTTACCATCTCCGCCACCGGCTTTTACGGGCCGCAAGGAAGATACGTGCGTCTCCCCCTGGCCGACCCCGAGCTGAACGCCAAGATCGAATCGTTCCGTTTCGGGGAGCACCTCATCACCAACTACGAGATGGAGAGCTCCGCGATCGCGGGGTTATCGAAAATGATGGGCCACAAAGCGATGACGGTCTGCGCCATCATCGCGAACCGGGTTGCCCTCGACTCGAACTCCGATTACCGGGGCTCCACCGAAGAGCTCCTCGAAATTGTCCTGGATAGGATATAACTACAATTAGTATAACTACATTATTTTAAAAAGTACTTACATGAGAAAATTCATCACACTCCTGTTGCTCGCAACAGGTCTAGTCGCCTATGCGCAACAAAACGCTCCCCTGCCGGTAGACCCGAAGGTGAAGACGGGGAAACTGGAAAACGGGCTCACCTACTACATCCGCCAAAACAGCTTGCCCGAGAATAGGGCCGACTTCTACATCGCCCAGAAAGTGGGGTCGATGCAGGAGGAGGACAACCAGGCGGGACTGGCGCACTTCCTGGAGCACATGGCATTTAACGGGACGAAGAACTTCCCGAAAAAAACCATGCTCAACTACCTGCAAGACAACGGTATCAAGTTTGGAACCAACATCAACGCCTACACCTCGTTCGACGAGACGGTATACTACATCAGCAACATCCCCACCACCAACCAGAACCTGATGGATTCGGCACTGCTCGTGCTGCACGACTGGTCGTGCGCCATCGCGCTCGAAGAGGAGGAACTGGAGAGCGAGCGGGGCGTGATACGGGAGGAATGGCGCACCCGCGGAGGGGCGCAGCAACGCCTCTGGGACCAACTGCTCCCCAAGATGTATCCAGGTAGCAAGTACGCTAACCGCATGCCTATCGGGAGCATCGATGTGATCAACAACTTCAAACCGGAAGAGATACGGGCCTACTACCACAAGTGGTATCGACCCGACCTGCAGGGCATCATCATCGTTGGTGATTTTGACGCCGACGCGATGGAACAAAAAGTGGTAGAGCTCTTCTCGGCCATCCCACTCGATGAGGAGCGTGCAGAACGGGTCTACTTCCCGGTGCCCGACAACGAGGAGCCCATAGTGGCCCTCGCCACCGATAAGGAGGCCCGGGGTACCCAGTTGCTCCTGTTCTACAAGCACGATCCCCTACCCGATGAGCTGAAAAACACGCAGTTGGGCTACATCACCAGCTACCTGCTCAACGCGGTCTCCTCCATGATGAACCTCCGCCTCTCGGAGATCATCCAGAAGCCTGATGCGCCGTTCACCTCTGCCTACGCGTACGACGGTGACTATTTCGTGGCGCAGACAAAGGACGCATGGACGGTTGTGGCCAGCAGCGCCGAGGATAAGATCGAGCCAGCGTTGGCAGCCATGGTACGCGAGACGGAGCGGGTGAAGCGACACGGCTTTACCGCGGCAGAGTACGAGGTGGCCCGCACCAACATCATCAAGAGCTACGAGGACGCGTACAACAACCGCGATAAGCAGCGCAACTCCGCCTACACGCAAGAGTACGTCAGGGCTTTCACCGATGGTGAACCCATCCCGGGCATCGATTTCGAGTACCAGTTCATTCAAGCGATAGCACCCAACATACCGGTGGAGGCAATCAACCAAACCATCGCGCAACTCATCGGAGATAATAACATCGTAATCGCGGTAACCGGCCCCGAGAAAGAGGGGTTGACCTACCCAAGCGAAGAGGCACTATTGGGAGTCCTGGCCGCAACACGGGCCGAGGAGATCGAGCCATACGCTGGCGAGGCGATCGACGAGCCCCTGGTGGCCAATCCCCCCGCCCCGGGACAGGTGGTGAAGAAAGAGCGGGATGAGGCGATGGACGCCTCCGTGTGGACCCTGGGGAACGGTATGCAGGTGATTTTGAAGAAAACCGACTTCAAGGACGACCAGATCGTGATGTCGGCAACGAGCAGCGGCGGATACTCACTGTTCGCCCAAGAAAACCCGATCAACAGCCGGATGATGGGTTCCCTGATCACGCTGGGCGGTGTGGGCAACTTCAGCAGTACCGACCTTCCCAAGGTGTTGGCCGGGAAGACGGCATCGGCCCGTCCCTCGGTAAGCCTCATCACGCAAGGCTTCAGCGGCTCATCCTCTATCAAGGACTTCGAAACGATGCTCCAGCTGGTGTACCTCTACTTCACCGCCCCCAGGAAAGACCAGGACGCCTTCCAGTCGTTCATGCAACGAATGGAAACACAGTTGAAGAACCAAGACGCCGAGCCAATGGTGGCGTTCAGCGATTCTGTCAACTACGCGATTTACGGTGACAACCCACTGGCCACCCGGGTGAAAACGGAGGACCTGAAGATGATCGATTACGACCGCACCATGGAGATGTACCAAGAGCTGTTCAGTAACCCCGGCAGCTTCATCTTCACCTTCGTGGGCAACATCGACGAGGAGGCGGTTCAACCGGTCATCGAGCAGTACCTGGCCTCGCTACCGGGCAGCGCAGACAAGAAAGAGTTCGTGAAGGTACCCCTCGACCTGCGCGAGGGCAGCGAAAAACACCTCTTCCCACGAGCCATGCAGAACCCGAAATCGTCGGTCTTCAACGTGGTCTGCGGCAACATGGAGCGCACCCAGAAAAACCAGCTACTTATGAGCATGCTGGATCAGATACTAGACATCGTCTACACTGAGAAGGTAAGGGAAGAGGAGGGAGGTACCTATGGCGTGGGTACCGGTGGCTCCATTGCCCGCTACCCGGAAGGGCAGACCATGCTTCAAATCATGTTCGATACTGACCCCGACACGGAAAGGATGGAACACCTCAACGGGATCATCCTCAACGAGCTGAAGGAGATAGCGACCAACGGACCGCGGGAAAGCGACTTCACGAAGGTGAAGGAGTACCTCAACAAGAGTTATGACGAGAACCTGAAGGAGAACAGCTATTGGCTAGGCATCCTGAGCACCAAGTATTTTTACGGCGAGGACAACCATAGTAACTACCTCGAAACGGTCAACGCCATAACGCCACAAGATATCCAGGCCTTCACCGCGAAACTGTTAGATCAGGGCAACGTGAAGACGGTGATCATGGTACCGGAAACGGGGGAATAACTTATCCGGTAGATATTCGTTCGTCGCGATATAGTTTTTCGGAGCAACACTTTGGCTCGGCAACACTTTGGCTCGTCGTGGCGCAACCCGAGCAAGCTGGACTCTGCGTTCGGTTTATCGCAAAGAGTGAACCCCGTAGACTTGCTCGAAAAGCGAAGGGCGGCAAAATCACACGCGTGGTTTTGTCGCCCTCTTTTCTAAATGAAATAGCAAGATACTCGCAACCATCATCGTAAGTCTCGTAGGTCTTGCCGCCTTTTTTCCGTAAAATTCCACCCGGAACGTAGGAAAAAAAAGGTTCCATTGTCTAAGCTATTAAACAACCCAATGTGAGCAGATGTCTGATGAGCAGTTGATAGAGAAGATCCTTTCCGGGGACAGGGAAGCATTTCGCCTGTTGATGGAAAAATACCAACAGCGGGTGTTTCACGTGGCCATGGGTTTTGTCCATTCTCGGCAAGACGCGGAGGACATTACCCAGGAGGTGTTTATCCGGGTGTTTCGCTCGTTGGAATCTTTCAAAGAGCAATCGCTATTTTCCACGTGGCTCTATCGGATCACGCTGAACTGCTCTATCAACCACGTGAAAAAAAACAAAAGGCGACATATCCTGATGGATGCCGGAGAGGGCCTGATGAGTCTGTTCAACCGGGATGACGAGGAGCGAAATGCCCACCAACAACTTGAAGCCACCGAGAAAGAGCGAGCCATTCGAAAAGCGATTGATGGGCTGCCGGGTAAACAACGCGAAGCGTTTATACTAAGCAAGTACGAGGAGTTGACACAACGAGAAATCGCTGCTATCATGCAAACCACCGAAGGGGCAGTGGAGCAACTGCTGGTGCGCGCGAAAAAGCAGTTGCAAAAAAAGTTGGCTCACCTCGTAGGAAATTAAAAGATTGATTGTCTAATAGTATGAAAATTAAAAGTTGAAAGTTGAATTTTCTTAGGAGCGAGAGCAGAGCTAAGTTTACTTAAGCTTTGCCAAGCGACGACAGAAAAGGCAGCGAAGCTGAAAGTTATGAAACTAGAGAAACATATAGATGACTTTATTCGTAAAGAAAAAGAGGTTCAAGTGAACCCCTACGTCGCTACGCGTGTGCTGGCGAAACTGGAGGAACAGGATGATATCGCGGTTTACGGTAAAAGCGTTCCAGTATGGAAGAAAGCGGTGGTTGCCGCGAGCATCGTTCTGGTGATGGCAGCAGGTTATGGGCTGGGGAGCATGGTAAAAGGAGAAAAGGAGTATATCGCCATCAACATCAACGATGCACAACTTGAAAATCTCAACCTTTATACAGTGATCGGCTATGAGTGAGAAGAACAAAATACTGGTGTGGATTATCGTCTTGCTGGCGATATTTAACTTGGCGACCATCGTCTCCATTTTACTCCATATACAGAAAGATAAAAAAGCGGCCGAAACCGTGATTACCACGGGTGAAGGACAAAATCCGCTGAGCGGGAGGTTTTTTATGCAAGAGCTGGGATTTGATCAGGAGCAGATAGAGCAGTTCCGGCAAATAAACCGAGAATTCAAACCCAAGACCAATCAGATCATTTGGCAAATGGATAGCCTTAAATGGGTGATTTTTGAAGAGTTAAACAGACAGCAGGTAGATTCAGTTAGGCTACAACAACTAAACGCGAGTTTTGGGGAGTTGCACGCGGAGCTAAAAGATGAGACATGCACCTACTACTTGAAACTAAAAGAGATATCAAACGGCGAACAGGTTGAAAAACTGCAAACCGCTTTTGAGCCGCTCTTTTATCAAGAAAACAGTGCTCTCCATGGCAGAGGCTACAGCAGGGGTTATGGCAGAGGCAATGGTAGAGGATACGGCAGAGGTTACGGGCAGGATCAAAATTGAAAGAGATAATCAACAATAATAAATAACAATTATGAAGACAATCGTACTAACCATTGCATTGGCAATGATGACCGTGGTAGCTTTCGGTCAAGACAATCAACAAGCAAAAGCTACTGATGAAGTGCAAACCGAAACACGAACTCAAGTTCGAAGGGGCCCCTTGTTCGTGGATGATAACAACAACGGCATTTGTGACCACTTTGAAAACGGAACACGCCCGAGACGTGGTCAGGGACAAAATGCCGTAGGAAGGAACTTCGTGGATGCGGATAACGACGGGATATGCGACTACTTCCAAAGCGGTAATCGTCAGGGGAACGGCAGAGGGTTAGGAACCGGGAGAGGTTTAGGACAAGGTAGATTCGGAAACTTCGTGGACAACAACAACGACAGTATTCGCGATAATTTCCAAAGCGGCAATCGCCCGGGAAGAGGTAGAGGTGTAGGATACGGAAGAGGTCAAGGCAGAGCTCCCGGATTTTCGAATGCAACAAAATAGCTATCAAAGTTATACACCAAAACTTTAAAATTAAAAAAATCGTATGAAACATTTAAACCAAACCTTACTTGCAGGAGTACTATCCATTTTCCTCTTGGCAAGTTGTGACGCGAAAACAGATGGCATCGACCCGGAATTGAGGAGTGAAACAGAGGCAATAGAGGCATCGTTGGCAGCAATAGCTTTAATAGATCAATCAATCGCTGCTAACCCGACATCAACCCCATGTAACCCGTGCAAGGTTAATCCGACTGCCCCGGGAGAGGTGACAGAGGCAGATATTGCCAACCTTTTTTACATGCTGGACGAAGAGAAGCTAGCCAACAATGTCTACGTCTACTTCAACGAGAAGTTCAACAGAAGGGTGTTTCAAAACATATCGAAAAGTGAGGCGGTCCATCAAAAGGCCGTTGTCTATCTCCTGAACCTGTTTAAGATTGATGTTCCGGAGCCGAAACCTGCCGGAGAGTTTTACCACGGGGATCTGCAAGAGCTTTACACCCAGCTAACCTCTGAATCCAAAACGCTGCAAGATGCCCTGCTCGCGGGTGCATTGATAGAGGAGCACGATATTCTGGATTTGCAAAAAGCGATAGACGAAACTGAAAATGAGCATATCCAGCGTGTGTTTTCAAACCTCAAGCGTGCGTCAGGCTTCCATTTGCAAGCTTTTGTCAAGAACCTGCGTGCCCGGGGGGTCGACTACAAACCCCAATTGTTGTCTCAAGAGGAGTTTGATACCATTATAGGAAAATCCTAAGGGAGGTTCTAACCCCTACCCTTTTGGGTGGTAGCACAAGGAGCTGTCTCAAAACGAGATGGCTCTTTTTTTTGTACTTAGCTTGGCTCTCGTTGCAACTTCTTTTCCGGCACGTGCTTATACCTAAAGAGGATCGCGAACATAATGGCCACCAGCAGCGCATAACCCGCGAAGATAAACCATACCGACTGCCAGTCGCCGATCATGAGCGACTTGGGTTGGCCGTTCACCATCACCTCTTGCCAACGCGTGAACTGGTTCACCACCCACTGCGCGCCCAGCGTCCCTATGGTGGCACCAATCCCGTTGGTCATCAGCATGAAGAGCCCTTGCGCGCTGGATCGCAGGTGGTGGGGTGCCTCCTTATCCACGAAGAGGGAGCCGGAGACGTTAAAGAAGTCGAACGCCACGCCATAGACCAACATGGAGAGAATCAGCAGCCAGAGCCCACTACCGGGGTTGCCCAGGCCAAAGAGGCCGAACCGCAGCACCCAGGCGGTCATCGCAATAAGGATCACCCTCTTGATGCCGTACCGTTTCAGGAAGAAAGGGATCAGCAGGATACAGAGCGCCTCCGAGATTTGCGACAGGGAGATAAGGATGTTGGAGTGTTGTACCCCAAAGGTATTCGCGTACTGTGGATCCGCCTCGAAGCTGGCAATAAACGGGTTGGCGAAACCGTTGGTAATCTGCAGGGAGACACCTAACAACATGGAGAAGATAAAGAAGAGCGCCATCGTGCGATCCTTGAACAGCTTGAACGCGTCCAAACCCAGGGCTTGCGTCAAGCTCTTGCTTTCGCCGCGGGGACTGACGGGGCAGTTGGGTAGCGTGAACGCGTATAGCCCCAGAGCGATACCGATGGATGCGCTGACGATGAACTGCCTCGCGGAGGTCTGGAAACCGAGAATATCAACAACCCACATGGTGCAGATAAAACCCACCGTACCGAACACGCGGATGGGGGGGAAAGCTTTCACCGTGTCCATGCCACCCCGCTCGAGGATGCTGTACGCAACCGAGTTGGAGAGCGCCAGCGTGGGCATGTAAAAAGCCACCGAGAAGGTATAGAGGGTGAAGAAGATGGAGAACGAGACGCCCCCCGTCTCGTTCAACCCGTACAGCCCGGCCGTCATCATGAACGCCGCGGCAATGAGGTGGCAGATGCCTAATAACTTTTGTGCAGGAATCCAGCGGTCGGCGATAATCCCGATCAACGCGGGCATGAAGATCGAGACGATTCCCTGAACGGAGTAGAAGATGCCGATATGCGCCCCCAAACCGGCCGGTCCCAGGAAGCGGGACATGGAGGTGAGGTACGCCCCCCAGACGGCGAACTGGAGGAAATTCATCACGATAAGGCGAAGCTTTATGGACATGATTTGTTTGGAATTATATGGACTTGTTAATTTATTGTTTTCTTGACGCAACGCTCAGCCCTCGATAGTCATATGCGACTTACCGTTGTACACTACCGTTGCAACCAGGGTGCCGGGTCGAGCTTGGTCTTCTTTTCCCACAACTGGAAGTGCATGGAAGCAATCCCCGTATCGGGATCGCTGTAGATGCTTCCCAGCGACTGCCCCGTTTTCACCTTATCCCCCTGCTTCACGAACAGGTCGTAAATATTGGCGTAAAAGGTGTAGTAGTCGCCATGCCGCACGATCACGCAGGTGTTGGAACCGGGGAAGGAGAACACCTTCGAGACCTCCCCGTCGAACACCGAGCGGATGCTGGCCCCCTGCTGCGCTTGAATATCCACCCCGTTGCTGTTGGTGGTGATATTCCACTCGTCGTGCCGCTTGACGCCGAAATTCCCCACGATGGTCGCGGTACCGGTAACCGGCATGGGCAGCCGTCCCTTGTTCGCCGCGAAGTTCTTGGAGAGGTTGAAAGACTCGTCCGATGCCGTACTGGCACCCGCCTCGATCCGCGGGCCGGGTTCTACTCGATCCGTGGCCGTCTCCTCTTTCACACGGGCATCCGCTTCCGCGAGCTCCTCACCCTTAGCGGCACGGCGGCGAGCCTCGGCCTCTCGCTCCTGACGAGCCACCTCCTCTGCGATCAACCGCTCGATTTGCGCATTCAACTGACTGGCTTGCTGCTGCTTCTCCCGTAGCGTCCGTTGTAGCTGTCGCTCTTGTCCCCTCGCCTCTTTCACTTCCGATTGACGTGCCTTCTCCTCGCCCTGCAGCTTGGCCTGTTCCGTTTGCAGCGAGGCCAGAGCCTTCTCTTTATCCAGCTTGGCTTGGATTAGCGCCTCCCTCTTCTTGGTGATCTCCTCGTTTTGGCGCTTAATCTCCGCGGCCTGTTCCTTCTGCCATTTCGAGTACTCCCGCAGGTACTGCATCCTTCGGAGCGATTCGCCAATCGACTGCCCGGATAAGATAAACAGCAGTTTATTTTGGCTGTACTTCTGGTTCAACATCCCCCGGATCGCGTTGGCGTAATTTTCCTGCTTCTGCTTCAACTCCCGGTTCAAGCGCTCAATCTCCCCCTCTAATCGACGCTCCTCTTTTCGCAGCACCTCAATTTCCCTTCGTTGCACGTTGATCAACTCTTTACGTGAAGCAATCTGCTTGTTGATCAGCTTAATGCGGTCAAGGATGGTAGTGGTGTGCTTCTTCACGTCCAGGTAGAGGCGGTTGGTATTGCTGATATCCTCTTGCAGCGCTTGCCGCTGCTTCTGCAGCGCCTCGATTTCGGCGGTCTGAGCGACAGCATGCAGCGCGATCACTGCGAAAAGCAATATGGTGACCACCCGCTTCATCGGCTATCCGCGATTATTTTTAGGATATCGTCCAGGGAAGTTTGGGTGTACGAAGCGGGTATCTGTAGGGAGAGCCGCGTACCATCGTTGATCACAACATCCGAAAAGAGGAACTCCGTGTTGAACACCCGATCGCCCGAGGTGATAGACGCCCTCATCGTATGCGGGAAGGCACTTTGGTTGAGGACGATGAAGTGGCTGTAGCTCCATTGCAGGGAGTTCTCCTCTTCCGATTGTTTCAAGTGCGTGTAGGTCACGCGGTTGTCGCCATTTACAGAGAAGGAGTACTCGATATCCGACTTCGGGTCTTTAGCCGTGAGGTAGTAGTTGCTGTCGGGGGTACGGGTGTAGGAGAAGCGCCGGAAGTCGGCCGGCGTAACCTCCGCCTTATTGGCCACGAACAGCGTGTTGGTGAAGAGCGACTGCAAGGTATAGAAGTCGAACCCCACCGGGTAGTGCCCCTTGAGCGTGGTGATCGCCTCTTTGACGTACCGCTTCTCCATCCGGTCAAGCAGCGCGATCGTGTCAGGATCAACGTACAGGCGAAACAGCTCCACCCCGAAGAGGGGCTGAATGGAGATTTGCAGCGCGTTATCTTTCACGATGCGGATCTGGGCTTTTGAGCTGCGCGCACGGGTACCGTTCGTCAGTTTCAAATCCAGTCGTGCAGACAGCGTCTCGTAGGGAAAACTCTCCGCGAGGATATCTTTAAAGAGCGCATCGTCCCTTTTCTCTGCCACGGGTGTCGTGAAGTCGACGACCCGTCTCTTCGCCTTGCACCCCGCCAGGGTCAAAACCATTAAAAGGAATATAATATACCGGTATTTCATAATTCTCCTGTCTGAATTTTCTTGTCCAATGCCTCCGAGTCACCCCCCAACTCTTTCGCCTTCAACCACTCCCTGGCTGCCCCTTCCGTGTCGCCCGTCTTGTACAGCACGTCGCCGTAATGCTCATGTAGCACGGCCGAGGGCTCCTCTTTGCTGTACTCGATTGCCTTCTCTAAATATATTTTCGCCATCACGTAGGCCCCCTGCTCAAACAGCACCCATCCGTAGGTATCCAGGAAGGTGGGATTCGTCGGTTCCAGCTTGACGGTAATCCCGCTCATCTGTTCCGCCTTATCGAGCTCCCTCTTTTGCAGGGAGAGGAAGTAGCTATAGTTGTTAAGCACGTGCAGGTTCTGGGGATCGAGTTTCAACGCCTGCTCGTAACTCTCGAACGCCGTGACGGTATCCCCCAGGTGGTGATGCAGGTCACCGATTTGCCCATGGAAGTTCGACTCCACGATGGAATTAGGGAAGTTGGCCTTCTCCAGTCCCTCCTCGAAAACGCGTAGCGCCTCCTCGTACTTCTCCTGCTGGAAATAGGCTCCGCCTAAGTAAAAGTAGAACTGCGGCTCCCCGGGTAGGTGCTTCAACGCCTCCGTGGTGATCTCCACCACCTTGTCTAAATCCTCGTTGGGCACGGCAATGCGCAGCATCTGATCATATCCCGCGGGGTCTTCGGGGTTCTCGCGGGCGAAGATCTCGAACTGCTCCATAGCCCCTTCCGGATTCTCCTGCAGCAGGAGGACGCTCCCGTAGATCAAATTCAGCCGGGAGGCATTGGGGTGTTGCTCGAAGAGCGATTCAAAAAGGGGATTGGCCTGGGTGAGCTCTTGCTCCGTCTGCTGTAGGATGGCCAAGTATCGGGTGAGCAGTTGCAGCTTGACGTCCAGCTCCATCGATGGGGAGGTGATAGCCTTCGTCAGCACGGCTTGCGCCTCGACCCGGTTGTTGGTTCGCTCGTAATAGTTGACCAGGGCGATGGTCAGCGGGGGGAAGTCGGGATCAATCTCCCGTGCCTGCTCCAGATAACGGATGGCGTCATCATTCCGGTTATCCTCCATGAAGAGCTCGGCCATCAGTACCAGGTACTTGGGGTCGGTCGGATTCTTGTCGATGATCTGCCGGATCTCGCCGTAAGCCTCCTCCTTCTTATCCATCATGGTGTAGAGCCGGAACTTATTCAGGGTCAGCATCTCCGTGATACCCGTCCGTTTCTCCAGCTCGTTCAACGAGGCTACTGCCTTTTCCAGCTCCCCGTTATCCGCGTACGCGTTGGCCATCTCGAAATGGAGTTCCTGCTTATCGGGATACAGTGCCAGCATTCGCTCATAGATATCCACCACCTCTTGCTTCAAGCCTAGTTCTTTACTTAGGCCAGCCAGCATCATGTTGTAGTAGTAGTTGGTCTCGTCGTACTGCACCGCCTTCCTGAAAAAATCGAGCGCCCTGTTTTTCTCCTGCAACACGTTGTAGAACGTGCCCAGCTCGACGAGGACGTTCGCGTTGGTCGAGTCCAGCGCATGACAATGCAATAGGAGGTCCAACGCCTCGTCGTACTTGCCCAACGCCTTAGCGTTCAGCGCCGCGTAGAAGTAGTAATCGAACTTCCGCTGCTCGTTGCTTTGAATGACATCATCAGGGGGCGTGTCTTGTTGTGCCCCAACCGCCGTCGCCTCGGGTGAAACCGGTTCCGAATATATCATCGCCGTCACAACCTCGGTAGAGGCCAAGCCATACCCAACCTTCGCCGAAACTGAAAACAGCCCCGGCATGGCAAGCAAGGTGACGAGCCAGAAGCCCCTCCGTATGGTGTTCATGTAACGCATGAATAACGATTCCATTTACTGTTTCCCGGTATGCCCGAAGCCGCCGGCGCCCCGCTCGGTTTCATCCAGAACGTCCACTGGCTCCCACTCCACCCGCGCGTGCTGGGCGATCACCATTTGACCGATACGCTCGCCGTCCTGAACGGTGAAATCTTGGTTTGACAGGTTTACCAGGATCACCCCTATCTCGCCACGGTAGTCGGCATCGATCG
Organism: Bacteroidota bacterium; assembly: GCA_023622765.1. Lineage (GTDB taxonomy): Bacteria > Bacteroidota > Bacteroidia > Bacteroidales > Dysgonomonadaceae > Proteiniphilum. Next base: position 43,688 of record JAMNYO010000125.1, on the reverse strand, counting down.
TCCCCGGGGCATTCACGATACTGATCCCGTGCTTGATGGCCAAACCGCTACGCGGTCGAATTTGCGCCTCGTACCCTTCGGGCAGTTGAATGTAGATACCTGTCGGCACGAGCGACCGCTCCAGCGGTTTCAACGTGATGGGCTCCTCCAGGTTAGCCCGCAGATCCATACCCGCGGCGAACAACGTCGCGTACTCGGGCAGGGGGTGTCGGGATCTGTTTACTATTTTAATTTTCATTTTAAGTCTCTCCTCTTTACTCAACTTTCTCAACTTTGACATTTCTGCTTAAGGATCGTTTAGCGAATAGTTGCTTCATTACATAGTCAGGGTAAATCTTGTCCTTGCTTTCGCTTATCGCAAACCTCACAACCTTCACATTCCATTAAAAACGAGTGGAACTCGCGTTGATTAGGAATCCACTTTCATGCGCTCACCTTTCACGTTCGTTTAAGCATTCTCGCCTTCGCACGTTGGCCTTTGCGCACAAAGCCGCCCATATCAGCCAAGTTCCAACCTAATTAGTCGTGCGAATGTATACATTTTCGGGGAATTAACAGTCAAATTCAGGAAAATTAAGTCGCCACCGCCCCGCTAACGAAGCCAAATTCGCACTGGACAGGTTCGCAGACGTTATGTTGCGCCTGATTAGCTTCTGTTTTCCAGCTTACAGCAGCGAATTCACGCTAAACAAGTTCATAGACGATATGTCTCCCCTAACCAACTTCGGTTTTCCTCGCTGACAGCAGCAAATTCACAAATAGCGGTTTCATTTGAACGGGAAAAATCTTATCTTCGCGTATATGGGTGGACAAGAGGATTTGTTGGCGAAACTGCGGGAAACGTTGGAACAGCAAGGGATTGACTCGTTCCATATCCTGGAGGACCTCGTGCCGGTCGAAGTGCAGATGGAGTACTTCCGTTACTTCGAGCGATTGCGTCGGGAGAACGAGCCTTTCATGCGCGACGAAGAGGTAGCCCTACTCCCATCGAAACGTACCACAGCAGCCCGCTTGAGCCCGAGTTAGCCCACTGGTCATCCATGGCCTTGGTGAGTAGCCGCATCATCTTGAGCTCCTACCTTTCTGGACAGCAACAGGTCTACATATCATCCGGCTTGGGTGGCCACGGCAAGAAGCTCCGCTTCTTCACCGTCTTCACCACGACCGAGCGGCAACCCTTTACCGACCTACAACGGGAAATCGTGACCCGCGAGTTCACCTTTCAACTGGAACAGGCCGATGTAGTCATTGAGAAATTCGACACCAAGGATAACTACTTCACCATACAACTACTTTTCACCTTTGACAAAGACGCCAAATCGATCCTCGATGCCGCCGTAAACGAATGCAACCAGTACGGGAACTTCCTGGACACCAAGTATCTCTTCACTAACGTGAAGGTATTAAACGATAGGGAAATCGAGAACTTATTAGCTAAGCGGTGATGGATGTAGGAACTGGACAAATATATCTTGAGGGGATACTCCCCTTCATTTACAGAGGGACATTCGTTTAATTCCAATTCAAGAGCATGACTGGTAGAAATATTGGTCTTGCTCTTTTTCTTTTTTGAAGTTTTAGCTTTTCATTGATGTTTTTCGGGATTTTTCCCCCGTTGTCCCATAAATGTCAAATTCCGTGAAACCCAACGTGGGGTGTAATTGAGAAATTTTTTGTACTTTTGCCATATCCTTGGTGATTGGTTACCCCCGTTTTGAGCCTCTAACTGCAAATCCGGGGTAATATCCAAAGATACGAAAAAGCCAACTATCTCGCAATGATTTAGTTGGCTTTATTTTGGCGATTACTGAATGTCCCTAACTATAATAGCCCATTGATTACTACTACAGAATATATTAAAGCACTTCACTGACAACCACACAAATAATGATGGGAACACTTCATTTGACTTATGTCAGCCTCCATTGTGACAAACAACTTGTTGGTTGTTGTTATTTATTTCATCAAAAAGCCTTTCAATGTTTTAATGCCATTTGTAAATGAGTTTTCCCTTTTTAAAGCATTCCCAGCTTCAAGTTCTACTTGAATTTTGTTAAGTCTCTCAATGTCGTCCTTGTCAAAATAACGAATAGTGACTTTGGGAAGACTATTTTCAATTTTACGGTTTTCCTTTGCTGGCCTTTTAGTTGAAAGAACCCTCTTAAAGGTAACTCCATCTTCATTCTTTGATAAAACTTCGAAGCCGACATTTTTTTCACTTGTTTTTATCATCTTTCTGTTCTTTTTGATTGTTTCTAAGTGTAATCAAGTCATAAATTACATCTGCTACTCCTGAAATAATAGCAACATCATATTTATCATCAAAAGCGTTTTTACTATTACAGTCAACACATATAAATCCCATGCAATCAGAATTATTAGTATTCCTGTCCCAAGAATATGGAATTATCGGATATACTAATTCACTACTATATGGCAACACTCCGTTTAGATATGCCTCCCTACTTGTGTTTTCGTAATCACTGTTAGAATTTATGTCATTATTAATATAAAAAAGCTTGTCTTTGTTTCCTTTCAAAATATTATTGAGAATTTTGTGGTATGCGGTATTTCCAATGATCGTATGTTCAACTTTCCTATAAGACTCTGTATCTCTGATTTTTGACGCGATAGAATCACGACACAAATTTAACACCACTGTTTGTTCTTTAATACTGCCTTTGGTTGGAACTTTAATAGATACAGAACATTCTTTTTTGGTTTTCTCGTCAAAAATCTTTTTTAAGTTGTTACATAAATACACCATTACTTCAATAAACTCTTTATCATCAATCACAGTCTTTCTTTTAAGTGAATGTATTTTCGAAAACGAATCTCTTAAAATACATATCGTATTTCCATAAATTGATTCTTTATATCTAAAGTGAGCCCATTTAATTATGTTGGCTGATAAGAATAAAAAATATCTGATGACAAAGACGCTCACTAAAATAACAATACCAATGTGAATTGATTTTTCTATTGTCTTATTTAAGAAATTCTTAGCAAAAAGAAGTATTCCGAATAGTGACCCTGAACCACCTATAAGCCACTTCCACAACTGACCGGTTAAGGTGTCTAAAAGTGATTGATAAAGTATTGCTCCAATTTTTCGTATGCTCATCTTTTTATTTCCTATTCCAACGAATTGTCTTTTTTAAAATCAGACTCAACATTTAATATTTACAAAACAAATATACAACATTTAAACATAAAACAAAACATCCGTTTATTTTTCACATTAACTTCATCGTGAGTTCTACTAAGAAGTGCAAATGATTGGAAGCTTTCAAGCCAAGATCATGAAAAACACTCGGGGAGCGCCGTGGGCAAGGGGCTGAAAGCCGCGACAAGACATGGGAAAAGGGGAACGTTGAAAACACCAACAAGCTAATCAGGCAATACATCCCGAAAGGAACAGATTTTCAAGAATACACGGATGAATATATCAAGCAAGTCCAAGTGAAGATAAATGCGAGACTGAAAAAGAAACTGAACTTCACAACACCTAAAAGCATATTTTACAGTTCTTTCCCTTAAATTCGCACTTGCTATTGGAATCTACCCAAATCAAAAGTCAGCAACATACAATAAAAAAGCTGACTTAATGAGCAAACATAAACAAGACATTTTTTCTCACACTCGTTACTGAAAAATGTCTCTGAACGTTCGACATGACAGAACATGTTAATATATCTGATTAAAGGGATAGGGTATCTCATGTTTAAAGATACTGTTCCAAAAAGTGTGTCTGAGCCAATAAAAAAACATAGTCTAAAAATTTTATTAGTTTTGTATTTCACCAAAAGTAAAACCATAAAATTCAAAGACTATGTTACTATCAAAGGAACAACTTTCTTCTGTAATGACCAAACATTCAGAGCGAGAAAATGGCCTACACGATTTAATGGAGATCATGATCGAGAGCATGATGTTAGCAGAGCGGTGCGAGTTCTTGGATCACGCTGAAGTCAACAAGGGTAACGGGTTCCGCCATGGCCGCGCTTTCGGTCAAGGTTGCGTCCTGGAGTTCAGGATTCCCCGCGACCGCTACGGCAACTTTCACCCCAAGATACTGGCGTTGCTTCGCGACCAAGAGATTGAGTGCGAACGCCTGGCTGGCATCCTTTACTGCAAGGGGTTGACCCAGAGCCAGGTTGGCGATATCTTCGAGGAGGTTTACGGGAATCATTACAGCAAGGCCAGCATCTCCCGGATGATCGAGTACCTGCGCTCGGACGTTGAGAAGTGGCTGAATCGCTCCCTTGAAAGCTACTACCCGATCGTTTTCGTGGATGCCGTCCACGTCAAGGTTCACCGGAAGCGCTCGGTTGCCACGGAAGCCTTTCATGTCGTTCTCGGTGTCAAAGAGGACAAGAAACGGGAAGTTCTCGGTATTTACAACCATCCCGCGGAGAGCGCCACGGGGTGGGAAGGAATCTTTCGAGACCTCTTTGACCGGGGGATTGAACACGTCGGCTTGATGGTGAGCGATGGCCTCGCGGGCCTTGACACTGCCCTGTCGGTCGTTTACCCGACGGCCCAGTTCCAATTGCGAGGGGTGGGGAAAGGATTACCGGAGCATAAAGAAGATGGCAGGTGATATTTCCTACAAGTACTACTTCACCTACTTGCAGTACCATCCCGCCATCCAGTCGATGATTTATACCACCAACTGGATAGAGAGGCTCAACAGGGATTTTCGCCGTGTGCTCAGGATGCGCGGTGCCATGCCCAACGAGGAATCGGTTTTGGTCCTGATGGGAAAGGTGTCGATGGACAAGGAGGCGTACAACAGGGAGTTGTATCGGAATTAAAAATACAAGTCAAGGATGAGGTGAAAAAGGAAAAAAAGAATAATTTTGTAACAAGGCTAATAGAGGATTTAGACTAGAGACACACTAAATGTAACACTACCAAATTAATTCCTTGAAAAACGATGTACTGTTGTTACCATTTTCGCTGCACGGTGATTTCCGATTTTGATGTATTTCTAATTACTGGTTACAATTACTGAATGTCCCTACAGAAATGATCCAGCTCTAAAAAAGCTGAACCCTTTATTTAACATTTATATGCATATTGTGGTAATGTCTTTAAAAGCTAGATTGGTTATCGCTGAATTCTTTGTCTATTTTTTTATATCTATTCTTATTGTTAATTACTTAATAATAATTTTATGATGTTTTGATTATCTGCCAACAAGAAATTAGAATCCAAATATCTATTTATTTTTGAATCACAAGTCAAGTACTTAAAATCATCGATACAATATAACAAATTCATGTAATCAATATAGTCATTTTCATGTACTTTCTTATTTTTGCTCGACAAAAAAGATTGTAAGTACTCTTTTAATGCCCCTTTGAAAAGTATTAATTTATCAGTATTAAAATTTTTCAAGTCATAGTTAGGATTGTTCCTTGCTAGATAATTAATGATATGTGGTTTGATGAAGCCATCTTCTACAAAAGATTCAAAACAAATCTTGTTGTTTGCTTTATGTTCATTACGCATCCAATTTATCATTCCTTCCATATTTGTAACCCAAGTTGAAACAGATTGTTTTCTGCCTTGTATCATATAATCGTAATTGGTATATGACAATTCTTCCTTTGTTCCCGCATTGGTAAAATCTTGTATTATTTTAATTATGCTTGTTTTCTGTGCTTGATATAAATGATCTATATAACTTTTATCATTAGCCAATAAAATTTGTTGAGCATCATTTTGGGATAAGCATTGTTTTGCATACCTACCTATAGCATAAAATACATGTTTTAACAAATCAAAATCAGAATTCATTTGTTCTGAACTGATTAGTTCTACAATTGTTAGATTTGTTATATACAAATCACAATCTTTCAAAACTTTTTGTGTGCCAGCAAATCCTTTTGCTCCTAAACGATACCACACATTAGAATCACATATTACTTTTTCCTTTTTCATATTTATAAATTATTCATAAGTGTCCACTAAAAAAACGCAATTGTTCTTTGAAATATTTGATATTTAGTCTGTTACGAGGCATTTGGGCGCGCAACGATTTGAATTTACCTTTGCGGTCATAATCAAATCGTTATGCATAAAGACAAGTACGTTTTCTCCCAATTAGTCGAGTTTCTTGATTGTTTTAAATTCCGTCGCATCGTGAATAAGTATCAAGGTGACAGGTACATAAAATCATTCTCCTGTTGGAATCAACTGCTCGTGATGATGTTCGGGCAACTCGCCAAAAGCGAGAGTTTACGCGATCTAATCGTTGCATTAGAAGCTCACTGGAAGAAATTGTACCATCTGGGCATGGGCAAGTCCGTTACAAGAAGCAATCTGGCCAAGGCAAACGAGCAAAGAAACTACAAGATCTTCGAGGAATTTGCCTACCACCTGGTTACGGAAGCACGCTCCAAGTGCGCTGAAACTATCTTCGGCTTCAAGGGTAATGTTTACGCTTTTGACTCTACGACGATAGACCTTTGCCTTGAATTATTTCATTGGGCAAAGTTCCGAAGGCACAAGGGCGGCATCAAGCTCCATGTCTTGTATGATGTTGAAGCACAGGTTCCCGCGTTCTTCCACGTAACACCGGCAGGCGTGAATGACGTGAAAGTCATGCCTGAAATCCCTTACGAAAAGGGTGCCGTCTACATCTTCGACCGAGGGTACAATGATTTCGGCAACCTCTACAAGATAGAATTGATCGAGGCAGCGTTTGTGATTCGTGCCAAGAAGAACTTGAAGTTCGAGCAAATCTCGTGGAAACGGAGACTTCCAAAGAATGTTCTATCCGATTCTACTATCGAGTTTACCGGGTATAAAAGTTCTAAAGAATACCCCGTTCCGCTTAGAAGAGTTGTCTTTTACGATGAAGAACAGGATCGGGAATTTGTTTTCCTGACAAATAACTTCGAGTTACCTGCTCTTACCGTTGCTGAATTATATCGTAATCGTTGGCAGGTTGAATTGTTCTTCAAATGGCTGAAGCAGCACCTCAAGATAAAGAAATTCTGGGGTACTACGGAGAACGCCGTGAGAATACAAATTTATTGTGCCATAATAACTTACTGCTTGGTATCAATCGTGAAGCACGATATGAAACTGGAGCGTTCTGTTTACGAGATTCTTCAAATTACAGGCATCTCTCTAACGGATAAGACTCACTTACGTGATCTCTTCGACAGATCAAATATCAATAATGTCAATGAACGATTCGGTTATAGTGAACCAAGTTTATTTAATTTTTAATAGTCCACTTTTTTTAGTAGACAGTAGTGTAAATTATTAATAAAAAACTTCTTTATTAATGGGTAAAATAAGATTAGTCTAATACTAATAACTTTTTGCATCTAACTACAGAGGCATTATTTTTTTCTACTATATGAACAACATCTTCATAATTTACTTTTACTCGAAGAGGAAAATATTTATTTTCCCAATCATAAAACCTGTAGTCAAATGTATATCTACACAAATTTTCAAATAATCCAACCTCGAAGCCTTTAGGTCGCTCTTCATCTGTTTGTGTTGCAAATATTTCATAGACTTCACCTTTATTAAATTGATAATGGAAATCATAAGGTCTATACCTATTTATATCAACAAGAATTACAGCAATAAAATAATCTTCAAAGCATTCATAAAGGTTAGAATTTAAGACCTGTTCTTTTCTGAATTCTGTTGTTTTGTATAACCAACTACCCATAAAAGAGTCTCTCTCTAATTTTTTATCTAATTGTATTATGAAAGAAATATTTAATGTATCGGATATTGAGTTCTGATAAGGTCTGACATTATAATACATGTATTTCCAGCGTTCTTCTGTGTACTTTTCGATAAATTCATTTGATAGTTTTTGGTATTTGATGATGTATCCCCACCATATTTTTTCAGTAAATCTCTCCATGAATTCCTCAGATAAAGTTTGATAACAGCATATTCCTCCCCAATGTACTTTGTCCTGATATTTTATGATAAAATCTTCTGACAAAGGTTGACAATCTGAAATCCAAGACCAATCACGTTCATTAAAGCATTCACTACAAGCATCGAGTACATATTCTGAAAGTTTTCTGTTTTTTATTAATTCTATCCATTCAATTTTTTCTTGAAATTCAATTAATAAATTGTCAGAAAAGTTAACAACATCAATTTCTTCAAAAGAAATACTATTCCTTAACTCTCTGATTAGCTCTAAATTGTCCGTACGAAGTAAAGCACATTTTATTTTGTCCTTATGTTTTCTAATAAATGGCACACTATATTCATAATTCTTACCAATATATCCCCAATATACTTTATCTTGGAATTCTTCAATAAAACTTTCTGATATTTTTTGATGATTAGTTATTTCAAACCAATCAACTCTGTTTTGATGTTCACGAATAAACTCCTCTGATAATGTCCAATACTTTGAAATGTATCGCCAATCAAGGTAGTCTACATATCTATCAAACAGTTCCTTATTGTTGTTTTTTTGATAGCTTAAGGCACGCCATGAAATTTCGCTTTTGTGGCGTTCCACAAATTTCATTGAAACATTTTGATGAAGAATTATTAATGTTAAAATTTCCTTGTTAATGAATTCTTTTACAAATTCTTCTACAAATTCTTCAGAAAGCTTTTGGTGTTCCACTATAAGTTTCCAGTCAAATTTATGATGAAAATCTCTAATAAAGCTCTCGGGTAGCTCTTGATATATTGCTAAAGAAACCCAATCAAGTTTTTCATAGTTTTGTCTTAGAAAACCGTTTGACAATTTTTGGTAACGACAAATATTACGCCAACTTAATTCATCAGCGTGTTTCAGAATAAAACTTTCAGTTAGTTTTTGATATTTTACAATATCACTCCAACTCAGTAAACCCTTACTTGTATAATTTTCAATAAAATCCTCTGATAATATTTGATGTTCAGCAATATAATACCATACTATTCTATCTTCAAATTCAATCATAAATTTTTCAGATAACTTTTGCTTTGAAGAGATACCATGCCAATCAACTTTATTCTGAAATTCTCGAATAAATTTCTCTGATAGTAAACTATAATAAGATATTTTTCCCCAATTCACTCTATTATGATATAATCTAATGAAATCTTCATTAATATTATAATATTGAGATAAATTGTCCCAATCTATTTTATTCGGAAATTCATTTATAAATTTATAAGTTAAACGTTTTCCCCTTATATCTTTTTCCCATGTTGCGTTCTTTTCAAATAAATCTAAACTTGCATAGTTTAAATTCAAGAGTTCATTAATTTCATTTATATTCATAGACGTAAAAAAGGTGAATTATTTCGTTTATTTAATCAGCAAGAATTATTACAAAGTCCAATTATGAGAGCTCAAAATGACTCTCAATATCAAATTTTGCCAAACAAATATACGGACTCCCCAAGCATTAACAAACGGATTTGTTAAACATTTCACACATTTACAATTGAATCTGTTAAGATATATGGGGTTAGCAAGACTAAAATCGCAGTTTTAATACTTTACAAAGCCACTACAGCAACCAATACAACAATTCCCAATAGTAACATCAACATTACAGCCTTTGATTAACACACCACTCCACGGTTGTGAGTAATTTTTAGTAACTTTGTGTTTCTAAAAAACAAACAAGTATGGATGTAAGCAACATTGAAAACATTGAGCTAAGTTACCTGAGCATTGATGACTACGAGGAGTTAAAGCAGATCATGATTGAAATCTACTCCGATAAACCTGGTGGATACTGGAGAAAAGAGCAGATTCAAAAACTCATCAATATTTTCCCCGAGGGACAGGTAGTGATCAAAGTAAACGGTAAGCTGGCCGCCTGCGCACTTTCCATTATCGTGGACTACAAGAAGCTGGGTGACAAACACACCTATAAACAGATTACCAGGGATAATTTCAGCGCACACACCCCGAAAGGCGACGTGCTGTACGGTATAGAGGTATTTGTTAGTGAAGAGTTCCGTGGGCTCCGACTGGGAAGGCGACTTTATGACTACCGCAAAGACCTTTGTGAACGACTTAACCTGAAATCGATCATCTTTGGCGGACGGATGCCCAACTATCACCTGTATGCCGACAAACTTTCGCCCCGCGAATATATCAGGAGCGTGCGCCTGAAAGAGATGGACGACCCGGTGCTCAACTTCCAAATATCAAACAACTTTCAGCCCGTTAGGGTGCTCCGCGGATACCTGCCTGGCGATGAAGAGAGTAACGAGTACGCCGTACTCATGCGCTGGGACAATATCTACTACGAGGAGCCGACCGAGGAGGCGACCATCGCCAAAAAGATCGTCCGATTAGGGCTTATCCAGTGGCAGATGCGCTCATACCAAAACTTGGACGATATGATGCAGCAGGCGGAGTTTTTTATCGATGCCGTTTCCGGGTATCGCTGTGACTTCGCGCTATTCCCCGAGTTTTTCAACGCCCCGCTGATGGCGCAGTACAACCACCTTTCAGAACCCAATGCCATCCGTGAACTGGCCAAATACACCGAAGAGATAGTCAACAACATGTCGGAGTTGGCCATTTCATACAACATCAACATTTTGACCGGCAGTATGCCCGAAATGCGCGACAACCACCTCTACAACGTGGGATATCTTTGTCGCCGTGACGGCTCGCGGGAGAAGTACGAAAAGCTTCACGTTACACCCGACGAGGCCCGCGTATGGGGGATGCAGGGTGGTGACGTGGTGAAAACATTCGACACGGACTGCGGGAAAATCGGGGTGCTCATCTGCTACGACGTAGAATTCCCGGAACTTCCGCGCCTGCTGGCCGATGAGGGAATGCAAATTCTTTTCGTCCCGTTCCTCACCGACACTCAAAACGGCTACTCGCGGGTAAGACACTGCGCGCAGGCACGGGCTATCGAAAACGAGTGTTACGTCGCCATCGCCGGATGCGTAGGCAACTTGCCGAAAGTGCACAATATGGACATACAGTACGGACAGGCGATGGTCTTCACCCCTTGTGATTTCGCGTTCCCAACCAACGGGGTAAAAGCCGAGGCCACGCCCAACACGGAGATGATTCTGATTGCCGACGTGGACTTGGATTTGCTGAACGAGCTAAACCAGTTCGGAAGCGTGAGGAACCTGCGAGACAGGAGGAAGGATATTTACACGTTGAAAAGGCGCTAAGTAATCTGCTCCCAAAAGCAAATATACACCCTTGCCTACTAACAGCGATTAGTCTTGTTCAAGCGTTTCGATTGTCACATTCTAAGTTCGGGAACTAACAAACCATCAACCTTCACGGTAAGATAATGAAACGACCTTCATCCTCGGCATTCGCCGACAGCAAGCCACACTATAAAATCCTGAACGGGTTGCGTGGCGTGGCGGCACTCATGGTCATCTGGTACCACGTTTTCGAGGCGTTTGCCACGAGCCCCCTCGACCAGCGGTTCAATCACGGATATTTGGCGGTCGACTTCTTCTTCGTTTTATCGGGGTTCGTTATCGGGTACGCCTACGATGACCGATGGGGCAAAATGAGCAAAAAGGATTTTTTCAAACGGCGTTTAATCCGCCTGCACCCCATGATCATCATGGGAACGGTGCTGGGGGTTATCACGTTCCTCATACAAGGCAGCGTGCAGTGGGACGGCACCAAGGTGTCGCTCTCGTTCGTGATGCTGGCCATGCTTTTGCACCTCTTCCTACTACCCGCCATACCGGGAACGGGTGCCGACGTGCGGGGCAACAACGAGATGTGCCCCCTCAACGGTCCCACCTGGTCGCTTTTCTTCGAGTATATCGGCAACATACTGTACGCGCTCTGGCTGCGCAAGCTCTCTACCCAAGCGTTGCGGGTGGTCGTCATCCTGTCGGGCGCGGGACTGGCATCGTTCGCCCTGTTCAACCTCTCGGGCTTCGGCCACTTGGGCGTGGGATGGACGCTACTCGACAACAACTTTTTGGGCGGCATGCTGCGGTTGCTGTTCGCTTTTTCGATAGGGATGTTGATGTCGCGTGACTTTAAGCCGGTGAAAATCAGGGGTGCCTTCCTGATCTGCAGCTTGGTCATTATCGCGGTGCTTTCGGTTCCCTATATCGGGGGTCCTGATTCCCTCTGGATGAACGGGCTGTATGACGCGGTGTGCACCATCGTGATATTCCCCGCTTTGGTTTACTTAGGGGCATCGGGGAAGACAAGCGGCAAGGCATCGGAGAAACTTTGCCGGTTTCTGGGCGATATCTCCTACCCGCTGTACATGGTACACTACCCCTTCATGTACCTCTTTTACGCGTGGATATGGAAGAACGAATACACTTTCTCACAAACCTGGATGGTGGGGGTTGGACTCTTCGTCGGGAATATCGTTCTCGCTTACCTCCTGTTGAAAATCTATGACGAGCCTGTTCGCCGTCTGTTAGCAAAGCGATTTCTACATAGAAAGTAAAGTGTTTTTCGTGTTATGGGAAGTCAACGTTACCAAAAATTGTACATTTAAAGTTGCCGATTACACGTATGGAAATTATTGACCAATGGGGAAATGGGTTGAAGCTTATCGCTGACGAATTAAAAGAGTATCCTCAAATTGAATTTCGCTGGAAAGAGGTGGGACTCTCCTTTCAAGTACAATTTGTCAAACTAAACTATAAGTCGGAGCAAGAGTTGGGGCAAGAGTTGGGGCAAGAGTTGGGGCAAGAGTTACAAAACCAATTTAGATAATAAAACGTGAAGGAAATGGATTTCGAACAACTATTCAACTTCCTGGCGCATTTGCAGATCTATAACGAGCGCTATTGGTTCAACGAACACAAAGGGGAGTACGAGCGGGCACGGGAAACGTTTACCACACTGATCGACGCGCTTATACCGCCGCTCATCGAGCTGGATGAAAGCATAGGCATGGTGACCGCCTCGGAGTGCATGTTCCGGATTTACCGGGACATTCGTTTCTCGCCCGATAAAACACCGTATAAAACACACATGGGGGCATTTATCGCCAAGGGTGGGCGGAAAACACGACAGGCGGGATACTACATCCACCTGAAACCGGACGAGTCGTTTATCTCCGGGGGGATTTACTCGCCCGATCCCGCCACGCTGGAGTCCATACGTAATTATATCTACCACCATCCCGATGAAATTCGGGCAATTCTGGATAACAAGTCGTTCAAAGAACTTTTCCCGGAACTATCGGAAGAGGAGAAGCTCAAAAATCCGCCACGGGGATATTCAAAAGAGTTCAAGGAGATCGAGCTGATAAAAAACAGGCACTTTATCACTTATCGCGCGTTGGATAACGAGTTTTTCATGGAGGACAACGTGATTGAACGCCTAATGGAGCTGTTCAAGGTACAATACCCGTTCAACGCGTTTTTAAACGAGGCGGTGAAGTAGTAGGAAAGGGTAATTATTCTGATTGGCATTAATTTTGCGACCAAGCAACAAAAATCTTCTAACGGGGCTGACTCACTTTGAGATAGTCCCGTTTTCTTTTGAAAAACAATCGGACTTAAGCCTGGGCATGTGAGCGACGAAATGGGGTTGATGGGCAAATAACGAAAACGGATAAGGAGATGAACTATTACCCAAAACCCTCATTTTTAGGTCATTTTTAAAATATTAACACATCTAGGCCATTATTTAAACTAATTATAACTATTTTTGTAAGTAGTGCGTATTTTGCAGCTTGTGATCTATAAAGGGTACAGTTTTAAGCTTTTAAAGCAGCCCCGATGTTATAACGTAAATTGTTTTTGTATGAAAAAAAGAGTGACCTCCCTGTTTCTCCTACTGCTTTTTAGCATAGGAGCGACATTTGCACAAGTTCGGGTAGCAGGTAGCGTCGTGGACGAATCAGGAGAGCCGGTTATCGGTGCATCCATCCTGATTAAAGACACTGGACAAGGTACGATTACCGATGCTAACGGACAGTTCACGCTTACGGCCCCATCGAATAGCCTGTTGGTGATCTCTTATATTGGGATGACAACGGAAGAGGTGCCGGTAAGCAGCAATATACGTGTAGTACTGAAACAGAGTACTGACGTATTGGATGAAGTGGTGGTGGTGGGATATGGCACGCAACGAAAGGCCAATCTCACCGGGGCAGTATCCTCCGTCAACGTGGAAGAGGTGCTTGGCAGCAGGCCTATTGCCGACGTAGGACGAGGATTACAGGGTACTATTCCCGGACTTTCCGTTGTGGTACCCAGTGGAGAGGTTGGCTCCGATCCCATTATGAAAATCAGGGGGCAGATAGGCTCTATCCAGGGATCAAGCTTACCCCTTATACTGGTGGATAACGTGGAGATTCCCAGCATACAGCTGATCAACCCCAACGATATTGAATCGATATCGGTCCTGAAAGATGCGGCCTCATCATCTATCTATGGCTCCAAGGCTGCCTTCGGTGTTATATTAATCACCACGAAAAAAGGGGCCAAGACAGAGCGTACCGATATCACCTACTCCTCGAACCTATCTTGGCAGTCGCCATTCAAAAAAATCGAGATTGCCGGGATAGATGGATTGGAATACACGCTGGAGGCCCATGAAAACATGAAGCAGAGCGGTCCCGCCGGTGGTTTTTGGCGTGTAAGCAGAGAGAGCTTCGAGAAGATAAAAGAGTGGCAGGAGAAATATGGCAGTACGGTGAAATATAATGATCCCGTTGTTTACGGACGCGACTGGTTCTACGATGGAAAAGACAAATATGGTTACAGGATTTACGATCCGGTTGAAACCATGGTCAAAAACTCGGCTTTTACCCAAACACATAACCTCTCCGTGAGCGGGAAACGTTCCGAAACAACCTACACGATGAGTATAGGGTATCTGGGACAAGAGGGGATGATGAAACCGGCCAAGTATGACGACTTTAACAGGTTGAACGGGAACCTTAGCCTCTCAACCAAGGTGGCCGATTTCCTGACACTAAGGGGAGGTGCCATGTATACCAATTCGGAAAAAAGATACCCCAACGCGATTTTCGGCTTTATTTCCGACCCCTGGCTCTACCTCTACCGGTGGAGTCGCCTGTTCCCAACAGGTGTTCTCGAAAATGGGGAGATCCTGAGTGACCCCTATTTCGACACGAAACAGGCCCATACCTCGACAGATTCCAGACAGTACGTGAACCTCTCCCTGGGAACCACGATAGACTTTACAAGCAACTGGAACTTCGTTGCCGATTATGCCTACAGTTCTCAACTGAATCAGGTAACCAGATCAATGCCGACCTATACCGCACGAAGACCCTGGTATACACCTGTTCTACGTAAAGATGAAAACGGCAACCCCATCTATGTTGATGAAGAAGGAAACATTACCGATGAAGGGGGCATGGAGGCATATCAGTTCCCGGTGGAAACTATAAAAAACAAAGCCAGCAGCTACTATTACAAATCGACGTTTGTTTCTGCAAAACATACACTGAATGCAGTCACCAACTATAATCTATCCCTGGCAGAGGCCCATCGGTTTAAATTCATGCTGGGTGCCAACATAGAAAGTTACGAATGGGACTCGCATTGGTCAAATAAAACCGAACTGATCAATGAACTGAATCCTCAGTTCAACTTTGCAGTAGGCACCGAAACGGTAGGAGGCGATACGAACTGGAACTCACAAGTAGGGTTTTTTGGACGTATCAACTACTCTTTCAGAGACAAATACCTGCTGGAAGCCAACTTGCGGCACGATGCGACATCAAAATTCCCCGCTCACCTGCGCTGGAAATGGTACCCCTCGTTCTCGGGAGGCTGGGTGATCTCGAACGAATCGTTCATGGAGCCCCTACAGCCCATCTTGAGCTTTGCCAAACTGCGCGGATCATGGGGTAGCATAGGCGACCAGTCGGTATCCAACACGCTCTACCTGGCCATGATGGATGTCGAAAAGAATAGCTGGCTAACTGCCGACGGGAAGCAATATTTCCAGATGGGAACCCCAAACCCCATCTCAGCCGGCATCACCTGGCAGGATATCGAGACACTGAACCTGGGTGTCGACCTACGCTTTTTCAAGAACAGGCTGGGTTTCGTCTTCGAATGGTACCAAAGAGATACCAAAAACATGATTATTGCCGGTCAGGCCTTACCAGCCACCTATGGTGCCGGAGCCCCTCAGGGGAATTACGGGGAACTTCGTACCAAAGGCTGGGAGATAGCGGCAGACTTCGCTCACCGCTTTGATAACGGAATCGGCATCAACATTAAAGCCAATCTGCATGACGCGGTCACCCATATCACCAAGGCGGCCGACTGGAATATAGACCCGGAAAACAGGTTGATCCATAACACCTTTGTCACGGGAAAACGGTATGGCGACATCTACGGCTACGTAACCGACCGCCTCTACCAAGAGGATGATTTCCTGTATGACGCGGACGGCAATTTCATACAGACCACCATTATATGGGAAGGTATCGCCAAACGCACCAACATGTTGGCGGGGAATAATCCCATTTATCAAACCTGGTTTGAAGATGGGAACCAAACACTGCTGATATCCCCCGGAGATGTCAAGTTCGTCGACATAAATGGAGATGGCTACATCACTCCCGGGAAAAACACCTTTGGGGACCCGGGCGACCAGGTAGTCATCGGGAACGTAACTCCCAGGTATGAGTTTGGGCTGCGACTAGGCGCCGACTACAAAGGATTTGACGCCTCTGTTTTCTTACAGGGTGTAGGTAAAAGGAAAATATGGGGTGCGGGACAGTTGGCTATACCCGGCTACCACGTAAAAGATGGTGCCATGCCACAAGCCATTGCCGCGAACTTCTGGAAAAAAGACAGGACCGATGCCTTCTACCCGCGTGCTTGGAACTTGAGTGGATCAAACAGCGGTTTCGTGATGAGACCACAAACCCGCTACCTGCTCAACATGGCCTACCTGAAGATTAAAAACATCACGCTGGGATACGCCTTGCCGAAGAGCTTTTTGGATTTCGCACACCTCTCCAATGCCAGAATCTATCTCTCCCTGGAGAATATGATTACATTCGACAAACTGAGGGGCTTGCCTATCGATCCGGAAACCATCTCTGGTCATTCAATGCTGAGAACCGATGGAAACTATAACCTCGGGAGAACAGGTACCTCTAACCCAACCTTTAAATCAGCATCGGTGGGAGTACAAGTTAGTCTATAATTAAAAAAAGATATGAATATGAAGTACAATAGATATATAATAGTAGCCATTCTTGCACTGTTACCCATAATTACAGGATGCGAGGACTTCCTGGACAGGCCACCACTCACGAAAGAGAACGATGAAACGGCATGGAACAGCGAAGAGAACATAAGGTTGTATGCCAACAAATATTACACCACCTTCTTTTTCGGTTATGGACAAGGATGGAGCAACGCTTCGGCACCGCTTATGGGCTACACTTTTAGCGATGACGTGGTGCATAACGGGACACAACCGAACTTCACCCGCTCCGTTCCCGCCAGTCAGATTTGGGGTATGGAGACACTGCGCTCGATCAATATCATGCTCGATCGCATTGAAAACAAAATGAAAGGGACGCTCACAGCCGAGCAATACAACCATTGGACCGGCATAGGACGCTTCTTTAGGGCAATGCGATACAGTGACCTGGTAGAGACCTATGGAGATGTACCCTATTACGATTACGTTGTGGCAGACACCGATCTGGATGGACTGTACAAGCCCCGGACACCCCGCGATGAGGTGATGGACGCGGTATATGACGACCTGGTGTATGCATTTGAAAACGTAAGGGTGAACGATGGTGCCATGAATGTGAACAGAGATATCGTGGCCGGTTTTATCACCAGGATTGCCCTGTCGGAAGCTTCCTGGCAAAAATATTACTACAAGAACAACAGCCGGGCGCAGAAGTTTTTCAGGCTGGCCATTGTCGCGGGCGACTACGTGATGGGCAAAAGCTATGACATCGTCTCTGAATTCCGCTCTCTCTTTATTTCCGAGAATCTGGCAGGCAACAAAGATGTGTTGTTGTACCGCCACTATGACCAAGCGGTCGGGATTACACACTGCGTTGCCTCCTACAACAACCTGTCGGAATCGGTGAACTTTGGCCCTACCGCCAGCCTGATTAAATCTTTCATCTGCAACGATGGAGAGGTGTGGCAAAACTCAACGGTAGCAAGTGCCAACAATTTTGAGCTGGCCAACATGATCAAGACACGCGACCCCCGACTGGAAGCAACGTTTTATGATAAGCCATCTCCAAGAAACAAAGGATCGTTCTGGTATATCAACAAGTTTTTACCCCGCAGCGTGGCAAAATCGGTAGAGGCAGGGAATTCACCCCCCGAAGTGTTTACCAGTAGTAAAAATATCACAGACTACCCCGTACTGCGCTATGCAGAGGTGCTGCTGAACTGGATTGAAGCCAAAGCTGAGCTGGCAACACAGGGTGGTGAAGCTGTTACACAGGCGGATATTGATAAAACAATCAATAAACTTCGTAACCGCCCCATCGCCCCCGAAGCAGAGGCCATGGGCGTAACGAAAACTACCCCGCTGCGCTTAGATGCTATTCCCGACGACCCGGTAAGGGATGCCGATGTGTCGCCACTGATTTGGGAGATTCGCAGAGAGCGACGTATGGAGTTTGCTTTCGAATATTCACGTATCGCCGATCTGAAACGGTGGCACAAGCTTGAATACATGGATACCGACAAGAGGTGGGATATATTGTGCGGCGGATGGGTGAATTTCCCAACCGAGTTGAAAACGGAATTAACGGCAGCAAATGCCGGAAAATTCTCGGTCGCCGACCTGACGGGCAAATTCACCTCCTACAGTGGGGATAACAACGCGAATATGAAGGGGTTCTATCGGAGCTCCATAACCACGGGCAGACAACCATTTTTAAACGAGGTGAATATTAATCCATACCTGGCACCGGTAGGGAAAACCCAGATGGATGACTACGAAAGCAAGGGCTACAAACTTCAACAGACCGAAGGGTGGCCTCAGAATTAAAAATAAACATTTTAATCATATGAAAAAGATAGCATATATACTATTGGTTTTGATGGCCCTCTTTTCACTATCGCTCTTTACATCTTGCGAAGAGGATTTCCCGGAAAACGTGGAATCCCCCTATGAGGTTGTACTGAAGTCGATCAAGATAATGAATGCAGGTGCTGATGGCAAGACAGTTATCGAGGGTAGGATTGATGAAGATAAAAAGACGGTATGGTTCCCCAGGGTTGATCCGGAGACAAATGTTTCGGCGATCCGGTTTGAAGCAACCATGTCGGAGGGGGCAAAACTGGAAAGTGATGTACTCCAATTTGACTTCGAGGAGGGCAAAGATGCCAAGACCATCGTGCTGAAAGTGGTTAATGGACCACGTTTCAGGGAATATTTCGTTACCCTCCGCCTCAACGTACCTGTATTTGGCGCCGACTTTAGCAAAGCGCTGTTTTATGACTACTCGGGTAACGATATTGGGAATCCGGCATATCCCACCTTCGTGTCCAATTTGACCAGGGGTTCAGGGTTCGATGGCGAACACGTGCTTATCGTGACGCGGGCTGAAGGCGGATCGCACCTTCTTAGCGTGAACGATTTGAAAAACAACGAGATCAATCGTATCAACCTTAACCTCACCGGTGTATCCGGAGGAACATTCCCGGTAAACGTGGGGGCTAAATTCAATGGCCACACCTACATAGCCAACCTCTCGGGTAAATATGGCATGAAAATCTACCACTGGGGAAGCGACCCGACAGCGGAGCCTACCGTCATCTTTAATGCCGACCCCATCAACATCCCCGGTTCAGGTGCCCGCCACGGCGACAATATGTCTGCAACCCTTGATAAGAATGGCAACGGGTATATGTTCTTCGGAGATAACGCGGTGACTGAAATTACCCGACTTACCGTTTCAAACTTTACCGAGATCACCGATGTAAAAGTCCTGCCTACCCAACCAGGAGTCTCTTTCTGTATGAGCATGAACCGGGTAGAAGATACGGATGACTATATTTTAACCGGATATGACGGACCTATCTACGTGGTCAATAAAGATGGTACGCTGCTGCACACGATGAGTGGCGATGCCACGCCCAAACAGGGATCGGATGCCAGGGTATTTTCGTTCAACAATGAAAGGTATATGATACTGACTACCGCTCCCCGTTACTCGGGCAATGCCGTGCTGTACCTCTACGATATCACGAAAGGCAACAACACGGTTGAAGCGTTGAGGCTGTTCGAGGAGGGAAGTAAATTGCCGATATTTCAATACTCGATAGGAGGAGGTGTAAACACGGCACCCGGCACACAAACCGGATATAAGGTAATCAAAAACAATCAAGGAGAAGATGTCTCGCTGTTGCTCTATACCGCATCCAACAACGCGGGATTTGCATTGATTGAAATTCCAAGAAAAGAGCTGGATGAATAGTTTTTCTTCTCCGCTAAAACAGATACCTTTGTCGGTCCGCCTATGAACCGACAAAGGTATTTTTTATACAATAGATAATTGACACCGACATGCATCGATTCAAGTTACCTTTCCTTTTTGGGATCATATCGATCTTAATCGCTGTTGCCTCTTGCGAACGCGATATCCCCGATATTGATACGCCGGATACAGATCCCGATCCTGACATCCCCTCGGAAACATCGCTCATCTTCCCCAAAAAAGAGATGCGCTCGGTGTGGATCACCACTGCGTGGGGCTTAGACTGGCCGATGAGCAAATATGATGTGGAATCGCAAAAAAGGCACTACACGCAATACCTGGACGAATTCAAGAAACTGAACATCAACGCGGTGATCGTGCAAATCAAACCCATGGGAGATGCCTTCTACAACTCCCCCTACGAACCATGGAGTGCATCCATCACCGGCACGAGAGGAAAAGATCCGGGTTACGATGTGTTACGATTCTTGATTGATGAGGCGCATAAGCGCGATATGGAGTTTCATGCCTGGATGAACCCTTTCCGCATTGCCACGAGGGCAAATAGCGGCAATCCTTATCCCAACCTTCACCCTTCGGTTCAACCTGAATGGGTGATAAGCCATGAGAAAATTCAAATCTATAACCCTGCCATCCCCGAAGTGCGTAAGCGATTGGCAGATATCGTAAAGGATGTGATCACCAAGTATGATGTGGACGGCATCCATTTTGATGACTACTTCTACCCGGCTCCCTCTGCCGCCGGCACGATGATCTCCGATGCAGGGGATTTTGATAAATATGGAGCCCAGTTCTCGAAGATAGAAGATTTTAGACGCAACAACGTGGACCTGGCCATAAAAGCAGTTCACGATGTGATCGTAGCGACAAAACCTGAAGTCGTTTTCACGGTATCGCCCGCGGCCAGTCCCGATTACAGCTTAAACACCCTGTTTGCCGATGTAGCCAAGTGGTGCAAAGAAGGTTGGATTGATGTGGTCATGCCACAGCTGTACCAGGAGATAGGGAACCAGTACAACGACTTTCAACTCCGGTTAAGCTGGTGGACGCAATATAACTACAAAGCGGACGTGATGGTGGGACATGGCTTCTATAAGTTTGGCGACTCCTCACAGCCCGCTGCCTTTCAACTTACCACCGAGTTGGAGAAACAGTTTAATTTAACCGGCAAGAATAAGAAGGTGAAAGGGAATGCCCTCTACAGTGCCCGCTATCTGCTTTTAAACAAGATAGGCATAACCGATAAATTGGCAACCATATACAAGGAGAAAGCGGTTATTCCATTTCTTGGCAGGGAGGTGGCGCCCGCTCCCGCAAAACCCCAAAATGTGAAAATCAGCAACAACCAGCTCTCATGGAGCAAATCGGGAGACGTGAGGTCCGTTGTCTACCATTTTCCCGATATCAAGAAAGAGGGCGTTGTACTGGATATCACCAAGAACTCATCCATTACTGTGAATGCTCCCGGGTACTATTGCGTAACCACACTGAACAGGGATAATAAAGAGAGCGATCCCTCATCGCTTGTAGAAAAGAAATAGGTGAAAAAACTATCCCCGTTGCAACTGCCGTAACGGATGCATGAGCCACTGACATTTTTAATGGCGAGATAATTTAAAACAGAGATATAATGACCAGCTTACGGAGATCGATTGTAGATGTTTTCGTGGTGAAAGGCAGTATGAAGATTGTTAGAATCATTGTTATAGCGATTTTCGTAACGCTGTTGCTTGGGATAGAGGCAACGGCACAACCCTTAGTCCGTCCGGCAACCCCTGTACATACGCCTACAAAGGGTCTCCAAGGCAGGCATATCGCCCTGTGGCAGAGCCACGGTTACTACTTCGAGTATAAGCTTAACCGATGGGAGTGGCAGCGAGCACGCATGTTTCAAACGGTGGAAGACCTCTATACCCAGTCCTACGTGCTGCCCTTCCTGGTGCCGATGTTGGAGAACAGTGGAGCCACGGTGATGCTCCCCCGCGAAAGGGATGTCTCCAGAAACGAATATATCATCGACAACGATAGCTCTCAATGGAGCAATGGCAGTTACCAAGAGACGGGAAAATGGGAGAGCAGCGCTGACGGTTTTGGATACTCGAAGCAGTTCCTTCGCGAACGGGACAACCTCTTCCGTACCGGTACCGCCCGGGTTACCCAAACCTCCAGGAGAGAAAGTGCCACAGCCACATGGCGGGTTGAGGTGGAGAAGCCCGAGGAGTTAGCGGTATACATCGCTTACCAATCCTCCCCGGAACATACCACCGATGCCCTCTACACCGTGCATCACGCCGGGGGAGAGAGCAGCTTTCACGTCAACCAACAGATGGGTGGCGGCACCTGGATCTACCTGGGCAGCTTCCCTTTCGACAACAGCGGCTCTAGGCAGGGGGTTACCCTGTCGAACAGATCTTCCAAATCGAAACGGCTTGTAACCGCGGATGCGGTGAAAATTGGCGGTGGGATGGGCAACGTGGAGCGTGCCTACCCCGACAGCATCGAAACTACATCGCCGCTTGCCATAACCCTACAGGAGTACACGAACAGCGGCTATCCCCGGTACTGCGAGGCGGCACGCTACTGGCTACAATGGGCAGGGGTGCCCGACACCATCTATTCACCTTCGCAAGGGCTAAACGATTACACCGATGACTATCGCTGTCGCGCCTACTGGGTGAACTACCTGCTGGGCGGCACCTCGGCTATTCCCGATTCCGAAGGGCTTAACATCCCCATCGACCTCGTCTTTGCTTTTCATACCGATGCCGGCACGCTATTGGGTGACTCTATCGTGGGCACGCTGGGCATCTACAACTCGAAATGGAACGAAGGTCTCTATCCTGACGGCTCTTCGAGGGAGAGCGCCCGTGAATTCACCGATATCGTGATGACCCGAATCGTTCATGATGTCAAGCACCACCACTCCCCCGAGTGGGTTCGCCGAGACATGTGGGATAAAAGCTACTCCGAGGCTACACACGCGGCAGTGCCGTCGATGCTGTTGGAGCTGCTGTCGCATCAGAACTTCTCCGATATGCGCTACGGGTTGGATCCGGAGTTCCGATTCACGGTAAGCCGGGCTATCTATAAAGCCATGCTGCAGTTCCTGGCAGAGAAAAACGGTTTTCCCTTTGTAGTACAGCCGCTACCAGTTAAGGATATGCTTGTTACGTTCAAGGAACGGACGGCACAGCTCAGTTGGAGCGATAGCGACGATCCGTTAGAGCCTTCGGCTAACCCCGATGCCTATATCGTCTATACTTCAAAAAACGGGGCCCCATTCGATGGCGGCAGGGTGGTGAAAAAGAACAGCTACTCCGTTAAAATGGAGCCCGACGTGCTCTACCGATTCAAGGTGGTGGCCGTCAATGCAGGAGGCAGCAGTTTCCCGTCGGAGATCCTGGCCGCGGGGGTTGCCGGCAACCCGCGTGGAACCGCGATGGTAGTAAACGGCTTTACCCGTGTATCCGCCCCCGACTGGATAGATTACCCGGAAAGCAATGTCGCGGGATTCGTCTCTCGGAAAGATGGGGGTGTACCCTACCTGCACGATATTGCCTTTATAGGGTATCAAAAGGAGTTCGACCGCTCCCTGCCGTGGGTGGACGACGATGACACCGGTTTTGGCGATAGCCACTCTACCCATGAAAAGAGTCCCATTGCCGGCAACAGTTTCGATTACCCCGCCATTCACGGATCGGCTATATTGAAAGCCGGCTTCTCGTTTGCCTCCTCCTCTGCTTCCGCCGTTGTTAACCGACCGGAGCTGCTTGATGGGTACGATGTGATCGACCTGATTTTGGGAAAACAGAAGCAGACCGACAAGGGACCAAGGGATGGCCGCCCCCTAAAATATAAAGCCTTGCCTAAACCGTTGCGCAGCGCACTGGAGCAGGCTACAGCAAGAGGTTCTTCGCTATTGGTTTCCGGCGCTTACGTCGCCAGTGACCTTTGGCACGATAACGACCCGTTTGAACAGATGTTTGGCAGAGATTTTGCCAACAATGTCCTTCATATTCAACTGATGACCGAACAGGCTGCCGCGACGGGTGGCGTAACGGTGGTACAAAACAGGGCAGGACTTTCCAAACGCGACTATCAATATAACAACGAGCTCTCCCAGGAGCAGTACGTGGTGGAATCGCCCGATGGCATTGTACCTACCGAGGATGCCGTTACCCTTATGCGTTATAGCGAAAACAATATAGGGGCGGCAGTAGGCTATTATGGTGACACTTACAGCTGCGTGACGCTCGGCTTCCCCCTGGAATCGATCCGGGGCGATGAAGAACTATTGCAGTTGATGAATGAGCTATTAACATTTTTAACGAAGAGATAACAAAGAACACTCCTTGAAAAAAACCAGAGAAAGTGAATGAACTGCTGACATTTTTAACGGCGAGATCATTTAAAACAAAGATATAATGACCAAGTTACAAAAATCGATTGTAGATATTTTCGTGGTGAAAGGCAGCGCCAAGCTACCACGTACCGAACCAGGGTTCGCAAACATAGTAGAGATGGAGAGCGCTCCCTACTCCACCGAAGCGATAAAAAAAGTGGCGGAAAAGGTGGCTTCGCCCTACCTGCTTCTTCAGATTAAAAACTGTGACGTGGAGCTGGGCTACCTCGCTTTGGAGCGCTGGCTTGGCGTAGCCAGGCAAACTGCTGCCACGCTGCTCTATGCCGACAGATACAAAAAGGCAGATAATCAGCTTAAGTTGCACCCCACCATCAACTACCAACAGGGTGCATTGAGGGATGATTTCGACTTTGGCGCGCTGCTCCTTATCCCCTCCGACAGCTTTAAACAGGCTGTAGCGTTGATGGAGATTGAATACAGGTATGCCGCCATATACGACCTGCGCCTGCACCTTTCGGAGCTTGGGCAGATAGTACGCGTAAACGAACATCTATATACGGAAGCAGAAACAGATACAAGGGCAAGCGGCAAAAAGCTGTTTGACTACGTGGATCCCAAAAACAGGGCAGTGCAGATCGAAATGGAACAGGCATGTACCGCTCACCTCAAACGCATTGGCGCCCTACTTACAGACGAGCCCCAAACGATCGATCTTGACGCACCCCACGACTTCTCGGTAGAAGCCAGCGTGATTATCCCGGTAAGAAACCGGATCAAAACCATTACCGATGCGGTGTTATCGGCAGTGAAACAGGAGACCTCGTTTCCCTTTAACGTTATCGTGACCGATAACCACTCCACCGATGGAACGTACGAGGAGCTGAAACGGTTAAGCGGAGAACATGAAAACTTAATCGTGCTGCGTCCCGATCGTTACGACTTGGGTATCGGCGGATGCTGGAACTATGCCGTGATGAGTCAGCATTGCGGACGTTTTGCCATTCAGCTCGACTCGGACGACCTCTATAGCGGCACCGATGCGCTGGAGAAGATTGTACAGCTCTTCCACCAGGAGAAGTGCGCGATGGTAGTCGGAACCTACAGGATGACCAACTTCAACCTGGAGGAGATCCCTCCCGGTATTATCGACCATAGGGAGTGGACACCCGATAACGGCAGGAACAACGCGTTGCGCATCAACGGGCTGGGTGCCCCACGTGCGTTCTACACTCCACTTCTGCGCGAAATACAGTTCCCCAACACCAGTTATGGCGAAGACTACGCGGTGGGACTGGCATTTACACGCGACTATAAAATCGGCCGCATTTACGATGTCGTCTACCTCTGTCGCCGTTGGGAGGACAACTCCGATGCCGACCTCGATATCAACAAGGTAAATGCCAACAACTTCTATAAAGATAGCCTGCGGACATGGGAGTTGCAGGCACGATTGAAGAAGAACAGCTAGGAGCTATGGGTGGGAATAGTGTAAAAGGGCAGAAAAATAGCGGGAAAGATTTGTCAGGCAGTGACGCTGTCATGAAAGCCGGCACAAAAGGGTCTCGAAACAGCATCAAAGAGTTGATGAATGCTCTCTGGCGTGAACAGACGACCAACTGGCCACTGATGAAAAAGGGGTACGGCGATTTGCAGCAGCTGCTTACCAAAGATATCTCTGTAAACCATATCCCTTTCAAAGCGCAGCACAACCCGGCACGTATCGTCTCTTCGGCTGCCAAGACCGACCACGAAAGCATTGCCGCACGCCCCTGCTTTTTATGCAGGCACAACCTGCCCGCGGAACAGAAGGGGTTGCTCCTCTTAGGCAGGTATATCGTCTTAACAAACCCGTTCCCCATTGTAGACAGACATTTTGTCATCCCAAGTATCGACCATATTCCCCAACGATTAATGGGCGGTGAAAAGGAGAACGGGTCGAAAAGGGAACAAAACGGAGAGCAGAACAGTTCTCAAATATTGAATTGTGGCAAGCAGAGTGGAAGACAAAACAGCGGGCAGAATGGGGAAGAGAACGAAAACAAGAACGACCATCAAATATTGATTGGCAACAGCATTGAAGATATGGCCCGTCTGGCAGAACTTTTTTCGGGTTGGCTAGACGTCTACTTCAATGGGGCTACCTGCGGTGCCTCGGCACCCGACCACTTCCACTTTCAAGCCGGGCCACAAGGTGTGCTGCCGCTAATGGAGCAGCACCCGAAAGCTCTCATCATAGAGCGAGACGGTGGTTCGATCATGCTGATGGAGGAACAACCCCGCACCGTACTGTTGCTGCAGGCGAATTCAATCAGCGCACTCTGCTCACTATGGTCGCTATTGACCGAGAGGCTGAAGGAGATTGAAGTGGGCGACGACCGACTAAACCTGGTGATCAGGCATACCGAAGCGAAAAGGTGGCGGCTCAGGGTCATCCTGAGAAGTAAGCACCGACCGGAGTGCTATTTTCGGGAAGGTGATGAGCAGTTCCTCTGTTCACCCGGGGTAATCGACATGTCGGGCATTGCCGTACTGCCTCGCCCGGAGGACTACTCGCGGATAACCGGCACCCTCTGGATGCAACTTATGGAGGAGGTCTCTCTTCCTGCCGACAAGTTCCATCGGCTAATAGAGCGACTGAAAAAAGAGCGTTGAATGTGTCGCCTCTATGACCAAAAAAGTTCATCCTCCTTGAACCGAAAAGGAAAAGGCAACGAAAAAGCAAACAAAAAGGCAAGACAACTAAAAGGGCTCACGAAAAAGTCAACGAAAAGATAAAACCAACAATATGATTCCAACCATATCGGTAGGCATACTCACGGCACCGGAGGTTACCATTGACTTTCATGGTGATTTCAAGGGACGTGACGGGACAACCATCACCGGCAAGCATCGGTTTAAGGCGACAGAACTGACGGAAGGAGCCTTGGAGTTTCATCCCGTTTTACCCCACGACAGCTTCACCATACACGATGTAACCATCGGCGTACATTTTCACTGGGAGCAGAAAGAGCACCAAACTTTTAACGGGTCGTTAAAGTTGGTCGTTTCAGACAGAGAACCTCAACTGTTGCATGTGATCAACATGATAGACGTGGAGTCCTACCTTTTAAGCGTCATCTCATCTGAAATGAGGAGCACGGCCAATATGCCCCTCCTAAAGGCGCATGCCGTTATTTCACGCAGCTGGGTGTTGGCACAGCTTGAAGGCTTCAACCAACTGCCAGGAACGGCAGTCGCCACGTTAGGCGAAGAGGGGGATATGATCAAGTGGTACGACAAGGATGACCATACGCAATTTAACGTCTGTGCCGATGATCATTGCCAGCGGTATCAGGGTATATCGCGAGAGATAACCGAAAAAGCCCAAATAGCCGTCACGGAAACAGCCGGAGAGGTACTTACCTACGAGGGCAAGTTGGCCGACACCCGTTTCCATAAATGTTGCGGGGGCGTACTCGAACGGTTTGCTACCTGCTGGGAAGACAAGCAGTACCCCTACCTGCTACCGGTGCGCGACGCGGAAAATGTTGGTACGACAGACTTTTCTGGAACAGCTGAATGCTCTAAGACCGGCGAACACGCTCAAACAAGCGAACACTATAAGACAGCCGACTACTCTAACGAGGAGGATGCAACAGCCTTTATCGAAGGTCACCCGGCGAGTTTTTGCAACACCCAAGACCCGGACATCCTGGATCAGGTACTCAACTTCTACGATCGTACTACGACCGATTTTTACCGGTGGCAGGTGAGCTATTCAACGGAAGAGCTCTCCGAATTGGTGAGAAAAAAGCTGGGAAAAGATTTAGGACAAATCAAAGCCCTCGAACCGCTCACACGCGGTCCCTCATCCAGGATATCGAGATTGCGTATTGTAGGCACAAAGGGTGAGGTGGTGATTGGCAAGGAGTTGGAAATTCGCCGGATCCTGTCGGAAAGTCACCTCTACTCCTCGGCATTCACGGTGCATACGGAGGGAGCGAAAGAGAACCCCGAACGCTTCACGCTACATGGTGCAGGATGGGGACATGGCGTGGGACTTTGCCAGATAGGAGCGGCAGTAATGGGAGAAAAAGGATACAGCTACCGGGAGATTCTTTCGCACTACTACCCGGGCACGGACGTAACAAAACTTTATCAGCATGTCGAACATTAAGCAAAAAAGACGCTCTCCATGGGCATGGATACCCACCCTCTATTTTGCAGAGGGGATACCCTACGTGGCCGTCATGACCATTTCGGTGATCATGTACAAAAAGCTGGGTATAGGCAATGCCGAAATCGCGTTGTACACCAGTTGGCTCTACCTGCCTTGGGTTATAAAACCGTTCTGGAGCCCCATCGTGGATCTCTTTAAAACCAAGCGATGGTGGATTATAACCATGCAGAGCATCATAGCGGTAGCTTTTGCAGGAGTGGCGTTTAGCATACCCGCACCCTACTTCTTTCAGCTGACGCTGGCATTCTTTTGGCTGCTGGCCTTCTCCTCCGCCACGCACGATATCGCCGCTGACGGCTTCTATATGCTGGGGTTGGATGAGGTGGACCAGGCGAAATTCGTGGGCATACGAAGCACCTTCTACCGTGCCGCGACCGTGTTTGGACAAGGAATCCTGGTCATTATAGCCGGCTCCATCGAGAAATCTACCGGAAGCATCGAGCGCTCCTGGAACATTACTTTTATCATTCTCGCGATATTCTTCCTGCTTCTGGCGATATACCACAAACAGATGTTGCCTCACGCCTCGAAAGATATGGATCGAAGCGAGCAGCGCACTTTCGGGGAGATCATCAAAGAGTTTCTTGGAACGTTTGTCACCTTTTTCAAAAAGAAGCAGGTAATACCGGCCATTATCTTCATGCTCACCTTCCGGCTACCGGAAGCATTTATCGTCAAGATGATCAATCCCTTTTTGCTAGATTCCATAGAGGTGGGCGGACTGGGGCTATCAACGCAACAGGTGGGTCTGGCATATGGTACCTATGGCATTATTGGACTTACACTGGGAGGAATTATCGGGGGTTTTGCCGCATCAAAAGGGGGATTGAAAAAGTGGCTGTGGCCCATGGCTTTCTGCATCATGGTACCTTGCGCACTCTATCTCTACCTGGCCATTGCCCAGCCTACCAGCATGGCCGTTATCAGCACCTGCATCGTTATCGACCAGTTTGGTTACGGTTTTGGCTTCACCGCCTATATGCTGTTTATGATCTATTTCGCGCAAGGGCAAAGTCAAACCGCGCACTACGCCCTATGCACGGGCTTTATGGCCCTCAGCATGATGTTGCCGGGTTTGGTTGCCGGTTATATTCAAGAAGCGCTGGGTTACATTAACTTTTTCTGGTTTGTAATAGCATGCTGTCTCGCCACCGTCATCGGGACTGCCATTATCAAGGTTGATCCAAAGTATGGCGTTGCGAAGAAAAATGAAGAGTAATTTTTAACGCATAATTGTCTTTTGCTTTCAGGCTCGACTGGCGCAAATTTCGTGACCCATCTACTGCTTGCTTGCTAAAAGAAAAAAACTCTGTTTTACAGCACTTTTGCTCGCAACGGCATAACACGAACAAGTTCGTTTTCTGCTCGTCTTGCTTAACGCAAAAGTTCAGCTTCGCCTCAAACAGCTTTTCTTTTTTAACGCAATCTTCGCAGGATGTGTCCCCACGAAAGTTCACGCGGTAGATATTTGCTCACCTCAGCATAGTTCAAGCAAGCTTGACTCTGCGTTCGGCCTATCGCAAATATTCACGAGGTCTTCGCTCTGAAAGCTATAACAGTAAGTAAAACACGTGAAAGTCAACATTTAACGCAATAAAAATATGAGAAAAAAAGAGATATTGTTTTTTATAACAGCTTTATGGGCTGTCACCATCATCCCTATCTTCTCGCAGCCCATTGTCAAAACGGGGATAGAGGTGTTGCGTGACCGCGACTTTGATATTTTACAGGGTAAACGGGTGGGACTGATTACCAACCCCACGGGGATAGATTGTCGCCTTCAATCCACCATAGACATCTTACACGAGGCGCCCGGCGTGCAGTTAGTGGCACTCTATGGCCCGGAACATGGTGTGCGGGGCGATGCACATGCCGGCGACAAGGTGGACACGGCGACAGACAGCAAAACAGGGGTGCCGGTCTACTCCCTATACGGCAAAACCCGTAAACCTACCCCTGACATGTTAGAGGGGGTAGATGTACTGGTGTATGATATCCAGGACATAGGTTCTCGCTCATTTACCTACATCAGCACAATGGGACTGGCCATGGAGGCCGCGGGCGAAGCCGGGATCCCTTTCGTGGTATTAGACCGTCCCAACCCGCTTGGGGGTATCCGTATGGAGGGGAACCTAGTTGAACCTGAGTTCATTTCCTTTGTAAGTCAATATCCCATTCCCTACGTGTATGGGCTCACCTGTGGCGAGCTAGCACTGTATCTCAACAATGAGGGACTGATTAGCACCCCCTGTCAGCTCACGGTGATAGAGATGCAAGGCTGGTCACGCAACATGATATTTGAAGATACCAAACTCCCGTGGGTAGCACCCTCTCCCCATATTCCACACCCATCGTCAGCGCTTTTCTACCCGGTATCGGGTATACTGGGCGAGCTGGGAATTGTCTCTATCGGCGTAGGATATACCATGCCGTTTGAACTGTTCGGTGCCGAATGGGTCGATGCGGAGCTTCTGGCGGAAGCGCTAAACGCACGCCAGATACCGGGAGTGATATTCCGCCCCTTGCATTACCGTCCGTTCTACAGCGTGGGAGCGGGTAAGCATCTCCAGGGAGTACAGGTACATTTTACCAACCCACACTATGCCCCCCTCAGTCCCATTCAGTTTATCGTGATGGAGGAGCTCTACAAACAGGCACCCGATCATCCCATATTTAGCGATGAAACCAAGCATCGCTTCAACATGTTCGATAAGGTGACCGGTAGCGACACCATCCGTTTGCGTTTCAGCGAAAACTACCGATGGAGCGATATCGAAGATTATTGGAATAAGGATATTTTGGCGTATCGCAACAGGGTAATCCCCTATTTTTTGTATCATTGAGATATTTCTCATTTCACGAACTTTTATAGGTTAATTCCCTGTTTTTTGTACAACCAATAACCGAAATATTTTTTCATTTCACGAATCTCCATAGGGATAACACCCTATTTCTCGTAAAACTAACGATATGAACCACAACATACTTATTGCTGACAGCGGCTCAACGAAAACAGACTGGGCGGCTATCAAAAGCGATGGCACAACGGTAGCCAACGTGCGCACCGAGGGACTGAACCCCTTTTTCGTGGATACCGGGCAAATCGTGGAGATACTCAACAGGGAGCTTATACCCAATATCCCTACCATTGAATATGCTTCCGTCCACTTCTATGGTGCCGGCTGCACACCCGAGAAGTCACCTGTCGTGGGAGATGCACTCAACAAGCTCCTCGTGGCTCAATCTGTGGCTATCCATTCCGATATGCTGGGTGCTGCACGTGCGCTTTGCGGTCATAAAGCCGGAATAGCCTGCATACTGGGCACAGGAGCCAACTCCTGCAGTTACAACGGCAAAGATATCGATATGAATATATCTCCGCTTGGATATATACTGGGTGATGAGGGTAGCGGGGCCGTACTGGGCAAGCAGTTTTTAGGTGCGGTGCTGAAAAACCAGATGCCTAAGGGGTTAAAGGAGAATTTTTTGGAGCAGTACAACACTTCTCCCGCCGACATTCTGGATCGTGTCTATAAAAAACCCAACCCCAACCGCTACCTTGCCTCATTCGCTCCATTTATTGCAGATCACCTGCATATAGATGAGGTATACGGACTGGTTGAAGAGGCATTCAGGCTTTTCCTGATCCGCAATGTAAAACAGTACCCGAACTGGAGCCTCCATCAGGTGCATTTCGTGGGATCCGTCGCCCATTATTTTCAACAACCGCTAGAGAGCGCCTGTGAAAAAGAGCATGTTACCCTGGGGCGTATTCTCCAGGAGCCCATGCGGGGCCTGATTGAATATCATAGTTGCTGATAATAGGGCATTAAAATTAAAATAGTACGACAGTATAATAGCGCAACTATAAAATATCAAAGTTGTAAACATGATACAATGAACCTATCATCTTCATGTGAAAAGATAACAGAACAGGCGATTCAGGTATGCAATCGAAGACGGCACAACTACCGTAAAACCGCGTGAAAGAATAATAAACAATGGAAATGAGATACTACAAAAAATGGCTGTTGCTTCTGCTCCTTTTGCCTCTGACACTAAATGTCATTGAGCTGAACGCGCAGCAGAACACCCTTTTGGAGAGAAGTTCCCCCGAACAGGTGGGACTGAACCGATTTGTACTGCAACGTGCGGACAGGGTGATCGAGCAGGCAATAGAGGATCGGCAGATACCGGGCGCGGTGCTGGCCGTGGTGAGACACGACAAGCTGGCATACATACAAGCTTATGGCAATAAACGCACCGTACCATCCGTGGAACCGATGGTAGAAGAGACCATTTTCGACCTCGCCTCCCTTTCCAAACCCCTTGGTGCAGGCATTGCCATTATGCAACTGCTGGAACGGGGTGAGATACTGTTGCAAGATCGGGTGCAGCGCTATCTGCCGGAATGGCCGGAAGATAGTCGGATTACCATCCGACACCTCCTTACGCACACGTCGGGACTCCCCGCATACGCGCCGGTTCAACAGGTGTTAAACAGCGACACGACAATCAGCCCGCCCGCCAGGCTGTATCACTACATCGCCAACTGCGAAAAAGGAAGCGAACCGGGTGAAACGATGCGGTATAGCTGCCTCAATTTCATCACACTGCAGTATATCGTGGAAAAAGTGACCGGCATATCGCTATCGGAATATACGACAGAAAACATTTATCGACCCATGGGACTGCAAAATACCGGCTTTCTACCTCCGCAGGAGAAGTATGCTCAAATAGCCCCGACCGAAGTTCAGGAGGATGGCGAGGTACTGCTGGGTGAAGTGCATGACCCGTTGGCGAGAAGGCTTAACCTGGGAAATTCAGGCAACGCGGGACTCTTTTCTACCGCCGAAGAGGTGGCCGCTATCGCGACCATGCTGTTAAATGGCGGCAGGTTTCGTGGGGTGCAGCTTTTATCACCCGCCACCGTGCGTGCTTTTACTACCATCCCGAGAGGTTACGAAGAGTTTGGCCGCACGCTCGGCTGGGACAGCTATTCGGCCTACTCGTCGAACCTGGGCAACCTCACGTCGCGGCTTGTCTACGGGCATACTGGCTACACGGGCACCTCTATCTGTATCGACCCTCAAGAGGATATGGCAGTTGTATTGTTGACCAATCGGGTACACCCGAAAGACTCCACCTCCACGATACGGCTGAATGCCATCGTAACCAATATCGTCAGCGCTGCCGCTGATAGCGAAGAGCGACTTCAACGCTTCTCGCGATTCTACAGCGAACGTATCAACGAATTTGCAGCCGAAGAGCCGATAACCTCCAATGATATCGTGATGTATGGCAACAGCCTCACGGAGGGAGGCAGGGAGTGGAACCGCTATTTTCCGAAACTGAAACAGAGAATCGTCAACCGGGGAATTCGTGGTGACAGCAGCTACGGACTGCTCTACAGGTCGGATGAGATAATCACGGGCCAACCGAATAAACTCTTTATCATGATCGGAATAAACGATATAGCCGATGGAATTCCCATAGAGGAGGTTGCGACAAATATCCGCTACCTGATAGAGTATATAGGGAGGATAAGTCCCGACACCAAAATTTACCTGCAAAGCCTGCTTCCCGTGGATGAATCGTACAACAGGTACAGGGGATTAACCGGACGAAGTGAAGAGGTGGCTAAACTCAACAGCCTGATAAAAGAGATGGCAGCGGAACAGCCCAATATCACTTATATCGAGCTCTACGACCATTTCTTAGATAAAAAAAGTAATGCACTAAGGCGAGATCTCACGAATGACGGCCTGCATCTCAACAAGAAAGGCTACAAACTCTGGGCAAAGCTCCTAAAGCCATATATTTAAGAGCTTTAGGCATAGCTCAGGGTCTCGGATAAGCTTGGATTAAACTTTCATGGGCCAATATGCAAAACTAGGATCAATTTTGCGACCATTTTTTCAAACGTGTTTCAATTTCCGCAACCAAATTTTGATTGTTTCGAAAAAGAAAATTAGAAGCTACAAGTTGATTTAATTTAGACATCGCTTCTCTCGGTGTTAAAGCTGTTGTTTCGACGAATTTGTCAAAAATCCAAATCATGCCGTGACATTCGATTTCTTTGTTTTTGGCACAATTTCGAAGTGTTTTATCACTACTCAAAACACAAGCATTTATTTTGTTAGCAATATACAAAACAGATTTGTCAGCTTCTGATAAAGACTTTGGATAATTACTGTTGTATATTTCTATGAAATCCTCTTCCTTTAAATTATGAACTTCAAGCCTGCCAACAGATTGATAAGCTTGAAGTATTTCTTGTTGTTCGGCATACAACTCAAATAAAACTGAAGCAGTAGTATGTATTTCAAATTCAAGATTGAAAAAATATTTCATCAATCCCAGGTCAAACAAATCAATAAAGATGTTAGCATCCGTAACAGCTATTTTTACTTTCATTACTTGAAATCACGAGATTATGTAACTAAAATGCCAATTGATATTCCTTTCTAAAATCAGCCAAAGTTTGGTTGTTCAATGAGGCTGCCTTTGACATTGAGATTTGTCCTTCAATCAACGCTCTGAATAATAGTTGTTCAAAGCGATTTGAGCCTTCAACACCATAATATTCGGCTGGTTCGTCAACCTTCCAATTCATCTGATTGATTAAGAAAAAGAATTGTTTAGTGTAATGTTCATTGATGATACCACACTCTCTGGCTCTCATAACGATAGCTTGCATGGAAATACCATATTGTTTTTTGATATTACCTAACTCATTTATTGATAATTTGTTTCTATGTTCGCCAAGCTCTGCCTTTAATGTTTTTTCCGGTAACAAAACTGCACCAGCGAACTGGTAACACAAGGTTTCTTTTTGTTTTGGAGTAATATCGCCAAAAGTTAAAAGCAAGTGAGCTAATTCGTGTAAAAGAGTAAGTCTAATTCTGTCAGGTTTATTGGTCTTCTTAATGTTATATGCAATTACTGGTATGTTGCCGTTCACAAAAGTTTGCAAGCCGTCAAAATCTTCATCAACATCCAACTTAACGACTTTAATGCTTTTTTCTTCCAAGAGCTCAACTACATTAAATATCGCATTGTCGCCTAAACTCCAAGCTTCCCTCAATTTATTTGCAGCTTCATTTACTTGCTCATAAGAGGTTACAACGTCAAAGCTTTCAAGAGGGTTTTCAAATACGACTCCCAATCCTAAAATTTCCTCTAATTCTAAATAACGTGAGAGGTATTCTTTCGTTTTTTCTTTGATTATAGAAGCTTCTTTTTTGGGCATTTTGCTCAATTTGCGATATTCTATTTCACCCAATTCCACTTTAGTGCTTCTAAAAAAGAAATCAGGGTTAACATCTAGTGCTTTGCTTAGTAAATTGATTTTGTCATTATCGGGAATAACCTCTCCTTTCTCATAGCGGTGCAGTGCTTGACGAGACAATTTACCATCAATTTCATTGGCCAAATCCTGTAATGAAAAGCCTTTCATTAAACGAGCTGATTTGAAACGTTCTGCAAATACTTTTTTCATTTTACATGTATATTTAAAGCGCTATACAAAGATAATAATTAGTTTACAAAACCACAATTATAATACCAGATTTATATTTAGATTTGGCAACCATGACACTATTTCACGCCAGTATTACAATATTAATAGAGATTTTGACAGGATATTGCAAAAATATAATATTGACATATTTAGTTGACATATTATATACTCATATACATTTTGTAACTTTATGGAATGATTTTTGCAACTCGGTCAATGAATGCAAAAATTGTGCGTTCGCGAATAGCCGTTCGAATTGATAATACTTCAGTATTATGGGTAAAAAAGTAACAAGTAAAAAAGCCGCTACTGCTACATCAAAAGTGTTACGCAATAAAAGAACCAGTTCTACAAGTTAGACAGCTGCAGGAAGCACTCTTTCTCAAAGAGAGAAAGGTGGAAAACAAAAATAAATCATACATCCACTGACGAATTGCATCATGGGGTAGACCTACCCGGACGAAAGCCTCAGCTGGTCTCCCTAAAGGTAGGCTTGTACATAGCAACCAATACTTGTGCAATAGCTTGCTGTACCATACGGTTTATCACAGTGGGGATAGCGAGACTACCTCCTCGGCTGACTTCTCTCTCCTCTTTGTTACCACGGTAGACTTGCACCATCTAAATGATTCGCATGCACGGTACACCATACAAAAAGGGCTGTCTCGTAAATAAAGACAGCCCTTTTTGCACTTTTGCTCCGCGGAAGCGGGGGGATTCGAACCCCCGGTACGGTTACCCGTACGGCAGTTTAGCAAACTGCTGGTTTCAGCCACTCACCCACACTTCCAAAGCTAACTTATTGCCCTAATGAAAGATTAGATCAACTTTTGAAACGATTACCGAAACAAAATAGAACCGCCTTGCGAATCAACCGTTCCTTTAGGCGGATGCAAATATACGAGTTTGTTTTCAACTTCTCAAAGAAAAAAAGAAGATTTGAGGCGATTATTTCAGTTCATCAGCTTTTGCCTCCCCTTTTCCCCTTGATATTGCGAATTTAAACGCTATTTTTGTCACCCGAGAAGCTATGTAGGGATACACGGGATGGAGCCGTGAGAAACCACGGCACGTGTAAGTCGTAAACCCTCTGGTAGTAAATGCCACACGGTTAACTTGGAAGAAAACGCACCTTGGGTAGGTCACCTTGTGACGAATCCTGCACGGCAAACAGGGAGGAGAAGAGAAACAGAGGGGGAAGACAAACAGGGAGAAGTGGCTAACAAGGGAAAAATAGAAAGCATGGAGGAAGCGACAAACAAGCGGATGACGGGAAGCATAGAAGAAAGGGTAAACAAGGGGGAGACAAGGAACCGAGGAACAAAAGGGAACATGGGGGAAATAGGAGACAAGGAAAAAACGGGGAACAACAAGAAAATGGGAACCGGGAAAACGAAAAAGCGGGGCAAGCGATGGGCGCTTTGGATTATCGCCATCCTTTTCTTGCTTGCCACGATGACCGGGATCTATATCTACCGACTGGTCTTCCAGCCCATCTCGCTGGAAGAAACGACCTACGTCTATATTAAGCCGGGGGTCGGCTACAAACAGGTGGTCGAACAGTTGAAAGAGAAAGGGGCGATCCCCTCGGAAGAGATCTTTCACCTCTTGGCCGAACGGATGAACTATCCCAATACCGTTAAGCCTGGCAGGTACGCCATTGAAGGGGGAATGACAATGCCGGAGGTAATCCGACGGCTGCGCTCTGGGAACCAAGCCCCCGTGAACCTGACGTTCAACAACATCCGTGTCTTCGAGAACCTGGCAGGCCGCCTCTCACAACAGTTGATGATGGATAGCCTATCGCTGCTCCAAAGCTTCCGGGATGGCCAGCAGGCCGAAAAGTTCGGTTTCAACACGGCGACCTTCCCGGCCATGTTCATCCCCAACAGCTACGAGGTATATTGGAACACGAGCATCGATGAGCTGCTGGCCCGCATGAAAAGGGAGTACGACCGGTTCTGGAACGAAACGAGAAAGGAGAAAGCGAAAAGAGTGGGGCTAACCCCGGTAGAGGTCTCCATCCTCGCATCGATCGTGGAGGAGGAGGCGACCTACAGCGACGAGTACCCCACGGTAGCCGGGCTGTACCTTAACCGGTTAAGGCGGGGGATGCGTTTGGAAGCAGACCCGACAGTGAAGTTCGCGGTGGGAGATTTCACCTTGCGACGGGTGCTTTTCCGCCACCTGGAGGTAGAATCGCCCTACAACACTTATAAGCACGGGGGGCTGCCGCCGGGACCTATCCGCATGCCCTCCATCAAGGCGATCGACGGGGTGCTGAACCCTGAAGAACACAACTACCTTTTCATGTGCGCGAAGGAGGACCTATCGGGACGACATAACTTCGCCACCACGCACGCGGAACACGCGCGCAACGCGGCGGCCTACCAGAGGGCATTGAATGAAAGGGGAATTTATTAAAGCAAGAAGCCTCCAGCCTCCCTTATCGTTTGCCCTTGTGAAAGGGCATTAAACGAAAGGGGTATTTATTAGAGTAAAAAAGGGTATTGCGCAAAAGGGGGATTTTAGAGCAAAGAGGCCGGGAGACAGTCACTCACCATTCTCATTACCTCCTCCTTGTCGCAGCGAAGACGGGTGACCAACTCCTCCTTCGAATTGAATTTCACTTCGCCACGTACGAAATCGATAAACTCTACGCTTAGCGACTGGCCGTACAGGTCACCGTCGAAGTTAAACAGGTTCACCTCCACGCTAACCGTGCTCTCCCGGTTGAACGTGGGGCGGGTCCCGATGTACAGCATACCCGGGTATACCTCGTCACCCACCAAACGAACCCAAACGGCATAAACTCCTTTTGCCGGTATCACCTTGTTAGGCTCACGCAGCTGAATATTCGCGGTGGGGAAGCCAATAGTGCGCCCCACCCGGTTGCCCGGCACGATCGTCCCGGAAAGGGTGTAGCGGAACGAAAGCAGCCGGTTAGCATCTTGGATATTCCCGCTTTGTAACAAGCTCCTAACCCGAGATGAACTTACGCTACTAAAGCCTTCCATTTGAAACCCGGTAGCCAACACCACCTTTATGCCCATCTCCTCGCCGTGGCGGGCATACGCCTCATATCCCTCCGCCCGATCGCGACCGAACCGATGGTCGTACCCCACGACAAGGGTATCTACCCGAAGGGTCTCTTTAAGCACGCGGCGCATAAACTCCTCCGCTGAAAGCCGGGACAATGCCTCGGTAAAGGGCAGGATGATACAGTAGTCAACGCCCGTGGAAGCCAACAGCGACACCTTCTCCTCAAACTCGTTGAGCAGTAGGGGGCGGTAATCCGACTGCAATACCTCCCGCGGATGCACCGGGAAAGTGACCACCGCGGAGGGAAGCCCACTATACCGTGCCTCCTCTTTCACTTGCTCAATCAAATGGCGATGTCCCACGTGCACCCCGTCAAAAAAACCGACCGTGGCTACGAAGGTACGCTCACTTGGCAAAAAAGTGTCCCCAGTCGACAACAACTCCTTACCACCCGGAAAAAACAATTCTCCCGCCGGCACGAAAACCGGGTCATTTAATCCCTCCCCCTTCGCTAAATCGATAATTTCCAAAGCAAAACAAGTTAAACCAGTCCCGAAAACCGCGAAATTAACAAACTATCGCGGGGCAAAGTTAGTCATTTTCATCTACTTTTAATATCTTTGTATTTTGTAATTGACTCACAGTTTAAAATAACCCTTTTAAAGAAAAGACGATGAAATCTAGAACTCTTTTATTATTTGTTACAGGTATGATGGTTTTAATAACGGCCTGTACTGGTGAGAAGCATAACACCCTCACCAAGCAGGAAATGGCAGAGGGTTGGGAACTTCTGTTCGATGGGAAGACGTTAGAAGGTTGGCGCGATTACAACGGCACAGAGCTCACCGCCCCCTGGTTCGTGGAGGATGGCATGATCCAAGCCAAAGGGGAAGGCGCCGATGAGCATGGTTACATCGTAACCGAGAAGCTGTACGAGAACTTCGAGTTGACCTGGGAATGGATGATCGCCGACGGTGGCAATAGCGGTGTGCTGTACCACGTGGTAGAAAACCCGAAATTTGCTGTCCCCTACGTAACGGGACCTGAATACCAACTGATTGATGACCTCGGGTTTCCGCAGCCACTGGAAGATTGGCAGAAAACGGCTGCCGACTACGCGATGTACACGACCGACCCGGCAAAGACCGTTATCAAGCCGGCAGGCGAGTGGAACAGCTCTAAGATCGTTTTCGACAACGGCCACGTGGAGCACTGGTTAAACGGTGAGAAGGTGATCGAGTTTGAAGCCTGGACAGACGACTGGTTCGAGCGCAAGAACAGCGGGAAGTGGGAGAACGCACCCGAGTACGGGATCGCCCGTAAAGGGGTGATCTGCCTGCAAGACCACGGTTCGGCAGCCTGGTTCCGGAACATTAAGATCAAAGAGCTGCCCCGCGTGACCAAAGAGGTCGACCTCTTTAACGGGGAGGATTTGCACGGGTGGGAAGTATACGGCACGGAGAAGTGGTACGTTCAAGATGGACTGCTCGTGTGCGAAAGCGGACCGGACAAAAAGTACGGTTACCTCGCGACCCGGGAGTATTACGACAACTTTGACCTGACGGTGGAATTCAAACAAGAGGCCGATGGCAACTCAGGCGTCTTCTTCCGCTCGTTCATTGAGCCGGGCGTTATCGTGAACGGCTGGCAGGTAGAGGTGGCACCCAAGGGACATGACACCGCAGGCATCTACGAATCCTACGGTCGTGGATGGCTGGTGCAGATCCCCGACGAGAAAGAGGAGATCCTGAAAGAGGGCGAATGGAACACCATGCGGATCCGCGTGGAAGGCGATAACGTGAAGACGTGGCTGAACGACCAGGAGATGGTGGACCTGACGGACGAGACAATCGGGAAGGCGCAAGGACGCATCGCGCTGCAGATACACGACGGGGGAGGCATCCGGGTACTTTGGAGAAACCTGAAGCTGCAAACCCTGTAATTCCCATCCAGTGGGATAGTGGATTCACCAAAATACCCTGCCCACGAAAGGCAGGGTATTTTTACGTGGGTACACAGCATGTACACGAGCAAATATCGCTGCAATAAAAGTAACCGACTTAAAAAGAAGCATGATAGAGAAAAACGAACTGTCTAAAAACGAGCTTTTAAAGCATGTCGTTGAAGGGATTCACGAGAAAAAGGGGAAGAACATCAACACGATCGAGTTAAAGGGCATCTCTGGTGCCGTGTGCGACTACTTCGTGATCTGCGAGGGGAACACCCCCACGCAGGTGTCGGCACTGGCGGATTCGGTGGAAAAAATGGTCCTGGAGAACGTGGGGGAGAGACCGTTGCGCGTACATGGCAAACAGAACGCAGAGTGGATCGGCATGGACTACGGAAGCGTAATCGTACATATCTTCCTGCCCGAGCTAAGGAACTTCTACAACATCGACCTCCTCTGGCAAGATGCGCGTGCCGTGCGAATTCCTTCCATCGATTAAAACATATTCCTTGAAAAATTGTTACATCCTTACAGCGTTCAAGGATTATTTCAGGCCGCGGAGAAATTTCAAACGATCACAGTGAAAGGCCAACGGCCGTGGTAAAGCATCGGCTCTTACGATGGAATGCCAAAAAATGCGGTGAAATGAGACCAACGTGCGCAAACCGACAATGTTAAAGGAAGAGAGTTAAAGCAATGAGCAGCAGCAATAAAGATAAAAAACAGGATAAACAACCCACCCTGCGCCCCAACCTGGGGGGCAACCCCAATGCCAAGAAACCGTTCAACCCCTACTGGGTGTACGGTATCATCTTCCTGTTACTGATGGGGATGTTCCTCTTTGGACAAGACACCACGATGAAGGAGGTCAAATGGTCGGACTTCCAAGAGTACGTGAGGGACAACCGCATCAAAAGCTTGGTGGTGTACAACAACAAGGGCACTGCACAAGCCATCGTGAGGGAGGAGTCCATTCACCACGTGTTCGGGGACGATGCCGACCGCGTGGGAAGAACGCCGGTTATCCAGGTAAAAGGGGCTTCGGCCGATGCCATCTCCAAGTTCATTGAAGAGGTGAAGAGCGAGCAGAAGTATGACATCGAAATGAGCTTCGACACCACGTCGGAGATATGGGGCATACTCCTCACTTTCGCACCGTTCCTCCTGCTGATCGTCGTCTGGGTATGGATGTTACGCAGGATGCAAGGGGGCGGTGCCGGTAGCGGGGGCGTCTTCAGCGTGGGGAAATCCAAGGCACAACTGTTCGACAAGGACTCCAGCCAGAAGGTGACGTTTCAGGACGTGGCGGGCCTCTCCGAGGCGAAGGAGGAGGTGCAGGAGATCGTGGAGTTCCTGAAAAACCCGGGCACCTATACCAAGTTGGGCGGCAAGATTCCAAAGGGTGCGTTGTTGGTAGGACCCCCGGGAACCGGTAAGACCCTGTTGGCCAAAGCGGTTGCCGGTGAAGCGAACGTGCCCTTCTTCTCCATCTCCGGGTCCGACTTCGTGGAGATGTTCGTGGGGGTGGGCGCATCGCGTGTGCGGGACCTTTTCCGCCAGGCGAAAGAGAAAGCACCCTGCATCGTCTTCATTGACGAGATCGATGCCGTGGGAAGGGCGCGCGGCAAAAACACGGGCTTCAGCTCGAACGACGAGCGAGAGAACACCCTCAACCAGCTCTTGACCGAGATGGACGGGTTTGGTTCCAACAGCGGTGTCATCATCCTCGCGGCAACCAACCGGGCCGATGTGCTGGACAAAGCGTTGCTGCGCGCTGGGCGATTCGACCGACAGATCTACGTGGAGTTACCTGACCTGAACGAGAGAAAAGAGATCTTTAAAGTACACCTGCGCCCCATCAAGATTGATGAATCGGTGGACGTGGATTTCTTGGCGCGCCAAACCCCGGGATTCTCGGGTGCTGACATCGCCAACGTCTGCAACGAGGCGGCACTCATCGCGGCACGTAACAAGAAGAAGTTCGTGCAGAAAGAGGATTTCATGAGCGCGGTAGACCGCATCGTGGGGGGGCTGGAGAAGAAGAACAAGATCATCACGCAGGATGAGAAGAAAACCATCGCGATCCACGAGGCAGGACACGCTACCCTGAGCTGGTTCCTGGAACATGCCAACCCGCTGGTGAAGGTCACTATCGTACCGCGCGGGAAAGCGCTGGGAGCTGCCTG
>JAMNYO010000028.1 GCA_023622765.1 Bacteroidota bacterium | reverse complement strand
TTCCTTCAAGAAGTCCATCTCTGCAACTTTGCAGCCTGGCCTATCAGAGAGATCTTAAAAGATAACGGGGCCTCTCAAGATAGATATCTGGAACTACAGGGCCTCCTCCAGGATAGGACTCCCCTTCCTCCCAGAAAGATCTCCCTAGCGGAATTTCTTGAAAAGCCCACATGGGCGGGCCTGGCCTGGGGTGCTAAGGCTGCTATAAGACCTCGTGAAGAAAAAGAGGTTAGGTACTGCATACAGCGAATAGCTCAGGGTATCCCTGAGACTGTCGTTTATACTCATCTTGGATGGCGACAAATAGGAGCCTCTCGGGTATACCTTCATGCTGGGGGAGCTATAGGCTCTGAATCGGTAGAGGTGGAGATAAGCGATAGGCTCAGGAGGTACTCCCTTCCTCCAGAGACTGGGGACATAAAAGAGGCTCTGAGAGCTTCTCTCTCCCTTCTGGAGCTGGGGCCTAAAAAGGTGATGTATTCCCTTCTGGCTCTGGTTTATCTGGCTCCTCTCTGCGAACCTCTGAGAATGGCCGGAATAGAGCCTAGCCTATTGACGTACATTTGGGGCCCTACTGGTACAAAGAAGAGCACGCTAATAGCTCTCCTCCTCTCCCATTCTGGAAACTTCGATGCTAAAGGCCTTCCAGCTACTTTTAGAGATACTGCTAACTCCATTGAAAAACTAGCTTTCCTGGCAAAAGAT
Organism: Bacteroidota bacterium; assembly: GCA_023622765.1. Lineage (GTDB taxonomy): Bacteria > Bacteroidota > Bacteroidia > Bacteroidales > Dysgonomonadaceae > Proteiniphilum. The sequence goes on along the minus strand of JAMNYO010000028.1, from coordinate 1,941 downwards.
ACTCTCCTGGCTATAGATGATTTATATCCGGCTAAAGACTCCAGGGAAAAATCCAGGCTAGAAGGTGTACTGGAGCATCTTTCCAGGAACCAAGGAGATAGAACAGGCAAAGGCCGGATGAAAGCAGATACCTCCTTAAGAGAAGGCCTCCCTCCAAGAGGCCTGGCTCTCTGCTCTGGGGAAGTAATGCCTCTCACTGGATCCAGCCTGGCCAGGGGTTTTATTCATAGGCTCCAGAAAGGAGAGATAGATCTGGAGAAGCTCTCCAAGGCTCAGACCCAGAAGAATCTCCTCTCCCAGGCCATGAGGGGATACCTGGAATGGCTGGCTCCTCAATTAGATGCTCTTCCTTCCCAGTTTGAAGAGGCCTTTACCCATCTTAGACAGGAGGCCAATAAGAGAGATGCTACTAAAACTAGACATAGTAGGCTAAATGAATCTATCTCCCATCTCCATATAGGCCTCAATGTTTTTATTACATTTGCAGTATCCCAGGGGGCCTTATCCCAGGAAGAGGGGGAGAAGATTCTCCAGGAAGGCTGGGATATCTTCAATCATATAGCTGATGAGCAAACCCAGTTAGAAAAGGCAGGAGAGCCTTCAAAGAAGATAGCTGAGGCTTCAATGGAGCTGGAGGCTCAGGGGAGAATCTACTGGGCTGATATGGAGGATACTCCAGGTTTTTTGCCAGGATCAGTTAAGGTAGGATGGAAAAACAAGGAATCGGGCATCTATTACACCAACCTGGGAGCCCTCCTAAAAGAGGTAGCCCTACATCTGAGAGGCCAGGAAGAATACCTCTCCATTTCTAAAATGGATTTCATTAGCTACCTTAACCAGAACGAATTTTTAATAGAGAGAGATAACGGCAAAAATCAAAAAACCATATGGATAAGGGATAATTCTCAGGATAAAAAAGCCAGGAAAACCTTCGCTATTGCTAAAAAGTTCTTTGAGGGAGAGGAGAGGTTAGAATGAGGAACAACTGTCTAAACGGAGGTAAGAGAGGTAAGAGAATGGGGGAAAAGGTAAGAGTAATAATCAATATCAATAGATCTATTCTTACCTCTATTACCTCTCTTACCCCTAGTTACATCCTCGCGCGTGTAGGAGCATTTTCTACATGGTACAATAAAATTCTAAATTTACTAAAGGTAAGAGGCCGTCTCCTGCTATTGATTGGCTCTTACCTCTGCCTGGAGGTAAGGCATGAGCGGTGTAATTCTGTGGCTCCCAGGGAGAACTTCTCCAGCTTCCCAGCCAACGGAAGGAGCTCCCTCTGATCAATCAGAACCAAAAAAGAGGCCGTCCTCCCAGGCTACTCTCCCAGAAGCCGAAGAGCCGAATTTGTCCAGTTTTGTCCATTTGTCCAATGTAATCAATATCGCTACTCAAGAGGCCTGGGCTTCTGCTCTCCAGGAGGTAGAAGCGGCGGGGATCTTTGGCTTAGACCTGGAAACAACTGGCCTGGATCCACTCTCATGCAGGGCCAGATTAGCCCAGCTCTCTCTTCCCTCTGGGCTGGTTTATGTGGCTGATCTCTGGAATCTGGAGGCTCCTCTCCAGGACCTGGGCCAGCTTTCCGAACGTTCGGACATAAAAAAGGTAGGCCATAATCTGAAGTTCGATCTGGCCTTTATCCAGGCCTCCCAAAGCCGAAGACTGCATATGTCGAACCTCTTTGATGTTATGCTGGCCTCCCAGGTATGCTGGGCCGGATACTTCGATCTCCTGAAAGCTCCTAAGGCTTCTAAAAATCCTTGGAAAACGAAGCTACCAGAGCATAACCTCAAGGCCCTAGCAGAAAGGCATCTGGGCCTATCTCTCTCCAAAGACTTGCAGGCCTCAAATTGGGGAGCTGGGGAACTCTCCCAGGAGCAGAAGGATTACGCGGCCAGAGACGCGGCGGTTCTTCTCCCTCTTCATGCTATCCTCCAGGAG
>JAMNYO010000092.1 GCA_023622765.1 Bacteroidota bacterium | reverse complement strand
CGAGTGGTCCAGATCGACCGTGACCTGCTGGAAGAAGAACGGTCCGAGATCGTTTTCGGCAACTACCGGCCGGGGATCACTGATGCCTTGTCCGAGCATGAAGCCTGGCTAAGCGGGTTCCGTGGCAAGGCCGGTGTCTGGGATCGCTCAAATGCCTTTGGTGAGGACGGCACCTTGAACGCCGACTGGCTGAACGGGCTGGTGGCAGAACTGAATGACCGCATGAACTCACAGGGCGGTTATGTGTATGTCAGCGATGACGGTCAGGGCCTAATCACCTACGACAAGCCCGTGGACCAGAACCCTACTATGGCGATCCAGTTGCTGGGTGGTGCCTTCCGTATCGCAAACGGCAAGAAAGGCGACGGCTCATGGGATTGGCGCACATTCGGCGACGGTGATGGGTTTGTCGCTGACCTGATCGTGGCTGGCATGCTCAAGGGCGGCAAGGTGACCTTCAATTTGACGGATGGCACCCTGTTGATCGGGAATAGTTCGAGTGATTACAGCCTGTACTGGAATGGTTCAACCTTGACCATCAAGGGAACGCTCCTACTGTCAGACGGCACTGACATAGGCGACGCTGTTGAGGGCTTGACTGAACACTTCTCGGAGACGGGTGATTTTACTTTGCTTGAAAATGGTTATGCGGCGTTTGTAAAAAGAGTGACCGGCTCGGATCCGCCTGTGACGGGTGATTATTCGACGACCGAGATTGACGGGGGAAAGATCAAGGCCAACACAGTCACAGCCAATCAGATCAATGTAGTGGCCTTGGATGGGTCGGGTGAATTAGATTCAACGGGAGGAACCTTGAAGGTGTCGAACTTGAACGGAACGGTCGAGATTTCACCGTCGAACCCGTTGAAGGTGACAGATAAGAACGGAAATTTTATCGGTGGGCTGGGGGTAGCTGGCGGCAGATTGGGATTAGTCGCAGGAGTGCTGACGAACGATCCAAATATGGACACATATGCAACTATCGGCTATTCCGATGAGGGAGGGTCCGGGATATCCTTATACGAGAAAGACTATCCAGACATATACATAGGAAGATTTGGGATTGGATGGTTTGGAATAAAGCTCCATCAAGGCGGACTGCTTCTAGGTGGTGACATGCGGCTCATAGACAAAAACGGTGTGAATAGACTGATTATAGGAAACGATATCATGTGGCTCGCTGACAAAAACGATGTAACTCGACTTGTGATAACCGATGACGATTGGGGCGGTGAATCTTCTCTCCAAAATTCAAACGGTCACGCTATCGGCGTCGACAATACCGGCCCCTATTTCAAATACAACGGCACCACCACCTACTTCCATAACATGAGTTCCGGCTTCGGCAACGACGGCACGCTACCGAGCAGTAACCTGAATAATGTAATGACATCGGGGGTCTACACACTTTCCGGGAGCAACTCATACACAAACGGGCCAACCGGCATGACATACGGAACAATCATCATCGCTCAATCATCGTCAAATTTCTGTGTCCAAATGGCTTGGGGCAACGGTACTCAATCCGGAACCAGTCGGAACACCACCAATGGCGGCTCAACATGGTCACCGTGGGCAAAATAAGGAGGAAATCACATGAACCTAGACATCCAGGAAGTTTTACAGAAGGTACAGGCCAAGCTGGGCGAACTAACCATGCAGGTCATCATGCAGGAACTACGGGCCGAGAAGGCCGAAACCCAACTGGCCGAACAGGAAGGAGCTGACCATGATCCGGATTAAGACGGGCATCAAGTTCACGGAAACTACCAAAGGTCTAAGGGCGGAAATGCACCGGGGCGATACAGTCGCTTTCACGGTTCGCATGCAGGATGATGAAGGCGTGCCTATTCCGTTTGTGCCTGGGGATAAGCTGTATTTTCTGGTCACCGAGGACCCCAAGCTGACCACTACGCTGATCCACAAGGAGATTGACACCTTTCCAGACGGAAAAGCCCTGGTCAATATCCTACCGGTGGACACAAAAATGCTCCAGTTCGTGTTGGCAAGTGGTCTGGTCCGGACTTTGATTTATGGCCCTTATGTTTTGCTTGAGGAGGTGCCGTATGAGTGAGATTGTAGGCATCATTGAGAGTGTCGGTCCGACGATTGTCGTTGAAATAACGGACTTTGGACCCCAGGGTGAACAGGGCATAAAGGGCGACAAAGGCGATGTAGGTGATATGTGGAAGCCGTCAATTGACGGAGCCGGTAACATTTCATGGACACAAAGTAGCTCAACTACCGCACCGACACCTACAAATATCCGGGGGCCTATCGGCGTAACGGGAGCCAAACCTTCCCACGCTTGGGATGGCACGAAATTACAGTTCGAGAACCCGGACGGGTCGATGGGAAACAAGGTTGACCTCAAGGGTCT
>JAMNYO010000041.1 GCA_023622765.1 Bacteroidota bacterium | reverse complement strand
ACCGCGTAGGCTATCCCCAGCTTGTTGAAAAAAGGAGCCCAGTCATACCCTTCGTGTTCATACGCCAAGCCGTGATAGGCTCCTCCCGGGCAGGCTATCACGGCACGGCCGGTGGCCATCTCTTCCGATGGCAGGTAAACCCTCAAGGAGGGCTTATAGTTATGCGTTTTTTCGTCATAGGGTAGGTGATCCACTCCATTGGTATTGGGAAGGCCATTTGGCCAAAGATCAACATCAAATTCTTGCGACGTGTGCTGAGCAGTTAGTTGCCCGCAATATGCCGTTAACAGCAGGGCGACAATCATGAGGGTCTGTACTTTTTTCATTGCTATAAGCTATTTATACGTTAAATGGGTCATTTGCCTGGGTTACCATGTAGGTGGTGCAAAATGTATTTAATATCTGTAATTCGATAAAATGCAGCGTGAGATCACTGCAGGTTCCCCATCGCGACTAATTTCCTAAAAGACGGTATAGGAACTCGTAGGCTTGTTCCCACTGTTCAGGGTATGTCCAATGACCGGTTTCCAGAAATAACGACAGCTCCTTCGGGGCCGTAATTACATTGTAAGCGGAGTAGAACGAGGTGGGGGGACAGGTCAGGTCGTTATACCCCCACGAGTAAAAACCGGGAACCTTAACGAATCGTGCGAAATTCACCACATCGTAATAGCTGCTTGTCTCAACCTGCTTCTTGATTTTCGGGTCGTTCGGGTCAGTTCCGTTAAACATATGAGGCCAGCCACCGGCACGATTGTGCAGGTAACCGGTCAGATCGCATAGCGCGGGGTAAAAGGATACCAATCCTTTAATACGATCGTCTAGTGCCGCCGTCACAATAGACAAAGCCCCACCCTGACTTCCCCCGCTTACGGCAAGGTTGACACCATCAAATTGTGGCAGGCTAAACAGAAAATCTATGGCGCGCACGCAGCCGAGATATACCCGTTTGTAGTAGTAGCTGTCTTTATCGTCCAAATTGAAACGGGAGTAATTATAGAGCGCCCCATTCCCAAGTGTAGTATATACCGACTGATCGAGCGTTACAGGTATGCCGTGGATACCTATTTGTAGCGTAATGATACCCCTCTCAGCTCGATATACATCGCCCGCGTAGGGTCTAATGCCGGCACCGGGAACAAGCAGTATGGCAGGATATTTACCTTCGCCTTTGGGAACGGAAAGAATCCCATAGAGACGCGAGCCGGGGCGGAAATTTTGAATATTTATCTCGTAAACATCTACTTTTTCGGTACAACGCTCGGGTAGTAGCTTCATTATCGGATTCATGGGTATCTTGGCAGCCTCTGCCTTAGCTTCTTGCCAGAAAGAGACAAAATCTTCCGGTAGTTCCGCGGTCGGTTGAATCTGTTCAGGTTCAAAACCTGCGGTAGCCATTCCCGTGTACTTCTTACCCTCGTATTCAGCCGTTACGGTACATCTCAGAAAACCAGGTTCAGAAAGAGAACCCCCATTGATAACCATGGTGCCGTTTTTAAGTACTTCATTCCCCTTCTTGGTTGCCTCCATCTTTTCTGGTCCAACCTCGTAACTGATGGCAATTTGCTCTATGGGGATACTATTTTTCGTGACGGAAACCTTAAATTTCACCCTCTCCCCACAAGAGTACGTCCAGTCACTGTTCTCGGTTGCTACATGCACCTTGATCCACGTCTGCTGCAATTGCGATTGTGCCGTAGGGGCCAAAAGCAAAAGCATGAGCACGACAAAGCCCATTCTGTTTAACGATCTGTTCATCTTCTTCATCTCTGTAAGTTTTATTTTATGATAGTTTAAATCTAACCCTCCAAACGCCATGGCTATAACTGCTGCTACTGATGGTGAAACGCCCAATCTCCCCACTGTTTTTAACATGCGTTCCCACGCAGGCGCATGAGTCGTAGTCGCCTATATGGATAACCCGCAAAGGTTCGGTTACATCGGGAGGCAGTTTAGAGAGGTCTATTTTATCTTTTGCCTCCTCTTTGGTCATAAAGGATTCCGTGATCGGTACATTTTGATTGATCACCTGGTTTACCCGTTCTTCTATTTCACTGATCTGTTCAGCGGTGGGGACTTCTTGTAACAGGTAATCACATTTGCTCTTTTTTCGTTCTACGTGGGTGTTTTTTGAACGGGGGCAGCCAAACATCCTTACCATGGTTTGGTTTAGGATATGCTCTGCCGAGTGCATCGGGGCCAATCTCTCGTCCGAAAACTTCTGTGAACCGTTGTTCTCCATACTTATTCCAAAATTACTGATTTATTCACGATATCCACGATTTGCTCTTTCGTGTGACCGGTCACCTTTATATAGTGGCAACCGTTGAGCGGGACTGTAACCTCCGTTTGGGATGTTGACAGGAAGGGTTCCGGTTGTCTCAACTGCTTGTATAACGTTGCACGGGAGGGGGCGACGGGGAGTTGCAGCTTTTTATCGCCCGCGATATGCCAATAGCGCAGGTACCATTCTCCCCTCCTGTTGAAGAGAAAGGCACGCAGTTCTCGGCTACCTGCCGCAGCCGTGAGGATAGGCTCGTACTCCACCAGTTCGTACTCACCCTGCTCGTTGATTAGCAGGTGGTATTCCCGGTTGCCCTCTCTCAACGCCTCTTTGTCTGCTTCCGTGAGCCAGTCGGTCGCCCTCACCTCTTCCCAACGGCGAATCACTTCCAAGTTATCGGCCGTGCGGGGGTGTTCTTCGAACCTTTTCAAATTCGATTGCAGGGAGATGGGGCAGTCCCACGAAGCCGCTTTCGAGGTCACGAACTCCAGCATATCGGGTTGCGTGCCCACGGTAGTCTCGCTGGGCAAAAAGTAACCCAACCATCCAAAGTTAAGTCGGGTGAAATCTTGCCTCATCCGGGGAGCCTCTTCAAGCGGCCATCGGCATGTCTGCCGTTTGATCTCCTCGGGGGAGAAGACGTCGAACGCGTTTCCACCACTCAGCATATGCCAACTGAAGTGGCTCTTCGCTGCCCCTTCGGCGAAGAGCGGTGCCGGGTCCAGTCGCTTGAAGACCCTGTACTGTCCCAGCCCCACGTTGATGCCAAACGGTGGGTTCACGCCTTCCGCTCCATCGAAGTAGAAAAATTGAAACCCTAGGTTATAGATGGCCGCGATTTTTTCCGCCACTTCGTCCTGTAGGCTCGTTCTTTGGTCTATGTAGACGCTGGTCGCGCCAAATTCGCTTACATCCAGTATGCCGATAGAGTGCCCTTTTGCAAGGCTGTTCACCGTGGTGTTATCGATTCCCCTTCGGCATCCCGTGAACTTGTAGGGCGGCTCGGTGGTATAGCCCTCGTACGAGATCAGCTCAGTGCCCGCCTTTAGCACGCGGCAACCATCGGCCATCGTGCTGCCTCTTGGGTTTTGCTCCACGTACACCACGCTATCCGCGATTCCCAGATCCCTGGCCAGCGAGAAGTTACTCACGAGGTTGAGCCGGTAATCGGGCACGGGCGTAATATATTGGCTACTGCGGCCAATATGTGAGGGGAGGAAGTGCGCTCCCGGCGTGATGCCCGCGGCCTTAATCCGGTTCAATAGTTGTTTTAGCTCCTCCATCCCATTCGGGTATCGACCCTTATCGATCTCGAAATTCCCGATGTGTCGATACCCTACCGTTTTTTCGAAACTGGTGTAGTAGATGTTCATAGTGCGGAAGCCGCCCATCTTCGCGTAGTGAAGGTGTTGCTCTAAGTTTTCCGGGCAGAGGTCGCCCGTCCAGTAGTAGGAGGCGTTTATCAGTTCGTTGCGCCTACTCTTCACCCCTTTGGGTAGTTCGAAATCCTCTTCGAGTTGCGCGATGTTGTCCAGCAGTTCCCCAGGTGGTGAAACGATCAGCACGGCGCTTGTCCCCTCCCATTTGATTTCCTTCAGGGCGCTTGCCTTCAGTACCTTATACCCGTTTCGTCGTTCGAAGTCGATGTACGCGAACGGGTCGGTTGCCAGCACGTTCACCGCGACCTCATCGTCCCAGCTGACGTTCAGCCACTCGCCGAAATATTTCTGATCCTTTACGGGAAGTTGTAGCAGGGTGAATTCCGTCGCGGGCGGGGGCGTTATCTTCAGGTAGCTTGGGTAGATGTTGTCCGTGAGGAAACCCTCCAGGGTGAACGTGATGTAGGCGGGTGTCACCTCTACCCCTATTACCGCTTGGTAGGGAATCAGCTCGAATCCCACGATCAGTCGCTCCCCCTCCATGTAGAGGCTGTCTGCCTGGAAGGTGGTGCGTTTGTTGGGGTGCCCTAGCTTGATCTCGTTGTGGTAGGGACGTTCTTGCGTGACGCTGAAGAGCGCGAGCGGCTCACCCGGCATCAGGCACTCTTTGCCCGTTGCTTTAAGTACCAGGCTCTTGGTGATGGCGTCGCTGCCTATCACGAGTCGGAACTGCCCGTTTTCAATCACGATATCGTCCGTTTCCGGGATAACAACCCCGTTACTTTTAGCGTTCAGCAGTGAGCAAGCGGTGAACAGGAGTAACAGGGTCGACAGGATAGGTAATCTTACCCATCTTTGTGGTGTCATATTTTGTTTTCTTTTATTATTCATTTGCATCTATACAAGTTTTTGCTTCAAGTGCGAAGACGTTAGTGATGTTGATAGTCGATCGTTACTCGACGTAACGGTGCCTCCTTAGGAAGTCATATGCCCCGTCTCGATAGACCCGGTGTCCACCTTCCCCAAAGTAGAGTTCACAGTTATCGGGTACGCCGGCCGCTTTGTATATCTTCTGCAGATGGGTGAACGCTTTTTCGCTCTCCTCCGCGGGGAAGATTTCGTCGTAACGGCCGTTGGTTGCGCAAAATAGTCGTGGTGCGGTAAGCCCCGCGATATCGGCCATTTCGCCGTACTCCAAGATACCGGGGAGATAATTGCACTCGCAATGTCGGATAGAGCCAATGCTACCGGTAAAGGTGCAAAAATAGGAGGATGGCATGGAGACTGAGATCCGTTCATCGCATGCCCCAGCAAAGAGGGTGACCGTTCCACCGCCGGAGTTACCGTACACCACGATCTTCCCGGGGTCTACGGGCAGTTCCTCCAGTGACCAGTCGATTAACTTCATCACGTCCCAGACCCGGTCGCCTATCGGGGTTCGTCCCACCAGTAGGTCATGCAGCATCAGTGTTCTGCACGAGCATGTGGCATCTTTTTCGATATCCTCGGACGTTCTTGTTTTTCCAAATCCACGGGTCGTGGGTGCGATGGCGATAAACCCGTGCTTCGCCGCTTGCACCGATATGTCGTATTCTCCCTCTAGGTACCTTTTCTCCTCATCGGGCGAATGGAAGACGCCCGCGTACACCTCGGTATTCTTGCTGTGCCCATGTGGGGAGATCATCAACGGGTACCGTTCTCGTTCCTCTTTTGGGAACATGATGATAAACGGTAGCGGCACGTTGGGTTCCGTCCAGATCACCCACCGTTCTCGCCGGGCGTATCCCAACTCTTCCGAGTCGATCTTTTCCGCTTTTGGCACGAATCCCTCCAATTGACGGGCGATTGTGGTAAGCCCCATTTTTTCCATCAGCTTTGGGCGGAACTCCTTCTGCCAGGCGGTGAACTCTTTTTTACTGCCGCCCTTGAAGGCGTACCGCATTTCCGCGTTATTATAAAGCTCGTTGAAGTAATCGGGCGCGTGAAACTCAGCCACGTATTCCATCTTGCGGCGGCTTTCCTGTCCTTTCGTGATGGTATCGTCGTTGTCCTGTTTGGCCTGGTTGTCGCATCCACACGGCAGCACCGTAAGTGACAGCAGGAATAGTCCGGTAAGATAATTGTTTAGTCGTTTCATTGAAGTGTCGTTTTTTATTCGTTTATTACTCCTCTAGCCCATCGATGAACGGTTGGCCATTTGGACGTTTTTGTCATGGCACCTATTTCCTCCGTTATCTTTCAACTGTTTCACCATTTTTCATTAGACCTTTACTGTGAGGTCGTTCAGTTGCAGTACAAGGTGAAAAATGCGTTAGCGGTTACTCTTTTGCCGAAAGCGGATGCTTATGGGCTTCGCTATTCTGGTATGTCTAAGGTGGTTAGAGGACTGGTCATTAAGGCGTCAAGGTGCGAATGTCAATCCGTTTAGCTTGTTCCAGTCCCCACGGGTGAAATCGGGGATTTTTACCGGCATCCCCCCGTTCAGTACCGATTGTTCGCTTAACTCAACCAGACAAGACCATTCCGCCGCATCATATACATCCTGATCGAGGGGCAGCCCGTTCCTTAAGCAGTAGATTAACCGGTAATCCATGATGAAATCCATGCCACCGTGACCCCCCACTTTTTTCGCGAATTCGCCAATCTCCTTGATAAAGGGGTGCTCGTATTGGGTCATCAACGAGTCAATTTCCGTTTTCGATAGGAAGTTATGGGCATTCGGTTCCAGTGCGATGAGCTCGGAAGGGTATTTTTGGAAAAACCCTTTCGTTCCACTGATGGTGTGTAGCCTACTATAGGGGCGGGGACTTGTCACATCGTGCTGTATCATGATCGTTCGTCCCCTTTCGGTTTTGATGATGGTTGTATTCATATCGCCCAGCTTATATTCCTGCTGTGCCTGTGGCGAATCTTCCCCGAATGTCTCTTTGGCGTACTCTGTCATCCCAAATTGGTTGGAAGAGACCGATACCAAGTAATTCATTTTATCCCCACGGTGCATGTTCATTACCTGGCATATGGGACCGAGCCCGTGCGTGGGGTAGGGATTGCCCGTGTGTGCCGTGTTGAACTTCAATCTCCACATGTCCCTGTAAGCGCCGGGACGGAAGTTGCTCACCCTCAAGTCGTGAATATAGGCACCCTCCCCGTGAACGATCTCACCGAAGAGTCCTTGCTGAGCCATATTCAACGTGGTCAGCTCGAAGAAGTCGTAACAGGTGTTTTCCAGCATCATACAGTGGCGGCGTGTTTTTTCAGCCGTGTTGACCAGTTGCCAACACTCTTCGATGGTGGTTGCCGCTGGCACTTCAACGGCGACATGTTTCCCCTGTTGCATGGCGTACACGGCCATGGGGGTATGTTTCAGCCAGTCGGTGCAAATATAGACCAGGTCGATGTCGTTTCGCTCACACAACTCCTTCCACGTCTCTTCACCCACGTATTCATCTGCCGGTTCAAGTCCCCTTTTTTCCAAGGTGCCTTGTGATCTTTTCACCTTCTCGGCATCCAAGTCACACAGGGCCTTTATTTCTACCCCTTCGATATAGGTATACCTTGCTACCGCCCCTGTTCCCCGATTACCTAGTCCTATAAAGCCTACCCGAACGGTGGGGATAGGATCAACGACTAACTGCAGCACGTTTTCTTGTCCTTTTTCACGCGGGGGTTCCGGATTCTGTATCTGCCCAGTAGCCTGTGTGCAACCACTCACCGCGAAAATTAGCGCTACCAGTAGCAGGTTGAACTGTTTCATACGACTATTTTTAATGTTTGTTCATGCCAGTTTCTTGCCCATGTTGGGTTTGTCAGCAAATTTATCTGTTTTTATTCAGAAAATCAATTTTTAGTAGGTTGGATTTCGTGATCCCGTTTACCGGAGTCATCGCGTATGGAAGGAGGAACAAAGCCCGTTGATTGCGCAAGGCAAGTATGTTGATTCTGGCGTAAAGGGTCATCGCGTATGGAAGGAGGAACAAAGCCCGTTGATAGGGACCTGGGTATATCTTTAAAACGATCCCTGCTCAACGAGGACGCACACCCGCTCGGTGAGGCGATCTTCTCCATACGGGTTGTACCTAGCCTTTAGGCTGTTTCCGAAGAGACCGGCGAACAGGTTGTAGCTCCACGCCTTCAGGCTTCCCATGAAGGCATCAACGATGTGGTAGGAGGAGGAACTGGTTTCGCGGTCTACCAACTTAATGAGCAGTTGTCCTTGCGAGCGGGTTAGTTTTTTCATCTTCGGGGTGTACTCGTCCAAGAGGTACTTCTCCATTTTGTTCAGGTGACGTTGACGGGCCCTGTCATTGGGTAGGGTTTCCATGTACTCGTACGTTTCGGTAATGATGCGTGCGATCTCCTTCGCGTAAGGCAGGGTGCGTTTCACGTCGCGAACCAGCTTGTTGTATGCCATCCTCTCCTTGGCATCGCGAAAAGTAAGGGGTTGGTACTTGATGAAATCGGTGAACCACATACTGGCGATGGTGTCACCGTCCGCGGCGATAATGGCTGAGACGTTTGGTTTAAGGTAAAATGTGGAATAAGTGCTGTTGCTTCCCGGATTCACATTCGAAGCGTAATACCCTTGAGCCTTTACCAAAATGGGTAAAAGGGGCATGAGCAGGGTAAGGATTATGTGAATATGTCTTTTCATAACGGTACAAAGATAATCGCTCGCTCACGAAATGAAGGAGGAAATCTCGTTAAGTCTCGTTAATTAACTTTCCTGTTGTTAGAATGTTAAGATAAAAAAACAGAAACGTGGGGCGATTGCCGGCAAATAGATGTACTTTCGCGAGGTAAAATCGCAAAGCAATGGCATATTATCATTTAGGTGAACTCATTCACGAGCAGGCCAAAAAGTACGGGAACCGGATGGCATTGAAATACCAAGACGAGAGAGGGGCGTGGGTAACCATGGCATGGTCCCTCTTTTCTGGGCGGATCATGAAAGCGGCTTTGGCGTTGGCCGAAATGGGGGTCATGCCGGGGGATAACGTGGGTGTTTATTCCCCAAACATGGTGCAGTACCTGGTAACCGATTTCGCGGCGTTCGCGAATCGGGCGGTAGTAGTGCCGATGTACGCCACCGCTTCGCCGGAACAGGTGAGTTATATCGTGAACGATGCCGGCATAAAAGTGCTTTTCGTGGGGGAGCAGTTCCAGTATAACAATGCCTACAAGGTGCAACAGGAGCGGGAGGTACTGCAGAAGCTCATCGTGTTCGATCGGCAGGTGGTCTTCCAACCGGATGACGCCACCTCTGTTTATTTCGATGACTTTATTGCTACCGGCGAGAACTCGAGGTCACTGGCCCTAGTGAATGCACGCCTCAAGCAGCTGAAAATGGGCGATTTGGCGGCAATCATCTACACTTCGGGAACCACCGGGGAGCCCAAGGGGGTGATGCTCACGCATGCCAACTTCATCGCGGCGTTCAGGATTCACGATGTGCGATTGACTACTTTTTCTGAAAAGGACGTGTCGATGTGCTTCCTCCCGCTAACCCATATATTCGAGAAGGCATGGACCTACTACTGCTTATACAAGGGGGTGCTGGTGGCCGTGAACAGGGATCCCAGGGAGATAAGGGAGACCATTAAGCAGGTGCGGCCTACCGTGATGAGCAACGTGCCTCGGTTCTGGGAGAAGGTGTACGAGGGCGTGAAGGAGACGATGGAGAGTGCATCGCGGCCGCTGAAGTGGTTGTTTGATGATGCGGTCAAGACGGGGCGACGTCATAACCTGGATTATCTGAACCAGGGGAAAAGAGCTCCTCTGGGCAACCGGTTGAAATTCTTCTTGTACCGGCATACCCTGTTTCACCTGGTGAAACGGGTGGTGGGTATCGAGCGGGGCAACTTTTTCCCTGTGGCGGGTGCACCGCTGTCGGACAACATCAATGAGTTCATGCAGTCGATTGACGTTCCCATTATCTACGGTTACGGGCTTACTGAAACGACGGCCACGGTAAGCTGCTTTATCAAGCCCGGATTCACTATCGGCACCGTGGGAACGGTGATGCCCGAGGTAGAGGTGAAGATCGGGGAGAACAACGAGATCATGGTGCGGGGGGAGACCGTGATGAGGGGCTATTTCAACAAGCCCGAGGCCACCGAGGAGGCGTTCACCGACGATGGTTTTTTCAGGACCGGTGACGCGGGGCGCCTTACGGAACGAAACGAGATCGTGCTCACCGAGCGAATCAAGGATCTGTACAAAACATCTAACGGGAAGTATATCGCACCCCAGGCTATCGAAACGCGCCTCCAAGAGGATAAGTACATCGATCAGGTAGCGGTGATAGGCGATGAGCGTAAGTTCGTGAGCGCGCTTATCGTGCCCAACTTCCCCATGCTGGAGGCGTATGCCCGCGAGCAGGGCATTCATTTCAACAGCATGGAAGAGTTGGTCGAGAATCGGCTTGTGCATGACTTTATCTTCGGGAGGATTGAGCTCCTGCAGTCGAGTTTCACCAATTACGAGAAGATCAAACGGTTTGCCCTTCTGCCAGAGCCCTTTAATATGGAGAAGGGCGAGGACAGCGTTTAAAAAGTAAGGAAGCGATGGATTATAACTTCAAGGAGATAGAAAAACGGTGGCAACAGTACTGGATAGACCACCAAACGTACAAGGTAACGGAAGATAACTCGAAACCCAAGTATTACGTGTTGGATATGTTCCCCTACCCTTCGGGTGCGGGGCTACACGTGGGGCACCCCCTCGGTTACATCGCTTCTGACATCTACGCGAGATACAAGCGGCTTAAGGGATTCAACGTGTTGCACCCCATGGGGTATGACGCGTACGGACTGCCGGCTGAGCAGTACGCGATCCAGACCGGGCAGCACCCGGCCATCACCACGGAGCAAAATATCCAACGGTACCGGGAGCAGCTCGACAAGATGGGGTTTTCGTACGACTGGAGCCGGGAGGTTCGCACATGTGACCCTGAATATTACAAGTGGACGCAGTGGGCCTTTATCCGGATGTTCCACACCTATTATTGTAACCGGTCAAAAAAGGCGCTGCCGATAGAGAAACTGGTGGAGGCCTTTGTTCAACGGGGTACGGAGGGGCTCGATGTGGCCTGTAGCGAACCGCTGGAGTTCACCGCCGATGAGTGGAACCGAAAGTCCGAAAAGCAGAAGCAGGAGGTGCTGATGAACTACCGCCTGGCCTACCTGGGGGATACCATGGTGAACTGGTGCGCGGAGCTGGGGACGGTACTTGCGAACGACGAGGTGAGTGAGGGGATCTCCATACGGGGAGGATACCCGGTGGTACAGAAGAGGATGCGTCAGTGGTGCTTACGGGTGTCGGCTTACGCGCAACGGTTACTCGATGGACTGGAGGGGATTGACTGGAGCGACTCCCTTAAGGAGACGCAACGCAACTGGATTGGCCGCAGCGAGGGGGCGGTCATGCATTTCGCCTCATCGGGGGGGATTGGGTTCGATATCTTCACCACCCGTGCCGATACCATCTTCGGGGTTACCTTCATGGTGCTGGCCCCGGAGAGCGAACTCGTGGAGCAGTTGACGACCGATGAGCAGTGGGAGGTGGTGCAGGAGTACATCGAGCGGAGCAAGATGAAGACGGAGCGGGAGAGGATGGCCGATAAGTCGGTATCCGGGGTATTCACCGGCTCGTACGCAACCCATCCCTTCACGGGTGAACCCCTCCCGATATGGGTGTCGGACTACGTGCTGGCGGGATACGGAACCGGCGCGATCATGGCGGTTCCGGCGCATGACAGCCGTGACTACGCGTTCGCGAAGCATTTCGAGCTACCCATCATCCCGTTAATCGAGGGGTGCGACATCTCGGAGGAGAGCTTCGATGCGAAAGAGGGGGTCATGGTGAACTCCCACTTCCTAGATGGGCTGACGGTGGAGCAAGCCATTCCAACGGCTATTAACGAGGTGGAGAAACGGGGGGTGGGGTTCCGGAAGGTGAACTACCGCCTACGCGATGCCATCTTCTCAAGGCAGCGTTACTGGGGTGAACCGTTCCCCGTTTATTACAAAGAAGGGATGCCTTACACCCTGTCCGAAAGCGAATTGCCGTTAGAGTTACCGGATGTGGACAAGTACTTGCCTACCGAGACCGGCGAACCACCGCTGGGGCGCGCCAAGAATTGGATGACTAAGGAAGGGTATCCGCTGGAACTAAATACCATGCCGGGCTTTGCCGGCTCCTCGGCTTACTACCTGAGGTACATGGATCCGCGCAACGATGGGGCGCTCGTTTCAAAAGAGGCCAATAGCTACTGGCGTGACGTGGACCTCTACATCGGTGGGACGGAACATGCAACCGGCCACCTGATTTACAGCCGATTTTGGAACAAGTTCTTATATGACTTGGGGATTTCGTGCGAAGAGGAACCGTTCAAGAAGTTGGTAAACCAAGGGATGATACAGGGGAGGAGCAGCTTCGTTTTCCGCGTTCAGGGCACCAACTGTTTCGTCTCGTACAATTTGAAAGAGGGGTATGATGTGACGCCGATTCACGTGGATGTGAATATCGTGCATAACGATGTGCTGGATATTGAGGCGTTCCGTAACTGGAACCCCGAGTTCCAGGATGCCGAGTTTATCCTGGAAAATGGCAAGTACATCTGCGGGTGGGCCATCGAGAAGATGTCGAAGTCGATGTTTAACGTGGTCAACCCCGACGATATCATCGATAGGTATGGGGCTGATACATTGCGCCTCTACGAGATGTTCCTCGGACCGCTTGAACAGTCCAAGCCGTGGGACACCAATGGGATCGATGGGGTACACCGTTTCTTGAGGAAGGCCTGGAGTCTATTCTACAAGGAAGATGAACTTCTCGTATCTGACGACGAGCCGACCAAGGAGGAGCTGAAAGCGGTGCACAAGCTGATCAAGAAGGTGTCGTACGATATCGAGCATTTCTCGTTCAACACGTCGGTGTCGGCATTTATGATCTGCGTGAACGAGTTGAGTGTATTGAAGTGCCATAAGCGGTCGGTATTAAGCGAGTTGGTGGTCTGTCTGGCACCTTTCGCTCCCCACATCGCGGAGGAGTTGTGGCATGCCCTTGGGAACCAATCCACCGTGTGCGATGCCCAGTGGCCGATATGGAACGAAACCTATCTGAAGGAAGACGCGTTCCCATATGCCATTTCGTTCAACGGCAAGTCGAGGTTCGTGCTAGAGTTTCCGGCCGATGCAACTCGTGAGGAGATCGAGAAAGCGGTCCTGGAGCACGAGAACTCGAAGCGATGGATAGGGGATATGCCGGTGAAAAAGGTGATCGTGGTGCCGAAGAAAATTGTAAACGTGGTGATATAAACGGTGATGTAATGGGGGGAAGATAACTATGGGAAATTTACCTGAATTCAGCTTGAAGAAGTTCTATTGGAAGGATTATTTGATTATCTTCCTAGGGACCTTCATGTACGCCTTGGGGGTGACGCAGTTCATCATGCCTCACCAGTTCGTGATGGGTGGGCTTACCGGTCTGGCCGTGTTGTTGAATTACGCTTTCTCGCTGCCGGTCTCTATCATGGTTCTCGTGATGAACGGGCTGTTGCTGCTGATGGCGTTTCGGCTGCTGGGGTCGGAGTTCCTGGTGAAAACCATCGTCGGCGTCGGGGCGTTGACCCTCTTCATCGGCATGTTTGAATGGCTGCAATTACCGATTATCCTGACGGATGAGCCGTTGATAGCCGGGCTTATTGGTTCCATCGTGGCCGGTGCCGGGGTGGGGCTCGTTATGTCGGTGAACGGGAGTAGCGGTGGTACGGACATCATCGTGCTGGTAATCAACAAATACCGCCATATCACCCCGGGACGTACCATGCTATTCGTCGACCTCATCATCGTGGGCTCCTCTTTTTTCGTGTTCAAGAGCGTGGAAACCATCCTGTTCGGTATCATCATCATCGCGGTGATGACCACCTCGGTCGATTGGGTTCTGAACGGTATACGGCAGTCGGTCCAGTTCTTTATTTTTTCGAGTCGCTACGAGGAGATCGCCACCCAGATTAACTTGCAGCTTCATCGCGGGTGCACGGTGCTGGATGGGATAGGTTGGTATACCCAACAACCCCAAAAGGTATTGCTGGTTTTGGCCAAGCGCAGCGAGTCGACCTCCATCTTCCGTCTCGTGAAGAAGATAGATAGGCATGCGTTTATCTCGCAGAGCAACGTGGTGGGGGTATACGGCGAAGGGTTCGACCGGATGAAGTAGACTAAAAAAAAGATAACCTGGCCAGTAAATCGGCCACTTGAGCAATGAGCGAGTGACGGCCGTCGTTATGAATCACGTGGTCGGCTCGCTGTAACTTATCCTCCTCCGGTAGCTGGTTTTGCATCCGGGCCTCCACCTTCTCCCGGTTCACCCGGTCGCGCTCTATTACCCGTTTCACCCGAAGTTCTTTCGGGGAGTAGACCACAACCACCGTGTCCACGTGTGCATCAAAGCCAGCCTCGAATAACACGGGAGCGTCGATCGCCACGTGTGTGAAGCGGGATTGGACAGAGCACCAGTCGTTGAATCGCCTGGCCAACACGGGGTGGATAACAGCGTTCGCTACAGCGAGGTTCTGCTTATCGTTGAAGATAAGCTTCGCGAATCGTTGTCGGTTGAGCCTGTCTCCTTCATAGAGGTCTTCCCCGAAATGGCGAATCAGTGCTTCCCTCACCTCGGGAGAGGTATCGTTAAGCTGTTTCGCCTCTAGGTCGGCATCGAACACGGGAATACCGTGCAAACGCAGCAGGTCGCAAACCACCGACTTGCCGCTTCCCATCCCCCCGGTGACCCCTATTCTTATCATGCTTGACCCTTCATCTCTCTTCACTATTTCACAAAGTCCGATTTCTTCCTGCAGAAGGATACGCCTTACCATTACGTTCCCGTTCCCTTGTTTTCGAAACCATGTTTCTGACCATCTTGATAATCAAGGAGTTTTGCTCTCGAAGAGGAACTCCACTGACGTGGGAGAGAGACGCGGGTTGACGACGGTCGACGGACTTTTTGTGAGTGCAATTTCTACCCGCCCATCCTCATTGTCGTGGAACTTTCGATAATCGAGGGTGACTTCAAAATCTTCCGGATCAATTTTCTTATACTCTTCGAGCGTGACGGAGAACGTGACGCTGACCCTCGACGGGAAGAACTTCACATCCAGATCCTTTGGGAGGTGCGTAGCCACGATGGGTACTTCGAAACTCCGTTCCGTGTACTCCTCTATGGGGATATAGGCCTCTACCTGGTCGGGCGAGAATTTAACCCCCTCCACGGGGTTAATCCTGACGGGGAGCTGCGAGGTGCTCTTCAAGTTCTTGAAGATCGTGTACTCGGTTACCGCGTTCTCCAACTGGCTGAGCGACTCCCCTGATCCATAAGCCGTCACCGTTTCCGGTATAAATAGGACGCTGTCGACTACAAGGTTGGCCCGGCTAGTGGTAATCTCCCCGTCGAACACCACCATCAACTGCTTGCTCTTCAGTTTGGAGGTGGCCAACGAGATGTTCATCGGGTAATACCCACGGATGGCACAGCTTGGAGAGAGCCTCGATAGAATCAGTTGCCGGTACTGGTCGCCTTGAAGCACCGTGGTACCCCCTTCGGTAAGGGTGACCACATCGATCTCCAACGAGTCCCGACGGATAACGTCCAGCTTAAAGATTTCGGAACCTTTATCGGCAACGGTTACTTCGATAAATTCGGGTAATTCATTGTCGAACACCACGTCCTCTGGCACATTGGTGTACTTCAAGGGGATGCGGTAGGTGCCCTCCACGTTCTCCTTCTGGAAAAAAAGCATCAACCAGAAAATGAAAGCCAACACCATGAAAAGGAGAAAGAAGAGCATATTTCTCCACTGGAAAGTGGAGAAAAACCCCTTTAACCTGGTCCGCCATTCCCGGAAGCTAGCTTTTAGATCCATCGTCAGAGTAAATGGAGTGGGCTAGTTAGTCGCGGCATCCGCCGTGGAAGCGTAAACGGAAGATTTCTCGATTTTAATCTTCACCCCATCGGATATCTCTACGAGGAACCAAGTGTCACCCACCTCGCGTATCCTTCCGTGGATACCCCCGGCGGTAACTACCTTGTCGCCACTCTTCATGGCTTCGCGACTCTTCTGCAACTCTTTCTGTTTTTTCTGTTGCGGGCGAATCATGAAGAAGTAGAAGAGATGTTTATAGTTTACTAATGTTTGAAAATTTGATTGTTCTCTTTCAACTCCTGCACGATGGCATCAAGAACCCCGTTAATAAAGGTGCCGCTCTTCGGGGTGCTATACCCTTTGGCTAGTTCTATATACTCGTTCAATGAAACGCTCGTGGGAATCGACTCGAAGGAGAAGATTTCCGACAGGGCCACCTGCATGATGATCATATCCATGAAGGCGATACGGTCAAAATCCCACTTTTCGGTATGTTTCTCGATAAGGCCCCTATACTTTTTCTCGTTGAGGATGGTGTCGTGAAGCAACTGTAGGGCGTACTGCTTATCTTCCTCATCTCGGAACATGGGGAGGAGGGGTTGCTCGATCCCGCCTTCCTCCGAAAGTTGACGGATGCTCTTCAGCACGAACGACTGAACGATCTCCACGTCATCGTTCCAGTAGATGCACTCGTCCTCTAGCAGGTCGTCCAGCTCCTCATTGGTGTAGATGAAGTTCTTAAAGATTTTTCGCCAGAACTCCTTGTCTTCATCGTAGGTGGGCGACTCTACCTGGGAGTACTCTATGTAGGTGTCCGACTCCAATATCTTGTCGAGCAGGTTCCTGACAAAGGCATCGTGCTCTTCCCACGACATGGGGCGTTCATTCAGTTGTTTGTTAAACTGGCGGTTTCCCTCCAACTGGCGGATGAACTTATTCTCTATCAAGTTCAGGTTGGGGTTCAAATCCTCTTCGGTCGGTAAGAACTTGCTCTTTTTCGCCTCTATTCGACGCTCGTGCACCCGGGTTAGCTCTACCATCAGGAGCAGCATGTAATAGTAAAGATCGTATGATTTTTGTAGTCCGAACATCAACTCTTTCTCGGCTTCGCGTAAATTCTTGTTCCTGTTTTGGTACCACGAGTAGATGATCTGGACAACCCTTATACGAATTAAATTTCTATTTATCATCGTTTTAGCACACCATTCGCACGATACCACGTGAGTCGGGATCATCTTGCTTGAACCCCGTGGGCGGCGAATATCTAATGTTAATGAACTATTTCGATAAGCCAAACGAGCAGAGGACAAGTTCACTTGGACTTTGCCGTGGCGAGAAATAGTCTAATGTTAATGAACTATTTTTGAACTGCAAAAGTAGTTATTTTTTCGGTATTCTGCCTATAAATTCTTGAAAAATAGCCATTACGCGCAAAAGATCAGGGTCCTGCAGTTGTGTTGTAACAAGAAAATCATTAACTTCGCGCCGCTTTTTCAGAAAGCTCCCGTGTGATGGGAAATAAAGAGATCACTTTATTTTGAGTAACACAAAACAAATTTCAACGATGAAGACATTTGAATTAAAAGGCGAGATCAGAGATGATTTCGGGAAGAAAGCAGCTCGGGCTTACCGCCGCGAGGGGCTTGTACCATGTGTGGTGTATGGTGGTCATGATGAAGAAAACGTGAACTTCGTGGTCAAGCAGGGCGATGTGCGTAACCTGATCTACACCCCCGAGGTTTATTTGGTAAACCTCGATTTGGGGGAGAAGAAGGTAATGTCGATGATGAAGGATGCCCAATTTCACCCTGTAACGGAAGACGTGCTGCATATCGACTTTTTGTATGTCCATGAGGATAAGCCGGCGGTGATTGATGTGCCGGTTCACTTGGAAGGCCTTGCCGCAGGTGTGAAATCGGGTGGTAAGCTCTCGCTCGATAAGCGGAAGCTGAAGGTGAAGGCACTCCCGGCTAACCTGCCCGAGAGACTGGTGATAGACGTGACCAAGCTGGAGCTGGGTAAATCCATTCAGATTGGCGATTTGAGCTTTGAGGGGCTGGAATTGCTCGACGCTAAAAACGTGGTGGTCTGCCGCGTACAACTTACGCGTGCCGCTCGCGGTGCCGCGGCCAAGGTTGAAGAGACCGAAGGGGAGGATTAGCAAGCAGATAACGGATGAAATACCTGATCGCGGGTTTGGGGAATATCGGACCCGATTACGACCAAACACGCCACAATATCGGTTTTATGGTGTTGGACGCTTTCGCGAAGGCGTCCAATGCTGTTTTTGAGGATAGGAGGTACGGCTTCGTGGCGACTACCCGCCTCAAGAACCGGTCGCTTGTGCTGCTTAAGCCCTCTACCTTCATGAACCTGAGTGGTAACGCCATCCGTTACTGGTTGCAGAAAGAGAAGATCGAAACCAGGAACCTGCTAGTGGTGGTTGACGACCTAGCGCTGCCCTTCGGAACCCTGCGCATGAAGGCAAAAGGAAGTGATGCTGGCCATAACGGGCTGAAGCATATACAGGACCTGATTGGGACGAACTACCCCCGCCTGAGGTTCGGTATCGGGGGCGATTTTCCAAGGGGATCGCAGGTGGACTACGTGCTAGACGAGTTTACAGAGGAGGAGAAAGAAGTGCTTCCGGAGCGGATTGACACCGCGGGGGAGATGATTCGTAGCTTCTGCCTCGCAGGTATCGATGAGACGATGAACCTATACAACAAGCGGGCCAATCGAAAAGATCAAGAGCCACCCAGGGAGGGGGACGATTCTTCGCCCATGACGAACCAACGCGACAACAAGTAGATGGATGAGGTACGGGTAGATAAATGGTTGTGGGCGGTGCGTATCTTTAAGACGCGTACCATCGCCGCCGATGCTTGCAAGAAAGGGAGGGTGATGATTGATCAGGTGGCCGTGAAGCCTTCGCGAAACATACGGGTGGGCGATGTGATCGAGGTGCGTAAGGCACCGCTCACCTTTTCGTTCAAGGTGCTGGCTTTAACTGATAAGCGGATGGGGGCCAAGCTTGTTCCTCAGTTCATGGAAAATGTAACGCCCCCCGAGCAGTACGAGATACTGGAGCTGAACAAGATCAGCGGCTTCGTTGATCGGCAACGGGGAACGGGTCGGCCCACCAAGAAGGAGCGCCGCGATTTGGAACAGTTTACGCGGTCGTTTGATATCGATGATTTTGATTGGAGTGAATAAGCCAAACGAGCATAGGACGAGTTTACTTGGAATATGCCGTAGCGGGAAATAGTCTAATTGTAATGAACGGCTTAGTGCGACACGATTAACTTGTTCGATCTTTTATCGTAAACGGGGGTAACAGAGACGCTATTTTCTTTCAAGCAATATTCAGCATCGTTTTCCACCCCGTTCGCGATTAAACGGTGGTAATGTTCGCTGTTTTTCAAGTAGTCCAATGGATTTTCTTTCGCCGATTGCCATAGCTCCAACGCTATTTTAACCGCGTCCGATTCGAGAGAAGCTTCAATTTTTTCTAAAAGTTTTTCAGTAAAACGTCCTCCAAATAAGGTGTCTTCCAGGCTTGCCCTGTTATTCCACCCCGCGCAAAGAATAATCACCCTTTCGGCCACCTCCACAGTTTTTTGCACCAAAGCCTCGATGTTTGAAAATGTTCCCACGAATAGGTGTTTCGCTTTTTTCGCGGCATCGATAGCCCGGGTGCCGTTTGTCGTGGTAAACACAACCTCTTTACCCGCCACCTTTTCTCGTGTATAATCGAAAGGGGAATTACCGAAATCGGCAAAGTCGCATTGCTGAGCGTTTCGCTCTGCACCTACCAAATATCCACGCGATTTATATCGCTTGGCTTCTTCAATGTCCGCGACGGAGATAACCGCCGACGCCCCATTCGCCAACATGGCACATAGGGTTGCCGACGCTCGGAAAACATCCACGACAATCACCGTGTCGTTCTTTTGCCGATAAAAAGGGTAAAGCGCGGGAGAAAAACAGATATCGAGTTCCATACTTTTCATGTTTGGTTGCAAATCTAACAAAATACGCCCTTTTTTCCGTATCTTTCGCCGAAATATAAAGACTTAACTTTTGTATGAAACTGACCGACTACCATATTATCCTCGCTTCCAATTCGCCTCGCCGAAAAGAGCTGCTTTCGGGAATTGATGTCGATTACACCATAAAAACGCTCCGGGACGTGGATGAGTCTTATCCCGACTCTATGCCGAAGGAAGAGATTGCTGAATTCGTCGCGCGAAGGAAAGCATCGGTTTACCTGTCTGAATTGAAAGAAAATGAACTGCTCATTACCGCCGACACCGTGGTGCTTTTGAATAACACGATTTTAGGGAAACCCGTGAATAAAGCCGAAGCTGGGCAAATGTTGCACATGCTTTCGGGAAAAACGCACCGGGTTATCACTGGTGTATGCATGGTAACCCGAAATAAAGAGGTGAGCTTTTCCGATACCACTTTTGTTACATTCGGCAAACTAACCGATGCGGAGATAGACTATTACGTGGAAAAGTACCTCCCGATCGATAAAGCCGGTGCTTACGGTATCCAAGAATGGATAGGGTACGCGGCGGTGGAGCGCGTTGAAGGCTCCTATTTTAACGTGATGGGATTGCCTATTTATAAGGTGTATCGTACACTGGTCGAGCATTTCGGGGTATCAATCACGGGTTGAAGGGAAACGTTTTTTTTAGCTAATGTGGCGGTGTGCTTTTTCGAGCTGGTACAACTGTCACATCAAAAACACCTCAACTGCCACATTTGGTCTAAGATTTTTTCATTATTGTGAAAAGAGTTTTCGGGACAAAATGGTTCGCAATTCGGGACAAAAAACGGCTGATTTGTCCCGTAATCGCAAAAAGTGTGCTATTTTTGTCCTGAAAGACATGTAGATATACATTAAGTTAAAGAAGCATGATATGACAACACAGGTTGAAATATTACAATTTCTGCACTATAATCCATCTTCAAGTAGGGTGGAAATAGCCCGGGCTTTGAGTGAAACTCCCAATGAGAGGACATTGAAGCGTATCATAGCAGACTGTGTGCAAAAAGGGGAGATTCTTGTTGAAGGTAGGGGAAGGGCAACTCGCTATTCTTTATCTCCACAAGCTCTTTTGATAATGCCTTTGGATATAGAAGCTTATTTTATTGATGATGTTGATGACAGGGAAGTTCAGGAGTCATTTAATTTTGAGTTGATAAATGATATTTTGCCTAAAGTGAAACTCTTTAGTCCTGAAGAAAATGAGCGTTTACAGTCTGCACATCTTGAGTTCTTAGATCATTTGGCAACGTTATCAGAAATAGAATATAATAAAGAGATGGAGCGACTCGGGGTGGATTTGTCGTGGAAGTCATCACAGATAGAAGGGAACACCTATTCTCTTCTTGAGACAGAAAGGCTCCTGAAAGAAAAGCAGACGGCAGAGGGTAAGACTAAAGAAGAAGCAGTGATGTTACTCAATCACAAGGATGCTTTAGACTTCGTGCTTGAACATCCGGACTATTTTAAAGAAATATCTGTTAAACATATTGAGGAGCTTCACGAGATTTTGACTAAAGAATTAGGGCTGAATAGAGGTATTCGTAAAAGGCGTGTTGGTATAACCGGTACGAATTACCGTCCTTTGGATAATGAGTTTCAGATAAGAGAAGCTTTAGAGAACACTTGTAAATTGATTAATAACAAGTCAAATGTTTTCGAGAAAGCATTACTCGCGTTAGTTCTTCTTTCATATATACAAGCCTTTACGGATGGGAACAAGCGTACGGCGAGGATTGCTTGTAATGCACTTTTGATGGCATGGGGTTATTGTCCTATATCCTTCCGCACGGTTGATTCAATTGACTATAAAAAAGCGATGCTTATGTTCTACGAGCAAAATAATATCGTGGCATTCAAGCAAATTTTCATAGAGCAATATGAATTTGCCATCAAGAATTATTTTTAATCTTGAGCCGTTCAATTATTCTATAAAAACTAAAGAGCGGTTTCTGCCTTCCAACTTGTTCGTGCCCGCATGCCCGGGCTAACGTTGAAATAACTTGAAGGGCCCTACATTTGTGGTCGTAAATTTATAAATCTAACTATTCCGTTAAGCCAAATGAGCATTGGACAAGTTCACTTGAACAATGCCATGGCGAGGAATAGTCTAATTTTAATGAACTATTCCGTTAAGCCAAATGAGCATTGGACAAGTTCACTTGGACAATGCCATGGCGAGGAATAGTCTAATTTTAATGAACATCATCACTTCATCTATGTTGACAGTAGAGAAAATCGGTGGCACCTCGATGTCGCAGTTTCAAGACGTGCTGCAGAATATCATCATCGGAAACCGCTCGGGCGACGAGCTGTACAACCGCATCTTCGTGGTTTCCGCTTACAACAACGTTACCAACTGGCTGCTGGAACATAAGACCACA
>JAMNYO010000100.1 GCA_023622765.1 Bacteroidota bacterium | reverse complement strand
AAGAGGAACGATTTGCCACAGCGTCTGCCACCGGTAACTATTTTTACCAACCCGTTGCCCTGTCCGGCAATCAGCATATCGAGATATTTTGGCCGTTGAATCGTCATATAGGGGTTGTTTTTTGTGGTTTACCACACATTTTGCCCCTAAGTTGCACATATTTTGTCTTATTTGCAAATATTTTGCAAATATTTTACATCGCGGATTTAAGTTGTATTTACTAATTTAAACTTGCAGGGGGGTAGAGGCGTGCCGTTTGATGAGTTTTTGCAGATTAATCCTAAGGAGTTGTTTTAGTTGACTTAGTATAAAAAAATGCACGTGATAGTTGACCAGGTAAAAAAAGCTGTCTCCATGATGAACCAGATGAAACTTTTGCTTAATTTCGTGGTAAGTTCACTTAATAACATCACCACTAATACCATTATCATGGTTAAATACGCAACGAAAATAGGGTGTTACGTGTGCCTGCTTCTCTTGATGACGGGAACGCTGCATGGTCAAAACCCCTCGTTCAAGAAAAACGCGATTCAACCCTGGAAAGAAAACCCAAGGTTCTGGCAATACAAGGGGAAGCCGGTGATGCTGTTAGGAGCCAGCAACGATGACAACCTCTTCCAGTGGCCTTC
This sequence comes from Bacteroidota bacterium, assembly GCA_023622765.1. Lineage (GTDB taxonomy): Bacteria > Bacteroidota > Bacteroidia > Bacteroidales > Dysgonomonadaceae > Proteiniphilum. The sequence continues at coordinate 1,526 of JAMNYO010000100.1, read as the reverse complement.
TCACAAATTGATTCCCCACCTTGACTCGATGAAGCGCATCGGGGCCAATTACGTTAGGAACACGATGAGCGATCGCCGCGACCAGGGGTTCGAGCTATACCCGTTCAAGCAACTGGAGGATGGGCTATACGATTTACACCGGTGGAACGACGAGTACTGGAAGCGCTTCGAAAGGTTCCTGAAAGAGACGAAGAAGAGAGGCATTATCGTGCAGATCGAACTGTGGGACCGGTTTGATTACTCGCAAAAGCACTGGCTCACGCACCCGTACAACCCAAAGAACAACGTGAATTACAACTACGACGAGTCGGGACTGGCCAACGAGTACCCGGAACACGCTGGCCAAAACCGGCAACCCTTTTTCTTCACCACCCCAAAGCAACGGAACAACCCCTGGTTGCTCCCTATCCAGAAGAAGTTCATAGCAAAGGTACTCTCATATTCGTTGTCATTCGATCACGTGCTCTACTGCATCGACAACGAAACATCCGGGGAAGAGGAGTGGAGCATTTTCTGGCGAGACTTCATCGTCGACAAGGCAAGGGAGAAAGGCAAAGCGATCTGCGTGACAGAGATGTGGGACGACTGGAACCTTCAGGCGGATCGCCACAGGAGAACCCTGGATCACCCAGATCGATTCCGGTTCTGCGACATCTCGCAAAACACGCACCAGCGGGGCGATAGGTTATGGAACAACCTGCAATGGGCACTCGGTTACATTGAGGCTGCCCCCAGACCGGTAAACGTGGTAAAAACCTACGGGGCGGATGGCGGAAGGCACGGCAACACCCGGGATGCCATTGAGCGATGGTGGCTCCACCTGCTGGGAGGGACAGCCTCCGTGCGTTTTCACCGCCCCGATTCCGGTTTAGGACTATCGGATTTGTCTATCGCCTCCGTCCATGTGGCAAGGATAATAGAACAACAAGCCCCTTTTTGGGAGCTGCACCCCTGCAACGAACTGCTGGTGAACCGGGGTGAGAACAACGCATACTTAACAGGCACTCCCGGGAAGGTATACGTGGCGTTTCTACCCAAGGGGGGCAAAATCCAGCTCGACCTGGATGAAACCTCCAAGTACATCGTACGGTGGCTGAACGTGCAGCAAGGTAAATGGCACGAGGCCCAACCCCAAGAGGTCGTGATCACGCCAAACACGCCACTCCAGGCACCCGGTAACGACGAATGGGTGCTTATTGCCACGAAAAAGCCATTATAATCAATAGGTAGGTGTAGGGCAAGAGTAAAAGATACCAGGGTTAACAAACAACACATAAAGTTTTCAACGCTTCATAAGCTTTACCGAGATACCCATTCGATTTCGGCCCAGCGCGTTTTCCACTGCCCCCAAGTACCTATACCGTACGCGTACGCGATGAATTGCCGTGCACCTTTTTTGATGTGTCCTTTGCCATCCCCGCTCCACCCGCAATTATGAAGGCCCGGCATGAGGTTTTTCCTCACCTCACCGATTTTCTCGAATTTGAGCCCGTCGTCCGATTGCCAAATCACGAGGTAGCTTTTTT
>JAMNYO010000098.1 GCA_023622765.1 Bacteroidota bacterium | reverse complement strand
ATGAAGGCCCGGCATGAGGTTTTTCCTCACCTCACCGATTTTCTCGAATTTGAGCCCGTCGTCCGATTGCCAAATCACGAGGTAGCTTTTTTCTGTCATCCTGGCGGCGGTATGAATGGCTTGAAACTTTTGGATATCCTCCCGGTACTTCACGTCAGCATGGTCGGCACCGGCTATCGCGCTTTTGTCCATGGCCACACCCCGGTAAACCAAAGAACCCGGCCAGTTCGGGTCGTCCGCGCTAGCCGTGGAGACACGGGTAGTGGTTCCCCCATCCACCCACGAGTAATAGAAATAGATGGTATTATCAAGCACCACGATGGAGGGCTCACCGGCCCCAAACTTCGTGGGATCGCCATCGTAACGGATGACCGCCACGGGATCACCCCCCCATTTTTCGCCATCCCATTTTTCCCAGGGACCCGCTGGATCCTTCCCACGCGCCACGTGCACGTTGTTTTGGGTCATAGCAATATTTTCGGTGGAGGTGTAACCGATGTAATAATACCCATTCCAGTAGGCAACCCCCGGGTCGCACACGGAATAGTGGTCTGAAGTAAACTCGGTGGGTTTAAGCGACATTACCTCCTCGCTCCAGGTAGTCCCGTTATCCAGGGAACGCTGGTAAGAAGCCTGATCCCAAAAGATATCACCGCTGGTCTTTTCTTCAGCCCACATCGCCTGCCAGTGCCTGCTTTCCGCGATGGGAACCCCTCCACGGTAACTGGTGACACCGGGCACGTTACCATCACGTAGCCATACCCCCGAGTGTTCGGTACGTCCCTCTGATAGTTCCCAGAGATAGGTGCCGGGAGGGAACTTCTCCTCGCTGGTAACCCCGAGCCTCTCCCCATCCTTATAATCGACAAAGACCTTCACGGCCACGGGCTCCTGCTTTACCACCTCGGCGTAACCCATTTCGCTATCGTTCCACCTGAACAGCTTTAACGTGAGGCCACACGGCTGCCCATTCCAATTCGGGCTCGTCACCATCAATCCCCAGAACGGGACATCCGCAGTAAATCGCTGACCAACCGTGCCACACCCTGGCACGGAAACAGCCTCATTTTTCCCGGTTTTGTTGTACAGCTCATGCCAGCTTCCATGGAAATCACCCACGGCAGCAAACCACGCGTCAATGGAACCATCGTCATTGACAATAATGGAGGGACCATACCGGTAATTAGGTCCGCTATAAATATCCCACCCCTTGTTTTTTAGCTTGAAGAGCTCTTTGGGTTTCTCGACATTCTGCTGATCTTCTTGTTCCTGTTCTTTTCCCGATTCTCCGCAACAAGTGAAAAATAAAAGAGCCATCAAAATGAACAAGAATTTTACCGGCAGCATGCCATAAACGCTTATTGGTTGCATTATTCAATCAGTATTACTAAGGGGCGTAATCGCCCAAGGTGATCGTTCCAATTTTGTACCTCCTCTGCCCATCATCCACCGAGTAGGGCAGCTCGTAGATGGGCGTGCCATCTTTCCTGCCCACGGAGACAAACAGGTCGTAGGTGCCGGGAAGGCAGGTTCGGGAGAAGTTCCCCTTTGTATCGCTGTACATTGGGGCGATGGTAAAGGTGGAGGCAACCTGTTTCATCGCGGGCTGACCCGCCGGCATCACGGCCAGCTCTTTCACATCAAAGGTCGTGTCCACAAGCACTGCAACAAGGCCCCCCTTCTCATCTTTTAGCGTGAAACAGAGGTGACCTCCCCGGTAACAGGGGGCTACCCCCACGTTGCTCACCTTGCACTGAATGGTGAACGGTTCCCCCTTTTGAATAGTGGTGGGCCAGGTGATTTCCGACAGGTTCAACCGGTACCCGATACGTCGGTTAATCCGGCTGATAATCTCCTTGTTGGCCTCGTAAAAAACATCCGGCCACCAGTGAATGGAAAGATACGAGGCATGGTACTCCTCCACCGCTTGGAGCAGCAACTGCGTGAAAACGCGTAATCGGTAATGGGGAAGCGATCGCCCCTTACGTTGTGCCCCACGTAGTCGTCCGAGATGCACAACAGCGTGTTCTTGAAGTGGTGGCAATAGATGTCGATAATCCTTTTTTGGGTATCGAATCCCCATGACAGGCCATGCTTGGGGGTGGTCAGCTCGGTATGTCCCTCCCCCCACATACCGTAATGGCCAACGAACACGTACTCCACGTCCGGGTTCGTATCATATTTTGCTGCAAACGCACGAACAAAGTTATCCACTTTTTCCAGGAAAATCGGGTCGTCATATTCCGGCTCTAAATAGTCATCCACCTCGTAACAGGCAGCCCCGGCATCGAACACCCACTTGGGGGTACCCGACTCCATCCAGTTCTCCGTGGCCGTGATGCAAATTCCGACTTTCCCGCCCCGGCTAATCCACCGCTGAGCAGGGGTATCTATAAGCTCCCACACGAATACCCCCTCCCTGGGCTCTACAAAAGACCACGGTATACGGAAAAAAACCGTGTTCATCCCCGGGAAGTAAGCTGCCGTATCCGAAGGCTCCAATTTGGAACCGTAATTTTGGAAAAGGTTGGAGTAATAATAGGTAACCCAACCCATTCCCGGGTTAATCAACGCCTCCCCATTATCCTCCAGCAGCGCTTTCGACACCTCCCCATCTACGCGCGTAGTCACCCCGTGATTGCCCCCGTTGCCAATAACGGGGCTCTCTTTCTGATGATATGAGGTCTCAAGGAGATTGGCATGTGCACTGGTAGCAAGCCCCATGGAAGATGCGCCCATCAATTTCAGGAACTGCCGGTCGCATGCCACCTCCTTCTCGTACGACCCCAGTGGTATACCACCCACGCTGACCCTAATATTCAGGATGTCCCACCTCCGGAAGTTGATCTCCTGGGATTTGTCCAGTAGCTTGGCCGTCTCATCAAAGTAGTTGAGCAGCTGGTCGTACACGTTCAGCTTTTGCCACTCCTCCTTGATCAGTTTCTTGAACGCGGGGTCTTTCAGCAACGTGTCGAAGTAGAAGTCGCGATTCCACACGTAGTAGTTGGCCGGCCGGGGCCGGGGCCCGTCGTACCAGCCGATACCGATCGACCACTCGAAGTCCCACACCGGGCCCATCACTATTTTGGAACTCCCCATGTCGTCCTTGGTCATGTAAACGTTCGTGTCCATGTTCGCGAGGATGTTATGAAAGATAAACCACAAGGCGAAGCTCCTCGTGTCGATGTATTTCGGGTAACCCGTTTCCGGGTCATTCCAGTGGTCGGATGCGAGCACCGCTTCTAGCTCGTTCATGTAATCCCGGATGTAGAGCCACTGCTCATCCGTCAAGTCCTCCTCCGGGTCGGGGTTTTTAAACGAGAACCCGTACCCCCGGCTGGAAACGAAGTAGCGGGGCTCCTGCAAGTAGTAACCGTCACGCTCGAACAGGTAACCTTTTTTGGGTATGTCCACCCGGTTTTTGTCCCGCTTTACCTGCTCCACCAGCTGGTAATTACCCATGTACTCGTCATTCAGCACCAACTCAACGAACCGGGAGTCGGGGGTCCAGGGGAATTGCATCAGCTCGCTGAGCTTAAGGGAAATCCCCGTGCGCAGCAGCGACTTATCGCAGTAGTTGGCCAACAACACCCAATCCTTGTGCTCGTTCATCCCCAGCAGGGGCGACTTGTCATCCAGCTTAAGGCGATACGGCTTCTTGGGGTAGGTCCATGTGGCGTTGCCCCGGCCGCGAATCCTCGTCGACAGCTTCAACGGCTCTTTCCCTTTCTCCTTGATGGTCATGGTAGCGTTCACGTAGTTCTCCTTCGAGTCGATCACCGCGTTATCTTCCGTCGTGATGTACACGACCGGGAGCCCCGTTTCCACGAGATCGCCTTCAAACGAGATGTCAAACGTTTTGTTTCGGTTCCTGGCCGTGACGGTCGCTTTCGTGATCCCCTTCTTGAAGACGTCGGCCGACCAGCTGACCTTGAAGTTGGTGTTGGGCTTCCTGGTGCTATCGGTGTACACCTCCACCACCTCCAACCCGGAAAAATCGGGCTCTTCACCCAACCGGAACGTGGTTCTGTCAGGCAACTTGGTGATTTCGATATCCAAGAATATCTTCTCCTCCTCCACTACCCCCTCTTCTCCACAGGCAGCAAAAAGAAAAACAAGCGCAAGCGCTAAAGCAACTGAATGCAATAGGTTAAATTGAACTCTTTTCATATGATTGTTTGATCCTTATTTTTCCTATTCCGTTAAGTCCAATGAACATTGAACAAGTTCACTTGGACAAGGCCATAGCGGGAAATAGCCTATTTCTCTTGATATACGAAATTAAACCTACCGGCGGGTGCCACATCTCCGGAAAGGTAAAAATCCATGATGTCGCCTGCCTCCTGGATGTTGTCTGCCCATTTAAACTCGAAGTTCAACTTACCCTTATTTAGGGATAGT
>JAMNYO010000131.1 GCA_023622765.1 Bacteroidota bacterium | reverse complement strand
GATCTGCCCGAGGTATCGTTGGTGGCCGTGCTGGACGCCGATAAAGAGGGGTTCCTACGCTCCCATCGCTCGCTCACGCAGACCGCGGGTCGAGCAGCCCGCAACGTGAATGGCAAAGTAATCTTTTATGCAGATAAGGTGACCGATAGCATGAGGATGACCATCGACGAGACCAATCGTCGGCGCGAAAAGCAGATGCGCTACAACGAACAACACGGCATCACGCCCATGCAAATCAAAAAAGGGCGCTCTTCCGCTCTCTCGAAAGAGTACACCTCGACCATGGAGCCAAGGGCGTACGTGGAGCCGGACTTCAGCGCGTTGGTAGCCGAGCCGGAAGTGGAGTACACCTCTACCGATGAGTTGCGAAAGCGAATAGAACAGACCCGTCAGGCGATGTACGCGGCCGCGAAAAAACTGGAGTTCCTGGAGGCCGCGCAGTTGCGTGATCACTTGATCCTGCTTGAAGATAAATTGAAAAGTTCGCGTTATTCTAATGTTTTAGATTAGGGAGATAAATAACAACAATCAATATCAAATTTTAAATTTTAGTCATATGAAATCAGACATTCAAATTGCTAGGGAAACGCCATTGAAGCCCATTACGGAGGTGGCAGGGAGTATCGGGATGAACCGGGAAGAGGTCATCAACTATGGGAAACATATGGCGAAAATCCCCATTAGCCTTATCAAGGAGGAGCAGGTAAGTAAGTGCAACCTGATCCTGGTAACCGCGATCACGGCGACCAAGGCGGGAATCGGGAAGACTACCGTCTCCATCGGCCTATCACAAGGTTTGAACAAGATTGGTAAAAAGGCGATCGTCGTATTGCGTGAGCCGTCGCTGGGTCCGGTTTTCGGGATGAAAGGCGGGGCCGCCGGGGGCGGATACGCGCAGGTGCTGCCGATGGAGAACATCAACCTCCATTTTACCGGCGACTTTCACGCGGTAACCACGGCACACAATACCATCTCCGCGATGCTCGATAACTACATATTCAGGGTACGGGGTACGGAAGAAGCCATTAAGGAGGTGCTATGGAAGCGGGTGTTGGACGTGAACGACCGCAGCTTGCGTTACATCGTAACGGGTTTGGGAGCCGGTAACGGTGTCCCCCAAGAGGCGGGCTTCGATATCACGGCTGCCTCGGAGCTGATGGCTATCCTCTGCTTGGCGACCGACTTGGAGGACCTTCGCCGTCGGATCGATAATATACTATTGGGTTATCGTGTGAGTGGTGAGCCTTTCACCGTGAAGGATTTGGGGGTAGGAGGAGCTATCACCGTTTTGATGAAGGATGCCCTTAACCCCAACCTGGTGCAAACCACCGAGAATACACCCGCGTTCGTGCATGGGGGTCCCTTCGCCAATATCGCTCACGGTTGTAACTCTGTGCTTGCCACCAAGATGGCGATGTCGTACGGCGACTACGTGATCACCGAGGCCGGCTTCGGGGCGGACCTGGGTGCGGAGAAGTTCTTCAACATCAAGTGCCGGAAGAGCGGGTTGCGTCCCAAGTTAACGGTTATTGTGGCGACTGTCCAGGGGCTGAAGATGCACGGTGGTACCCCAGAGAAAGAGATTAAGGCACCCGATATGGAGGGACTGAAAAAGGGATTGGAGAACCTGGGTAAGCACCTCGACAACCTGGCCGGTTTCGGGCAGACGGTGGTCGTGGCATTCAACAAGTATGCTTTCGATACCCCCTCAGAGATCGAGGTCGTCCGTCAGTTCTGCGAGCGTCGGGGTGTTTCTTTCGCGGTGAACGAGGCCTTCGCGAAGGGGGGCGAGGGGGCTGTCGAGCTGGCCCAAACCGTGGTCGACGCCATCGAGAACAGGCCCTCTTCCGATTTGCGGTTTACTTACGACGATGACGAGGACATCGAGACCAAGATCAACAAGGTGGCCACCGCTATCTACGGCGCCAAGGAAGTGGTGTTGAGCAGTCAAGCGCTAAGGAAGTTGAAACGTATCGAGGGGACGCCGTTGGCTAAGCTGCCGGTCTGCATTGCCAAGACGCAGTTCTCATTCTCTGCTGATCCGAACTGGTATGGGGTGGCGAAAGATTTTCAATTTGTAATCAACGATTTGGTCATCAACCAGGGATCGGAGTTTATCGTGGCCATCGCCGGGCAGATGATGCGCATGCCGGGGCTTCCCGCTGATCCGCAAGCGAAGCGTATTGATATCGTTAACGGTGAAGTCGAAGGGTTGAGTTA
>JAMNYO010000023.1 GCA_023622765.1 Bacteroidota bacterium | reverse complement strand
TTAAGCCAAACGAGCAGAAGACAAGTTTACTTGGATTATGCCGTGGCGAGAAATAGTCTAATGTTAATGAACTATTTCGTTAAGCCAAACGAGCAGAAGACAAGTTTACTTGGAGAAGGTCTTCACGCCTTTACCTCTCGTGTGCCGTGCCGCGACGGTTGGCAGGCACCATCTTGTAGAGCTGGTCGTTGGGACGGATCTTCTCCCCGGTCTTGATGGAGAAATGGTCGCCCTTTACCGCTTTGGAAACTGCTTCCCTCTCCACCCGGATATCGTGAGCCGTAACGAACACCGCACCGGTGGTGGGACCGGTTATCAGCAACTCGTCACCCGCCTTCACCAGTTGGGCCTCCACGAGGAACTCGGTCACCCCCAGGTTGCCGAAATGTTTGATCGCTTTCCCCACGTAGACCTTCCGCTTGGTGGCCCCGGAACCGTACCGGTGCGTCCATTCACCCAACCGCTGACCCAGATAGTACCCATCCCAAAAACCCCGGTTAAAGACGGTAGACAGCCGCTCGTTCCAGTCGGCAATCTTCTCTTCATCGTACGTTCCGTTGCAATAAGCCTCCACCGCCTCCTTGTAACAAGAGGTAACCACCCGAACGTACTCAGGACCCCGTGCGCGCCCCTCAATCTTGAATACCCGCACGCCCGCGTCCATCATCTTGTTCAAGAAGTGAATGGTCTTCAGATCCTTGGGCGACATGATGTACTCGTTGTCGATCTCCAGCTCGATATCGCTGCTCGTGTCTTTCACGAGGTATCCCCTCCTGCAAATCTGGTTGCAGGCTCCCCGGTTGGCTGAAAGGTTCACCTCGTGCAAGCTGAGGTAGCACTTCCCCGACACGGCCATGCAGAGCGCCCCATGCGCGAACATCTCGATACGGATCAACTCACCGGAAGGCCCCTTGATCTGCCGCTCCACGATCGCCTTATGGATGGCGGCCACCTGCTCCAGGTTCAGCTCGCGGGCCAACACCACCACGTCGGCGTACCGCGCGTAAAACTCAAGCGACTCGATATTGGTGATGTTGAGTTGCGTGGATAGGTGCACTTCCACCCCGATGCTCCGGGCGTAGAGCAACACCGCCACATCGGCCGCGATAATGGCCGTAAGGTCAGCCTCACTGGCCGCGTCCACGATCTTTCGCATCAGCTCCATATCCTGGTCGTAAATGATGGTGTTGACCGTGAGGTAGCTTTTGATCCCGTTTTCCCGGCATATCTCGGCGATAGCATGCAGGTCGTCCACCGTGAAGTTGTTGGACGACTTGGCACGCATGTTGAGCCCCTCAATGCCAAAGTAGATAGAATCCGCACCCCCTTGGATGGCCGCCCAAAGCGATTCGTACGAACCGGCGGGTGCCATGATCTCGTATTCGTGAATATGTTTCATCCTGTTCATACCTAAAACACAAAAATACAACTTTTACGCGATTGGCGGGCAACCAGGTTTACCCCTTTCTCTCTTTGCGACAATTTTTCGCGGAGAAACCAGGAAAAGTTCTTCTCGCTTTACGGCAGTTTCTCACTGGAAAAGCCTCCTTTTCTCATTTCCAAACCTTACGTGCTGACGAAAAAAATGTTGTATCTTTGTAAAAACATACAACAAAAGCAAAACTGTTATGGATATGAAAAAGATTCTACTCATCACCCTTATCGTTGTTTTCTCGTCCGGTTTATTAAAAGCACAGCTTCAAAAAAACCGATACTCGGAGATCACCAATCCCAAGCTGGTGGATATAAACAAAGAGCCCGCGAGAGCCAGCTTTTTCTCGTTCACAAACGCTCAAGAGGCGATTGACGCTTCAAACAGTTCCAAGGGGAGTGATTTCTTGTTGCTCAACGGAACCTGGAAGTTCAATTACGTGGAGAACTTCGAAGAGAGACCCAAGGAGGGTTTTTACGCGTTGGATTTCGATGACACCGGTTGGAGCGACATACAGGTACCGGGAAACTGGGAAGTTCAAGGTTTCGGTTATCCCATTTACGTGAATACCACGTATGAATTTACCTCTCCGGGCTTCCCCCCGTTTTGGGACAGACCGATGCCCCCGCTCGTGCCGCGTGAATTTAACCCGACGGGGACCTACCGGAAAGAGTTTGAACTACCTAACGCTTGGCAAGGGAAAGATATCATCCTCTCGTTCGATGGCGTGAAAGGGGCTTCCTACTTTTACCTGAACGGGGAGTTTCTAGGTATGAGCAAGGACAGCAAGCT
>JAMNYO010000073.1 GCA_023622765.1 Bacteroidota bacterium | reverse complement strand
GGATAGCGTCAATTTACTGTAGGGAAAAGAAGAACAGAAGCATCCTGATATTTCGATTGATGGAATGCTCTTAACAACAAGCATCTCCCATATGATTTGTCAGCCTTGATGGCAAACCAATATTTTACTATGTATGGTCCTGGAGTTTTCGGCTGCCATTTAGTAAATTATATCATATGGGGCCCTCTTATTGTAAAGGGTTCCCTTCGCCATTCCGTGATATTCTTAACGTCTCCCTATTATACTTTTCAATTCTTTATATAATCCTGTTTTATGTCCTATATCGATCGCTGTAATATTTGAATTTACTGCATTTTCATATTTTGTTGTTACATTTCTTAAGCTTTTGATTAGCTTTTCTTGTATTTGTATTTTTGTTTCTTTTTCTTCTTTTATTTTTTGTGCCATAACTAAATCATATACTTTACCACCGTTTTTCTTATATATCCTAAGTTGAGATATTTGAGCTACCCCAAGCTCTGACCAGCCTTTAGGTCTACTGCTTAATCTATCTGATAATATATGGCTCACATGCCCCTCTGCGCTACAGCCAACAATTTCTTCTCCTTTTTCTGTTTGTATCTCTATTCCATCCCAGTTTTTTAAAATATACCTTTGGGCAGCTTTTATTGCTTTTTTCTTTGTTTCTGATTCTGTCTCTTTTAATATTGTTTTAAATACACCCTTTACCATTTTTTTATCAGGCCATTCAATAGCATCCTTTAGGGCATAATACATGGTTCCACCATCATTAAAATGTGCTGTTGCTGCTTTTATATATTTGTTCATATGATATTTATCAAGAACATACCTGCTTTTTGGTATCCATTCAACTCCTTGTCTTATCCAAGGAGCTCCATCTCCTGATATATATATGATTTCAATGGTTTCTTCATTGTATTGCTTATCTATATATTCTGCTACTTTAAGCCATAGTTCTTCTGTGCCTATTATTCCTCCAAAGTATCTCACATTCTTTAATACAGTCCTTTTGCTTGTGCTTTTTTCTTTGTCAATACCTTCATGCACATATACAAGCTTAGGCATAGTATAACTAGCTTTTCTAGTCTGTTTCCCTTTCTTACCTTTGTTTTGCAAAGATACATGATCTTCATCTGCCTCAATGTATAGTATTCGTATATCTTTTTTCTGCTGAATATGTATAGGTGCATCTTTTACTTCAATTTCATGTATCTTATTCATAACAGCTTGTTTGGTGATTTCATCCACATATGATGCTTTTTCTCCTGCCTTGCTATAGCTTGTATCTACAGCTTCATCTATAGCATTTATCACTACATCGGTGCTTACTTTATCATGAGGACCTATTCCTACAATTTCATCTACAAGGTATTTACGGCTGCCTCCTTCCTTTGGCTTAAAATATGTCCGACTATATCTAATATTCCCAAAGCTTGTTAGTAAACCTGTTTCATCTTTTCTCACAACTTCCCAGTCTTTCAATCTAATCGCACTATTACGAAGATAATCATCCATATCTTCTAATACTTCTTTAACTATATTTCTTCCTAATTCAAATAGGCTTTCTTGTAGGCCAAAAACTAAATCAGCTAAATCTTTCTTCTCAATTATGAAATTTTTTATTGTTTTTTCAATTTTTTTTGTGCCAAATTCGTTAAAATGTTGTAAACTATTATACATAGAAGACTCCCATCCTTTTTTGTTTATTTGGTTTGTCACTTATATCTTAACAGGATGGTGTCTTCTTTTCTATTTGTTTTACTATTATTCCCAGCTAATCCCTACAGTAACTTTACGCTAAGTTATTGCTGGAAGAGAGATTACTATGGGAAAAATAGTTGAGCTTTTCTGCAAACAATCATTATCAGTATTAGCTTTATTTCCCTTGTTTATTGGGACAACCTCGGCTTCTTCATCAAAAATGTACTAATCACAACAGGTAAAGTGTTGGGAAGAACTGCTGAAATAGGGAGGGGGGGAACTTCCTTATTTCCGCTATTTATGGGAGGCTGTAGCGTGAAAGAACTTATTATAAACGAAATATTTTTTGCTGCATTGGAAGGCATTTTTATCAGTCTAATTTTTTTGTCAGTTATTATTGATAAAAGAAAAAATTATATAAGACAAAATAAACATAAAATATTACTTTTCATCGGACTATATACAATTTTTTCATTTTGGATTACTTTAAGTTTTCCATATGTTTATCATACTTTAATATTAACTTTTTTTACTGGAATAGC
>JAMNYO010000001.1 GCA_023622765.1 Bacteroidota bacterium | reverse complement strand
GTTTTCTCCAGCCACGCGGACGGGAAGCAGCCCGCCGGTCGTGCCGCTAAAAGCGTGATGTACGACGCGGACATGAAGATATGGGTTGAAGGTTACCGGGCGATCTCCAAGGGGAGGTACATCGGCGACAAGGGATACTTCGACGTGTGGCCCGAGAAGGCGATAAGGTACTGGGGGGAAAGGGAAATAACAAACTATTAAAAATCACGAACATGGAAAAAAGAAGATTGCAACGCAGGAAGTACAGGCTCCACTACAACCTCAAGAAAAAGGGCAACAGGGTGGTGGCGCGTGAGAAGCTCGTGACGAAACGGGCGAAGGAAGTAACGCCGGTCGAGCAACGATGGTTGATGGAGCTCGTCGGCTACGGTTATTGCGTTGGGGATGACCTTTTTACCCCCCCCCATTTTTCGGGATTAAGCGATTAGCGTCATGAAAGCGATAAAGAGTTACGGGGAGTTTTACTCGCTGCTGAAACGCATGCCGGGGGCGCACGACGGCTTGAAGGAGGAGCTCGTCCTCTCGTTCACCGACGGGCGCACGGAGTCGTTACGGGCGATGCGGGATGGCGAGTACAAGCGGATGTGCGCCTCTATGCGTGAAAGCGTGAACAACGGGATGTCCGAGGAGCGGCTGCAGATAGAGCTAAAGAAACGGCGATCGGCCGTGCTGCACCGGATGCAAAAGATAGGGGTAGATACCACAAATTGGACGAACGTCGACAACTTTTGCCTGCAACCCCGCATCGCCGGCAAGGTGTTTCGCCGGCTCACCATCGACGAGCTTAGCGCGCTTATCCCCAAGCTGGAAAGCATCTACCGGAAGCAACAGCGGAAGCTTCCGCGGGTACCGGAGGACCTACTTACAATGGTGATATCAATGAATTAAAACGACAAGCAATTATGAAATGGGTACGAGAGCCGGATGGGTTTTACACAGAAACTTTATTAGGACTATCAATTGATGAGGTTAAAACACTGCAGGTATATGTAAAAAGGGCAATCCCGGGCGTGCAAAGATTATATGATAAGTATCGTGACTTGCACGAGAGTGGGTATGGCACCGAAAGGCACGCGGACTTGATGTTTAAATACGAGGAAATATTGGGCACTTTGAAAGGATTTGTAAATCAATAAACAGTCATGGCAAAGATAAAAATAGACTTGGAAGATAACGGGCAGGATGTCCTTTGGATGCTGTGTGATGAGCATGGTACCGTGGTTGATGCCGGTCCATATCAGTCCGCGGTATGGACGGGACACACTATACCAATTTGGGATAGCGAGCTTATGCGCGTGGGTGAGCCTTGCCCTATTAATCTCGGAATGATTCGGCAATCATTTTTAAAGCATAATATCAAGAAAGTACAAACAATTAAAGATTGAACAAATGGCAAAAAGAACGAGGAAGGTGATCCTGCAGGGGATCACGAGTGAACAGATGGAAGCGGCGTTTTCGGAATACGCCGCCGCGGACGCCAGGCTGGCGAAGATAAGGGCAGAGCTGGACATGCAGATCACGAGGCTGCGCGACAAGCGAGCCGACGAGATCTCGGAGTTAGAAGATAAAAAGGAGAAGAGCTTCGAGGTGGTGCAGGCCTACTCGCTCGAGAACCGGGAACGGCTGTTCTCGAAGAAAAAGAGCATGGAGGGCACGCACGGGACGTTTGGTTTCCGTACCGGCACGCCGCGACTTAAGACGTTGCGCGGCTTCACGTGGGCGGCCGCGCTGAACCTGATAAAGGAGTTCCTGCCCGACTACGTGCGCGTGAAGGAAGAGCCGGCAAAGGATCTGCTCCTTGCCGATAGAGAGATTCCGGAGGTGGCAGCAGAGTTCGAGAAGTGCGGCATCGAGGTGGTGCAGGACGAGTCGTTTTTCATCGATCTCAAGAAGGAGGAGCAGGAGGCATGAATCGAAGCCGGTACACGTACGAGCGAGACTCTGGCGGATGGGTCGTGGTCGAGTGGCGCAACGGGAACGCGGGCGGGCGCGTGGGTGAAACGGTATCGTCCCACATCCTCAAGTCCGATGCCCGTCGTGAGGCATATCGGCTCAACGGCTGGGTGGACTACCGACTGGAGTTCTCGTACAACTGGAACGGCAAGCTAAATGGCGCTATGGAACGAGAAGAAGTACGTGCAAGGCAGGGAGTACGACGTGTACCTGAAGGATTTCCGGCGCGGGCGCGTGAAGTTGATCTCCATGAAGCGAATGAGGCTGAACGACATCAACGAGCATATCGCCCGGTTGGACACCGGCTACTCGGCGATCGAGTGCCGGGAAATTATTAGAAAAATGTACAAAAACAAGCGCGTTAACTGGGAGACGCGATACCTGGCGTACCTGCTTTTCGCGTACGTTGACGAGGAGAAAGTTTCACTTTAAAATTACTAACAAGATGAAAGCAGTTGATTTTTTTTACGCGTGTATCGTGAGCAAGATCGATGATTATCGCGATTGACTTTGACGGGACGCTCCATTACGGGGAATACCCCAAGATCGGGTACCCGAACCTGCAGGCGCTGGAGTGCATGCGCCGGCTGAAGGACGATGGGCATTACATCATCATCTACACCTGCAGGAACGGCGATTTATTGCTGGAAGCCATAAACTGGCTAATTGACAAGGGATTCCCGTTCGACCGGGTGAACGAGAACGCCCCATTTAACGTGGCCAAGCATGGCGGCACGAACACCCGGAAAGTGTACGCCGACGTGTACATCGATGACCACAACGTGGGTGGCCTTCCACCTTGGGAGGAGATTTACAGGCTGATCGCGGCGATGAAGGTGGTTTCATGTTGATTTGGATTTTTGATTTTTCATACGACGGGTGTCGCGCGTCGCGAAGACGGGCGACGCCCATTTTAAAAAAAAACCGGCAAAGCGTTGCGGGTTAAAAAAATAACGCGTATGTTCGCGACGCTAAAGCATTTAAAGCAGGGGGCAGGTTAAACTGCCCAAGCGTCGCGCCCCGGGCTTTTTTCATGCCCGGGGGTGAATCGCGATATACGGCGCGCTAACCCCGTGGAGTTGCTTAATGGCACTCCGAGCCCTCTGTAAGTGCTTTAGCAACGGGAAGTGGCGCGCCGTTCTTTTTTCCCGCGCCACACGCTAAAAACTTACATAATGATGAAAAAAACAGAGAAAACGCGAGCGGCAGGCTTGCAGAGGGTGTTTACCTTTAACCCCAAAGACGCGCGCGTACGCGTGCAAGTGATTAACGATGAACCTTGGTTTTGTGGTAAAGATGTGTGCGAAGCACTTACAATTGTCAACCACAAAGATGCACTTAGCCGTCTCGACGAGGACGAAAAAGATGGGGTCGGTATTACCGACCCCATGGGGAGGCGACAA
Organism: Bacteroidota bacterium; assembly: GCA_023622765.1. Lineage (GTDB taxonomy): Bacteria > Bacteroidota > Bacteroidia > Bacteroidales > Dysgonomonadaceae > Proteiniphilum. The sequence goes on along the minus strand of JAMNYO010000001.1, from coordinate 156 downwards.
ACAGCCACGTTTGTTTCGGAATCAGGTTTGTATAATCTAATCTTCCAAAGCCGCAAGCCCGAGGCCAGGGTTTTCAGGAAGTGGGTAACCGCCGAGGTGCTTCCCGCCATCCGTCGCACGGGCAGGTACGAAACGCGGGCATCGCGTGAGGCGTTG
>JAMNYO010000102.1 GCA_023622765.1 Bacteroidota bacterium | reverse complement strand
AGGGTTATATTATCTTCCGCGTTGACCATCTCTAACTTTTTCTCATCCTCATAATATACCCCCGGCTGGGCGTTACCTCCCCTTAGCGGGGCGATTTCGTTGACCACGTCCCCTAACCTCGGGTAAGGGTCAAGATTCATTCGGCCTCCCAGGTGTACCCTGACTTCTGAGCTGTTGTTGCCACCCAAGACCGGGCGATCTTGAATAAGGGCGACCTTCAAGCCCAATCGTGCGGCCGTGAGGGCGGCGGTAGTACCGGCTACCCCTCCACCTACCACCACGAGGTCGAATTCCCCCGCGTTGGGAGCAATATCCGGCAACATGAGCTTCTCTTTCCTGAAAGCCGTTAAAGCCTCGGGTTCATTGGGGGGTGCAACGTCATCCATGGTAAAGTACAGGGCGTCGCAACGGCCATTGAAACCGGTCAGATCACGCAATCCAACGGTAACTGCCCCTGCGTTTACCTTCATTTTACCTGCCTCTTGCCACTCCCAGGCATTGCCTTCTGCACCCAAAACCTTGCCGTTTAATGAGTGCCCGTTAATCGTTACTTGAAATTTGCCGGGACCTTCCTTTGTTGTCCAGGGCGATGTCCAGTTGTAGGTTCTCACGAACAGGGTATATTCTCCGGACTTAGCGAAATGTACTGTGGTGGTCGCATCTTCTACCGTGGTGCCCAGTCCATGTGCCATCAGGTAGGGTGATCCCATTAAATCCATGAACTGTTGATCAACCACCCAGCCCCCTTTTTGTTGAAAACTTTCCGCTTCAATGAAAAGCGACTGAGCATGGGATGACACAACGTAAAAGAATGATAAGGAAAACAACAGTATGATGTTGATGGATGTTCGTTTCATTGAATAATTCATTGGCTTATAATCGGGAATGTTGTCAGCACACTAAAAACCCCTGCCATTTTCCCCGAACATGTTATCAAGGCATCTCTCTATTGTATTTGTCCGTAACGCCAAGTCGAGGGCAGTAAAACGTCGCCTGATATATATGGCACGATGGAAGGTCTCCCTCAGGTATTCTCTTGATATGCCTATCTCTTCTGGTTCAGTTGGTGCTCCTACCACCTTTAGGCATCGTTTGACTTCATCAAAAGGGATGATCTGTTTTGATACTTTTTCTTTAATTAAAGGCCACTTCCTTTTCAGCAGGTAGAGTTGTTCTTTCAGTTCGTCTTTTGAGATGTACTTCGCGATTATCTCGGTAACCGCGATATGCAGAAAATCAGTATCCTTGAACATGTCAACAGCACGAAGGATGAATTGATCAAGGGTAGGCCAGATATGTATGCAGTGATCTACGTCGAGTTCCTCCATAGGTATCTGCATTAATTGCTCATAAAAAGCCGTGAGGGCTAGGGTACCTATGCTCACTTGAAACCCATGTGACACCTGCCTGCCGTTGTGAAGGTGATGCTCCATATCCCAAAGGTGGCTGAAATGGTGCTCGGCGCCTGATGCGGGGCGGGTTGATTTAGCATGTTGCATGGCCAGTCCGCAAAGCATCAATCGTTCAGTCAATAAACCATAAGTTTCCGGAACACGTTCAACAATCCCTTCAGGGTGTGCCAGTGCTTCATGTAACCCTCCCTGCACGATACTCCAGGTTGTCTTGTTTATCGGCTCTTCGTCAAGGGCATCTGCCAGTATCCAATCGGCCCCGGCGGTCACCTTGGCAAAACTATCGGCATAGCCAGCGGCCGACATCGATAAGGGAGCGGTAGCAATGACATCGGTGTCGGCAAGACAAGCCAAGGGTGCTGGACAGCTGAAGGTCTGTTTAGATCCATGCAATGTGACAGAGGATCCATAAGCAGTATAGCCATCGACCGAAGCCGCTGTTGCAACGCACATGTATCGCCTTCCGGTTTTGTGGGATGCCAGTTTCACCAGATCATTGATGATACCCGAGCCAACCGCAATAGGTACTGCATCATGGTTTCTTAAGGCCTCTGCCAGCAGCTCAACATTCTCATATGTTGCCGCCAATGGCACTTTGAACACGACGGGTTGCTCCTGTGGCACATTTTGCTCATCCAGTAACTCCTTGATCTTTATACCGACCCTGTCAAACATTATTTGGTCGGTCACGATGACGGTTTTTGCTTCAGAAAACAGGCTCTTGAAAAGAGTTGGCACTTGATTCAGGGCACCTCTTTCAATGAGCAGGGCTTTCGTTTGATCTACATTTTTTAATGCACTTTCTAATCTTGACATTGAATTATTTGTACCTTTTTTGGTCCTGTGTGCTAAGTTATTATACCCGATTTCCAGCTTGATATTTTATTGATTATGAGTTATTTAGGATTCGCCGCCAGTCTGGCTATTTTTCAGTTGATTCAATATGTTGGATTGTCTTTGCATTATTTGGCAGCGTTATAAACTTGGTAAGGACAGCACTTATAAAATATAGGCCTGCCAAAATCCATATTACCCCGGAGGAGCCGACAAGGCCAATGAAAATACCCACGATGGCAGGACCAACGAAGACGGGCAGGCCCGCACCAAGGTTAAGGATTGACATCGCCGCTCCCTTGCTGTCTTTGACCAACGAAGGTATCAGGGCAGAGAGAGGCACATAGCCAGCCAGCATGGCTCCCCAAATAACTCCTGTAATCATTACAGCCATATAACTGTCACCAAACAGTTGGGGGGAATAGTAAAAGAGGAGGGTTGAAACAGCACACCCAACACCACCGAACCAGATGATGGTGTTCCGCCAACCTAGCGAATCGCCCACGAAACCGAATATCAGATTGAAAATAATATTGCTTGTGAAAATCGTACCCCATATTTGTAACCACTCAGTTGTGGAGAACCCATGCTCAGCAAGATAAATGGGCAGAAACACTGGAAAAGCGAACTGCGCGGTAGTGTTGATTACCCTGACAATGCCTCCCAGTAATACTTTCGGTTCCCTTTTCACGATAGTGAAACCTTTGGTTAACTCCTTCATTTTAGAACGAAAATTACCTTGAGGTCTCTTTTTTTCCTTGGTTAGCACAAGAACCAGGAAAGATCCAATCAACACCCATATCACCGCGTTCCACAGTGTGTTGATATATCCGATTCGAGGGATTGCCCAGCTTGAATAATAGGCCCCCAGCACTACCAGCCCACCTGTGAAAACAAACCAAAACCAGCCGACAGCACGACCGAGGGACTTACCAGGACTTACATAGGCAATCCATACCAAGAATGAGTAGGCGAAAAGTGGATAACCGAATCCGCGCAAGGCATAGGTCATCAGCATCACATTAAAATTCATCTCTGGCAAAGCGTAGCCTACAAAGCCGACAGTTCCTAAAAGATATAGAACCAAACCAATGAACATCGTTCTTTTTGCACCATAAGCCTCGGCCATTACACCGGAAAACCAAGAGGCGATGGCTATGATGACCCCATACGCTGAGAACAGTAAGGCCGACTGCTGCATTGTTAATCCTTGTTCTATAAGATAGGGGCTTAGCCATCCCTGTTCCATGCCATCGCCCATCATAAAGATAAGGATTCCCAAATATCCCCATGCCAACTGCTTGGGTATGCCTAGTTTCGCGAGAATTCCCTCTTTTGTTACATTCATACCTTTAAAATATTTATAAACGTTTTCAATAAGTTATTATCTCTGGCAGGCTGCCTTCCAACTCAAGGTATCGCTTGTAGAGTATATTGTATATATCGTGCGCTTTTTTGTCGGGGAGGTAGGTTTCACCCATCTTGCACCCCATCACTTTTTGTGCTACGCTCAAGCTTTCAAAAACTCCGGCGGCTGTAGCGGCACACATGGCCGCACCCAATGCACCAGCCTGTTCCGTTTGGGCAACCTTGATAGGCAATCCCATCACGTTCGACAGGGTTTGCATAACAAATGGCGACTTTTGCGAAATCCCGCCTACGCTCACTATATCTATTAACTCCAGGCCATGTTTTTTATAGTGCTCGTAAATTGCCCTGGAGCCAAAAGCGGTTGCCTCCACTAAGCTTTTAAAAATCTCGGGGGCAGTGGTGCTCAAGGTGATCCCGGAGATGATACCCTTTTTCATCGGGTCTGGGTCGGGGGTTCGCCTCCCATTCAAGTAGTCAAGAGAGACGGGTGACGATTCAGTCGTTTGTAGTGTGGCTGCTTCCTTTGTTAGGGCGTCCAAGGTCTCCTCCATCACCTTGCTTTTCCACTCTTGGCTTGCATCAAACTCATCTAACGTCCATCCCAACAGATTCCTAAACCAAGCGTAAACATCTCCAAATGCAGATTGTCCGGCCTCGATTCCAATCATGCCCGGGAGTACCGACCCATCCACTTGGCCACTTATGCCGTCAATCCTCTTTTTGTTAATTATATCATAGGGGGCGACCACAATATCGCAGGTAGATGTGCCAACTATTTTTACCATGGTTCCCGGCTTTATACCGGCACCAATCGCCGCGGAATGGGCATCAACGATTCCGGTGGAGACAACCACACTGTTCGAGAACCCAAATTTACGAGCCCACTCCTTCGATAGAAGTCCCACCTTCTGATCGTTCGTGTATGTTATATTTCCAAGGCGATCCCTGATCTCCCCCAGTTTGGGGTCAAGCTGTGACAAGAAATCACGCGAGGGGAATCCTCCCCACTCTTCGGCCCACATGCACTTGTGTCCAGCCGCGCATCTGCCCCTTCTCACCTCTTCAGGTTTTTCTATTCCTGTAAGTAACGCGGGTATCCAGTCGCACAACTCAATCGCGGCATAGGCCTTTTCCCGAATAGATCGGTCACTCCTCAAAAGGTGCAAAGACTTCGCCCAGAACCACTCGACTGAATAATTGCCACCGGAATAGGAGGTGTAATCAACCTCCCACGCGCGAACCAACGCGTTGATCTCGTCAGCTTCATTTATAGCGGTATGATCCTTCCACAAAACGAACATGGCATTAGGATTTTCAGCATATTGTGGGAGTAGGGCTAAGGGCAACCCTTTGCTGTCAGTTAAGCAGACCGTGCTCGAAGTGGCATCGCAACCTATCGCCACTACCTTGCCTGCCGAACCATGTGGCAACTGAGACAAAAGATCGGCGATCACCTCTTCCAACGACTCAATGTAATCTAACGGGTGCTGCCTGTATCTGTTTTGCTGGCCATCACAGTAGCGACCCTCCTGCCATCGTTTATAATATGAAGTGGCAGTGGCAACCTCTTTACCACTGTTGCATTCCACCGCCATTGCTCTACAAGAATCTGTACCGAAGTCAATTCCTATGACCATACGCTTACCATCTTTTAAATTGGGACCAAATGAATATTTTACACACAAATATACTTTTTATATCAATAGAAAAAAATATTTCGAAATAATTCATGAAAGTGACGCTTCAATCGCAGATTTAAGTATTGGCAAATATGCCGAAAACTATGTTTATCAAGTGATATGTAGTTACTAACCTTTTTATGTGAGATCCAGTTTGTTTCCCGCATGTTTCTTGCGAAAACGTGCTTGTCGAAAAAACAGTTGTTGTCCAAAAAAAATGAGTACTTTTGTTTAAAGATAAAATAATCGTATGAAATACTACCTTGTAGCGGGGGAGGCTTCCGGTGATCTGCACGCTTCCAACTTGATGCGGTCGCTGAAAGGGTTGGATGAAGGAGCCGATTTCCGTTTCTTTGGAGGCGACTTGATGCAAGCCGTGGGGGGTACGCTGGTGAAGCACTACCGCGAGATGGCCTTCATGGGCTTCCTCCCGGTGGTTCTGAACGCCCGTACCATCCTTAAAAACCTCGAGTTTTGCAAGCGGGATGTTGCCGAATATTGTCCCGATGCTGTCATCCTGATCGATTATCCCGGCTTTAACCTCAAGGTGGCCAAGCATGTGAAGCGCCGCCTGGGCATCCCGGTCTTTTACTATATCTCCCCCAAGGTGTGGGCATGGAAGGAGTACCGGGTAAAATCCTTTAAAAAGTACGTCGACGAAATGCTCTGCATCCTGCCGTTCGAGGTCGATTTTTTCAAGAAGCACGACTACCAGGTGCACTACGTGGGTAACCCTACGGTCGATGCGATCAGCCAAAGGCCTTTAAAAGAGGAGACGTTTGGGCAGTTTATCAAGGCAAACGGATTGGATAAACGACCCATCATTGCCCTGTTGGCTGGAAGTCGCAAACAGGAGATCAAGAACAATTTACCATCGATGCTTCAGGCTGCGGCCCCCTTCGCGGAGGAGTACCAACTGGTGGTAGCGGCAGCCCCGGGGATCGATCCCTCGTTTTACGAGGCCTATACCGGTGACGGTCACGGGGTGGTCGTTCTTTTCGACCAAACTTATCGCATATTGTCGCAAGCCGATGCCGCTTTGGTTACCTCTGGCACGGCCACGCTGGAGACGGCTCTCTTGAACGTGCCCCAGGTGGTTTGTTATAGGACGGCAATACCCAGGGCGATCTACTGGGCGTTTAAATATATCCTTCATACCCCTTACATATCGTTGGTCAACTTGGTATGTGGTAGGGAGGTGGTGAAGGAGCTGTTCGCAAAGTTTTTCACCGTCGAAAACATCAGGGAAGAGCTTCACCGGCTGCTTAAAGAGTTGCCTTACCGCGAGAAGATGTTAACTCATTACGCGGAGTTGCAGCGGATCATGGGTGGACCCGGTGCATCGGACCGGGCGGCCGACATCATCCAACGTGGCAAACACTTTAAAAAATATAAAATAATCGTATGAGAGTAGGTATTCTTACATCGGGAGGGGACGCACCCGGCATCAACGCCACCATTCGAGGCGTTGGCAAAACGGCCATTAATCATTACGGGATGCAGGTGATCGGTATTCAGAACGGGTTTTCAGGGCTCTTGTACAAAGATACCATAGAACTTACCGATGCATCACTATCGGGCATCCTAAACCTGGGAGGAACCATCCTCGGTACCGCACGCGAAAAAATATTTCGGAGCATGATCTTCTCCCCCGATGAAAAGGATAGGGAGCAGATAAAAGACGCGTACCATGAACTGGGACTCGACTGCCTGGTCTGCATCGGCGGGAACGGGACGCAGCGTACCACCTGGATGCTGTCGGAGATGGGACTGAACGTGGTGGGCGTGCCCAAGACCATCGATAATGATGTCTACGGTACCGATGTTACGTTTGGTTTTGATACCGCGGTGAATATCGCGTGTGAGGCGATCGACCGCCTCCACTCAACTGCCAGCTCGCACCGCCGAGTGATGGTGATCGAGTTGATGGGGCACCACGCGGGGTGGATTACCCTTCACGCCGGTATGGCCGCAGGGGCGGATATTATTTTGCTGCCGGAACTGGGATACAACATGCGGGTGGTAATCGACAAGATAAAGAAACGCATGGAGATAGGGAAGGCTTATTCTATCGTGGCGGTTGCCGAGGGGTTAGAGGTGCCCACCAACGAACGGCCGGCTACCTACTTCGCAAGGGAGATCGAAGAGCGGACCGCCTACGAGACAAGGGAGACCGTCTTGGGGTATATCCAGCGGGGCGGTTCGCCATCGCCCGCCGATCGGAACTTGGGTACGTTGCTTGGGGGACACGCGGCTCAGTTGATTAACGAGAGGAAGTACGGTCGGATGGTCGCTAAGATAGGCAACGAGATTACCGATGTGCCGCTGTCGAAAGTGGCGGGACGCCTTCGGCTGGTAACTCCCGATAACGATTTAGTGGTGCAGGGCAGTCGAATGGGAATCTCATTCGGGACGTACGATTACCCAGGTTGAGAGGTCAGTTGTCGGAGTCTTCTTCCTCATCGGGGTTGGTCTCTCTCGACGCCTCGATTAGTGTTTCTCGTAGCTCGTTGCTCTCGCGTAGCTTCTTAATCGCCATCTTGGCGGCCATCTGGTGCGACTCTTTCTTAGAGTAACCTTTGCCTGAGCCTATCACCTCGTCTGCCACCATCACGCAGGAGATGAAAACGGGGTTGTTTTGCTCATCGAATAGTGATTCGGTGAGCTCGAAGCGGACCTCCACCTTGTTTTTTTGGCCCCACTCGATAAGCCTCGACTTGAAGTCGACCTCACTCTTCATTACCTTATCGATATTCAGGTGCTGCTTGATCATCGTTTCAAAGACGAACTTCTTGGCCACCCGGTACCCTTGATCCAGGTAGATGGCCCCGATTAGCGCCTCCAGGGCGTCACCGTATATATTGGTGTTGTGGGCCAGGTTACGCGTGGAGGAGACGATGAGCTTATCAATCCCCAGGTTCATGGCCAGCTTGTTCAGGGTCTCCCGCTGCACGATGCGTGAACGCATGTTCGTGAGAAATCCCTCTTTTTTGTTTTCAAACCTTTTGTACAGGATATCGGTGACGATGGCATCGAGGATGGCATCGCCCAGGAACTCAAGACGTTCGTTGTTGACCCACTTTCCCTTGCTCGACCTAGCGGAAGAGGAGCGGTGTGTCATGGCTTCCAGGTAGAGATCAATCCGATCAGGATAGAACCCGAGGATATGGTAAAACGTGAGGTAAGGCTCTTTCCCATGGTGTGGCAGAACCTTAACTCTCTTGATAAATCGTCTTAGCACCTTACTGGTTGTATTGCTTGAGAATTACGCTCGCGTTGTGTCCACCAAAGCCGAAGGTATTCGATAACGCGGCCCGTATCTCTCTTTTTTGGGCTTTGTTGAACGTGAAATTCAGGCGATAGTCGATTTCCGGGTCTTCGTCCCCCTCTTCGTGGTTAATGGTGGGGGGCACGACCTGATCCCTGAGCGCCATGATGCAGAACAGTGCCTCTAAGGCACCCGCACCACCCAGCAGGTGACCGGTCATCGATTTCGTGGAGCTTATATTCAATTTGTAACCGTAGTCGCCAAACACGTCGAGGATCGCCTTCGCCTCAGAGATGTCCCCAACCGGGGTGGATGTACCGTGTACATTGATGTAATCGATCTCTTCGGGTTGCATTCCGGCATCCTCCAGGGCGTTTCGCATGACCAACTTGGCACCCAGTCCTTCAGGGTGTGAGGCGGTGATATGGTGTGCATCGGCTGACAAGCCACCACCGGCCACTTCGGCGTAGATGGTGGCACCGCGAGCTTTCGCATGCTCTAGCTCCTCCAGGATGAGTGCCGTTGCACCTTCGCCGATAACGAAACCGTCGCGGCTCGCGCTAAAGGGTCGAGATGCTGTCTCCGGTGAATCGTTGCGCACGGAGATGGCCATCATCGCGTTGAAGCCACCCACTGCAGCTGGAGTTACGGTCGCCTCGGCCCCGCCCGTGACAATCACGTTAGCCTTGCCCAACCGAATCAGGTTGAACGCGTCCACGATGGCGTTGGTGGAAGAGGCGCAAGCCGATACGGTAGCGTAATTGGGTCCCCTCAGCCCATAAATCATAGAGATATGCCCGGCAGCGATATCCGCTATCATTTTCGGAATGAAAAAAGGATTGAACCGAGGCCCTTTGTCTAACGCCTGGTAATACCCGCCTACCTCCTCTTCAAAGGTTTTTATGCCACCAATACCAGCGGCAAAAATGACCCCGATGCGGTCTTTATCCTCCTCCTCAAGGTCGAGTCCGGAGTGAGCCATCGCCTCCTTAGCCGCGTAAACGGCTAACTGAGAGTAACGGTCATACCTTCTCGCCTCCTTGCGGTCAAACAGACTAGAGGGGTCAAAATCTTTCACCTCGCACGCGAAGCGCGTCTTGAACAGCGAGGGATCAAAAAGGGTAATGGGCCCGGCGCCACTCTTACCGGCAACCGCATTCTCCCAGGTGGTCTGAACGTCGTTGCCCAGCGGTGTAATAGCGCCGAGGCCTGTTACTACTACTCTTTTTAAAGTCATAAAAAGGGAATGGGTTATTGCGCGTGTTCTTCCACGTAAGAAATCGCGTCGCCAACGGTAGAGATTTTCTCCGCTTGGTCATCAGGAATCGAGATGTTGAACTCTTTTTCGAACTCCATGATCAACTCGACGGTGTCGAGAGAGTCAGCTCCTAAATCGTTGGTGAAACTTGCGGTTTCCGTTACTTCAGATTCTTCAACACCCAATTTGTCGACGATAATCGCCTTTACTCTTTGTGCTACTTCAGACATAACTTTCGATATTAATGATTAATAAAAAATATTATTCCTAAATTTGCGTCTGCAAAGTAACACAAATTTTCTGTAATTGTGCAAACTTTTGCCCTTTAAAATCAATAAAATTGCACAAAATAGTTATTTGTGTGCAAAAATAAGGTTTTTTCATGATTAATATTGCCATTTTCGCATCGGGTAACGGAAGTAATGCCGAAAATATTATTCGTTATTTTTTAAAAAGTAAACGGATCCGGGTGGCGTTAATCCTTTCGAATAGGGAAGATGCCTACGTGCATAAGCGTGGACGAGCGCTTGGTGTCCATTCCCGATCGTTCCGCAAGGCGGAGTTTGACGAGGGTAAGTCCGTATTGGATGCTTTGCAAGCGTATAGCGTTGACTTTATCGTGTTGGCTGGGTTCTTGTTAAAGGTGTCACAACCCATTTTGGAGGCTTACCCGGATCGGATCCTGAACATTCACCCCGCTTTGCTGCCTAAGCATGGGGGCAAGGGGATGTATGGTGATCGGGTTCATCGGGCTGTGATAGATGCAGGCGATACCGAGTCGGGTATCACCATCCATTACGTAAACGAGCATTACGACGAGGGAACCATCCTCTTCCAAGCACGATGCGAGGTGTTGTCCACGGATAGTGCTGATGATGTGGCGCGAAAGGTGCACGAGTTGGAGTACCTTCACTTTCCAAAGGTCATTGAAGAGGCGGTACTTAAAGTGTTTCCCCTTCCCAATCGATAGATATGACCGACAAAAGAGTATTTCCTAGTGGAGTATGTCTCTACCCGGCAGGTGCGGTGTGTTGTTTGGTTGGTTAGTGTGGTTGACCGGTGGGTATGGGTGCACTACCCGTTGGCTAGGGGAAATGTGCGTTACCTAACTGCATACTGCTGGGGTCCGGTTTCGTAGATGTTGTTTCCCTGGTGGTCAATGGCCACGATAAGCGGTAGAGAGGTGACCTTTAGGGTGCGGATCGCCTCGGTACCCAGATCCTCGAATGCGATCATCTTGGCGCCCTCCACGCTCCGTGCCATTAGGGCGGCGATGCCTCCGATAGCGGCGAAGTAGATGCCACCGTACTTCTTGATGGCCTCAATTACTTCTTCACTTCGACTCCCTTTCCCGATCATGATTTTCAGTCCCATCTCCATCAAGCGTGGTGAATAAGCATCCATTCGGCTACCGGTAGTGGGTCCTACAGAGCCGATGGGTCTCCCCGGCTTGGCGGGGGCCGGCCCCGCGTAAAAGACCGCTTGTCCCGGAAAGGCAAAGGGCATTGCTTCGCCTCGGTTGGCCATTTCAACCAGTCGACTGTGTGCGGCGTCACGGGCGGTGTAGACAATCCCGGATAGCGAGACCATGTCACCCGCCTTCAGTGAGCGGATCATCCTGTCGGTCAACGGAGTTGTGAGTTTTATAGGTGTGGGTGGTTGGTTCTTTTCCTGCATTTTGTTTGATTTTAGAAGGCGTTCATTTTTGGATGGTTGGCGTTTTGTTTGAATGCTAAGTGTCTCGTTTTAAGGGTAAGCGTTTTCTCCCCTTTTGGGTCGTAACATACGGGGAAGAGACCCTTTATTAAAGCGCCCCCGATGCGTGACGGGTAGCGTGGCAGCCGATGTTGACGGCGACAGGTAGTCCGGCGATATGGGTGGCTTGCGTAATCACGTGTACCGCCAAGGCGGTGGTGCTACCTCCCAGCCCGGCGGGACCGATCCCCAACTTGTTGATTTTCTCCAGCAGTTCTGCCTCCAAGGAGATAAGTTCCTCGTCCTCGTTTATCGTGCCGACTGGTCGTAAAAGTGCCTTCTTGGCCAGGTAGGCGGCTCGTTCCATGGTACCACCGATGCCCACGCCGACGATTACGGGTGGGCATGCGCTTGCCCCGGCAGCCGCGACGGTATCGATCACAAATCGCTTCACACCCTCTACCCCCTCGCTTGGGGTGAGCATGCGCAAAGCGCTTTTATTTTCGCTCCCGAATCCCTTGGGTGCGACGGTCACCCGGAAAGTGTCACCAGGCACCATCTCGTAGTGGATAACCGCCGGCGAATTGTCACCCGTGTTCACCCGGTTGAAAGGGTCTTCTACTACCGATTTGCGGAGATACCCCTTCACGTACCCCTGACGCACCCCCTTGTTGATGGCCTCTTCGATAAAGCCACCCGTTACGTGAATCTCTTGCCCCATGGTGACGAAGACCACCGTCATGCCTGTATCCTGGCATAAGGGATCTCGCTCTTCCCGGGCGATTGACGCGTTCTCGATCAGGGTGGTGAATACCTGTTTCCCCAAGGGTGACCTCTCTGTCTCACGGTACCTGATGAAGCTGGTCTCAATATCGCGGGCAATCACGCAGCACGCTTCAATACAGAGCTGTTCGACCAGCTCGGTGATTCGATGGGCTTCTATCTGTCTCATACGTCGTAGGTTGTTGTGGGGTAATCCCGCGTTAAGAAATGGTAGGTATTTCGATTCTCGATATCATCGGTATGGCTGTCCACCAATCCTATCAAGCAGTAGGTGTTGGACTTGGGGTCGTGAATCAACTCTTTGTAAATGCTAAACTCCACGATCTCTCGGGTGTTTCTCACGTGGAATCGAGGACCGTCACACGGTATCACCTTGTCGCCAATCACGATATGCTTGTCGTCCAGGTACGCGATGTCAAGTTCCTTGTCGATCTCCTCCTTGATCTTTTCCTCTAAGTGAGGCAGATCGATCGCGGGTTTTCGCGGGAACTTGAGGACGAACCCGTTGCGGATGTCCGACGAGAAGTACTCCTCCTCCCCGACATGAAACGATTCGGTAAGAATCTGCATGGTGATATCCTCTGCGCTATGTGCCATCTTACGGTACTTGAGCGATTCATGGACAATGCGGTAGATGCTGTCGGGGCTAGGCCCGAACACGCTTGGCCTTACGACGATAATCTCCTCCCCGATCCCGATCATCAGGTCGGCGTTCCTCCCCATCAGCGGGAACAGGAGGTTAAAGTGCTCGATCACGATTCGCCGTTTCCGTTCTAGGAGGGAGTGGACGTAATCCGCGATCTCGTGCAGCTGGGTGAAGGCCATCTGGAAGCGCACGTCGATATGGAAGGCGGTGGCCTGCTCCAAATCGGGAAAGGGGTCACGTATCTGCATGATCTTGTCGGGGCGCACGATGTCGTCGTCGTTCGAGAGCTGCAAGCCGGGGAACATCCCCTTGATGAAGGAGGACTTGCCGGCTCCCGCGTCCCCGATGATACCGATGAGCCGGTCGGTATAGGAGAGGTGCTTGTGAGCGATCTGCTCGCCCAAGAACATCAGCCGCTCTTTACCTCGCGGGGCAAAGTACTGGGCGGACACCATGTATTGTTGTATAAAGCTGCGCATGTTACAACACTAAGGATGGGTTATTTACAGGTTGAACTCCAGTTTCATCAATGGCACATGTTGTTGTGCGCCATACACGTCGGTTTCGCCCAGCGTTCCCGAGGGGATGGGGCGAACGATGGTGGTCTTGATCGCTTTTGCCGGGTCGAAATGAACCACCCCTATCACGTCGCCTTCGGGGATGCCGTACAGCTCGGCGAACATTTTCGCGTTGAAGATACCAGCGTTTTTCACCTTCTCGTAGGTTTCGGGCTCCCGGAAGATCACGTCGAAGGTGAGTTCGTAGGGACCCGAGTTCTTGCTTCGGATGACCGAGGCCACGTCTCTTAATTTATACCGCATGGTTCTCTCCTCCTTTCTCGTTGGGGTTATTATTCTTGTTGTTTCGTGCGGTATTGCCGCCTGAGGTTTTATTCACGTGGGCAGGGTTGTTGTTTCCCTCTGTTGCCTTTCCTTGGTCGAACCGGATGTGGGTGGCCGGGAACAGTGATACCGGGTCGTCCACTTTCATCAGGTGGTAAATGTTAAACTCGAACACCTCACCCATCTCCGCGTCGGAGGGCGAGAAGGGGAACGCCAGGTTCCCAGCTGTGGCGACTCGTCCCTCGTAACCGTAGTGTAGCAGGGTACTCCGTGCGAACCCGCAGATGGTGTTGGCCTGTTCCCGGGTAGCGGCTACCGCCTCGATGATAATCATCAGTTCGTTGGGCATGGAGACGGATTCGTTATTGGCTTTACCCCCGGTGGTATCTCCGGTTGCATTAAACAGCGATACGGCACCCTTTCCATAAATTTTAAAATCGAGGAAGAACTCTTGGAAGCCATAGTGCTCGAAGTTGTTTTTCACCCGCTTCTTCACCTCGGTCGTGATCTCGTTGATCTTGGCGATCATTACCGGGTCCATTACGCCGGCGCAGGAGATGGTACGGTAGCCCACTTTCCGTACCCCTTCCAGTTTCACGAAGTAGCCTTCGGTCGGCACGAACTTCGTGCCCGCCACTTTCACCTTGTTGTCATCCACGGGGGTGAAGGTACAACCATGCAGGTCGAGTGCGCCGCCCGGTCCCGGTAGGACGTACGGGTTCGATTTCTCGTATAGGGTATGTGCCGAAACAGAGAGGGGCGTACACTTGCGTAACGGGGAGAGCGGCTCTAGGATAAAGCCATCTCGTTGCAGGTAGCCAAACATGGAGTCGCTCCCGCTTCCGGGTAGCGCGGCGATGGCGGCGCACTCCAGTATCTTACCCATGTGGAGGGCCAGCGCCTTGTCGAACCCGTTTTTAATGGCGAGCGCCGCGAAGAGCGACGGGTCATAACTACGGCCACCCAGGATGACGTCGGCACCCATCTCCAGCGCCTGTATGTAGGGTTCTTCCCCCATCTGGGCGACGATATGTACCGCTTCATCTAGGTCCTTTTCGGTCAACTCTTTCGCGGGAAAGAGGGGTTCCACCTCTCCTGCCCGAAGTTTTTCCCGGATCAGCTCTTTGTCCAGCTCCGACTGGATTACAGCTAGTTTAAAGGTGAGTCCCTTATCGTGGGCGATCTCTTTGATGAGCTCCAGCGTGAGGGCCACGTGGGGGCGTGCCCCGCTCCCTCCCGCGGTGCCGATGATTACCGGTATGCCCGCTTCGAGGGCGGCCGGGATTATGATTTCCAGATCCCGCTTCACAGAGTTGTTGTCGGTGAACGACTTGCCGGCGCCCAGGTAGTAGGGACCCGGGTCGGTTGAGCCGGCATCCACCGCGATGACGTGCGGCGCCCGTTTCATTCCCTCCTCGAACGACTCCACGGGGAAGCCGTAGCCCAAAATAGCGGTCGGTGAGAGTACCCTTAATTCATCCATTCTATTTTTCTTTTTTGGTTCGTTTTATTCCGTTAGTATCTGGGCCGGCTCAACGTTTTTTTAGTGATGTTTTTTTGTTTCGTAATTTTCGATGTTGTATCTTTTCGCCAGTTCCAGATTGCGTCAGGTATTTCTCTGTTTTACCGTTTCCTTTCCATCAGTGCCAAGATACGGCTCATCTCGTTGAACGCGATCATATACCCCTCGTCTACTCCCATACCCGGCTTTGCAAGGCACTGGTCGGGTGAGGTGGCCATCGCGATGTGTGCGCACACCTCGGCCGAGCGACTCGTCTCGTTGCAGGTGCCTCCCAGGTAGGCACCCATCCCTTGTCTTTTGCAGTAGAGTATTGCCTCGATGGAGTTGTTGATCCCGCCCAGGTCGGGCGTCTTTACCTGGATCATGTGGCCTGCCCGGTTGTCCGTGAAGTCGATGATATCCTGAAGTGTGTTGCACCACTCGTCTGCCACGATCTCAGCCTCCACCCCTTTCGCTTCCATCTTCGTACGCAGGTCGCTCAGTGCCTTCACCTGCTCCGCCTTGTTGCCCAGGTCCACGGGCCCCTCTATCCGCAGCTTGAAGGGGCGTGCCATCTCGGTCAGTTCACCCAGGTAATCGGCGATTGCCTCGGTATCGTCGTTAAACACCGTGCTTAGCGTTCCGTACACGTCGATATGGATCACCGGGTTATACCCCTCGTGGGATTTCAGCTTTAGGATTCGCTCGCGGAGCCATTTCACGTACTCCTTCAACTTCTCGCCGTTTTGACCCGTTTTCGTTTCAACGTTGTTAAAGAGGCCATGCGGCAGCACGTCGGCTCCCTTCATGATCATCTTGTCGGCGTTCAGATAGCGGTCGTCACCCGACTGCGTGAAGATGGGGATCAGCGTCTCCGAAAAGTCAGTCCCGTACTCCTCGGCAATCACTTCGGCCATCAGTCGCCCTTTGCTCTTGGCCACCGCATCAAGGCAGGCTTGGGTCACGCCGTAACGAATGGCCGTGTGGTACGGTTTCCCGGTTGATGGGCGAACCTTCTTGTCCACCCGATCGGCCATCTCCCGGAAGGTGGTAATCTCTTGACCCACGTAGAGCAGTGCAATCTCCTCCCGGATAATCGGTATAAAGGTATCAGCCAGAAATAACGGGTCACGTCCACCTGCCCCCGAATATTGTACTGCTGCGCAGTCGCCATGCGCTATCGCCCCGTTCTCCAGGACGAAGAGTACAGAAATAGCCTCACCTGCCTGACGAACCGCCGTGAAACCGGGCGTTTGGGGTTCGCCCACGTAGAAAGCCCCATCGCTTTTAGCCCCGCCCTTGATCGCTTTCTGATCATCAAAGAAAAACCCTGTCTTTCCCGGGGCGCAAATTACGTCAACTATTTTCATATTGCTTGTTTTATTTGCTTTTCAGCTACTGCATGTTCTGTTATTCTTGTTGTTTGCTTTCAGGGCGAAGACCTTAGCTACTTATGTGGGAACACATCCTGCGAAGTTCGCGTTAAAAAAGAAAAGCTGTTTGAGCGATAGCAAGTTCTTTTCTTTTAGTGAACAAGCAGTAGATGGGTCACGAAAGTAGCTTCAGTCGAGCCTGAAAGCAAAAGTACAATAAGTACGAAAGTTGAACTACTTTTTGTGCATTATCTGGGTCGTCCCACGAGGAATCCCTTCCCAATGGCGTAGACGTCGTCAATCACTATTTGGAAGTTTACCGGTCGCTTCTCCTCTTTGCCCCTCTCTTCGAGTTTGGTGCGGTGAAAGTCCTTTAACTCCTTCGTGAAGGGGAGATTTCCCATCTCCAGAAGGCGGATGGCACCCATGTTGTCCCTCGCCGGCAGGACCTTTCCCGCGTTGTACTTGCTCGGTGCGAAAGGAATGTCGAGTACGCCTGCCTCGAAGGCGGCGACGGTTCCCACCGCGTAGTCCCCTTTCCCGAGCTCTTCAACCCGGTTCAAGATGCACTTGGTCTCCTCCTCAATGATCGCGCTCTCCGTTAGCACGGCGGGGATACCCCGAAGATCTTGGTCCCTGAGCATTGATATCACCTGCTTGGTGGCCCTTAGCCCGGCCGCGTTGGCCTCTTTCGTGGGTACACCCATCGCCTCGTGCGGGGTCTTCACGATTACCTTGGTCGCTTTGGCCAGTGCCGCTGTGGCCGCCCCCCACGAGATCACCCCGAAGGCCTTGGCCTCGTCTTGCGGGAAGCCGCCCATCCACTGGTGGAAGACGGTAGTAATCCGTACATCGTGGAACCCATGTTTGTCGAGGTACTCTTGGCAGACACTCTTTAATGCCTTGATCGCCGCCACGTCTTGGATCAGGTTGCCGCACTGCCCGTATCCCACCGTGATATCTTTCACCCCTTGGGTGGCCGCGAGCAACGCCTCGATAACTGCCACGGAACTGGAGATGGAGGGCAGTATGAGGGTACCGGTCAGCGGGCCGAACGGCTCCCGATTAATCGATACCCCTGCCTCTTCGTAGAGGCCCACCAGTCGGTCGGTGTATTGCCAGTGCGAGATGGTTTTCTCTAGCGAGTGATCTTTGGAGTAGGGAATATTGTAGGAGATGCCACCACCCTCGTACGAGGTGAAGCCCCCGGCGATGCTGATTTCGGTGAGTAGCCGTGCGTCGGGTGTGCCATGGCGTACCTGCACCGGTTTTTTCAAGGCCGAGGTGACATCCCGGCACACCTGCACACCGTAGTTCACGATGGGGAACCCGTTCAGCATGGAGCGTCCCGTCTCCTTACTCTTATCGATGCCCGTTTGTGCTTCGGTGTACCGGTTCAGCCGGGTGTAGCTATCCACCGTGGTGGGCAGCAGGTCGGCCTCCCCTTCCTTTTCAAGGTAGCGCAGCAGTTGAATGTGCTCGTTGGTGATGGCCACCCCGGCACGCGGTTGAATCAGGGTTACCTTCTCTTCTACCCCTTTGGCCAGCACGTGGCCGAACCGTTTCGAGGCGGGGATTTTTTTCTGATACTCCACCGCTTCCTTTAGGTCTACCCCCTTGCCGGTGGGCCACTGTTTCAGGACCTCCTCCCGTTCCGCGAAAAACGCGTCATCCGTGAGCTTTTGGTTTTTTATCTGCATGTTTGGGTTTTTAAGCTAAAAACGTTTTTTATGTCAAGGTGTATATTGTTTTATAGCGAAACTGTTTCATAGCGAAACGATCTCTCTTTTCAGCAATTTCAATGCCAGCTCTTTGTTTTCCTGGCTCAACAGTCCCATCGAGGCGAAGATGTATCGCTTGTCCACCAGATAGCCGGGCTGCTTGGGTTTTGCATGAGGACTTCCTTCTCCCTCGCTTTTTGCCCCTTTCAGGATGTCGGCAGGATGGGGACTATTGGCGATTACACCGCCAATGCCTATCACGTGGGTAACCTCCGAGAGGTCTTTTCCGGTCAAGGCGAACACCTGTCCGAAAGGGGTGTAGACCGACTCCCACGACCCACAGTGGCGCTCCGTGGCGATGCGAGCGGCACCGCGTGCAAGAGCCTCTTCGATCGCTTGCTCCCTACTTCCCTCCGCCGCGAGCAGTTGGGGTGTTCGGTGGCACGCATCCACCCACGTTTGGATTTCGTTGACCGGGAAGTCTATCTCCTTGGAAACCTTCTCGATATCAGCTGTCTCCACCAGCGAGCGCAGGCTGTAGCGCATCCCTAGGTCGCCCTCCACGCTTCGCTTGGCGTACGGCTCCGGCAATCCTTTCACTTGGACGTTGGAGAGGGTGGGGTACCCGTGCGACATGGAGTATACGTCTGTGGTTGCCCCGCCAATATCGATGGCCATCAGGTCGCCTATCCCTTCGCTGTCCCGAGTACCTTTGCTTAATAACTCGCACCCGTTCATCACGGCCAGTGGGGTGGGGATGATCTCGTTCGCCGCTATCGCTTGTACGCTGCTTAGCCCTTTGGCCTGCACGATGCGCTCGATAAACAGTTTTTTGATCTCCTGCCGGGCGGGTTCGATATTCAATTGGTTGAATTGGGGCATCACATTCTCGGTGATCACGAAGTTTTTGTTAGTGGAGGAAAGGATAGTGTCCACTTCGTCCGCGGCGCTTTTATTCCCGGCGACGACGATGGAGAAGTCACCTTGGGTCTCGGCTAGCTTGTGGGCGTTAGAAACGATGACCTCCCGGTTGCCCCCATCGGTGCCCCCGCACAATAACACCAGGTCTGGATTGATGGCCTCTATCGCTTTTCGCTCTGCTTCGGATATCTCGAACGAAAAGGTGCGGATGACCTTTGCACCTGCACTCGATGCAGCCGTACGGGCCGCCTTTGCGGTCAGTTCCGGGACAAGTCCCAGGGCGACCATCCTCAGGCCGCCCGCTGCGCTACTGCAGCAGAGGAGCCTGTCGTACGCAAAGGTGCCAATAGCCGTCTCCAATCGCTTCATCGCCTCGTGGAAGCCATCCATCACGTTGGTGGCGATGGTCGTGAAGGCAGTTGCCGTGCCCACGATCTCTTCGCATCGTGCATCAATCGCGGTCAGCTTGGTATAGGTAGAGCCGAAATCGGCCGTCAGGTATTTCATCGAGCGAGATTAAATCATAGCGTTGGCCTATTTCTTCCGGGCTGCTATCGCCTCTTCAAGGTAATCAAAGATGCCTTCGATGGGTGTCCCGGGAGGGGATACTTTATTGAATCCCATGTCAAGGAAGCGGGCTTCGACCTCCTCGAAGTTTTGCTTTCCCACCACCAGGTTACCTCCCACCACCAGGAGGATGTCACCCAGTCCCGCCTCGTTGCACTTTTCGCGCAACCCCTGGCAGTCGATCTCACCATGCCCGTAGAGTGATGACACCAAGATAGCATCGGCATCGGTCTCGATGGCCGCCTGGATGTACTCCTCTTGCGATACCATAACGCCCAGGTTGATGACGTTGTAACCGGCTTCCCGTAAAGCGAAATCGATGATCTTATTTCCCACGGCATGTACATCAGCCCCAATCACCCCAATTACTACTGTTCCCTTGCTCATTAGTATTGTCTTTAATCGGTGTCAAAGTTAACCACTTTCCCATCATTCCCCAAAATATTGGTGGGCAATCCGGCGATTTTTCCCCCAAGGCATCATTTAATGGAAAAAAATCGTATCTTTGCGGTCGATTTAACAATATTGATTTCGCGGATTAATCAAAATGACGAGGTTCATATACTGCTTGATCCGTTGGTTTGCAGTATTGGTTTCGCGGCCGTGGCGTAATTGGTAGCCGCGCTAGACTTAGGATCTAGTGCCGAGAGGCGTGGGGGTTCGAGTCCCTTCGGCCGCACCCTCAATAATTGGTTTACTGTTTTACATCCCCGGGGGAGTTTCTCTTTCGGGGATTTTTTCTTTACACGAGGCCACTTATTCCGTTTAATTGCTTATATTTGCCTATATAAACGTTCATCGTATGGAAATGTATGGCATTCGCTGGGAGCAACGCTTTAGTAACTTTAAGAAAGCCCTAAAGAAGTTAGATGAAAGCGTTGGTTTCATTAAGGAGAACTTTTTAGACAAAGAAGCATCTATTCTTAGTGAACTGGTTAAGCAGGGACTTATACAAGGCTTTGAGTTTACCCATGAACTGGCATGGAATGTTATGAAAGACTACTTAACCTATCAGGGTAATTTTGAGATCAGGGGTTCACGAGACGCCACGAGAGAGGGTTTTTCTATGGGTTTAATCAGTGATGGAGAGATTTGGATGGAGATGATAAAAAGTCGTAACCAAACCTCTCACACGTACGATGAAACAACGGCCGATGAGATTTCCCGCAAGATCATGGAAGAATATTTGCCGGCATTCTTCTCGTTTAAAGAGCAGATGGAGGCAATTCGGAATAGAGAACAAGGCAAATTAACTTGAGTCATTTTGGAATACGGGTTAAAACAGCACTGCATACACTCTATCGTTGAGGTGTTCAGGAAATACCCTCAAGTAGATAGTGTTTTGTTGTATGGCTCTAGGGCGAAAGGGGTTTTCAAAAACAACTCTGACATCGACTTGACCCTAAAAGGCAAACTTGATTTGACCACCTTGCTCAAGATTGAAAATGATCTTGACGACCTGCTACTGCCCTATAAAATTGATTTGTCGTCGTACGAAAAGATTAACAGTAAAGAATTAATTGATCATATTCACCAAGAGGGTGTCGTTTTTTATGAGAAAAATATTGAGGAGGTAGCGGGAAAGGAGGCGTAAGGTTTGACGGCTTGGGGTACGAATGTAGAAGGCCCGGTCGAACAAAACAGATTTTAACCCCCAGATTAATTTTTGTACCTTTGCATTATAGCGCAGTGAGATTGAAGGAAAATCCTTGCGAAATCATAAAACAATTTACATGGCAAAATCCAGTTATAGTAAACGAGCAATAGCAAAGAAAAAAGAACAGAAAAGAAAAGAGAAAAGAAAGCGCCGGGAAGAGCGCAGGGCAGAGGGTCCAAGTACCTTTAGCGAGATGATCGCGTACGTGGACGAGTTTGGTGTGATTACCGATACCCCACCCGAACCTCAGGTCGAAGAGGTGGACTTGGAGAGCATCGAGATATCTACACCGAAGATGGAGGTCCAGGAGGAGGATGAACTCAAGGGACACGTCAAGTTTTTTAACCAAAGTCGTGGATACGGTTTTATCGGTGATCTTTTGGGGAGGCAAGAATATTTTTTCCATATTAGTAACGCTCCTGAAGATATAGCAGAGGGCGACCTGGTTGCCTTCGAGTTGGAACGAGGAGACAAAGGGATTAACGCCATTAACGTGACCATTTTAAGTAAGGCGTAACCCCCTGATTCCATTTGCCTAACAAAACGTTGGCGATGGGTGTCAGTAGGCCAACGAGTCATGGTATATTTAGGCGGTATCCGTTTCGGGATGCCGCTTTTTCTTTGTATTTTTGTCGTTCCATGTTTGGATAGCATCAAATCAAAAAAAGAATAGTTATGGCAACAAAACCGTTTATCTACCAAGAGCCGTTTCCCATGGCTCCCGACAAAACACCCTACTACCTGCTCACGAAGGAACATCTGTCCGTGGCGAACTTCGAAGGCAAGGAGGTCTTGAAAGTGTCGAGCGAGGGGCTGACACTACTGGCGCAGGCCGCGTTCTGTGACGTGCAGTTCCTGCTGCGCCCCGAACACCAGGAGCAGGTGGCCCGAATACTCACCGATCCCGAGGCGAGCGACAACGATAAATTCGTGGCGCTCACTTTTCTGCGCAATTCGGAGATCTCGGCGAAGGGGGTTCTCCCGTTCTGCCAAGATACCGGCACGGCGATTATCATGGGGAAGAAAGGGCAGCGGGTATGGACCGATGGGAACGATGAAGAGGCGCTCTCAAGAGGGGTTTACAACACGTATGTCAACGAGAACCTGCGCTACTCCCAAAATGCGCCGCTTAACATGTACGACGAGGTGAACACGGGTACCAACCTGCCCGCCCAGATTGACCTATATGCGACGGAGGGTGATGAGTACCATTTCCTCTGCATCGCCAAGGGGGGTGGCTCGGCCAATAAAACGTACCTCTACCAGGAGACCAAGGCGCTGCTTGCACCCGGTAAGCTGGAGTCGTTCCTCATCGATAAGATGAAGTCGCTAGGCACCGCGGCTTGCCCGCCCTACCACCTGGCGTTCGTGATTGGCGGCACCTCGGCCGAGGCAAACCTGAAGATGGTGAAGCTGGCCTCTGCCAAGTATTACGATAACCTGCCGACGGAGGGGAACGAACTGGGGCAAGCCTTCCGGGATGTCGAGCTGGAGGGGCGACTAAAAAAAGCGTCTGAAGCGTTGGGCCTGGGTGCGCAGTTCGGGGGGAAGTACTTCACACACGACGTTCGGGTAATCCGTTTGCCGCGACACGGTGCCTCATGTCCCGTCGGTATGGGCGTCTCCTGTTCAGCCGACCGAAATATCAAGGCGAAGATTAACCGCGAGGGAATCTGGATTGAGAAGCTGGAGGATAACCCCACCCGGTTTATCCCTGAGGAACTTCGTCAACCAGGCGAAGGGGGCGGTGTGAAGATCGACCTGAATCGGCCGATGAGCGAAATCCTGGCGGAGCTTTCCAAATACCCGGTTTCCACCCGCCTCTCCCTGAACGGGACGATTATCGTGGGCAGGGATATCGCACACGCTAAGCTGAAAGAGCGGATTGACCGTGGTGAGGGACTCCCACAATACGTCAAGGATCACCCCATATATTACGCGGGTCCGGCCAAGACCCCCGAAGGGTACGCCTCCGGATCGATGGGACCCACCACGGCGGGACGGATGGACTCCTACGTGGAGCTGTTTCAGTCACACGGGGGGAGCCTGATCATGTTGGCCAAGGGGAATCGGAGCCAGGAGGTCACTGATGCCTGTAAAAAGTACGGTGGCTTCTACCTGGGCAGCATTGGTGGCCCAGCGGCCATCCTGGCGCAGGAGAACATCAAGAGCCTCGAGTGCGTGGAGTACCCCGAACTGGGTATGGAGGCGATATGGAAGATCGAGGTGGAGGATTTCCCGGCGTTTATCCTGGTGGACGATAAGGGAAACGACTTTTTTGCCCTCTGCGGTCGCGATTAGCGTGGTTGCATTTTCGCAGCCATTATGGTTATCATTAAGCCTGAAAAAACGATGGCTATATGCGAGAGCTTAGCTGATGCATAACGAGCATGCGATAAACGAAAAGTAATAACGAGAAACAATAGTATCTATGAATAGAATAGCGCTTTTACTGGTAGCTCTCTTCGTCACGTGGCCGATGGCAGAGGCGCAACACCGCACCCAGGTCACGTTGGAAGAGGGGTGGAGGTTCACGAGGGAGGATGACTCTCGCTCAGCAGAGGTGCGGTTTGACGACAGCGATTGGCAAATCGTCCGTGTACCACATGATTGGGCTATTTATGGCCCTTTCGATAAGGGTAACGATATCCATAGGATGGCAATCGTGCAGGATGGGCAGACGACGGCCATCGAGCATTACGGCCGAACGGGAGGGTTGCCCTTTACCGGTGCCGGGTGGTACCGTACCCGCTTTACCGTTCCGGAATTCAGCCGGGAGAAACGGGTCACCTTGAAGTTCGATGGGGCGATGAGTAACGCGCGGGTCTACGTGAACGGGCAAGAGGTGGGGCACTGGCCCAACGGCTACAATACCTTTCATTTCGACGTGACACGCCTGATCAACAAGGATGGACGGGACAATGTCCTGGCGGTCCGGTTGGAGAATTTCGAAGAGCAGTCGCGGTGGTACCCCGGCGCGGGGCTCTACCGCAACGTGCACGTGATTACCACCAACGAGGTACATATTCCCGTATGGGGAACCTATGTAACCACCCCCGAGGTGAATGACCGGTTCGCACGGGTCAACGTCCGGACGAAGGTGCGGCACGGGGAGGGGTACGGCGATCGCTACTTCGTCAAGCTGACGACCTCCATCCTAAACCCGAGTGGCGAGGTGGTGGCCGAGGCGGAGGGGGAGTTCACCCGGTTCGATGGGGAGGAGCTGGAGCAGATGCTTATCGTGGAGAACCCGTTGCCGTGGGATATCCGTCAACCCAACCTCTACACGGTGCGCTCCGTCGTGAGCAAGGTGCAGCGGAGCGAAACCTCGAGTCATTCAACTACCACCACGGAGGAGGTTGTCTACCCGGTGGATGAGTATTACACGACGTTTGGGATACGCACCATCGAGTTGATCGCTGACAAGGGGTTTTTCCTGAACGGTCGGCCGGTCAAGTTCCAAGGAGCGTGTATGCACCATGACCTGGGGCCATTGGGTGGTGCGGTGAATGAGGCGGCCATCCGCCGACAGTTCCGGATTTTGCAGGATATGGGGGTGAACGCTATCCGTACCTCGCATAACATGCCGGCACCGGAGTATGTACGCATCGCCGACGAGATGGGGATGATGCTGATGGTGGAGACCTTCGACGAGTGGGCGATTCCCAAGGTGCGAAACGGTTACAACCGCTACTTCAAGGAGTGGGCGGAGAAAGATATGGTGAACGTGCTTCACCACTTCCGGAACAACCCCAGCGTGGTGATGTGGTGCATCGGGAACGAGGTGGAGGAGCAGAGCCATAAGGAGGGTGCCAAGACGGCCCGCTTCCTGCAAGATATCTGCCACCGGGAAGACCCCACGCGGCCCGTGACCAACGGGATGGATCGTCCGGATGCCGTCTTCTCGAACTACATGGCCGCCATCATGGATGTCCCTGGCTTTAACTACCGTTCGTTCCGCTACCAGGAGGCGTACGACAAGTTGCCCCAACAGATGGTGTTGGGCACCGAGACCACTTCCACACTCAGCTCCCGGGGAGTCTACAAGTTCCCCGTCGAGCGGAAGGCGATGGCGACTTACGACGACCACCAGGCCTCGTCGTACGACGTGGAGCACGCCGGTTGGTCGAATCTCCCGGAGGACGACTTTATCCAGCATGACGACCTGCCCTACACCATGGGTGAGTTCATCTGGACCGGCTTTGACTACCTGGGCGAACCCACTCCTTACTACAGCGCGTGGCCCAGCCACAGCTCGCTCTTCGGGGCGGTGGACTTGGCCGGTATCCCTAAGGATCGCTTCTACCTCTACCGCAGCCACTGGAACAGGGAGGTGGAGACGTTGCATATCCTGCCCCATTGGAATTGGGAGGGGCGCGAGGGGGAGGTGACTCCCGTCTTCGTTTACACCAACTACCCCTCGGCGGAACTGTTCATAAACGGTAAGAGCCAGGGGGTACGCACCAAAGATCGCTCGGTGCCGCTGGATGGCAGCTACACGGGTGAGGCGCAAAAAAACTTCGAGCGGCAGAAACGGTACCGACTGATGTGGATGGATACCCGGTACGAGCCGGGCACGTTGAAGGTGGTAGCATATGATGAGCAGGGTAAAGCGGTGGCGGAGAAAGAGGTGCGTACGGCCGGTAAGCCGTACCGCCTTGTGCTGGAAGCGGATCGTAACGTGATAGAGGCCGACGGCAAGGACCTCTCTTTCGTGACCGTGTGGGTGGCGGACCGTAACGGTAACCCATGCCCTATCGTGAACGAACTGGTGCGGTTCAACGTAAAGGGGGCCGGGACGTACAGGGCTGCCGCCAACGGCGATGCAACCTGCCTCGATTTGTTTCACCTGCCACAAATGCATCTCTTCAACGGCAAGCTGGTGGCCGTTGTGGAATCTTCAAAGACACCCGGTACCATCACCCTCGAGGCTACGGCCAAAGGGTTGCGGAAGGGAAGCGTGACCATTCAGGCGGAGCTTCATTCGGAGGAACGGTCAGTGACAGGCAATTAATACGCTGCCCCCATGAGTTACTTCACACGTCCATGGATGTGGGTGAAACAACAAGTGTGACGATATGGCGAGAAAGCGAAAGGAGCTTCCCCTGTTGGAGGATATCGAGGTGGTCGATGTGGCCGCCGAGGGTAAGGCTATTGCCAAAGTGAATGGCTTGACCCTCTTCGTGCCGTTTGCCGCACCCGGTGATCGGGTAGATATCCAGCTTACGCGCAAGCGGAAAAAGTTCGCGGAGGGGCGGGTAATGCGCTTCCGCTCCTATTCCGACAGACGGGTGGAGCCGCCCTGCGCCCATTTCGGGGTGTGTGGTGGCTGCAAGTGGCAGCACCTCTCCTACGAGGACCAATTGAAGTTCAAGCAGAAGCAGGTCAAGGATAACCTGGAGCGGATTGGGAAGGTGGAGCTACCCGAACTTCAGCCCATCTTAGGGGCCTCCTTTACCTTTTTTTACCGGAACAAGCTGGAGTTCACCTTCTCCAACAAACGGTGGCTCACCGACCAGGAAGTTGGGTCGGACAAGTCGTTCAACAACTGGAACGGCCTCGGCTTCCACGTCCCCGGTCGTTTCGACAAGGTGCTGGACATCCGGAAATGTTGGTTGCAGGACGACAGCTCCAATCAGGTAAGGAACGCCATTCGGGAGTTTTGCCTCCAACACGGGTATACCTTTTTTGATCTCCGTGAGCAGTCAGGGCTGATGCGGACGCTCGTGATCCGCAACAGCTCCCTGGGTGAGTGGATGGTGATCGTGGTCTTTTACGAGGACGATGCGGAGAAGCGAGAGAAACTGATGAATTTCATCGCCGGGGAGTTCCCCTGGATTACCTCGTTGCTCTATGTGGTCAACCAAAAGGCGAACGACACGATTTTCGATCAGGAGGTAATTACCTGGGCGGGAAGGGAGTTTATCACGGAGGAGATGGAAGGGTTACAGTTCAAGGTGGGACCGAAATCGTTCTTTCAGACCAACAGTGAGCAGGCGTACCGTCTTTACGACGTGGTGCGTCGATTCGCCCGATTGACGGGGGAGGAACGGGTGTACGACCTCTATACCGGGACGGGTTCCATCGCCCTGTTCATAGCACGGAATGCACGGGAGGTGATCGGGATCGAACAGGTAGAGGAGGCGATCGCCGATGCGCGGGAAAATGCCCGGCTTAACGGGATCGAGAACGCCCGTTTCTTCGTTGGCGATATGAAGGACTTGTTAACCGAGGATTTCATTCGGGAGCAGGGCCTCCCCGACGTGATTATTACCGATCCGCCTCGTACCGGGATGCATGGCGATGTGATCAAGGCGATCCTCTCCACCCAGCCCAAGCGAATCGTCTACGTTAGTTGTAACCCCGCGACTCAGGCGCGTGACCTGGGCCTGTTGGATAGTCACTACAAGGTGGGGGCGGTGCAGATTGCGTTGAAAGCGGGCATTTTCGCCCTGCCGTCAGTTTAGATTCAATTTAAAATTCTTTCAGATGAATCTTCTAAGAGAAAAAATGATGAAATACGATGCCCCGCAACGCGTGAAGGCAGCCGGTATTTATCCATACTTCCGAGCCATCGAGAGCGAACAGGACACTGAGGTGGTCATCAACGGGAAGAAGGTTCTGATGTTCGGTTCGAACTCTTACCTGGGGCTCACCAACCACCCGAAAGTGAAGGAGGCGGCGATTGAAGCCACCAAGAAGTACGGTACCGGTATGGCCGGGTCACGCTTCTTGAACGGCACGTTAGATATTCATTTGCAGCTGGAACGCAAACTCGCGAACTTCATGAACAAGGAGGAGGCAATCATCTTCTCCACCGGTTTCACCGTCAACCAAGGGGTTCTCGGGTGCCTTACCGACCGCAAGGATTACATTATATGGGACGAGCGGGACCATGCTTCCATCATCGAGGGGATTCGCACCTCGTTCTCCACGACATACAAGTTTCGTCACAACGATATGGATTCGCTGGAGAGACAGTTACAACGTTGTGAGCCTCAGAAGGTCAAGCTGATCGTGGTCGACGGGGTTTTCAGCATGGAGGGTGACTTGGCCAATCTGCCGGAGATCGTGCGCTTGGCCCGCAAGTACAAGGCCAACATCATGGTGGACGAGGCACACAGTATCGGTGTCATGGGTAGGCGCTACAATGGGAGAGGGGTGTGTGACCATTTCGGGCTGCTGGACGAGGTGGACCTGGTGATGGGCACCTTTAGCAAATCGCTCGCCTCCATCGGTGGATTTATAGCCGGCGACTTCCCGGTAATCAATTACCTGCGGCATAATGCGCGTACCAACATCTTCAGCGCCAGCATCACCCCGGCAGCCACAGCCTCCGTCTCTGCTGCCTTGGATATCTTGAAGTCGGAACCGGAGCGGGTGAAGCGGTTGTGGGAGCTTACCCGTTACGCGATGCAGCAGTTTAAGGCGAATGGAATCGAGCTGGGACCCACGGAGACACCCATTATGCCCCTCTACGTGAGGGATAACGATAAGACGTTCCTGATTACTAAGATGCTATTTGAAGAGGGTATCTTCGTCAACCCTGTGGTTGCTCCCGCGGTGGCACCTGACGACACGTTGATTCGCTATTCGTTGATGGCGACCCATACCGAGGAGCAGATCGATCGCTCCATCGACCTTATCACGAAAGTGTTCAAACAGCAAGAGGTTATCCCGTAGCCATTAAGATATTTAACACTCTCGGCTCGTCAGGTTCGTGAAAAACGCGTACATTTGCATGCAATAAAAAAGTACTACTATGTCGTTTATTGCAGAAAGAATTATCATGAAGGGGTTGACTTTCGACGACCTGTTATTGGTTCCCGCTTATTCGGAAGTGCTACCCAGGGAAGTTAATCTAACCACCCGATTTTCTCGTAACATAACGCTCAACGTGCCCATGGTGTCGGCCGCAATGGATACCGTTACCGAGGCTACTATGGCCATCGCTATCGCCCGCGAAGGAGGTATTGGCGTGATTCACAAGAATATGGATATCGAAGAGCAGGCCAGGCAGGTGCGTGTCGTGAAGCGTGCCGAGAACGGGATGATCCTGGATCCAATTAGTATTAGCCCTGATAAGGATGTGGCTACCGCTCTGGCGATAATGGCCGAGTTCAAGATTGGTGGCATCCCCGTCGTGGACAAGGATAACCGGTTGCTTGGGATCGTTACCAACCGCGATTTGCGTTTCGAGAAGGATATGGAAAAGAAGATCGATGAGGTGATGACTAAAGAGAACCTCATCACTACCCGGCAAAGCACCAACTTGGAAGATGCCGCTGAGATCCTCCAGCAATACAAGATCGAGAAGCTGCCGGTCGTTGATGGCGACTACAAGCTGGTGGGGTTGATCACCTACAAGGATATCACCAAAGCGAAGGATAAACCGTTCGCCTGCAAGGATTTCCAAGGTCGCCTCCGCGTGGCTGCTGGAATTGGCGTTACCTCCGACTCCGTTGAGCGGGCCGGGGCGCTGGTTGAGGCAGGCGTGGATGCGATCGTGATCGATACTGCACACGGTCACTCGAAAGGGGTGGGTGATATGTTGCGTCTCATCAAACGTACCTATCCTGGTATGGATGTCGTGGTGGGGAATATTGCTACCGGTGAAGCGGCACGTTATCTGGTCGATGCCGGTGCAGACGCCGTGAAGGTGGGTATTGGCCCCGGTTCTATCTGCACCACCCGCGTGATTGCCGGTGTTGGTGTTCCACAGTTGTCCGCCATATACGAGGTGGGCACCGCGTTGAAGGGAACCGGTGTCCCGCTGATAGCCGATGGTGGGTTGCGTTACTCCGGTGATATCGTGAAGGCGCTGGCCGCTGGGGCTTCTTCCGTGATGATGGGTTCCCTGCTGGCCGGTACCGAGGAGTCGCCCGGGGAAACCATCATCTTCAATGGGCGCAAGTTTAAATCCTACCGTGGCATGGGGTCGCTTTCCGCGATGCAGAAAGGTTCCAAGGATCGTTACTTCCAAGATGTGGAGGATGACGTGAAGAAGTTGGTACCCGAGGGGATCGAGGCCCGTGTTCCGTTCAAGGGAACCCTGCAGGAGGTCGTCTATCAGATGGTGGGGGGTCTCCGTGCCGGGATGGGTTATTGTGGTGCCGCGAACATCGAGGAGCTGCACCAGGCCAAGTTTACCCGGATCACCTCTGCCGGGTACGCCGAGAGTCATCCGCACGGTGTGATGATTACCCGCGAGGCGCCCAACTACAGTAAGGGGAGCGAGTAATTGACGGCGAGGTTACTTCTCGGTACCCTTTTGCATCGGTACGAAGATAAAGTCGCCGTGTAGCGTTTTCCTGAACTTCTCCTCGCCGACCCGTTCGATTTTGGTCATTTTTTGCCCCATCCTGCCACCGAGGGGGCCTACTAACCAGCCTCCTACCTTAAGCTGTTGGAGCAATTTCTCGGGTACCTCTTCGGGCGCTGCCGTTAACAGTATCTTATCGAACGGGGCGTGCTCCGGCAAACCCTTGAAGCCATCCCCGTGGTAGAGGTTCGGGTGGTAGCCTAGCTTGTTCAGCGTTTCTTTGGCCGTTTGGTACAGTTGGTGGTATCGCTCGATGCTGTATACTTCCACGTCCATTTCGCAGAGGATGGCCGCTTGGTACCCGCTGCCGGTACCAATTTCCAGGACTTTCTCCCCGGGTTGTAGCTTGAGCAGTTGCGTTTGGTAGGCCACTGTGAAAGGTTGGGAGATGGTTTGTCCCCTTTCAATAGGCAAAGGGCGGTCGTCGTACGCGTAGGGCGATAGCTTCTCATCGATAAAAAGGTGCCTTGGGACCTTCTCCACGGCCGCGAGTACCCTCGCATCATTTATCCCTTTCCGCCTAAGCGCTCTCGCCAACTTTATAGCTTCTCTGTTTTCCGTTTGTTGGACTTTCTTGTTGCTTCCCTGCTGTTCTTCTCTGTTTTCCATCTGCCCTGTTGATTTATTGGCCATTTGTAGGGTTTCTTGCTTCTCCGTTTGCCTTGTTTCCCAATTGTCTCTCCGCTGGGTTGTTATGGGGGTGTTTGCTTTCCTATCCTGCTTTTCATTCCGCTCTATGGTATCGGTCGCATGAGCGATCAAAGATCCTGCCCAGCAAAGGGTGGCGATGAGGACCGGGAGAAGGTGTAGTGTTTTTCGTTTCATGTTTTTACCGTTTCCTGTTTCAAGCAAAGATAACTATTTATCGTTTACTTGACAAGCGGGGTTAAAATCGTGTGTCGTGTTGGTCGATAACGACCTATGTCCAATATAGGAGTGCAACAGTCTTTGATTGGAATAAAAGTCGTACCTTTCGCCCGGGAAACGATTTTTCTTTTCATGGAATATTTCTTCTCGTGGAATGTTCATTTTCTTCTCACGTGGAAGTAAATAGTGATGTGGCATGGTTTTGGGAACATGATGAAGGTTGGAGATAGAGCACGAGTTAAAAATGACACGGTATGAATAAAGAACACGAATTGAAGCGATTGGGGAGAGGAATAAGTGGTGGAGCGGATGCTCCAAGCGGGTTGCAGCTCGATGAGGATTCGAGATCGGTTGCATGGGGCATCGTTTACAACTCGGTGGTTGCCGTGCGCTCTGAACCGCGGCACGCCGCTGAGATGGTGACGCAGGCATTGCTTGGCACCCCCGTGGAACTGCTCGAGCAGCGGGGCGACTGGAGGAAGGTTCAGCTCCCTGACCAGTATGTTGGTTGGGTAGACGGGTCGTTGCAACCGGTATCACGGGAGCGGTTAGACGATTACATGGCTTTACCGAAAATTATCGTTACCGCTCACTATGCTACTGCCTTTCAGGAACCGGATCACCGCTCACTACCGGTGTCCGACCTGGTAGCTGGGAACATTCTCGTGGTTCAGTCGCTGGTCGGTACGTTTTACCGGGTACGTTACACCGACGGTCGAAAAGCGTATGTCCGCAAGGAGGACGCATTGTCGGTGGATGAGTGGCTGGGGAGCATTGAACTGACCGGGGAGAGCATCGTGAGGCATGCCTTGCAGCTCCTGGGCATACCTTACCTTTGGGGAGGTACCTCTACTAAGGGGCTCGATTGCAGCGGGCTCACCAAGCAGGTTTACTTGATGCATGGCATCGTGTTGCCACGCGATGCTTCGCAACAGGCGATGCAGGGAGAGCTAGTAGATACGGGGGACGATTTCAGCAACGCGTGGCCGGGCGACCTGCTCTTTTTTGTATCAAGGGTAGGCGATGAGCATCCAGTAGAACGTGTGACCCACGTGGCGATATACATGGGCGAAAAACGGTTTATTCACGCCTCGGATAACGTGCGCATCGGCAGTTTCGATCCCGTCGACCCATCATATGATGCGTTTAACGCGAACCGCTACTCTTTGACGAAGCGGTTTATCCGTGATAGACAGGCCATCAACGTGAAAACGGTTGCTGCACTCTGGCACTAAATTTTTCCCCAAGCAGCTCCTGCACTTGAATCCCTTGCATTTGGAGTTCTCACCTTGCGTGCGGCATTTGCCATATTCCATTGGATGCTGCTCTTATTACCTGCTATCATAATATCTCTCACCATCAGCAGGTGTGGAACTCTACTTCCTAATCCGTGGGATGGCGGTCTTTTACGCACCGAATTTGGTTCGCGTTTAAATTCCAGTTGATCTCACGGATATGTGTCTCGTTAACTTCAATGCTATTATGCCGTATGGTGGTGGCGAGGGGTTCTGAGATGCTGATGGCGTAGGCATAGCTTGTAGCTCCAAAAGCGTTGACCGTGGAATTCCCGTTCGCATCGGTTCCAAGCTCTCCTTGATCGATCAGATAGATAAGTGCCAACTCCACCTGGTTGGGTGTGCGCCAACCGGTTACACCCGCTTCGCTATAACTGTCACATGGATCAATACCTTTCGTGAAATTGTTGTAGTTGGATTGAAAATGTCCAGCTGAGATGTTTTGTTTGGCCACGTAAAAGTCATACGTGAGTGAGTTGGCCGCATCCCGGTAGTAGTGAGGTACCGGAAGTGGCCCGCTGCCCACGAAGCGGGCACGATAGCTGGTGGGGTCCATCTTGCGGGATACCTTGATGTAGGCCGGCTCGCCTGGGGTAGCCCTCTGCAGCTTGGCGATATACCCGAAGTCGGTTCCCGTTGGTATACTTTCGTTCGCATCGCCTTTGACGATATCTTTGGGCAGATTCCTGAAGCACCTGACGTTATAGGCGGCATCGTTACCGAAAGAGATACCCTCGTCCGACCAATAGGTGCCGATGTACCCGTTTGAGCCTTTTTTGGGTGAACTGATCGCGAGCCACGTCTCCCGGTATCTCTCTCCAGCATTTGTGTTCCTACTCCTTAGGTGGTGGAACCAGTACTTGTCCGGAATGACTGCTTTGCCAATGTAGGTGTTAAGTATCTGGTTGTATGAAGGCAGGTACCATTTAACCTCGTCCTTGTCGATTATACCGTTGCCGTTGTTGTCCCTGTTACGCTGTAGGCAAGCGAATGCACCTGTGTCGTGCCTGCCATCTGAAAAGAAAACCCATTGATTTTCCGGGGCACCTTCATTGGTATAGGTGGGATCGCCATCTTCCAGCAGCATGATGTTACTGGTGTTGGAGCGTGTTGGCACAGTTTTGAACTTCCACAGGGAGTTGCCGGTGCCGTCGGCATTGAAGGTGATTTTCCAATTGGTACCGTCCGTCTTCGCCCAGACATTCAGCATGTTATATCTTCCGTTCACGTTCTTGACATCGTTATAAACTATCTTGCTGTAATTTGATCTCGGTTTGGAAAACACGGGTGTCTCGTCCGTCACCTCTATGCCGTAGCCGCTAACGACCTCGGCCGAAGCCTTGCTGAAGATGGTCCAGATGGAGTTTTGTCGCAGGTGGAACACGTTGTTGCGGAAGAGGCGTGATTGGCCGTCGTGGCTTTTGCAAAAGCGGGTGTATATCGCCATACCCCGTGGCGGTCTATTGGTGAAGTCACCGTAATTAACCGGTCCGCCCGTAATAGGGTTGCTATCATAAAAGAATTCATCCACAAAAGCGGTAAAACGGACAGAGCCATCGGCTCGGGTATAAGCGGTAAGGTCACTGTTCTTGATAAAGTCGTTTAGCTGATCTACACGAATAAGCGGTTTATCGGGGTTATGGATAGTAGCGGTATCACCCGGATAGGGTACCAGCATATTATTATCTTTTGGGATGGGGGCAAAGGTAATCCAATAGATATCCACTATGCCTTTGGTGCTTATGTAGGAGTTGTCGAAAGGAGTGTTCACCACGTAGCTGATGGTCATCGTACTGTCCTTGACCATTTGTATGGCTTCAGCGGGAATGGTCATATCCACGTTGGCGTAGTGGGCATCCACGATGATCTCTTCGGCATCGTAGAAGACGAACCCTTCGGTAAGGGGGTTAGTCTCCTCGCCCCCCTGATAACCGTATTGTTGGTAAATATCTCTGTTCTTCCCCTCCACGTCTGCCTCCACGATAATATCGGTTACCCCCTTGATAAAGATGTTGTAAGTGTAGGCGTAATTGCCCTTCACATTGTAGTTATTGGGGTCGTTAGGATCATGCCCGAGCGGTACGTAATAGTAGGTATCCGCGTAGTAGTTGCTCCGGCTCTTATCCTTCACCACTGCTTTGATGCGGGCAAAGGTACACATCTGCGGGGCATATTCGAACGAGGGTTTGTTGGACTTTATTTCCCCCACGTTGGTACCATCGGCGTTTTTCAGCAGTTTCCCCCTAAGTTTTATGGCGGCATCCTTGCTGATCCCCCCGGTGTTGATTATCTTTGTCGGTACCTGGCTATTCTCCATCTGGTAGTAGTAGAAATCGCCTATCAGCGTGGCTGGCTCCCCGGTGTCAGGTGCGTTACGGGTAATGGTGAGGTCTTCCGGCACATCGAACTCCCGTGAAGCGATATTGTACATGTCTTCTTCTCGGTTTTCATAGGTGAAAGTGAGAGACCTATCGGCCACTACCAGTCCGCGACGGGGGATGTTCTCCACCGAGTAGGAAGAGAGTACCACCTCCAACGAGTCAGTCCGGTCAGGGTGAAGGAATACACGGAAGCGCACTTTACTCTCGATGCTACGGAGGTAAATTTTTACATTAGTGGTCATACCGCAGGCCACCGTCACGTTGGTGTAGCCCCACATAAGGATATTGTTTCGTACACCGCGGTTGGAGGGTGCCTGGTGGATATTTATAAAACGCACCTCGAGGTCTTTCAATTGATCTTGCGTTGTGATAGCATCCAGCGAGTCAGGTGTAATATCCATATTGTAGGAAGACTCCGAATTGGCAATCAGGTATATGGTATTCTTTCCTTTAGGCAGAAGAATATTGTTCAGGGTACCCGTGGTGAACGGGTGGGTAAGTGCAAGATCAGTTTTACTGTAAAACCTGCTTATACCGCTCACTCTGTTACCGTTGGCGTCGAATACAATCATGTACAGATCGGAAACAGCCTCCTCACTCTCCCTCGTAGGTTCCTGTGCCCTAAGCTCTACCTCAGGCAGGGAGGGCATCTCGAAAGCGAGGCTTACGTATGCCCCCTTACAATCCCCGTTGATATCATCCTCACCGGGAAACAGATCCGTTTCGGTGCAACCAAAAGCAAGGATAATGGTGAATATAAGTGGTGCTATATGGTAAAGCTGTTTTTTGTACATCACTGTTTTACTTTCTTAATCTGTTTTGCCCTTAAGTTAAGTTTGTTTTTTGAGCTAAATATCGAACGCGATAGGGTTATCTGTATTTAATTAAAAACCGGAACATCGTACTCTATATCTTGAATCGTGGTGGATTGGAAAGCGATGTTGACGGCTGCATCTTCAATCTCCCAAGGAATATTTATCGTGTACCTGTAGTGTCGGTTACGGTAGATATTATAATCAGCATCCCGCTCCTCCACTAAATCAAGGTATTTTCTTGTACCTAACTCCATGCTCTGCATCTCCTCCGGGGTGGCTGTGAAAAGCGGTACTTTGACCACCTGCGGGTCAGCAACGGAGTTATCGCTCCTCTTTCTCGTTATCTCTATTTTCATGTAGAGCGCCCCCTTCTGGTGAGAAATATCGGGCCAGTCGGCCGGCTCGGTAGCCGAGAATATCTTCTCGGGGAAGTAGATATCCGCGGGGGTTACCTCAGATGTACCGTCCCACGGTTCATCCACGATGGTCACGGAAATGGGTGTCAAAGAACGAACCCACGGCTTTTCCGCCAACGTATAGAAAGCGGGTACCTGCTCAAGTGTTACCTTAACACGGGTGGGCTGGTAATTATTCAAGCAAGTGGAATCTATCGTTCCAAGCTTCAGGCTTAGTTTTGCCACCGCGCGAAGAAGTCCTACCCTACCCCCTGAATCTTCCGATCTGGCACGAGGAAATGAACTAATCGGTTTGAAAACGGCATTGGTACCGGACGGTAGGGTGGGTTGCCAATGGAAGGGAAACGCGGAAGTGCC
This sequence comes from Bacteroidota bacterium, assembly GCA_023622765.1. GTDB lineage: Bacteria > Bacteroidota > Bacteroidia > Bacteroidales > Dysgonomonadaceae > Proteiniphilum. The sequence continues at coordinate 32,859 of JAMNYO010000102.1, read as the reverse complement.
TTGACCGATATACTGGTTGTAATAGACCCGGCTCATCATTCGGGTACGAACAGTGTAGCTTTTATCCGCCTCTTCATAATCATAGGTGTCGGAAAAAAGCACATCGCTTAGGAAAGCCGGGTATGTTGCCGCCTGTACTTTTGCTGTCACCGCATCAGTAGGGTTGGCGATAAACAATATATCGTAATAACCGGCGTGGGGCAGTTTAATCTCATATATGTCCGTTTGACCAGTACCACTCTTTCCCTTGGTACCTACCGTGATATAGGTTTTCGAGGGGTCGGTAGTATCGATCATCACGGGCGTGTTGGTAGCGCTTGTCATCACATCCACTATTGTTATCGTACCGGGTCTTCTTGGCACTAAGCATACCAGCAGTCGTGTAACAAGGTCATCGTTTGTACCTGTACCAACGGATATAGCTCCCCTGAGCAGCGATGTTAGCGCCACCCCGGTTCCACCCTCTTGCTCGACGAGCTCTTCACACGTCAAGCGCTCTTTAATGCAACCACCCATGCCAGACAGCAGGAGCAGGCAAAGAAGCAACGATAGCGGAAAACCATATCCTGTACGCCTTGTCATACGTCTTTAATAGAGTCTAAGTTTAGTGAGCCACGAAATTGTACGAGTGAATTGCCCAGTTATTTATTTTTAAGCCCACCGCGATGCACCCTGAGGGACAATCGCACCCGAGTGCCTCGATAACCACGTCGAAATCATTCACGCAACGGGGGTTCATCAGCTCGTAGCCCGCGGTTCCCTTGGCAAGCAGTATCGCCCCCAGCAAGTTGAACTCGCGGGTGTTGCCCAACACTTTCTCGTCAAACGGGATTTTTTCGCCCGTATGGGCATCCTTTATGTTGACCACACTATGGTAATAACCGTCCAGTTGAAGCATGGTCACCTCGCCCACGAGTGTGGTGTCTACATAATGGGTGTGTATCGGGTAGCTGTACAGCGGTTCGGTGTGCATTACCTTACCCCCGCAACTGTACCGGTGGTTACCCGACAGCAGCTCCAGTTCATAGTCGCCGGGTTGTTTCAGGCCTTTTACCTTGATATTCACCCGGTTGGTGATCTCGCGTAGGTTCAGCTTTTTATGCACCAGGAGGTCTCTGTTCTCGCCCACGCTAATCATGCCCGAACTGCCCACGTAGAGGCGATGACCGGTAAGATCAGCATCGCGCTTCAGGGTTAGGTAAAGGCCGTCGGGAGTTGCCTCTCCCGGAGTTAACGTGGAGAGATCATACACTTTCGTGTCGCCGTGATGCGCCCAAGCCACTACTGTGTAGCTCCCCGGTCCGGGAAAGGGTATAAACAGCTCGTGGTCGAGAGCGAGCGTGGTTGGCCCAAGTTCCTGCACGCTTGTTAGCTTATTATCGGCATCGAAGACGAAAAAGGTGAGTGCCGTGATATCGGCGGGGTACGAGGGTGCTGAGGCACACTCCGTCTGTTCGTAGAGGTGTAGGTAAACCCCCCTTTCGCAATTGGTAAAACTATCGAAGATAATACGGTCGCACGTCATGGTAAATACCGCTCCAATTATAAGGAGCAGAGGCAATACCTTGCAGCGTGCCGAGAGACCTCTATATCGTTTCGTCATTCTCATGTCGTTTTATCTTTGCGCCTTTTCGTGTTGTTGTAATCGATACCTACCAAGCGAAGAGCCCTAAGACTCTCGCTTGGTAGATAATCGGAATGGTTTTATGCCATGTTTCTATTGATTAGAATTGAACATTGTAGGTGTGTACACCCCAGTTTACTACCGTGATTTGAGCAGCCATGTAAGTTTCCACTGTCTTAAGCAACTCATCCGGAGTGGGCACATCTTCATCCGGATCAACGGGGATGGGATTGGTTGGATCTGGATAAGGGTTATATGGGTTGCCGGAGAAGCCCAATTTCTTGAAGCCGGTAACATTGATGTGATAGATGTTGTTACGAATTACCGGTGAGTTGAAGACTTTGTCCGGCTTGAAACCTGTAGCCGGATCAACTCCATCAGGGTTAAGCCAGGCAAAGTAGTACACCTTACCACCTGGGTATTTGATTAAGCCATCTTTTGGAGGTGTATAGGTGCCAATAACAGCATTCTTGGCATTTGTTTCACTGGCATAGAACTTCCCATTGGTCATATTGTAGAAAAGGTCATTACCTTCTATATAACTTCCCTGTTCACCTGTTGCCCATACTTCGGGTACTGGAGTGAAAACAGCCTCTATCATTACATAAGCCGTATTACCCTTACGGTATCCCGTGAGCTTCTGACCGATAGTCTGTTGGCTTTCAGGACCATATTGGTGAGTAGTCTCATTAATAAACTGCATGTTTCCATCGGTGATAATATTGGTTACAGAAGGAGTATTACCTGTAAGAGCGTTAATGGCTTTAAGCTTAGATAAATCATTCACTAAAGAGTAATCGTAATTTGCCTGTGCCTGCGTGGCATAGTCAGCAATGGTAGGCACATAACCCCAGTTTGGCGACTTGGTAGTATAATGAAGTTTAGTATCACCAGATATTACGGTAGCAGAATCATTCCACAAAAGATAGGTTTTCTTCTCGAATTGACCATAGGTCCACTTTAAGTTTTTCAGTGTACCATAGGTGTTTACCCCATCAGATATAGGTGCTTCTGTAGTTATGGCTGGATCTTTAGTGACGGCTACCCGAGCTGCGCTACGACGTACTGTAAGTGCAAACTGATTCTTATCTAGACTAATAGGAGTGCCACTACTGATGGTTGCTTGCTCTGCTGTGACGCCTGCTTTCATCTGGACTCCCCTTAAAGGTTGGCCACTCATTAAGATGACATCTTTTAACGGGGCTCCCTCTTCTTTCGCGTATGTGTCTAAAGTGTACTCGTAAGCAGCTTTATAGGCAGCCTCGAAAGCGGCGATCTTATCTGGGGCACTTCCGGTAGCCGCGGCATTAAGCTGGGTTTTGATTAACCCGTCGTTATTTACCACCACGTAGATAGATCTACCGGTACCCGGTTGTACCGCCCAAGCCGGAGTGGCGTAAATACCGTCTTGCCCGGGCGCGGGAGGGGTAATCTCCGTCACTGTCTGAACTTGTATCGTGCCTCTACTAGGGTGCAGGATATAGACATCCACATTTTTAATCAGATCGCGTCCTTCCCATTCACCGGCTGGATTGTGTACATCATCATCTTCCGCCCGAGTTAATCTCAGCTCGTCAATACTTTGCGATAGGTCGAGCACCAAGCTCATGTAGGTGGTGCCTGTTTCCAACGTGTCGGGGTCGATTCCACTGTTTTTGTCTTGGCAAGACGCTGCGCCAAAAAGCAGCATCGCTACCATACCCCCAAGAAGTAAAAATTTTTGTAGTTTCATACCGTTGAGTTTTTAATAAATTGTTGTTAATAAAGTTGTTTCTGATATTTAGTCGTGATTTTGTTTTTTTCGTGTAGTTGTCGCTCTCTCAAGCGCATGCTATATTGGCCTATTTCTTTTTACTATGCCCATAGTTCCGATAACCTAAATAACTTGTACGGCAAATATAGCTGTTTTTTATTAATTTGATGCTATAGAATGCAATAACTTGCCGGTTCGTGTGGAAAAAATACCCGAAAGCGTTGCGTTATGCTTAGCATGAAATTCGAATCAAGAAACGTTCGGAAGTCAGATTTTGTTCATCACGAAAAGGGGGAAATCACTAGTTCTGGTGATTGACGGGTGCTCTTTTTTCCCCTTCCTTTGCAACTAAACTGCTTATTCGCTCTACAAGGCAATCAGTGTAGAAGCATTCACGAATCCTCTGAACCCGTACGATTGAAGCAAACGTTATGAAACTTGGAGTCCACACGATACTATTAAATAGACGCGTTGTTAAGTGCATGCGGCATGCTCGCATTTGTCTTCAATGCGCTTTCGCCGGCTTTATACCCACTATTGCACGTTCCCTTTTCGTTCTTTTCTTGGCGCTTATCTTAACTGGCCCCGTGTTTGGTGATGAGCCGGACACGTTGCAGGTGCATTACCTGGATGAGGTGGTGGTGAGTGGCTCGGTAAAAGAGACGAACGAGCTTGAAAATTTGCCCACCGCGGTGTCGGTCGTTTCGCCGCGGCGGTTGCAAGAGGGTCGGGTGGAATCGCTCCCCGCGTTGAGCGCTCTCGTTCCCAACCTGTTCATCCCCTCGTACGGTTCCAAGGTTTCCACGCCCATATATATTCGGGGTATCGGTGCGCGCCTTGGGCCGCAAACGGTGGGGCTTTACGTGGATAACGTGCCGAGCTTCAACTCGTCGGCGTTCGACTTCGAGTTTCAGGATATTCAGCGGGTGGAGGTGCTGCGGGGTGCGCAAGGCACGTTGTACGGCAGGAACGCGGTCGGGGGTATCGTGAACCTTTACACCCTGTCACCCCTCACGTACCAGGGTACCCGACTCGCGGTGAGCGGTGGTAGCCATGGGCAGTTATCGTTAAAGGCATCTCATTACAGCCGATTGGGTGTGAATTTTGGAGCCTCCCTGGCGGGGTACTACAAGCGGGATGACGGCTATTTCATGAACAGTTACACGGGGCAGAAAATGGACGCTTCTGAGAATGCCGGGATGCGCTTGAAACTCGAGTGGCAGGTCAGTCCCGACTTCAAAGCGATGCTCTTTGGGAATTACGATCGGGTGTCGGGTGGGGCGTTTCCCTACATGCAGGTCGACTCCACGGCGGCCTGCTTCAACGAGCCTTCGAGCTACGATCGGGACCTTATTACTGGCGGACTCTCGCTGAACTACGCCGGGGATGGCTACAGCATCCACTCCACCACTGGTTTTCAGTACCTGGAGGACGATATGCGGATGGACCAGGATTACTCGCCTCGCCCCATCTTCTCGATTTGCCAGCAGCAGGAGCAACGGTCGTTCAGCCAGGAGTTCACCGTGAAATCGGACCTACAGAGTCGCTACCGTTGGGTGGTTGGGGTGTTCGGGTTTATCGACAACCGCGAGGCGGATACCCCTGTGGCCCTTGAAAAAGGGATGGTGGAGGTGTTGCAACAATCGCTGGATGCGATGATGGAGCGGATGGGTGCACCGTTGCGCCTTGTGTACGCCAGCGACCGGATCGCCCTTCCCGGGGTCTATATTAAGCCTTCCCACGGGGTAGCCCTCTTCCACCAATCTACGCTGGAGGGTATCTTCGGGGTGGAGGGTCTGTCGGCTACCGCCGGTATCCGGCTCGATTACGAGCGTACCGGACTCGACTACCGTACCGAAAGCAACGGGGGGGATGTGAACATCGTGTTTTATCCGCCCTTGCCTCTGCCGCCTATCTTCGTGGAGGGGGATACCCTGTTGGTGGGTTCGGAGCGGAAAGCGTTCTGGGAGGTTTTGCCCAAGTTCGCTTTGAAGTACCAGTTGTCGCCCACGACACGGCTCTACCTCTCCGCGTCGAAAGGGTACAAAACGGGTGGCTACAACGAGCAGGTTTTCTCGGAGGTGTTGCAGTCTGCGCTCGCCGAGTCGCTGATGCGGAACGTGTTTAAGCAGATACCACCAGGTGTCATGCCCCCTATGCAAAACATGGGGGCGAAACTAGTTAGGGGAACAGCACCGACTACAGGGATGCCACCGACCGTGGGAACACCGCCGGCCACCATGAAGCCGCCAATGGGAGGCGCAATGACAACTGTGGAAGAGCAGGCTTCGTTTGCCCCTGAGACCAGTTGGACTTACGAGGTAGGGGGGAGGTACGAAGTCCCCGATTGCTCGCTATCCCTCTCCGGCGCATTGTTCTATTCCCGCGTGGATAACTTGCAACTGACCAAATTGGTGAGCGAGGGAACCGCGGGGCGAACCATCACCAACGCGGGGCAGTCCGAGAGCAAGGGCTTAGAGGTAAGCCTCCGGTACCTGCCGTACGAGAACCTCTCGCTTTTCGTGGAGTATGGACTGGCCGATGCCCGGTTTGTCAAGTACGAAACCCAACAGGTGATCGGGGGGGATACCCTCTTCGACTTCGCGGGGAACCGTGTGCCGTTCGCACCCAGGCATACCCTCAGCCTAGGGGTAAGCTACGTGTACGTGCTGCCTAACGGTTCGATGGTTGATCGCGTAATGGGCAACGTGCAGTACAGTGGGGTAGGGCGGATCTACTGGACCGAGTCGAACCTTGACTCCGAGGGGAATGCGCTCTACCAACCTTTTTATGGGTTGACCAAGGCCCGTCTCATGGCCCAGAAGAGGGCGTTCGCGTTGGAGTTGTGGGTGGAGAACCTATTCAATACCCGGTACCACGCTTTCCTGTTCGAACAGAACGACCTGGTGACGGGGAGGACAAACCACTTCGTCCAGCGGGGCTACCCTACCCGTTTCGGTGCCACGTTGAGGTTCACGTTGGACCGCTAGGTGTGCGGAGTTACCCTGGGTTGCGACCCGTAACTTTTGCGTGTCTTCTGACAATCTGCTTATAGGCCTAACCGGTTACCGTCGGGTGATACTTCGTGAGTTTTACGCTTTCCACGGTAACTTACCTGCAAGTTTACCGGAACAGCCAAAGTAGTAACACCACGATGACCAGCGACGGGAGCATGTTCATCACCCGGAGTTTCTTGATGCCTAGGATGTTGATTCCCAGTCCAATTAGCAGGATACCGCCGGTACTGGTCAGTCCAACGATAATGCTTTCCGTGAAGAACGTGGCGGCGTACTTGGCAAGCAGGGTGAGGGTGCCTTGAAAGATAAAGAGGGGAAGGGCAGTGAAGATCACGCCCGTACCGAAGGCAGAGGCCAGCAGGATGGCGGAGAAGAAGTCCATCAGCGATTTGGTGAACAGCAGATCGGAGTTTCCCTCGACCCCTTCCTGGATGGTGCCGAGAATCGTCATAGACCCCACGCAGAAAAGGAGGAAGGCTGTTACCAGACCCTCGGTGAACCGCTCGCTGCCCACGCGAAACCGGGCTTTCAGCTTGTTACCCATCCGCTCAGCTCCCTGCTCGAGGTTCCACCACTCACCCAGCAGTGAACCAATGGCTAAGCTGGCCACCACGATGAGTATACGTTCCATCTTGACAGCCATGGATGCACCGATGGCCAGGGTGAAGAGTCCAATCGCCTGGAAGTAGATGGTGGTCACCCGGTCGGGCATCCGTTTTTTCAGGAGTAACCCTATGGTTCCGCCCCCAATCACCGCCACTGTATTTACTATGGTTCCAATCATCCCGTGCAAATAAACGACAAAAATATCAATTTTTTGCGACTGTTTGGAGGAATCGCGGTAAAAACAGCCTCGGGGATGACTCTTCTACGTTGAAGTTAAGTGTTGACGTCCTTTTTTTCTTACCTTTGTTTCATTGGAATGATTAAAGAAAAGAAATGAAGACAGCTTTATCTATAGGGCGAGTGGCGATGTTGCTGGTGGCTGCGCTGCTGCTTTTAAACAGCTTCGAGGCACAGGCCTGCACCTCGGCGATCATCACGGGGAAGGCGACCGCCGATGGGAAGCCTCTGATGTGGAAGCACCGGGATACGAATGCGGAACAAAACAGACTGGTATACAGTGATGTGGGCAAGTATCCCTATATTGGTTTGGTGAATAGCAACGATAGTTGTAACAACGAGGTGTGGGCAGGGACAAACAGCACCGGTTTTTGCATCATGAACACGGCTTCTTACAATATTCGGGACAAGGAAGATGAGACGGTAGAGAAGGACTTCGAGGGCATCATGATGCGCATGGCGTTGGAGCGTTGCAGCTCGTTGGGCGACTTCGAGCATTTTTTGGATACCTTGTCCCGGCCAATGAAGGTGGAGGTTAACTTTGCCGTGATCGATGCACAAGGCGGGGCAGCCTACTACGAGACCAACAACTTCGGTTACCTCAAGGCGGATGCGAACGATCCGATGCAGGCGCCTCACGGTTACCTGATTCGCACCAATTTCTCCTATTCGGGTTACATGGATGAGGGGATGGGCTACATCCGCCACGAAACGGCACAGTACCTCTTTTCCCGACAAAGGGATCGCTCCACGTTCACGCCCGAGTGGATCTTCACTTTCGCCTCCCGCTCGTATTATCACTCGTTGTTAGGAAGCGATTTGAGGGATTACGACTTTAACGCCCCGGGGGCTACCGGCTACGCGATTGACCAGGATTACATTTCCCGCTCCAGCTCTTCCGCGTCGGTGGTCTTTCAGGGAGTGAGGGAGGGGGAGCCGGCGGAACATACGACCATGTGGACGGCGTTGGGGTTCCCCCCATGCTCGGTGGCCGTGCCCGCGTGGGTAAAGGGGGGGAACGCTTTGCCCCCGATGTTGCTAAAAGGTGAGGAGAGCGAGAACGCTCCACTGTGCGAGAAAGTGGTTGCTCTGAAACGCCAGGTCTTCCCGATCACGAGGGGAAGCGGCCGCCGTTACTTCAACTGGGCAGCGCTATACCATCCCGATAACAGTGGCATCATGCAGCGGCTGGCCCCCGTGGAAGAGGAGTTGTTCAAACGCTCCCGGGCCGCCATGAAACAGTGGGGTGACGGCAGTTGGGATGCTGCGGCTATCCAAAGCTTCTACTTGGAGGTGGATCGGTTCGTGATGGATGCCTACCGGGAGTTGTTCGACTTGTAACGATGTTTTCCCTGTTTGCACGGGAATGGATGCTGGTTGCCTACCACAAGAAGTTCGACTTGTAGCCCGACTTTTTATCCCGGGCACTTGGAAAAAGCTGTTATTTCATCTATTTTTGCCTTTCGTATGGGGACACTATACCCCAAGATAATTGCGCTACAAAACAAATTAAATGCACCCAACGGTGTGGAATAAATTCATACGATATGTACCATTGGTTTGAATGTAAAGTTAAGTATGATAAGATAATGGAGACCGGCATGCAGAAGAGCGTGACGGAACCCTATTTGGTCGATGCACTCTCGTTCACCGAGGCGGAGGCGAGGATTATAGAGGAGATGAGACCCTTTATCTCTGGCGAATTTTCGGTTTCCGATATTAAGCGGGTGAAGTACGCGGAGTCGTTCTTTAACGATAGCGGCGATCGTTACTACCGCGCTAAGCTTCACTTCATCACGCTCGACGAGAAAAGTGGGACTGAGAAGAAAACGCCCGTCTACATGCTTGTGCAGGCTTCTACCTTGAAGGAGGTGGTTGAGATCGTGGAGACGGAGATGAAGAAAACGATGATTGATTACGCGATTGTTGCGGTAACGGAGACGGCCATTATTGATGTTTTCCCTTATTCGGAGAAAAAGGTATGACTATAGCATCTCGGGTGAACGCGTTGAGAAACAGCATCCCCACCGGGGTGAAGGTGGTGGCGGTATCCAAGTTTCACCCCGTGGAGGATATCATGCAGGCGTACGAGGCGGGCCAGCGAATCTTTGGCGAAAACCGGGTACAGGAGTTACTGCCCAAGCAGGAGGAGCTGCCCGCGGACATCGAGTGGCATTTCGTTGGCCAATTGCAACGCAACAAGGTGAGGCAGATAGCACCCTTTATATCGCTTATTCATAGCGTGAGCAGCGAGCGGCTGATGCGGGAGATCGACAAGCAGGCGGCGGCGAACAACCGGGTAATCTCGTGCCTACTACAGGTGCATATCGCCGAAGAGGAGAGTAAATCGGGTTTCCACCCTGACGAGTGCCGTAAATTCCTCGCCGAGGGAAGGTGGCGCAACTACCCCAACGTGCAACTGGTAGGGGTGATGGGTATGGCTACCTTTACCGAGGATAGGGAAAAGGTGAGGGCAGAGTTTCGACAACTGAAATCGCTCTTCGACGAGTGGAAAGCGAACTATTTCCAAGATGCCCCCGCGTTTAAAGAGGTCTCCATGGGGATGTCGGACGACCATCCGATTGCAATCGAGGAGGGAAGCACGATGGTGCGGCTAGGTACCGTGCTGTTCGGCTCGAGGGGTTAATCCATCAAGTAAAAGGTCATCTCATGAATATTCAACAGCTGGAGTACATTATCGCCGTGGACAACTATCGTCACTTCTCGAAGGCGGCGGAAGCGTCGTTCGTGACACAGCCCACGCTGAGTATGATGATTCAAAAACTGGAAGAGGAGTTGGACGTGAAGATATTCGACCGCTCGCAACTGCCGGTACAGCCCACCGAGATTGGTCGGCGCATCATTGATCAGGCGCGGGTGGCGGTGGCACAGGTCAACCGGATAACGGAGATCGTCCACGAGGAGAAGGGCATCGTGAAAGGGGTGTTTCGGTTGGGGATTATCCCCACGGTGGCTCCTTACCTGTTGGCCAACCTCATGCAGGTTCACCGGGAGAGAAATCTCGATGTCCGGATTGTGATCTCCGAGTTGACTACCGATCAAATACTGAAGGGGCTCTCCAACGACTCCCTGGATGGGGCCATCTTGGCCACGCCGCTCAAGGAACCCGGCATCAAGGAGCGCCCCCTCTACTACGAGCGTTTCTTCGCGTATGTCTCGCCCATGGAGAGAAGCCTATACGCCAAAACGGCCCTGGAAGAGCGTGATCTCTCCACCGTCAGGATGTGGTTACTTGACGAAGTGCACTGCTTCCGCACACAGATACTGCACCTCTGTAACCAGAGGGGACATCGCGGAAAGGACTCTTCTATTTTCTCGTACGAGGCAGGTAGCATCAATACCCTTATCCATATCGTGGATCAAAATGATGGGATCACGGTGATTCCCGAGATGGCGCTGTCCAACCTGAGTGAGGCTCAAAAGAAGAACGTGCGCCCCTTCAAGAACAGTACACCCGTTCGAGAGATCAGCTTGATCACCCGGAAAGAATATTTCAGGGAGCGGCTGATTGATATCATCGTGGACGAGGTGAAAGCGGCGGTACCCAAGTCGCTGCAAGATGAGGCTATGAAGAAATACGTCGTCCCCCTGTAGAGAGCAGCGCACATGGATGTACAGGCGATCATCGATAAACATTACACGAGGGGTACCAGGCTGTACGACATCTTCATGTCGCATGCGACCGACGTGACGAACAAGGCCCTTTCCATCGTTCAGAATCACCCGGAGTTAGCCGTGGATACCCGATTTATCGAGGAGGCAGCCTTGCTACATGATATCGGCATCTACTTGACACGTGCACCCCATATAGGTTGTAAAGGGCGGTATCCCTATATTTGCCATGGTTACCTGGGGCAGGAGTTGCTCACCGCCGAAGGATACCCCAAGCACGGCTTGGTGTGCGAACGGCACACGGGAACCGGCCTTAGCCTCGAAAGCATTATTCAAAGGAAGTTGCCGATACCTCACCGGGATATGCGGCCGCAAAGCTTGGAGGAGAAGATCATCTGTTTCGCTGATAAATTTTATTCCAAATCGACCCCAGGCAAGGAGAAGCCTATCAAGAAGATCAGGCTGGGGCTTAAACGGCACGGGTGGCACCAGGTGAAGGTGTTTGATGAGTGGTGCGAGCTGTTCCTTTGAGCTAAATTAGTTTCTTAAAGCGCATCACCTTTTTCTATTTCGAGTATCGATTTCGTTTTGCCGACCCCTTTGGCAAACTTTTTGCAATAAATACCGATGGATAATCCTATGAACATGCATATGAGTCAAAAGAAAAAAGATACGGTAAACCCCAAGGTGGGGATTGAGGGAGTGGACAAAAAGGCAAGAAAGGAACAGCCTGAAAATGTTATGGATAATAAAGTGGACATTTTGACAGGTGATCAACCCAAGGGAGAGCCCAAAAGGAAAGCAGCTAAGGGTGACGGCACGATACCCGTGGAAGGACTGGACGTGAGACAAGAAACCCCGTGTTCGGGTAAAGACGAGGCGAGCGAGAAAGGTAAGCCTAGCGTAGAGGAGGAGTTGGAAAACCTCCAGCAGAAGCATGAGGAGCTGAACGATAGCTACCTGCGCCTGCATGCGGAGTACGATAACTTCAGGAAACGCACCTTAAAAGAGAAAGCTGAGTTGATAAAAAATGGTGGGGAGCGGGTGCTGATCGGCATCATCTCCCTGGTGGATGATTTTGAGCGGGCCCTAGAGTCGCTGCAACGAGCGGAGGATAAAGAGGCTGTGTTAGAGGGCATCGAGCTGATCCATTCCAAGTTCATCAATTTCCTGAAACAGCATGGGGTGAACGAGATAGAGGCGGTGGGACAACCGTTCGACGCGGATCGCTTCGAGGCGGTCACGACCATCCCGGTGGAGGACGAGGAGCAAAAGGGGAAGGTGGTCGACTGTATCCAAAAGGGGTATGCGTTGAACGACAAGATCATCCGTTACCCGAAAGTAATCGTGGGAGAGTAAGATGGCAACGAAAAGAGATTATTACGATGTGCTCGATGTGCCCAAAAGTGCCACGGCCGAGGAGATAAAAAAGGCTTACAGGCAAAAGGCCCTTCAATACCACCCGGATAAGAACCCGGGGAACAAAGAGGCCGAGGAGAAGTTTAAGGAGGCGGCCGAGGCATACGAGGTGTTGAGCGATGAGAATAAGCGTGCGAGGTACGACCAGTTTGGGCATGCCGGCATGAGTGGATCCGCTTCCGGCGGGTTCAGCGGTGGCATGTCCATGGAGGATATATTTTCTCAATTCGGTGATATTTTCGGGGGTCATTTTGGTGGCTTTGGAGGGTTCGGTGGTTTTGGAGGCACCCAACGGGGCAGGAGGACGAGCCGCGGCTCCGACCTACGGGTGAAAGTAAAGTTGACACTGAAAGAGATTCTGTACGGTGTTGAGAAAAAGATCAAGGTCAAGAAGTACATCTCCTGCAGTCACTGCAACGGGAACGGTTCCGAGGGGGGCAACTCCGTTTCTACTTGCCCCACTTGTAACGGATCGGGCGTGGTGACACGGGTGGCGAATACCATCCTTGGGCAGATGCAGACCTCTTCCACCTGCCCCACCTGTAATGGCGATGGGAAAAGTATCACGAAGAAATGTGCGCACTGTAACGGCGAGGGTATCGTACGTGACGAGGAGGTGATATCCATTCAAATACCGGCCGGTGTGGCTGAAGGGATGCAACTCTCCTTGTCGGGCAAGGGGAATGCTGCCCGTAGGGGTGGGGTGAATGGTGATCTGCTGGTCGTGGTGGAAGAGGAGGAGGACCCCGATCTGATTCGCGACGGTGACGACGTGATCTTCAACCTATTCCTGAGTTTCCCAATGGCAGCCTTGGGGGGTACCGTTGAAGTACCCACCATTGAGGGGGTGGCGAAGGTGAAGATCGAACCGGGTACCCAACCCGGCAAGGTGTTGCGTCTGCGCAACAAGGGGCTCCCCCCCGTCAATGGCTACGGCCGGGGCGATCAGCTGATTCACGTGAACGTCTACGTCCCGGAGAACCTGACCGACAAGGAGCGGGAGAGCTTAAAGCAGTTGAAGAACTCTACCAATTTTGCCCCGACGAAGGCGGAGCAGAAAAGGGCGTTCAACAGGTTCAAACGGATGTTCGATTAAGGAGAACGTGTTTGAGATGAACGTGTTGGTTACAACCTGTTGCACCGCGAGAAAAAGTCTATCGCTTCCAGCTCGCGCTTGATCTTTGCCTCCTCATCGTCACTGATGTTCTGGAAGGGTGTTCGGTTGGCGCCTAGGTCCAGTCCCATGAGCTTCATGATTCGTTTACCTGCCACGATGTTGCCCCGGTAGCGTGCGATCACGTTGATCACTTCCTGCGCGAAGTTCTGGTGCTCCACCGCTTTTTCAATGTTTCCCTTGTTATACTCGCTGATCACCCCCACCAGCGATTTCCCGATGTAGTTGCCCGTGCCACTGATACCGCCTTGCGCACCACCCATCACGAGGGCCGAAAGGATTGTTTCATCCTGCCCGTGTAGCATATCGTACTTGCCGTTTCCGTAGAGCATGCATTGGTTGTACTCGTACAGGCTCTCAAAGGTGTACTTGATACCCGCCAGGTTGGAAATCCGTCCGTCAGCCGCTTTTAAGAAGGGCAACATGGGAAGGTAAACGCCATTCAGCGCGGGAATATGGTAGAAGTAGAAGGGAAGGCGGGGTGCGCCGCATGCGATCTCCTCGCAGTACTTCACGAGTTCTTCCACGCGCCCCACTTTGGGGAAGGGCGATGCCATCGCACCAGTGCCGAACGCGCCAATCTCTTGGGCGTGTTGGGCCATCTGAACGCTCTCCTTGACGCAGGTGGCTCCCACGTGCACGATCACCTTGAATCCTTCAGGGACGACCGACATCCATTTTTCGGCCAGTTTCAGCCGCTCCTCCATCGTGAGCAGGTACCCCTCGCCCGATGACCCGTTAATAAAGACACCAATTAAGCCGTTTTTTTGCAACATAGCCGCGTAATCCGCGATGGGGCCCAAGTCCACTTCGCCCTTTTTATTGAACGGGGTGAACGGGGCGACGATTAGCCCCTTGATTTTATCAAACTGTTTCATTTCCTTTAAAATGGATATTCCGGCTTTCGCGTGTTGCCGTGTTTCTTATAGCTTTTATTTAAGCGTTAGGCAGGTTTGAAAGCCTGGGTTAGTAGTTTATCGTTTACTTTTCCTTTGTGGCTGTCTCCCTTTCCGGGTATGTCAGCTCGGGTTTCGGCTTCACGAAGAGGAGCATCAGCACCACGGCGGCCAGCACTACGAAGGACAATTTGCTGAAGTCGGCCCCCAGGTTACCCGCGTCGGTGGAGCTTCCTAGTATCCGGGTGGACACGTAGCCGGCGAATACCCCCATCATGTTCATGATACCGTAGGAAGTAGCCCGGTAACGTTGTGGGATAATCTGGCAGAGGATCGGCATGTTGTTGGTGTCGAACATCCCATAGCCGACACCAAAGAGTATCGCGGCGCCTATCAACCCGAGGTAGGTGTGACCAAACCCGAGCAGGACGAGCGACGGTATGGTGAGGCTGAGCCCGATTACGCTGGTATAAATCCTCCCCTTGATGTGTTTCTGTACCCACCGGTCGGATAACGGCCCGCCAATCAGTATCCCGATAAACGAAGCGATCGCGATGGAGATGGTCGCCATCGGTCCCGCCTTCGCCATCTCGATGCCCAGGTTCTCAGCAAAGAGCGTGGGAAGCCAGTTTTTCGTGGCCCACCCCGGGAAGCTGGGTGCCATGAAGTAAAAGAGGAGGATCCAAAAGGATAAGGTGCCAAGCACCACCCCCAGGGAGCTTATAAGGGACTCCTTTTTAACACCGGCCTCTTGCGGCTTGGGTTGTAGCTTAGCCGTCTTGGTGCCCGCGTGTCCCTCTTTGTCGTGCAGCACGAAAATTAGTATCAGGGCGTACACGATACCGATAATCCCGAAGCTGTGGAAGACGGTGTGCCACGAGTAGTTCGCGGCGATGGTGGCTCCGAACCCGCCGAGGGCTTGACCGGTGTAGAGGCCCGACATATGGATGCCGATGGCCAGCGAGCGGGTTTTGGAGCTATGGAAGTCGGCGATCATAGCCAGTCCGGTAGGCAGGTAAAGCGCCTCGCTCACTCCCATGAGCGCACGTAGCCAGTAGACCTGCTGGAAGGTTTGCGCGTAGCCTAGGCCGTAGGTAACGGCCGACCAGACGAAGAGGCTACCCACGATAAGCCATTTTCGGTTCACCCTATCGGCAATAATACCCGCGACGGGGCTCATTAACCCGTAGATGAGTAGGAAGATGCCCAGCACCCGGCCAAAGTTCTCAGCAATGGCTAGTTCCGTGATGTCCAGTTGCATCGCCGACTGCAAAGTCGAGAGCATCTGTCGGTCGAGGTAGTTAAGCAGGGCCACGACCCAGAGCAATCCGACAACGATCCAAGGGTAATATTTGCTATTTTTCATACGATTAAAACTATTATTTTCATTAAAATTAGACTATTCCTCGCCATGGCCTTGTCCAAGTGAACTTGTCCAATGCTCATTTGGCTTAACGGAATAGTTCACTAAAGTTAGACTATTCCTCGCCATGGCATAGTCCAAGTGAACTTGTCCAATGCTCATTTGGCTTAACGGAATAGTTCACTAAAGTTAGACTATTCCTCGCCATGGCCTTGTCCAAGTGAACTTGTCCAATGCTCATTTGGCTTAACGGAATAGTTCGTCATGGGTGCAAATGATTTACATGCTCGTTTCATACGCTTTTTATCTTTATACTTCAGTGTATAGAACCATTTTTTTTATTCAATGCCAATCTATCCCCTTCCTTTTTCTTTTAACGAGCCACTAGAAATTCACCTCTCCATGTTTCTGGTGAACGAACACCCGGTTTCAGTTCCCCTTGCACCACGTAGAAAGTTAACCGTGGAGCTTCTCCGGTGTTAATGTCGTGTTCCGGGAATTTTCCTTTGCTGCCATGTTTCGCTTGTTTCTCGTGTTCTTTCTGCTCACCGCGTAGTGTTGCTCCGTCCCAAACCAGGGTGGCTCCGGTGCGTGCCGTGTGGGGGATACTATCAATGGTGATCCACTTCCCCGTTTTCGTGTCGAAAAGCCGACATTCCGGATTAAACCGGTAGTAGCTGATGGGCTGGGTCATGTAGGTTGATGAGAATGCATTGTTCCGTTGCCTCTTTTCCTCTTCAGTCAACGTGGGATCGTGGGCAATCGTGTGCTGCGCGGTGATGGCGTTTAGGAAGATGTCGTGGTTTACCCCTCCCAGGCAAAGGATGTACCGGTTATCGACCGTCATCGCTGTTGCCCCTCCCAGTGAGAACGGTTTGTCTGTATCGGGGTCCACCTGTTCACCCACTTTTTCCCATGTCTGCTCGGTGGGGTTATATCGCAGCATGTCGGTCGCCATGGCCGGTTCCCGTTCAGCATCTCCCCCGAAGAAGCCCCCTAGCAGGTAGAGGTAGGGTCGCCCCTCCTCTTGCAGGGCGACCAGTACCGGCTGCACCCGCGGCAAGCCTGGAAACGGAGGTAGTTCCGTCCAGGTGGTGTCACCACATTGGGCATACTGGTGTACCATGGAAGTGGTATCGTCATTTTTAATGTTGATGCAGTGCAACGCGTTTGACGGTTTGCCGTTCATGTTTCCACCCGCGATGTAGACCGTTGTCCCGATTGCGCAGCCGGCAAAGTTGTCCATGGGTGCGGGGAGTGGGGCGAAAGGGATCAACTCAACTGCAGCAGTTTCTGGTGTGTAGCCTTGATAGCCTCGTAGTGATACCTTGAAGCAGGTGGTTAATAACTCCGTGGAGCCGTTGCCACCTATCCATAGTGCACCGTGGGGGATGGGTATCGATACACCATAGGCCGAGGGTACCGGTAATTTCCCGATGATTTTCCAAGAATTGTTCGTGGGGTCATACCAGAGGATTTCGTCGTAGAACACTTTCGCTCCTCCTTCAAACCCCAGCTTGTCGGGGAAGTTGGCACCCCCGGCCACGATTAGCTGCCCATCAATTAGCGCGGCATAGGCAGCAGAAACACCTTTCGCGAGGTTACCCTGTAGTCCCTCGTCGCTTAGTTTATCCCAATCTATCACTATCGGTTCTTCTGTATGCGGTTCGTTGCACGAGAACAGAAGAGTGAGCCCGATGAATGCAATACCTATCAGTGCGACCCTGATCAGTGCTGCTTTAATGAACACTGTTCTGTTCGATGCGCTTATACCCCTTCTCGTTTTAACTCTCGTTGGTTCCAGACAACACATTTTATCCTATTCCGTCGTTTTCCGCCCTCCTTGTTTCACCTCTTATAGAAAACGGGTTATTTTACCTTATCGGGATTATATACTAGGTCGGGTACCCGCTCCCTCCCATCGGGGGTTACGAATACAAAGGTAAACATCCATTTTTGTAACCGTACCTCCGAGGTTGAAAATTTGCCGATCGGCAACTTTAGCAGCACCTTGTTCCACCCCTTTTCCAGCTGAACGGGAAGGGGTGGGCGGGCGCTGAAGTTTTCGTTCTTGAGCATGATCTCGTTGTTTCTCTCCGTGTGTTGGTTCTCCCAGATGGGTGGTGTTAACGGCTTGTCGTTAATGAAAATGAGGCTCTCCCGGTAGTCCCATTTTCCCGGGGGCGGTGGCAGGTCGCTCTCCGACCGGCTGTAGTCCTGCGTTGTCACCCAGAGTCCCGCCTTCTGCTTTTTGGGCGACCATACCCAGGTGTAGGCGTAGGCGGTATGGTTCTCTTTCGGCTCCTCGTAAAAGCCAGGCACAATATCCCACACGTGGCGCAGGTAGATGGAGGCACCCACCGCGTCACGAACCTTATACTCGTTTTCCTGGTACAGGTACGAGTCGTCCAACTCCACTTCCGGCGGGAACGATCGGGTCAACACCCCTTCGTTGGGGAACGGGTCGGTAATCCGCCAGCGAATATCAGTCTGTTTCACGTAGGGAAATGGTTCTTCCTTAAAATAGCGCTCCTTGTGACGCAGCATGCGTCGCTCGAAACCGGCAAACGATCGAAACGCCGGGTCATTAGGGTTGGTCGGCAAGATCGGTCCGTTCTCGTCGAAATACTCCAATCCTCCGCCTCGCCACGTGCGCTCCGCGAAAGCCAGCATGTTGGGGTAAAAATGGTTTTGCATTACAATTTGCTCCTCGTCAGGTAGCAATCGGTCGTTCCAGACTGCCAAGATGGACCCCGCCAAGTCGTTGTTGCCATGTTCCGTATTGTAAATTCGACTGTTGTACAGCGCCACGATATCACCGAACGCATCGAAGTGGTTGATATAGTGGAACCGTGAGTCGATGGCCGGGATGCCCGGTTGTGCCTTTCCCCGGTAGCTCCATAGTTGGGTGGCATCAATCTCCCCGGGCTTGTAGTTCCACCCGGGATTCCAGGCGATCACCTTTTTGCCCAGCCTTCGGATATGGGCCACCATCTCCGGTACGAAGTCGGGGTTCGTGAATTGTACCTCGTCGGTGCCAATATGGATGTAGGGTAGGTCTGGGAACACCTCGGTGCAGACCTCCTCCATCAACTCCTTCAGAATCTTCATCCCTTTGGACGATTGCATATCCACGCCCATCGCACGTACAAATGCGGCGCTATGTCCCGGCATATCCACCTCTGGGATCAACAGGACGTGATGCAGTTGACACCAGTAGGCGATTTCCCGTGCCTCCTCAATGGTGTAATATTTTCCGGGTAGTCGTTCAAAGTGGATGCTGTCGGTCAATTCGGGAAAGCGGTTGCTCTGCAGCCGCCACCCCTGGTTTTCCGTCAGGTGCCAGTGGAACAGGTTGATCTTGTAGCGGGAGAGGAGCGCGATCTGCTTCTTTAGCTCCTCCACCGAGATGTAACTTCTCCCGATATCGTGCATGAAGCCTCGAACCCTGAAGGCTGGCCAGTCAGTAATTTCGACCAATGGCAGGTAAGCTTTGCCGTTGTCTTCTTTCATGATTAGCTGTTGCAGCGTCTGCTGCGACCAATAGAATCCCCGGTCCGTAACGGCTTCAATTAGAACACTATCCTTCGTGATCACCAGCCGGTAGGCCTCTTCTTGGTGGTCGTCCGCCTTGGGGATAGCGTCTACCCTCTTTTGGACGACAACCGCCTCGTTGATCGAGCCGGAGAGGAGCCGATGTTTCCCTGAACCGGATAAGGATACCTCTTGAGGCATTGGGAGGAGATACAGCTCTTCCACCCCTTTTTCGTTTTTACATGAGAAAAGGAGCAGCAGAAGGAGTGGAATGTATATTTCGTGCTTCATCGGTCTAGCCATTACGAACAATCTATCTATCAATTACTCCTTTTCTTTGGTAATCGCTTCCAATGACTTCCAACAATGGTAGAGGCCTCTCGGGATATGGAAACAGCCTTTCCATTTTCCACCTTTCAAGTCAAGGATCACCTTCCCTTGACGGTTCAGATAACCCCACCACTCTGGGTATTCGGGGTCTTTAAAGTGCTTCCACGTGTAGTCGTGCACCTTTTTGAACCAGTCGAGACATTGCTGGTTACCTGTCAGCTGGTATCCTTTTATCAACGAGATTAAGGACTCCACGTGTACCCACCATAACTTTTGGTCATGTTCCAGCTGCAGCGGCGGGTATCCTTTCCTATCCATGAAATAGAAAATCCCATCGAACCCTTTGTCCCAGCCGTACTCGACCATGGTTAGCGTGGTCTCTACAGCCTTTTCCACCAGTTTGGGACGGTTGAGGCACACACCCAGGTCCATGATGAACCACATGGCTTCGATGCCGTGTCCCGGGTTTATCAGTCGACCGTCAAAAGTGTCGGATAGCGTTCCGTCATCGTTCAAGTTCTCTACGATAATGCCCCCTAGTTCCGGTCTAAGAAACTGGTTCATCACTTCATGAATGCACTCCTCCATGGTGCCCTCCACGGTCTCCTTGTCGAGCAGGTGTTTTATTTCCAGCGTGAGGTTGCTCAGGATCATCGGGAGCGAGAACGATTTCAGGTTTCTCGTACCCGGGTGTGCTTTGTTCCACCGTCCCTTTGGGTTCTCTCTCTTTTCGAGGATGATTTCAAAGGTGCGTTTGGCTATCTCGGCGTACTCTTGGCTTCCTGTTGCCAAGCTAAGTTGGCCGAACGCCATAGTGGCGAAGGTGTAAGAAAAGATGTTGTAGGGTTCCACCAGTGGCTTCCCCTCGCGTGTTAGGGAGAAGTACCAGTTGTAATGTCCATCGTGCCCGTACCTTTTGAGGAACTCGGCCCCCTGGATAGCGCATTCCAGCCACTCCCTTCGTTTTTCCACCTTGTTGTAGAGCATGGCGAAGAGCCATACCTGCCTGCCCTGCAGCCAGATGAATTTGTCGGTATCGAACACGTTGCCCTGCCTGTCAAGACAGGTGAAGTAACCCCCATACTCGTTATCTTGCGACTTGGAGAGCCAAAAGGGAACCACGTTGTCAAGCAATTCTGATTTATATAGTGCCCGCAATGCGTCAAAATCTATCATGTTTTCGTTATTATTGTTTAAACCAGGACAAAATGGTACTTTTATACCATTAAAAATACAATATTAAACGCAAAGAAAAGAAATAATTTTCATTAATTCAAGGGATAAAAATAGAATATTTAATATATGTGCGGGTTTTAATGAGGTTTAACTATTAGTGAGACGATTATCATCCGCTTCCAGAAGGTTGTGTTGCACTACCTCTTCTCAATGGTTTGAATCGCCTCAAAAACTTTTTGGGCCATTCTTTCGAACCCGGTATCGGTGAGGTGGACACCATCCACGGTAGCTTCACCATCATCGCCGATGAGCCCATCGGTTGGCAGGTAGTAGACGTAGGGATCCCCTTCGCCCTTGATCTTCTCGAACGTCTCCTTTAGCAACCTGTTCTTTTTCAGTACGTTTTCGCGTGTACGTTGATCGAACGTTGCATAGGGGTAGGTGATGTTCTCCATGAAAAGGATGGGGGTAGTGGGGTTGGCTTTCCGGATGATATCGTAAAAAGGGCGTGTCTTTTCTGTCAGTTGTGTCGGGTTGACGTTGGGGACAAAGTCAAGGATGAAGAGGGACGCATCCGTACGTGTCGCCATCAACTCGGCGATCTCGTAATCGAGTTGCCCGTTACCGCTGAACCCGAGGTTGATTACCTCTCGGTTCAACATTCGTCCAAGGATACTGGTGTAAACCATTCCGGCCCGCGTGGCGCATCCTCCTTGGGTAATGCTGGTCCCGTACACCAGGATAGGTTGAGAGGTGTCAGGATAGGGTAGTACCGGGGGGCTGATGTAGGCGGCGGAGTCGATACCGATTTCCAATGAAGTTACCCCGTCGTACAGGGGCAGGTAGAGCATGAACTCTCGCTCATCGGGTGTCATGTTGGAGATAATGGTTCGCTCGTTCACCTTGCCGGTTGGGAGTCCAGCTTTCACGGGCCTCCAGTGATCCCCTTCCCACGCGTAGAGGTCAAGCCCCTTGATGCCCGTTTCGGTCATATGGTTCATTTGCTTGTTCCCCATTACCTCCCATTTGGCAGAGATGGAGGTGCTGTTGCTGTTGAAGCGCACGGCCAGCCCGGCACTATTTTTCCCCAGGTTCCACACCGGTGAGCGGATCACCTCTTTTAGGTAGGCAGGAAGCCGTTCGTATCGCGTCTCGGTATCGTCCGACGTTTTTCCTAACAGCGGGAATTGATTCGCGTTGTAATAGGTTACTTGCGCGTTAATTTGCCAAACTAGGGCTAAGGCGATTAGGGAAAGGAAGCGTTTCATTTTCTCGTTTTTAATTTAACGGGGTTCAACTTTTGTTATTTTTCTTGACAGCTGTTATCGTTTTTATATCACTAAACTAGGGTGTGGGGTGCGAAAGTTGGCTCGGAAGTGAAAATTACATTCTAAGGGATAGACTTAGAGCGGTTTAGAAAGGCTTCGGCCGCTGGAAGCGCTTCCGGTTTTCCCACATCAATGGTTTGCATCCCCTCGGGAGCGTATGGTGTAATGACGACCTCAT
The DNA here is from genome assembly GCA_023622765.1 of Bacteroidota bacterium. Taxonomy (GTDB): domain Bacteria; phylum Bacteroidota; class Bacteroidia; order Bacteroidales; family Dysgonomonadaceae; genus Proteiniphilum. The sequence continues at coordinate 10,591 of JAMNYO010000102.1, read as the reverse complement.
CGCAATGTTGAATGTAGAAGTCGATAATGGAAAACGTGTCGCCCATCTTTTCCATCTGTTCAAACAGGGAGGGTTGCAGGAGGTGAATGCCTGAGAAAGCCAGTTTCCTATAGCGGGAGGGATCACGGTGGGCAACGGGTGATTTCACCTCTCCGGTTTTTTCATTCACCCACCCTCGTAGTCGGTCTGCCCCGTCAAAGAGCAGGTAGCGTGATGTTTCGCGCTCGCTGCAAACCAGGGTGGCTACCGAGTTAGATTCCCGATGCTGCTTTACCAGTTCGGGGAGGTCGATGTTGGAAAGGATATCCACGTTATGGATTAGAAAGGGTTGACCATCATTAAAAAACCAAGATGCCCGTTTGATGCCACCCCCGGTATTGAGGAGTTTTTCGCTTTCGTCTGAAAATTCAATCCGGATGCCAAAACTATCGTTCGCCCGCACGAAATCGATGATCCGGTCGGCAAAATGATGCACGTTAATAACGAGCTCGTTAAATCCCGAGGCTTTCAATTTTTCGATGGTATGTTGCAGTAGCGGCTTCCCCGCTACCTGTACCAGTGCCTTGGGCATACTGTCCGTTAACGGTCTCAACCGGGTTCCCATTCCCGCTGCAAATACCATCGCTTTCATACGATTAAAACTATTATTTTCATTAAAATTAGACTATTTCTCGCCATGGCCTTGTCCAAGTGAACTTGTTCAATGCTCATTTGGCTTAACGAAATAGTTCAAATGTATCGTATGGAACTCGCTTTAATCATGTCCTTGTGTGAAAACAGTTTTCATGCTCGTTTCATACGATCATTTTCAGGGTCTGAACTCCTGCTCCAGGTTCTGTTCGCGATGTACGAGGGAGACCTTCACCTTAAAATGCTTGGAGATATGTTCGGCGACCCGTTGCGCGGCGTAAACCGAACGGTGTTGTCCGCCAGTACACCCGAATGAGATCATCAGGTCGGTAAATCCACGGTCGATATAGCGCTGTACGTGTCGATCAACGAGGGGGTAGATATTGTCGAGGAATTCCGTTATCTCGCCCTCCTCCTCTAGGAATTTGATTACCGGCTCGTCCAGCCCGTTCACGTTGTTGTACCGTTCAAATTTGCCGGGGTTGTTGATGGCGCGACAGTCGAACACGTACCCTCCACCATTGCCGGAGGTGTCATTGGGTATCCCCTTCTTGTAGGCAAAACTGAAAACACGTACCTCCAGCGTCCGTTTACGGGTATCGGCGAACTGTTTCAATTCCGTCATCTCGGTTAAAACCTCGTGGAGGTAGGGATATTCTCCGAACCCTTTTTTCAGTAGCTCCCTGAGGTTGTTCAGGGCGAACGGGATGCTCTGGATGAAGTGCGGTTTCTTTTCAAAGTAACCCCTGAAGCCGTATGCCCCCAATACCTGTAACGTGCGGAATAGGACAAACAGTTGTAATTGCTCTTTGAAAGCGGTTTCGTTCACCGGCATCCATTTTTGAAGCGACCGGATGTAGGTTTGGGTCAGCTCATCGCGCAGCTCATTGGGAAAGTTGGCTTTCGCTTGCCACAAGAACGATGCCACATCGTAGTAGACCGGCCCTTTTCGTCCCCCCTGAAAATCGATAAAGTAGGGCATTCCATCCACGAGCATCACGTTACGCGATTGAAAATCTCGGTAGAGGAATGTCTCCGTTTGTTCTTGCAAAAGCTGTACGGTCAGCTTCTCGAAATCATCCTCCAGAAGATCCTCCCTGAAGTCCATACCGGTGGTTTTCAAAAAGTTGTACTTGAAGTAGTTCAGGTCCCAATGGATGGAACGCCTGTCAAACTCCGGTAAGGGGTAACAGAAGTTAAAATCGAGACCCTCCGCGCCTTTTACCTGAAAATCGGCCAGTAGGGCAATGGTTTTATGCAGCAGCTCTTTTTCATCGTGACTGAAAACACCGGTGAGCCTACCCCCTCTTATGGCATCAAACAGGATGGTATCACCCAGGTCCTGTTGGATGTAAAATATCTCGTCGTTTGAGACGGACAGCACCTCGGGTACATTCAATCCCTTTTCGCGAAAGTGGTGTGCTAACCGGATAAAGGTACGGTTCTCATCCCGAGACTCCCCCCTGACACCAATCAGGGAGACCCCGTCGCTTGTCAGCCGGTAGTACTTTCGGTTGGAGCCGGACGAGGGTAAAGCCTCCAGCGTGGGTCTTGTTTTACCCGTGTACCGGGTAAAAAGGGTGATTAGTTGTCTCATTTCGATGTTTTCTTTTTGTTTTACCTGCGATGGTGCTTAAGAGGGACTCCGTTAAACATCATATCAGATGTCCAATTCCTCTAACCAAAGGGAAGGCGATGCATCGCTCGGCATGAACCAACTGCCCCGGGGCGAAAGGTTTATTGAGCCCACCTTCGGTCCGTCGGGCAGGCAAGAGCGTTTGAACTGCTGCGCGAAGAAGCGCTGGTAAAACAGCTTCAGCCACTTTCCTATCTCCTTGGGGCCGTATTTTCCGGCAAATGCCCGTTCGGCTAAGAAGCGGGTTCGCGCCGGGGTGTCACCGTACCGCAATACACGGTATAGGAAGAAGTCGTGCAGTTCGTAGGGACCCACGAACTGTTCGGTCTCCTGCGAGATGGATCCATCTCCTTTGGCCGGCAGTAACTCGGGGCTAAACGGAGTGTCTAAGATGTCTTGCAGAACGCTCCGCGTGCTTTCCTTCACGCGGTGATCGGCAATCCAGCGGACCAGCGTGGCGACCAGCGTTTTGGGAACACCCGTGTTGACGGCGTACATCGACATATGATCACCGTTGTAGGTGGTCCAGCCCAAGGCCAGTTCCGACATGTTCCCGGTACCGATAACCAGTCCCCCCACCTTGTTCGCGTAGTCCATCAATATTTGCGTCCGTTCTCTAGCCTGGCTGTTTTCGTATGTCACGTCGTGGTTGTTGCCATCGTGTCCAATATCCTTGAGGTGTTGTGTTACGGCATCGTTGATGGGAATCTCCTTGATGGTGGCACCGATCTCTCTCATTAACGCGATCCCGTTTTTGAGGGTACGTTTGGTCGTGCCAAACCCCGGCATGGTGATGCCGTGAATATTTTCGCGGGGGAGTCCTAATCGATCGAACGTGTTGGCTACTACCAGCAACGCCAGCGTGGAGTCTAACCCCCCGGAGATGCCGATGACGGCTTGTTGTATGTTGGTGTGAACCAGTCGCTTCGCCAGCCCGTGGGTTTGAATGGCAAACAGCTCAGAGAGGCGTGCATCGCGTTTTTCTAAGGGGGGGGTAAAGGGGTGTGGGTTAAACGACCGGTACATCGTTGCCGGGGAGATGGTGTCGAGGAGACAATCAACCTCCATTAGATCGTACGTTGCCTCGGCCGTGAAATGGGGATTGTTTAGGCGGTCGTGTCGCAGCGCGTCGATATCGATATCGGTTATGATCAGCTCGCTATCGAGTGAGAAACGGGGGGATTCGGCAAGAAGGATGCCGTTCTCAGCGATAAGGCAGTCACCTGAGAAAACCAGGTCGGTCGTTGATTCGCCAAACCCGGCAGAAGCGTAGATGTAGGCCGCGTGACAACGGGCCGATTGCTGCTTGACGAGCGCTTTCCGATAGTCGTGCTTGCCTACCAGCTCGTTACTCGCCGACAGGTTGAAGATAAGCTCTGCCCCCTGCATGGCCAATTCCGACGAGGGGGGAGCCGGTTCCCACAGCTCTTCACCAATCTCCACTCCAAAGTGGGCGAACGGGGTGCGGAAGATTATTCCGCCAGAAGAGATCGGCACATCCTCCCCCGCGATTTCTACCATGCTGCAGTTAAGCTGTTTGCCCGGGGTAAACCAGCGGTTTCCGGGGGACCCGTTGTGGCTGGAGGGGGAGGTCTTGGGAATCATGCCCAAGATGCCTTCGGCGGATATCACGGCTACAACGTTGTAGAGGTTGTTCTGGATGCGCAGTGGAAGTCCGACTAAAGCGATCGGGGAAACACCGTTCCCGTCACGCTTCATGAAGAGCGATAGGTCAGATAGCGCTTCCACCGCTTTCTCCTGCAGTACCCGCTGTAAGAACAGGTCGCCGCAACTGGAAGCGGTGAGGCAAAGTTCGGGAAAGCAGAGAAGCTGTACCTTCTCTTGCCATGCCCTTTCGATTACCTTTTTTATCTCGGTCACGTTGTAGCCGCAATCGGCCACCTTGAGCTTGGGCGATGCCGCACCCACACGTATAAACCCGTACCTATTCATTTCCATAACCTCTTGCCTTTTTAACAGTGTGATTTCGTTACTCCTATAGTCTTTTTTTCTCTATAAATCACGAAAAGCTAAACCCTAATCGTTCTGGCTAGATGTAGTATCTCCGGCATGGCTGCCGTCAACTCCGGCATAGAGTGAAAGACGATAGAGGCCCCCGAGCCCGTTAGCACGGTATCGTCCAGGGGACCCGTGTTAACGGCGATAGTGAAGATACCTGCTTTCACGGCTGCCTCGATACCCAGCGGGGCGTTTTCTATCACGATGGCCTGGTTGGCATGCAGGTTGCCCCCCATTTCCAACCCTTTCAGGAAGGGCTCCGGGTGCGGCTTCCCCCGCTTCACGTTGAAAGCGGTCACCATCGTCTCCGGGGTGAATGCCCCCGGGAAGTGGGTGGCGAGCTGATCCAGCAGGGTGGCCTGTCTCGAGCCGGTGACCAAGATGGGGGTCAGCCCCTCTTTTTGAACATATTTCAAGGTCTCATATGCGCCCGGCATGGGTTCGTAATTATTGTACTGGCGGAATATCTCCGACTTGCGGGCGTACACGCTCTTCACCTCTTCGGGGGTGGCCCCCCGATTCAAGTTGCGTTGAAAGATGTCGCTGATCATGTCATGAGCCAGTCTCCCTTCCTGAAAGTAAAACTCGTTAGGGAGGTACTTCAGCCCCAGTTCGTCCATCGTTTCCCGCCAGGAGAGGTCGTGTGCCGGCATGGAGTCGTAAAGCACCCCATCCATATCAAAGATAACCGCCTTGAGGTCGAAATGCGTCCAACGCTTTGTTTTAAGATAGTGAATGAAAAGTTCGTCCATTTTTTCAAGATAAACGTCTATAACGCTTGAGGGTTATAACCTCGAACGGATGGCTTTGGTGGCTTCCTCGAAGCCTGGTTTCTCCAGGAGGGCAAACATGTTCTTTTTGTAGGCCTCTACACCCGGCTGGTTGAAGGGGTTTACCCCTAACAGGTAACCACTGATGCCGCACGCTTTCTCGAAGAAGTAGATCAACTGGCCTAGGTACTTCTCGTTCAGTTTAGGCAGTTCGATCAACAGGTTGGGAACACCCCCGTCCACGTGGGCGACCTGGGTTCCTAGCTCTGCCATCTTGTTCACCTCGTATACTCGCTTTCCTGCCAGGTAGTTTAACCCATCAAGATTCCTCTCTTCATTGGGTATCCGTACTTCCCGGTTGGGTTGTTGAATGGAGATCACCGTCTCGAAGAGGGTGCGTTCTCCCTCCTGGATCCATTGACCCATCGAGTGGAGGTCGGCCGTAAAGTCGACCGCTGCCGGGAAGATCCCCTTTAGTTCCTTTCCCTCGCTCTCCCCGTAGAGTTGCTTCCACCACTCGGCTAGGTAGTGAAGCTTGGGGTGGTAGTTCACCAAGACCTCTATTTTCTTGCCCCGCCTGTATAACTCATTCCGAATTACCGCGTAAATGGCCGGCAGGTTGTGGGCGAAAGAGGTGCCCGGCCCCGTCGCCTTTTCAATTTCTTGGGCACCTGCTACTAACGAGCGGATGTCAATTCCCGCTACCGCGATGGGGAGTAACCCCACCGGGGTGAGGACAGAGTAGCGTCCTCCCACATCATCGGGGATGACGAATGTCTTGTACCCTTCCGAATTGGCGAGCGTGCGGAGTGCTCCTTTCGTGGAATCGGTAATCGCGACGATTCGTTTTTTCGCTTCTTCTTTGCCGACCCTGTTTTCCATCTGCTCCTTCAACAGGCGGAAGGCGATGGCCGGTTCGGTGGTGGTGCCTGACTTGGATATATGGATGATGCCGAACTGCTTGTTGTTCAGGTAACGGGTAAGCTCATACAGGTAATCTTCGCTAAGGTTAATCCCGGCGAACAGTACCACCGGATTTTGTCGTTTTTCGCTCTCTTGCAGCCAATCGAACGAACTGGTGAGCGCTTCGATTACGGCGCGGGCACCTAAGTAACTACCGCCGATGCCTACAACCACGACCACCTCGCAACGAGCCCGAAGGAGTGCCGCGGCCTCTTCTACCTCGCGCAAGAGGTTATCGGTGATGGAGGAGGGGAGGGAGACCCACCCTAGGAAATCGCTACCCTCGCGAGAACCATCGTGCAACGCTTGGTTACATGCGTCGGCCTGCTCCGATTTTTTCAAGATATCCTCTTCCGGGAGGAAGGGGAGTACCTGCTTGATGTTTAGTTGAATACTCTCCATTGTATTGTTTTTTTAACGGGTAGCCGGATAATGCACGGCAACCCGTTGGGTGAAAATATGAATCAGAAGAAATCGATCAGCTGCAGGATTCCTTTTTTGGGTTGCAACTTCTCGTAAAGTATCTCGTATACCGTTTGGACTATGGGGATATTCACCTTGTACCGCTCATTGAGTTCATAGATGCACTTGGCCCCGTAGTACCCTTCGGCTATCATCTCCATCTCCAATTGTGCTGTTTTCACGGAGTAACCTTTACCGATCATCGTGCCCAGCGTACGGTTGCGGCTGAATTGCGAATAGCTGGTCACCAACATGTCACCCAGGTACTGTTGCTCCGTGATCTGGCGCTCCATTGGGGCCACCTTATTGAGGAAGCGAGCCATCTCCTTGGCGCAATTGCTCATTAGTACCGCCTGGAAGTTATCGCCATACATCAACCCCTGACAAATGCCCGCCGCGATGGCGTAGATATTTTTTAATACTGCCGAGAGCTCTATTCCGACCACATCGGTTGAGGTGTTCGTTTTTAGTATCCTCGATGAGATGGCCTCGGCCAACAGCTTCGCCTTTCCCTCGTCTTTACTTGCTACCGTTAGGAACGAAAGGCGTTCCAAGGCCACCTCTTCGGCGTGGCATGGCCCGGAGAGCACGCCGATGTTCTCGGAGGGGATTTTAAAGCTATCGGCCAGGAATTCGCTCATCACCATGTTGTCGTTGGGGATGATGCCCTTCAACGCCGAGACGACAAACTTTCCACGGAACGTGCTGTTCCATACGCGTCGGAAGGATTGCTTCACGTAAGGCGATGGGATAGCGATAATGATCGTGTCGGAGTCCTTGATTGCCTTCTCGATGTTCGAGTAGAAGGTGATCTGTGCCAGGTTGAACTTCACGTTGGTCAGGTAGTTGGGGTTACGTCCCAGTTTGTAGAAGCCTTCAATCTGGTCATCCCGGCGGATGAACCAGTTGATATGTTGCTGGTTCATCAATACCATCTTGGACAATGCTGTAGCCCACGTGCCACCCCCGAGGATGCAAATTTTTCCGATAGAATCCATGTCACTGGGTTATTATTTCTGATGAACCGACGCTTCCGTGTCGTCCTCTTTCTTCATGCGCCACTCTGGACGCATGGTCGGGAAAAGCAGCACTTCTTGGATAGAGGTCTGCCCGGTAAGCAACATGGTGAGGCGATCCATCCCGATTCCCATTCCGGAGGTGGGGGGCATACCGTATTCCAGTGCCCGTAAAAAGTCTTGATCGATGAACATCGCCTCGTCATCACCCTTTTCCGACAAACGGAGTTGCTCTTCAAAGCGCCACCGCTGGTCTATCGGGTCGTTCAACTCACTGTAGGCGTTGGCCAGCTCCTTGCCGTTCACCATCAGTTCGAACCGCTCCGTTAAATTGGGGTTGTCCCGGTGCCGCTTGGTGAGGGGCGACATCTCGATGGGGTAGTCAATGATAAAGGTAGGCTGGATGAAATGCTTTTCGGCCTTTTCTCCAAAAATCTCATCGATCAGCTTCCCTTTGCCCATCGTCTCGTCCTCCTCCACCCCTAGCTGCTTGCAAGCTTCCCTGAGCTGGAACTCGTCCATCCCGGTGATATCGATACCGGTATGTTCTTTAATGGCGTCGATCATGGTTACCCGAGGGTAGGGTGCCTTGAAGTCGATTACGCGGTCACCCACCTTCACCTGAGTCGTACCTAGCACTTCCAGGGTCACGTACTCTAATAGCTGCTCGGTAAACGTCATCATCCAGTGATAGTCTGTGTAGGCCACGTAGATCTCCATCACCGTGAACTCGGGGTTATGCGTGCGGTCCATTCCTTCGTTTCGGAAGTTGCGGGAAAACTCGTACACCCCGTCGAAACCACCCACGATAAGCCGTTTCAGGTAGAGCTCGTTGGCGATGCGCAGGTAGAGGTCAATGTCGAGCGCGTTCATGTGGGTAACGAACGGGCGGGCGGCAGCACCACCGGGAATACTCTGCAGCACCGGCGTATCCACCTCGAGGAAGCCCCGCTGATTGAAGAAGGAACGCATCGCGTCGAAAATGCGGGTTCGCTTCACGAAGATATCCTTCACCCCCTCGTTCACCAGTAGGTCCACGTAGCGCTGGCGATACCGCAGCTCAGGATCCGAGAACTTATCGTATACCTCCCCATCTTTTACCTTCACGATAGGAAGGGGTCTTAACGACTTCGCCAGCAGGGTCATCGACTCGGCATTCACCGATATTTCCCCCATCTTCGTGCGGAAAACGGTGCCGGTAATTCCCACGAAGTCACCAATGTCCAGCAGTTTCTTGAAAACCGTGTTGTACAGCTCCTTGTCCTCCCCCGGGCAGAGACCGTCACGGGTGATATAGATCTGGATGCGGCCCTTTGAGTCCATCAGCTCGAAGAACGATGCCTTCCCCATGATGCGTCGGTTCATAATCCGCCCCGCGATGCTTACTACACGAGGCTCTTCGCCGTCCACGAATGTCTCTTTTATGTCTGTGGAGTAGGTGTTCACCTCGTATAGGTGAGCCGGGTAGGGCTCAATTCCCAGTTTTTTTATCTCCTCGAGGCTCTGCCTACGAATGATCTCCTGTTCACTTAGCTCCAAAGTATGCATATCATTTTTATTAATCGCTTTGTCCCCTTCCTGAACTTACAAAAGTACAAAAAAGTTCATAATATACCATCCTTTCTGTCGCTCACTTCTCTATTTGAGGAGGTATCGTGTGCCAACGACAGGGCCACTTAAATAAATTAAAGCTAAAAACGTTTAATTCAAAAAATATTCTTTATATTTGTGCATTATGTTAGCTGACGGCATTTAGGGATCCCTAGATGCCACTTTTTGGTTGACATATTGATAAAACCTATGACCCTATGAAACCGACATGTTTAAAATAATCGTATGAATATACAACGGGTGAGTGAAATCGTGGAGGGAAGGCTGCTTTTCGCACCGGATGCAGCGTCTACTTGCGAGAGCGCTTTCGCGTCGGACTTGATGAGCGATGTGTTGCGCTATTATATGGGAAACACGATTCTGATTACCGGGTTGTGCACGTTACAAACCATCCGGACTGCCGAAATTTCCAATATACCGTGCATTGTTTTCGCTCGTGGTAAGCAGGTTACCGATCCAATGCTTCAGTTGGCGAAGGAGAATGGTATCGCTATCATCGAATCGGGGTTGACCCTGTTCGAGGTTTCCGGCAGGCTTTATCAACACGGCCTGAAGTCGGTTCAAGAGTACCTGCACAGCATGAAAGAGGAGGATCAGTAGCGAAAACTGATAAAGCGAGAACAGTGAACAGCTTGAAAACGGGGAACGTGAATGAGAATTGAATACCATATAGAAGGGGGTGACTTTAGCGCCGCGGGTGGCGCCAGCTCGGCGGTGAGGAAAACGTTGAAGCAGTTTAATATCGCCCCGCTCTTGGTGAGGAGGATCGCGGTGGTCCTTTACGAGGCAGAGATGAACGTGGTGGCGCACGCGTACCACGGCACCATGACCGTGGATATACGTCCCACCGGTATTCACGTGGTCATCGAGGATAGTGGACCCGGGATCGAGGATATCGAGAAAGCTATGGAGGAGGGATTCTCCACGGCGACGGACGAGGTTCGTCAAATGGGTTTTGGGGCGGGAATGGGACTGCCGAACATCCGGAAGAACTGCGACGAGATGAAGCTCACCTCCACACCCGGCGAGGGAACCCGCCTCGAGATACAGGTAAACTTTTAAACCGTCTAGCCGAAAAAAGAGAAACGTGACGTGAAAGACAGGAATTACACGCATTCGATACAGATCAATTCGGATAAATGTATCGGTTGTTCACATTGTATGCGGGTTTGCTCCACGAAGGCCATTCGCATAGTGGACGGCCACGCGCGTATTCAGCCCGAGCGGTGCGTTGACTGTGGCGAGTGTTTCCGCGCTTGCCCCCAGAAGGCTATCTATGCCCAAGACGATGGGTTGGCCTCCTTGCCTGCTGGACATTATACCATCGCGCTGGTTCCTTCTGTCTTTATCGGGCAGTTCTCTTCTGACTATTCAGCCACCCAAGTGCTGGATGCCGTGCGTCAGGTGGGCTTCGACGAGGTGTTTGAAGTGGAACATGCTGTCGACTTCATGAAGCGTGCCTATTCCGCTTACGCGGAGAGTCA